>NZ_JBIVKZ010000001.1:0-898954 GCF_044751025.1 Streptomyces sp. NPDC088747
CAGGCCAGGCCCTTCAAATGGACCAAGACCGCCGACCAGATCCTCGACCGCATCTGCCGCTACTGCTCACGCATCTCCGAACCAGCTCACTAGGCCCTGGCACCCGGCCGGCTCCTCCCGGCCCGGCTCCCCCGCCCCTAGCTCCTGGCTCCTGGCTCCTAGCTCCTAGCTCCTGTCGGCGAACGCCTCGGCGTGCTCGGGCACGCGTGCCGCCGAGAAGAGGGTGTCGCGGCGGAGCCTGAAGCCCAGGGACTCGTAGAGGCGGATGGCGTTCGTGTTGGTCGCGGCGGTGTGCAGGAACGGGGTCTCGCCGCGTTCGCGGATGCCGTGCGCGACGGCCAGGATCAGCCGGGTGGCCAGGCCCTCGCCACGGAAGTCCGGGTCGGTGCAGACCGCGCTGATCTCGGTCCAGCCCGGCGGGTGCAGCCGCTCCCCCGCCATGGCGATCAGGGCGCCGTTCCTGCGTATCCCCAGGTAGGTGCCGAGTTCCACGGTGCGCGGCAGGAAGGGGCCGGGCCGGGTCCGCTCGACCAGGTCCAGCATCTCGGGTACGTCGGCGGCGCCGAGCCGTACCGCCTCGGGGTCCGGCGCGGCGGCGATCCCGTCGTCGACCAGTTGGACGCCCTCGATGCTGAGCGTCACCTCCCAGCCCTCCGGGGTGGGCCCGGTGTAACCGGCCAGTGGGGCGTCGCCGCCCGGTCCGACCAGGGCGGCGAGGTCCGCCCAGTCGTCGGCGTCCGGGTCGTCGGGGAGCGCGAGCCACGGCGACACGTCACGGGGGTAGCGCAGGACGCGGCCACGGCGTTCGGCGAAGTGGGCGTGCGGTCCTGTCAGCGCGCCCAGCGCCGGATTGTCCAGGGGATGCGCGCTCATGCGGAGACCTCGATCACGATCTTGCCGCGCGCGTGCCCGTCCTCCACCGTGCGCAGCGCCTCGCCCGCCCGGTCCAGCGGGAAGGTCCGCGTCACGAACGGCCGCAGTGTGCCGGTGACGGCGAGCGCGGCGACCTTGTCGAGCACGGCGGAGGTGCGGGCCCGTTCGACGGGTGCGCCGCCGAGCCGCGCGACGGTCTCCCGGTCGGCGCCGGTGATCAGCTTCCCCGGGTCGGTGAGCAGGGTCGCCGCGGCCTCCAGCACCTCGCCGCCGACCAGGTCGAAGACGGCGTCGACACCGTCGGGCGCCGCCGCGTGGACGCGCTCCGCCAGCTCCGGTCCGGAGGGGACGTGCACGGCGCCGAGCGACTCGACGAGGTCCTTCTTGCCGTCGCTCGCGACCCCGACGACCCGGAGCCCCAGGGCCCGCGCGATCTGCGTGGCCGCGACGCCCACGCCGCCGCCCGCACCCGTGATCAGTACGGTCGCGCCGGAGGGCAGGGCGAGCTGGTGGATCCCGTCGTACGCGGTCGCCGCGGCGACGGGCAGGGCCGCGGCGTCCTGGTAGGACAGCCCGGCGGGCTTGCGCGCGGTCACGTTCACGGGGAGCAGGGCGTACTCGGCGTATCCGCCGGCCACCGGGTTGCCGAAGACCTCGTCCCCGGCGGCGAAGCCGGTCACGTCGGCGCCGGTCTCCTCGATGACCCCCGCGACCTCGTTGCCGAACACGGCGGGCAGGTCGCGACCGGGGCCGCCCGGACGCGTGTACCCCGTCCGCTGCTTCCAGTCGACGGGGTTGACGCCCGCCGCGCGCACCGCGACGAGTACCTGGCCGGGGCCCGGTGTCGGCCGGTCCAGCTCCACCAGTGCCTCGGTCTCCGGGCCGCCGTACCGCGTGAAGACGTACGCCTTGGGCATGTGCTCCCTCACTCTCCTTCGCTGTCACCGGGTACCGGGACCACTTCCACCTGCGGTGTCTGTAGCTGCCACCAAGTTCGGCTCTAGCGGCAAGGACGATCACGGCACGGCTATTCCCCGGCCTTCGGAGTGTTCATATGTCCGCAATGATCGGGGCCCCCACGGGGGCGCGGGCACCGCTCAAGGGCACGTACGGTTGAATGCGTAAGCACTGATCACGCTCGACCGGCGGACTCCCGCTCCCGGCGGTCTGGAGGCACCACCCCTATGAACGTCACCCGAGGTTTCACCGGGCGCCCGCGCACCCACAACGCCGGACTGCCGCCCGGCCAGTACGATGCCGGCGACGACTGGCCCGTGCTGTCCGCCGAGGTCACCCCCGATCTGGCGCCCTCCGACTGGACCTTCCGGATCGACGGTCTGGTGGCCGCGCCGCGCACCTGGGACTGGGACGAGGCGCACACGCTGCCCGCGTCGGCGTACGAGGGCGACATCCACTGCGTGACGAGCTGGTCGAAGTTCGGCGTGCGCTTCGGGGGCGTCTCCCTGGACACGTTCCTCGACGCGGTGGGCCCGGCGGCGACCGCCACGCACGCGGTGGCCTACTCGCACACCGGGTACACCACCAACCTCCCGCTCGCCGACCTGACCGGTGGCCGTGCCTGGATCGTGTGGGAGTACGACGGGAAGCCGCTGTCCGCCGAACACGGCGGCCCGGCGCGGCTGATCGTGCCGCATCTGTACTTCTGGAAGAGCGCCAAGTGGGTGGCGGGCCTGCGGCTCCTGGACCACGACGAGCCGGGCTTCTGGGAACAGAACGGCTACCACGCACGCGGCAACCCCTGGGAAGAGCAGCGCTACTCCGGTGACTGAGAAGACGACGACCGATGACTGAGACCACGACCGGGACGACGACCCGGACCACTGCCGGGACGACGACCGGGATGACGAGCGGGACGACCGCCGGGGCCTTCGTGCCGCGTACCGGTTTCGCCGTGCCCGGGCGGATCGCCGTGAGCAACCGGGCGGCGGCCACCTGGCAGACGGCGACGCTCACCGAGATCCGCCGGGAGACCCCGCACGCCACCACGTTCCGCTTCGCGGTGCCCCGGTGGGCGGGGCATCTGCCCGGCCAGCATCTGATGCTGCGGCTCACGGCGGGGGACGGTTACGCGGCGCAGCGCCACTACTCCATCGCCTCTCCGCCCGACGACGAGGGCCACGTCGAACTGACTCTTGACCATGTCGAGGGTGGCGAGGTCTCCGGCTGGTTCCACGGCGTGGCCGAGGTCGGGGACGAGGTGGAGGTGCGGGGCCCGCTCAGCGGCTTCTTCGCCTGGCCCGGCGACCGGCCCGCGCTGCTCATCGGGGCCGGCTCCGGTGTCGTACCGCTGATGTCGATGCTGCGGCACCACCGGGCGCGCGGCCTGGACGTGCCCCTGCGGCTGCTTGTCTCGGCCCGGAGTCCCGAAGAGCTCATCTACGCACGGGAGTACGGCGAGGAGACCACGACCGTCTTCACCCGGAGCGCGCCCGACGGTGTGCCGGTCGGGCGGCTGACGGCGGAGCGGTTGGCGCCGCTCCTGGCGAAACAGCCACCGGGTGGCTGGGAGGCCTACGTGTGCGGCTCCAACGGGTTCGCCGAGCACGCGTCGCGGCTGTTGGTGGCGGCGGGCCAGCCGGTGGACCGGATCCGTATCGAGCGATTCGGCTGAGGCAGCCGGGCGTGACCCGCTCCCGGGGATGATCCGCTCGCGCCGCTGACCGGTCCTCAGCCGTGCGGCACGACCGCGACCGGGCACATCGCGTGGTGGATGAGCGAGTGCGCGGAACGGCCCAGGTTCTCGCCCGACCTGCGCCCGGTGACCAGCAGACCCGCCTGGGTGGAGGCCATCAGCAGATGGTGCCCGGGATGGCCGTAGATCACCTGCTCGGAGACGGCCGTCTCCGGGAACCTGCGGCGCCACGGCTGAAGGGTGCTCGTCAGCACCTGCCAGGTGCCCTCCCCGCGCTCGGTCGCGGCTCCCTCCCGCGGTACGACGGGCACGTGGCCGCGCGGCGGCGGAACGGTCCAGGTGTGTACGACGTGCAGGGGCGCGGAGCGGACCGCGGCCCTGTCGAAGGCGTACCCGATGAGGTCGTCGGCCGGGTGGCTCAGGTCGAGGCCGAGGACGACCGGCAGATAGGGAGCCGCGCTCGACGGTGTGCCGTCGGCCACGGGCATCCGTTCGTCCTCGGGGAGTTCACCCGCGCGCACGACGACGACCGGTCGTTCGGCGCGCGCCGTGACGGCGAGGGCGACCGAGCCGACCACGAAGCCCGTGAACCCGGTCGAACCGCGCGAGCCGAGGACCAGGGTCTCGGCCTCCTCCGCCGCCGCGAGCAGCGCCGGTACGGCGGGCGTGTCGGTGTCGCGCGCGATGATGTCCAATGCCGGGTGGGCGTAGGAGAGTTGGATCGCCGCCCGGTCGAGTGCCGTTCGGGTGTGGTCGGTCCCGGGGTCCGGGATCCGGGACGGCCCGGCCTGCCCTGGCATCGCGTGCAGCAGACGCAGCGGGAGTCGGCGGCGCTGAGCCTCGCGGGCGGCCCAGTCCGCGGCGTCCAGGCTCGCCCGCGAACCGTCGATGCCTACGGTGATGGTGCGGGTGCCGGGATTCATGACGCGTGCCTTTCGGGTGTCGGGAACCGGGAACCGGGGACATCGGGACAGCCGACGCGAAGGGGCGCCTGCCAGGTCCTGCCGGTGTCGGTCGGGTTCCACGACGGGCGCCGATCAGTCGTTCGGGGGCGGAATCCCTGCGCACCGGTGCGGGAGGCGCACCGGCGGCGCCGCGTACCGGCCCTCGGGGCGGGCCTCGGAGCAGGGGGCGAAGGGGCAGGAGACGCTGGGCAGGGGGCGCGAGCCGGAATGTCTGGCGGCTCGGTCGGCGGCCCACGTACGGTGTGATCATCCGCACCCGGGTGCCAGTGCCCGCTGCCAGAGCCCGCTGCCAGGGCCCGACGCCAAAGGTGGTCCTTCATGGCCCTGTTCGACCTCCCTCTCGACGAACTCCGCGGCTACCGCAGCGCGTCCGTGGAGCCCGAGGGCTTCGACACCTTCTGGGCCAAGACCCTTCAGGAGGCGCGCGAACACGACCTCGACGCCCGCTTCGAGCCGGTTGAGACGCATCTGAAGACGGTCGAGGTCCACGACGTGACGTTCGCCGGGTTCGGCGGGCACCCGGTCAAGGGCTGGCTGACCCTGCCGGCCGGGGCGACCTCGCCCCTGCCCGCGGTCGTCGAGTTCGTCGGGTACGGCGGCGGACGCGGCCTCGCGCACACCCACCTGCTGTGGGCCTCGGCGGGCTACGCGCACTTCGTGATGGACACACGCGGGCAGGGCAGCGCCTGGGGCGGCGGCGAGACGCCGGATCCGGTGGGGAGCGCGCCCGCGTATCCGGGATACATGACCCGGGGCCTGGACGCTCCCGAGAACTACTACTACCGGCGGGTGTTCACGGACGCCGTGCGCGCGGTGGAGGCGGCCCGCTCGCACGACCTGGTCGACGCGGCGCGCACGGCGGCCGTCGGCGGCAGCCAGGGCGGCGGCATCACCATCGCGGTGGGCGGCCTGGTCCCCGACCTGGCGGCGATCGCACCGGACGTGCCGTTCCTGTGCGACTTCCCCCGGGCGACCACGCTGACGGACCGTCAGCCCTACCGGGAGATCGGCAGCTACCTAAAGACGTACCGGGGCCGCACGGACGAAGTGCTGCGCACGCTCTCCTACTTCGACGGCGTGCACTTCGCCGCGCGCGGCCGGGCGCCGGCCCTCTTCTCGGTCGCCCTGGAGGACCAGACCTGCCCGCCGTCCACGGTGTTCGCCGCCTTCAACGCGTGGGCGTCCAGGGACAAGGCGATCGAGGTGTACGACTTCAACGACCACGAGGGCGGCGGCACCTACCAGGAGGCGGCCAAACTGAGCTGGCTCTCCTCCCGCCTCTGAGGACGTGCGGACGCTCCCGCGTCCGGGGACGTCCGGGTCCGGCTATCCGCGCGGGACGACCGTGGACAGGACGGCGGGCAGCGGGTACCAGTCGGCGGAGACGACACTGGCGTGCTGCCCGGCGAGGAGGGCAACGCGGTCGAGCGCCTGCTGCTGGGTGGGGTTGGTCCCGTCGATGGCCGGCGCCACATTGTGGGCGTCGGTCATGACCACGAGGTAGTGCCGGTCGTCGTACCAGGCGGTGTCGATGGTGCCGTTCGCGTAGGTGGCCGCGTCGCCGTCGAACACGACGAGCCACGGGCGGATCGTGGTGTCGGCGTAGCGGGTGCGGGGATCACCGGTGGCCGCCTTGTGCACGGCGGGGAAGGCGGCCGCCTCGCGCAGACGTCCGGCGGCGGCCAGGTCGCGCAGGTGGGTGGCGTACTCGCGGTCCGTCCAGAGCGTGTCGAAGGGGTTGCTCTCCTCGACGGTGCCCGGGATCAGTTCGACGATGAACTTGCCGGCCAGCGCCGAGCGCGCGGGCCAGCCGTCGGCGCGGACCGCGGTGTCGAGGTCGGCGTGCGTGCCGGTGATGTCGGCGGGGCGGAGCAGCGCGTCACCGAGCTTCGAGGTGAGCAGGGCGTCCAACTGGGCGGGACCGCGGTTGCTGGTGCCCAGGAAACCGTCCTTCATCTCTATCTTCAGCTGGATCGGCCGGTGGCCGGGGTTGGCGTCGTGCCAGGCCTTGATGTCGGCGAGGCAGCCGCCGAGGCCGCGGTTGGTGGCCTTGGTACGCAGCTCGGAGGCGTTGGCCGCGTTCACGCAGTTGTTGTCGTTGCCGAGCGGGTTGCTGTGCGAGACCCGCCAGGAGGCGCCGAACACGTTGGTCCACACGTCGAGTTCGAGCATCCCGGCGCCGGAGTCGAGGGCGTCGGCGAAGTAGGGGTACTTCGCCTTCTCGTAGGCGTTGTGGACGCCCACGGAGGTGCTGGACGAGTACGACAGGTCGGCGGCCGTCGCCTGAGGGCTCGTGGCGAGGGCCAGCACGCTCGCCGTCGCCACCGTGAGTCCGGTACGGGCCATCAACTGCACGTGTCTCCGCATTGTCCCCATGCCTCCTGCGTCTCATCGGTCAACTCACCGGCACAGTACGGGTGTTGGGTGGCCTGCGGGAGATCACGCGATGACGAATACGGTCCGGGGACCCCGAGAGCTTTCGGACATGACGGCTTCGGCGGCTTCGGCGGCTCCTGCGGTCTCGCGGACCCGGAGGCGGGGTCTCGCTGGGACACGTCATGAACCGCATGGGCCCGCACATCGCCGACACCCCAAGGAAGACGGCTCTCGTGGGCGCCCTTCACAGCGCACTCCGAAGGCACCCCCGCGGTGCACGCCGGGGCGGGCCCGCGGACCGAAACCGGCCGAACTGCCCGACTACCCTTCCCAGGTGGTTTAGACCAATGCTTAGATCTGGTCGCGCAACGAGCCCGCACGGCTACGTTTCGTCACCACACCGGTGTTGTCACCACAGGTATGTCTCTTCACCACGCAGGAGGGGCGCGGACATGGCCCGCACCGCCCACCCATCCGACCACGAGCCCCGCTATTCGCTGATCGCCGCGCAGTTGCTCGGCGATCTGCGCGACGGGACCATTCCGCCTGGCGAACGACTGCCGGGAGAGAGGGAGTTGGCCAGCCGGTTCGGCGTGAGCCGCGAGACCGTACGGCAGGCGTTACAGATGCTGCGGCGCGGCGGTCTGGTCTCCACCGACCGGCGCGGCAGTCACGCGACCCTGCCGAGCAGCACCGCCGAGCACGTCCCGTCACTGGACTTCCCGCTGGGAGCGCAGGCTGCCGAACCGGGCACCGTTCACCGGACCACCGTGACCTGGGAGACTCCGCCGCCGGAACACGCGCACGCCCTGGGGCTCGCCCCGCGACGGCCGACGCTGGTGCACCGCTACGAGTCGGCCGCGGCGGACGGGAGCGGGCAGCGTACGGCCGTGACGTCCTTCTCCGCCGTCGCGGTGGCCGAGGTCGAGGAGCTGGCCCGCTACCGCGACCGGGCCGACGGCACCGCCTCGGCGCAACTGCGCCGCGCCTACGACTGGATGCGCAAGGCCGGGCTGGCCCTGCACCACCGGGATTCCATCACCCGGCTCCCGCAGTCGGTGCGGGTCACCCGGCGCGTGCACGACCAGTACGACCGGCCGCTGGAGATCACCGACCTCGTCGCGGACGCCCAACAGGACGCGCTGGTCTATGAGTTCACTCTGCCCGCGGCGGGCTGAGTGCTCCGGCGCCGGATGCCGGGGGCGCCACGGCCCGCCACGGGTGCCCACCCGAACTGGATCTTCCCGTCCAACGGCATCAGTCGCCGGACGGCGGCGGGACGCGTTGCACACTCCGGGATTCCTGGGGACTATGACATAGGCGCATAAATGTGCGAGACAGCGATGCGGCCCATCGGATGGTTCCAGCAGCACCTCGTCCGGTGGGCGTCGCGGTGTGACCTGCGAAAGCGGCCGGCGGATCGCGCAGGCCGACGCCACCGGCCGCCTTCCTGCCGTCTCCGTCCACGGCCGGTGATCGATCGCGTGGCCGGTGGCTGATCGCACGGTCGGCCGTCTCGCGGGCGCGCCGGGTGCCCCGCTGTTCCGGGCGGCGACGTCGAACTCTCGAAAGGCAAGGCTCATGAGCACGTTCACCACTTCCGACGGCACCGACCTCTACTACAAGGACTGGGGCACCGGTCAGCCCGTCGTCTTCAGCCACGGCTGGCCGCTCGACGCGGACGCGTGGGACGGGCAGTTGAAGCTGGTCGCCGACAACGGCTTCCGCGCGGTGGCGCACGACCGCCGGGGTCACGGCCGCTCGGCGCAGCCGTGGCAGGGCAACAACATGGACCAGTACGCCGACGACCTGGCCGAACTCATCGAGTCGCTCGACCTCCACGACGCGGTCCTGGTGGGGCATTCCACCGGCGGCGGCGAGGTGGCCCGCTACATCGGCCGGCACGGCTCCGCACGGGTCGCCAAGGCGGTGCTGGTGGGAGCCGTCCCGCCGCTGATGCTGAAGACGGACGGCAACCCGGAGGGCACGCCCATCAAGGCGTTCGACGAGATCCGCGCCGGGGTGGCGGCGGACCGTTCGCAGTTCTACCAGGACCTGAGCTCGCCGTTCTTCGGCGCCAACCGCGAGGGTTCCACGGTCTCGCAGGGCAAGCGTGACGAGTTCTGGCTCCAGGGCATGCAGGCCGGGCTGAAGGCCGCGTACGACTGCGTCAAGCAGTTCTCGGAGACCGACTTCACCGAGGATCTGGCCCGGATCGACGTACCGACGCTGGTCGTGCACGCCGACGACGACCAGATCGTGCCGATCGCCGCGGCGGCCCTCAAGACGGCCGAACTCGTCAAGGACGCGACACTGAAGGTCTATCCGGGCGGGTCGCACGGCATCGTGGGCGCGTACGAGCAGGCCTTCAACGGCTACCTTCTCGACTTCATCCGAGGCTGATCGCACGGCTCACAGTGCTGCGGCGCGCTGCGCGTCGCGACGGTTCGACCGGTCTGCCCCCGGCCGTGGGCAGACCGGGAGCGGACCGGGAGCGGACTGGGGACAGACCAGCGGCGGACCGGGAGCGGCCCGGGGACAGCCAACTTCAGACCGGGAGCGGCCCGGGGACAGCCAACGGCAGACCGGAGGCCGATCCGCGCCAGACCGGTGAAAGGGGCGGAGCAGCCGGGACCGCCCCGGTTGTCAGTGCTGCCCGGCCGGCCGTGCCGTGGCGGTGCGCCGGGCCCACCCGGACAGTCCGAGCGACAGCGCGGCACCGGCCAGCAGTACCGCCACCACGACCCACGACGCGTAACCGACGGCGTAGCTGAAGGCCTCCCGCGGATCGCTGACCTGGGTGACGCGGTCGTCGAAGCGCGAGGTCATCAGCGTCCCGAGGATGCTGGTGCCCAGGACGGCGCCGATCTGCCGGGCGGCGTTCACCGTGCCGCCCGCCTCACCCTCGCGACCGCGCGGGACATGGCTGACGGCGAGCGCGGTGGACGGCGCGTTCACCAGACCGCAGCCGAGGCCGAAGAGGGCGAGGGCGGGAGCGTATCCGCTGAACGTCGTGCCCGCGTCCACGCGTGCGAAGAGCGTGGCGCCGCCGGCCGCGATCAGCAGCCCGGCGCTGATCAGCGTGCGCGGCCCGAGTCGGCGCAGCAGTACTCCCGCCAGTACCGAGGCGGCGATGAACGTGCCGAATTCGGCGAGGAGTTGGGTGCCCACCTGAAGCGCGCTCAGCCCCCGCACCCGTTGCAGCCACAGGACCTCCAGGACGGCGAGGCCGACGAAGGCGAACAGGACGGTCGCGGCGAGCAGCAGTGAACCGGCGTAGGAGGGGTCGCGCAGCAGGCGCAGGTCGATCATCGGGGCTGTGCGGCGGAGTTCGACCGCCACGAAGGCGGCGAGGAGCACGACCGCGCCGACGGCGGCTGTGAGAGCCCGGCCGGAGACGTAGCCGTGGTGGCCGCCGTCGATCAGCCAGTAGACCATCAGGGCTAGGCCGCCCATGGACGTCAACTGTCCGGCCCAGTCGAAGCGTTGCCCCGGGTTCCGGGACTCCTCCACGTAGCGGAGTGCGACGGCCGCCGCGAACGCGGCGACGAGGAGGTTGAGCCAGAACGCGGTGTGCCAACTCCACCAGCGCAGCGCGAGGCCCGCGGTGACGGGGCCGATGGCGAGGCCGAGTCCGGAGGTCGCGGCCCAGGCGGCGATCGCTCCGGCGCGACGCCGGGGGTCGGGCACGGCGTGCGTGATGAGCGCGAGGGAACTGGGCGTGATCAGCGCGCCGCCGAGCCCCGCGACCGCCTGCCCGACGAGAACGACGGCCACGCTCGTGGCGAAGACCAGGATCAGCCCGCCCACCGCCATCGCGGCGGCTCCGGCGAGGAAGATCCGCCGCCTCCCCCACCGGTCGGCGAGCCCGCCCGCACCCAGCACGCAGGAGGCGACCACCAGGGTGTACATGCTGGCCACCCACACCAGGTCCGCCGAGGCGATGTGCAGGTCGTCCTGGACGGCGCTGAGGGTGCTGATCGTCTGGGTGGTCTGGAGGAAGACGGTGAACAGGCCGAGGCAGGCGGCGACCAGGACCGGCAGCGGGCGACTGCGGCTGTCGGCGACGAGCGGACCGGTCTTCTCGCGGAGCTCAGTTGCCATGGCGCGGGCCCTCCGTCAGTACTGCCTCGACCTGGCGGGTGACGCCGGTAGTGAGGGCTCCGGTGATGTTCATGGGTTCTCCGGTATGGGGGTGAGGCGAGTGGGCGCCGCTCGTCCTGGATCACGCGCGCCTGCCTGGCCTCAGTGAGTAAGTTGGAAAAGTAGACTCACTATAGTCCTGCGAGTTTGAAAAACAAACGCCCCCCTGGGCAGGCCTCCACCATGGCAGGTGGACCTGAGAGAAACGCCTGCGGATGCCTAGGGAGCCGGGGAAACCAAAGACGCCCAGGGACGCCGACGACGCCTGGAGATCCCTACGCGGGTGGCGGACCGTCCGAGCGCGTGGCCACGACCATGCGGCACCGCGGGCTGCCGTCCGGACGCGTACCGAACTCGGGCAGCGCGAGCAGTTCGACCTCGAATCCGGCCAGGGCCAGCTCCCGGCGGACCTCGTCGAGCCGGAAGGCCCGGTAGTACATGACGAACGTCGGCCGCCAGAGGGCGTTGCGCACCCGCATCGCCGCGTCGAAGCCCAGCAGGGCCCAGTAGAAGGGCGAGCTCGGCCGGGGCGGAGCCGCGATCGGGAACGCGAAGCGCCCGCCGGGCCTCAGCACCGAGTGGACCTGGGCGAACAGCCCCGGCAGCTCACGCGGCAGGAAGTGGCCGAACGCACCGAAGCTCACCACCAGGTCGAACGCGGACGCGAAGGGCAGGGCACGCGCGTCACCGCGCACCCAGGCGACCCGCGGCGCACGCTCCCGGGCTACCTGCGGCTCACGCTCCCGGGCGACCCGAGGCGCACGCCCTGGACGCGCACCGGCGGCATCCGCGCGCTCCCGGCCGACAGCCAGCATCCCGGCGCTGATGTCGACCCCGGTGACTCGCTCCCGGCACAGGTCACTCAGCACCCGCATCCCCGCGCCGGTTCCGCAGCACAGGTCGAGGCCGTGGTCGAAGGGCCCGATCCGCTCCAGGGCCGACGACACGGCGTCGAGGATCGAGTCCGGGGTCCGGAACGGTGTGTGGTCGAACTTCGGCGCGAGCAGGTCGTAGCCGTGCTCGATGGACGAAAGGGCCTGCACGGCCAGTTCGCGGAAGGTGGGACCTTGCGGGGTGAACATCGCGATCAGCTTAGGGGCAGCGTGAGCGCCGTGCGCTGCCTTATGGTCCACTTCATGACTTCGTTCCGCCCCGCACCCGCCTGGCTGGCCGACGCCGTCTTCTACCAGATCTACCCGCAGTCGTTCGCCGACTCGAACGGCGACGGCATCGGCGACTTCGCCGGAATCGCCGAGCGCCTCGACCACCTCACGTGGCTTGGCGTCAACACCGTCTGGCTCAACCCCTGTTTCGTCTCACCGTTCCGGGACGCCGGGTACGACGTCTCCGACTACTACAACACCGCGCCGCGTTACGGCTCGAACGACGCCCTCGTCGAGCTGGTCGAGGAAGCGGGCCGTCGCGGCATTCGCGTACTGCTGGACCTCGTGGCCGGTCACACCTCCGACGAGCACCCGTGGTTCAGGGCGTCCGCGAACGACCCCGGTGACGACCGGTACATCTGGACGCCCGAGGCCGATCGGGCGGGCTTCGTCGCCTCCCCCGGCACCCGCCCCGGCGGCTACCTGCCGAACTTCTTCGCCTTCCAGCCCGCTCTCAACTTCGGTTACGCGCGGCAGAATCCGGCCGAGCCGTGGCGGCAGCCGGTCGACGCGGACGGTCCGCGCGCCAACCGCGCGGCGCTCCGCTCGATCATGGATCACTGGCTCGGCAAGGGCCTGTCCGGCTTCCGCGTCGACATGGCCGCGTCGCTCGTCAAGGACGACCCGGACAGGGTGGAGACGGCGCGGATCTGGACGGAACTGCGCCACTGGCTGGACGAGGCGCATCCGGACGCGGTGCTGCTCTCGGAGTGGGGTGAGCCCGAAGTGTCCGTTCCGGCCGGCTTCCACACCGACTTCTTCCTCCAGTTCGGCGGACCCACCGACGGCCGCGCCCTGCGTTCGCTGTGGAGCAACGCGGAGGGCACGGTCAACGAGGCCTGGGACCCGCTGGACTGCTTCTTCGACGCGAGCGGCAAGGGATCGCCGCACCCGTTCGTCGAGGCCTGGCGCGAGGCGTCGGCAGCCGTGGCGGGCCGCGGTTTCGTCTCCCTGCCCACCGCCAACCACGACTTCTCGCGCCTCAACTGCGGCCCCCGCAGCGCCGAGCAGCTCCCCGCCGCCTTCGCCTTCCAGCTCACCTGGCCGACGCTTCCGGCGATCTACTACGGCGACGAGATCGGCATGCGCTATGTCCCGGGCCTCCCCGAGAAGGAGGGCAGCGTGCTGGGCCCCCGCTACAACCGAGCGGGTTCCCGCACTCCGATGCAGTGGGACGAGGGCCCGAACGCGGGCTTCTCCACCGCTCCCGCGGACCGGCTCTACCTCCCTGTCGACCCGTCCCCGGACCGCCCGAACGTCGCCGCCCAACTCGCCGACGACACCTCGCTCCTCCACCTCGTACGACGTCTCATCGCGCTCCGCACGAGTTCCCCGGAGCTGGGTTCGGACGGCTCGGTGGAGGTGCTGAACGCCGGATATCCGTTCGTGTACGTGCGGGGAGGGCGGTATCTGGTGGTCGTCAACCCGCAGCTGAACGAGGCGGGTTACGAGGTGGGCGAAGCCCGGGCCGCCACGGCGCTGGAGGTTTCCGGCGTCCGCGTCGACGGGGCGACGATCACCGCGCGAGGGTTCGGGTACGGGATCTTCGACCTCGGCGACGTGAACTGACGGGCCACCGAGGGCGGTTGCCTCAGCCGCGCGGCCAGGGACGGCCGTCGAGGCGCTCGACGTCGCTGTTGAGGCGGCTGAGGTAGGCGGCGAACTCGGCCACCTCCTCGGGCGACCAGTCGACCATGACCTTGTCCAGGCCGCTGACGTTCTGGGCTCGGTCGGCCGCGAGCCGGCGCGCGCCCTCGTCGGTGATGGCGAACTTGCGGGCCATGCCTCCGTCGGGGTCGGGCATCCGCTCCACGACCCCGGCCCGCAGCATGGCCGCGGTCTGCCGGTTGAGGGTGGAGGTGTCCAGCCCGAACGCCTCGCTGAGCTGCCCGATGGACATCGGCCCCTCGACCTGGATGCGGCTGAGCAGCAGATAGGCACTCCGGTCGAGGCGCCCCTCCAGGCCCCGCGCACGCGGAGTCAGCAGGGTCAGATAGCGCCCGAGCAGCATGGTCTCGAACTCGATCAGATCTAGGGGCTTGTCCACGCGACGCTTCCTTTGGCTCCCGGCTCGCCCTCCACCGGGAAGGCCACCTTCCGACCAGGTATACCACGCAGGATGTGTATGATGCACTCGACATGCATCATACACATCATATGCAAGGTGCATGCAGCCATGGCCAGGAAGACCCAGAGGGAGTAACCCCGTGGACAGTCCCAAGCCCGCAGCCCGCTCCGGCGGTGTTGTCGGCATCCTTGCCTTCGCGGGCATCGTGGCGGCGCTCACCCAGACCCTGGTGGTCCCCCTCATCGGGGAACTGCCGACCATGTTCGACACCAGCGCGTCGAACGCCTCCTGGGTGATCACCGCCACCCTCCTGGCGGCCGCGGTGGCGACGCCCGTCGCCGGACGGCTCGGAGACATGTACGGCAAGCGGCGCATGCTGCTCGTCTCGCTGGTCCCGCTGATCCTCGGCTCGGTGGTCTGCGCCCTGTCCTCCTCGGTGGTCCCGATGATCGCCGGACGCGGCCTCCAGGGCCTGGGCATGGGCGTGGTGCCCCTGGGCATCAGCCTCCTGCGTGACGTGGTGCCGGCGGAGAAGCTGGGCTCGTCCATCGCGATCATGAGCGCTTCCATGGGCGTGGGCGGCGCGCTCGGCCTGCCGTTCGCCGCGGCGATCGCCGAGAACGCGAGCTGGCGCGTGCTGTTCTGGGTCGTCGCCGCGCTGGCTGTCGCGGTCGGCACGGTGATCTGGTTCTTCGTCCCCGCGGGCCGCGAGAAGTCCGCCTCGGGCGGCTTCGACGTCCTCGGCGCGATCGGTCTCGGCGCCGCGCTGATCTGTCTGCTCCTCGGCGTCTCCAAGGGCGCCGACTGGGGCTGGGGAAGCGCCACCACCCTCGGCCTGCTGGCCGCGGCGGTCGTCCTGCTGCTGGCCTGGGGCCGCTGGGAGCTGCGGACCGGCGAACCCCTCGTCGACCTGCGCGTGACCGCCCGCCCGCAGGTCCTGATGACCAACGCGGCCTCGATCCTGGTCGGTTTCGCGATGTACGCCCAGTCGCTGGTGATCCCCCAGCTGCTCCAGATCCCCAAGGCCACCGGTTACGGCCTCGGCCAGTCGATGCTGGCCATGGGCCTGTGGATGGCCCCGGCGGGCCTGATGATGATGGTGATGTCACCCCTCGGCGCCAAGCTCTCCGCCGTAAAGGGCCCGAAGATCACCCTGTCCTTCGGAAGCCTGATCATCGCCATCGGCTACGGCATCTCGCTGCCGCTGATGAGCACCGGCTCCACCTGGGGCCTGCTCGTGGTGACCATCGTCTGCAACACCGGTGTCGGGTTCGCCTACGGCGCCATGCCGGCCCTCATCATGGGCGCGGTCCCGCAGTCGGAGACCGCCTCGGCGAACAGCTTCAACACGCTGATGCGCTCGATCGGCAGCTCGGTCTCCGCCGCCGTGATCGGCGTGGTCCTGGCGCAGATGACCACGGACTTCGGCGGCTTCGCGCTGCCCTCCGAGAACGGCTTCCGCGTCGCCATGCTGATCGGCTGCGGTATGGGCCTCGGGGCGTCGATCCTCGCCTTCTTCATCCCCGTCCGCGCGGCCCTCGCGCAGCCGGAAACCGTCGTCACCCCGGATCCCGCTCCCGAGGTGTCCGCGACCAAGGCCTGACCTGCCCTTCTCCGCACACCGGCCGCCTCCGCCCTCTCGGGCGGGGGCGGCCCGCGCGTTTCCCGACGCACCCTCGACCGGCCGTTACGCCGAGCCGCGCCGCGGGCGGCAGGGGCGCCGGGGTCGCGGACCCGCCGAGCCCGAGCTGAGACGCACATCACAGCCGAAGTCGGCGATCCGGTGCTACATTGCACACAGCACTTGTGTACGCCCCGTCTCGGGCGCCGGTGCTTGTTCCACTTCTTCTCGCTGACCCGCCCCTCGCTCCGCGACCGGCGCACCAGCTTCCCGGCATCACCTCCTGAGTACCGCCACAGGCAGTTCCCGCCGTCCGGCGTACCCCAGGTGATGTCTCCCCGCCGCACGGAGGCGTGAGCACGCCGCCTCTCCCGGCACCTCCCCCTCCCTTCTTCATGACCTCGTGAACCCGTCCTCGAAAGGACCACTCTCATGACCACCACACTCGAACACCCCCCAGTACGACAGCAGCAGCCCCCGACACGGGTGAGCGGTGTCCTCGACATCACCCACAACGGGCAGGGGTACCTGCGCCCCGCCGCGAGCTGCCTGCCCACGTCGGCCGACACCCAGGTGTCCGCCGCGCTGATCCGCAGGCACGGCCTGCGCAAGGGCGACACCGTCGAAGGCGTACGCGGCGGCCCCCGTGCCCTCGCCGAGGTGGAGCGGATCAACGGGCGAACGCCCGAAGAGCTGCGCCGCCGCCCGCACTTCCGTGACCTCACCCCGCTGCACCCGCGTGACCGGCTCCGGCTGGAACACCCGGCGAGCGGAGCGGCCGGCCGCCTCATGGACCTGCTCGCACCGGTCGGCAAGGGTCAGCGCGGACTGCTGGTCGCCCCGCCGAAGACCGGCAAGACGGTACTGCTCCAGCAGATCGCCGCGGCCGTCGCGGGCAACCACCCCGAATGCCACCTGATGGTGGTGCTGCTCGACGAGCGGCCGGAGGAAGTGACCGACATGCGGCGCTCCGTGCGGGGCGAGGTCTTCGCCTCGACCTTCGACCAGGCGCCCAAGCAGCACATCGCCCTCGCCGAACTCGTCATCGAGCGCGCCAAGCGGCTCGTCGAGATGGGCCAGGACGTCGTCATCCTGCTGGACTCCCTCACCCGGCTGTGCCGGGCGCACAACAACGTGGCCGCCTCCGGTGGCCGCACGCTCAGCGGCGGTGTCGACTCCGCCGCGCTCCAGGGGCCGAAGCGGTTCTTCGGCGCCGCACGCCTCGCCGAGGAGGGCGGCTCGCTGACCATCCTGGCCACCGCCCTGGTGGAGACCGGCTCCCGGGCCGACGACTACTTCTTCGAGGAGCTCAAGAGCACCGGCAACATGGAGCTCCGCCTCGACCGCACCCTGGCCTCCAAGCGGGTGTTCCCGGCCCTCGACATCACCGGATCCGGCACCCGGCGCGAGGAACTCCTCCAGCCCGCCGCCGAGTTGACCACCGTCCGAGGACTGCGCCGGGCGCTCCAGAGCCGTGACGGCCAGGGCGGCCTCGAGACGCTCCTGGAGCGGATGCGCGCCACCCCGGACAACGCGGCCTTCCTCCGCCAGGTCCAGCCGACGCTGCCCTCCTGACTCCTCCCTGCCCTCCTGACCCTCCCACGTGCGGCATCCGGGTGTTCGATCCCGCTGTTCGGGCCCGGCAGCCCGGCACAGAGCGTGTCCGTTCCTACTTTTGCGAAATGACCATCGGATTCTCTTCCCGCGCCGTCGTCCGCTGCTCCGCCCTCTGCGCGGCAGGAGCCCTGGCCCTCGCGCCGAGTGCGGTCGCCGCCCAAGCGGGCACGGACCCGAGAACGCCGAATGCCTCGGCCTCGCCGTCGCCGCTGTACGGGACCGGCACGCAGGTCCGGCCGGGGCGGGGCGCCCCCAAGCTCCCCGCCGACGTCTCCGCGCTGTCGTGGCTGGTCGCCGACGCCGGCACCGGCAAGGTGCTCGCCGCGCACGACGCGCACCGCAGACTGCCGCCCGCCAGCACCCTCAAGGCTCTCTTCGCCCTCACGCTGATCCCGGTGCTGCCCGGCCGCATCCGGCACACCGTCGACGACCGGGAACTGCTGGGAATCGGCGAGGGCAGCAGCCTGGTGGGCGTGGCCGGAGGGCGCACCTACCGCGTGGCCGACCTGTGGCGCGGTGTCTTCCTCAACTCCGGCAACGACGCCGTCCATGTGCTGGCCGCGATGAACGGCGGCTGGCGCACCACGGCCGCCCAGATGCAGGCCAAGGCCCAGGCTCTGGGCGCCCTCGACACGCGGGTCCTGTCGCCCGACGGATACGACACGCCGGGACAGGTCTCCTCCGCGTTCGACCTCGCGGTGTTCGGGCGGGCCGGGCTGCGCAACGCCGACTTCGCGCGGTACTGCGCCACCGTCGAGGCCAGGTTCCCAGGCGGAGGCGGCTGGTCGTTCGGGATCAAGAACACCAACCGGCTGCTGACCGGCGCCGACGGGGTGGAGCCCTACCCGGGCCTGATCGGCGTCAAGAACGGCTCCACCAGCAACGCGGGCAGCACCCTGGTGGCCGCCGCGCGCCGGGACGGACGCACCCTGGTCGTCACGGTGATGAACCCTCAGGAGGGCGGCCGTTTCGCGGTCTACGAGGAGGCCCGCTCACTGCTCGACTGGGGCTTCGGGGCGTCCGGACGGGTCACCCCCGTCGGCTCGCTCCTCGAGACGCGACCCATGCCTGCCGCCGGACCCGCCGTCCGGCCGGCCGCGCTGCCCGCGACGGGCGGACCGGGCTGGCCCGCGGCGGCCGCGATCGCCGGCGCGGCCGCTCTGGGCGCGGGCGGTGTGGCCCTGGCCCTGCGGATCAGGGCAGGCCGGCCGACGCGCGGCTGACCGGCCGGCAGCCACAGCAGCAGCCCGAGCGTGATCCACGTGTACGCGTTGCCGCCGACGAAGCCGTCCAGACCCGACGCGTCGTCGAACCACAGCCACACCACGCTGGTGCACAGGATCGCGTACAGAACGGCCGCGGTCCGCAGGTGACGCCGGCGCAGCAGGATGGCGAAGGACGGCAGCAGCCAGACGAGGTGGTGCACCCAGGTGATCGGGCTGACGAGGCAGGCGGCGAGCCCGGTGAGGGCGAACGCGGCCGTCCAGTCCCCGTCGGCCGCGGCCCGCGAGGTCCGCCGGGCCCAGACGCAGAGCACCACCAGGGCGGCCGCCGCCCAGAGAGCCCTGCTGGGTTCCTCCGGGGCCACCAACCGGGCCAGCACACCCTGAAGGGACTGGTTGGAGACATAGCCGAGGCGACCGATGCGGTCCGTGTCCCACAGGGCGTGGGTCCAGTAGAAGCGCGAGGCTTCCGGTGCCACCCAGGCCGCCAGTGCGGTGGCCGCACCGGCCACGGCAGTCGCCACCGCTGCCGCTCGCCAGCGACGGGCGAGCAGCAGCATGCCGATGAAGATGGCCGGGGTGAGCTTGACGGCGGCGGCGAGGCCGATGCCGACGCCCGCCCGGCGGCCCCGCCCGGTGGTCAGCAGCCAGGCGTCGCTCAGCACCAGGGCCAGCAGCAGCAGGTTCACCTGGCCGAAGCTGAAGGTGTCCCGGACCGGTTCGAACAGGGCCAGCAGACAGGCGGCCAGGGCGAAGCCGAACCAGCCGTACCGGCGCAGCGCGGGCCCGACCAGGATCCACACCACGGCGGCCAGCGCGGCGCAGTTGAGCAGCAGTCCGATGGCGATCGCGGTGTGCAGTCCGACCAGCGACATGGGCAGCATGCTGAGGGCGGCGAACGGCGGATAGGTGAAGCCGTAGGTCGTCCCGGGCACGAGGTAGTCGTAGATCCGGCCGTCCCCGTGGGCCCAGGCGTCGATCGTCCCGTAGTAGACGCGCAGGTCGAACCAGTCGCGCAGGAGCGGCACGGTGGCGGTGAACACGGTTACGGCGACGGCGAGTCCGAGGATCAGGAGCAGCCGGCCGCGGTCCGTGCAGGGAAGCCGGGCCGAGAGATCGGAAAGTGCGGGAAACGTGCGGGGGCGTCTCATGCGGTGCGCTCCAGAACCGGCGCCTGCGCCGCTTGGTGTGCCTGCCAGAGCACGACGAGGGCGAGCAGTCCGCCGGAGACCGCGAGGACCACCTGTTGGGCGTCCGGCGCGTATCCGCTCGGCAGTACGGCGAGGGCGAGCACTCCGCTCACGGCGGCGACCCGGTGCCGCACGGAACCGCTGGGCGCCGCGGCGGCGATGAGGAACAGTCCCCACAGCGCGTACCAGGGCCTGATCGCCGGGCCGAACACGGCCACGGTGGCGAGGCTCAGGCCCAGCGCGTAGATGGGCCCCGGCCGCAGGCGCAGCCATATGAACAGGACGATGATCACGGTCAGTACGAGTCCGGCCGTGTGCCAGAGCGGCAGGGCCAGCGGTGCCAGGCCGCTGTCGAGCTTTTCGAGCACGGTGGCGGTGGCACGACCGAGGAGGCTGGTGAGCGACCAGTTGTGCGGTGAGACCGGGGTCCGCAGAGCGGCGATCCAGCCGTAGCCGGTACCGGTGACGGCGGTCACCACGGCCGTGGTGCCGAGAGCGGCGACCGTGGTGGTCAGGATGGACCGCACCAGTCCCCGCCGTCCGCGCAGCGCGATCACCGCCAGCAGACCGAGCGCGGCGGGTGCCTTGACCAGCGCCGCGAGCGTGATGAGCACGACGCCGACGACGGGCCACCGGCCACGGGCGGCCACCAGGCCGACGCCGAGCAGTCCGAGCATGATGGCGTCGTTGTGCGCGCCGGCCACCAGGTGCAGCAGGACCAGGGGGTTCAGGGCGCCCAGCCACAGCGCGGCGGCCGGATCGGCGCCGCTGTGCCGGGCGAGACGGGGCAGCGCCGCCGCCATCAGCGCGACGCCGAGCAGGGCGACCACGCGCATGCCGATCAGTCCGGCCGGGATCTCCCCGCGGGTGAATCCGGAGAGCGTGGAGGCGACGGCGAGGAAGACCGGGCCGTACGGCGTCGCGGTCTGCTGCCACACCGGCGCCACCTCGTCGGCGAGCGGGCCGCCGAGCTGGGCGGGCCCGTGCGCGTACACGTCGATGTGCGCGTCGACCATCGCGCCCTGCGCGAGATAGCTGTACACGTCCCGGCTGAACAGCGGCGGCGCGAGCAGCAACGGCGCGGCCCAGACCGCCAGAACCAGCAGCAGGGAGCGCGGAGTCGGCGGTTCGGGGCCGCGCACGACGGTGCCGAGCAGCGCCCACGCCGCAATCAGCAGGACCACGCCGAAGTACACGCCGACCAGGCCGAGTACGGCCTGGGCGGACTCGGGTGCCAGGAACTCCCGCGCGGGCAGGGCTCCGGCCGTCTCACCGCCCAGAGCGAGAAAGGCAGAGCCGGCCAGACCGAGAACCTGACAGCGGCGGAGATCGACGGGAAATGCCATGGCCAACACTCGGAAAGCGTGTCAACGCCGGGTGGCCGTAGAGCGACGTACTTCCCTCCGTACGGCGGCCTGCGCGTGACCTCCGTGTGAGACCCCCGCGACGGGTCCCGGTCGCGATCACGGAGGGCTCCGCCGATGCGACGGATCAGAAGACGGAGACCCCTGTGAGAGTCGTGAAACGGTCGAGAGCCGCGACGCCCGCGACCGAGTTGCCCCGCTGGTCGAGGCCCGGGCTCCACACGCACAGCGTGCAGCGGCCCGGCACGACCGCGATGATCCCGCCGCCGACACCGCTCTTGCCGGGCAGCCCGACCCGGTACGCGAACTCGCCCGCCGCGTCGTAGGTGCCGCAGGTGAGCATCACCGCGTTGACCTGCTTGGCCTGGCTCTGGGTGAGCAGCCGGGAGCCGTCGGCGCGGATGCCGTGCCTGGCCAGAAACCCGGTGGCCAGCGCCAGGTCGGCACAGGACGCCTCGATCGAGCACTGCCGGAAGTACTGGTCGAGGAGGACCGGCACGGGGTTGTCGATGTTGCCGTACGACGCCATAAAGTGGCCGAGAGCGGCGTTGCGGTCCCCGTGCAGGGCCTCGGAGGCGGCGACGTCCTTGTCGAAGGTGAGGCCCTCGTTGCCGCTCTCCGTACGCAGGAAGGCGAGCAGGGCTCCGGCCGCGTCCTGGGTCTGCGTCTGGAGCCGGTCGGTGACGACCAGGGCCCCCGCGTTGATGAACGGGTTGCGCGGGATGCCGTTCTCGTACTCCAGCTGCACCAGGGAGTTGAAGGGGTTGCCGGACGGCTCGCGGCCGACGTGCTCCCACAATTCGTCGCCCTCGCGGGCCAGGTCGAGGGCGAGGGTGAACACCTTGGTGATGGACTGCGTGGAGAAGGGCTGGCGCCAGTCCCCCACGCCGTACACGGTGCCGTCGAGCTCGGCGACGGCCATGCCGAAGCGGCGGGGGTCGCAGGCGGCGAGCGCCGGGATGTAGTCGGCGGGCCGCCCGCGCCCGGGGGTCTGCGCGATCTCGGTGGCGATGCGTTCCAGGACCGGCTGGAAGGTCAGCGACGGTGACATGATCACCAGTGTGCCGCCCGGCCGGCCCTCGTGCTCACCGGTCCCGATCGCGGCCACTCCCCCGGTACGACTCGACGCGGGGCCCGGGAGGTTCGGCCCCACGGCGTCGGGGCCGAGGACGGTCCTGGCGTACGCGATTCACGCGCCGGGGCTCCCGGCTCGCGAGTCCGTACGTGCTTCACGCACCGCCCGTCGGCGTGAGCGGGTCGAGCGCGCGGGTGGGCCGGACGCTGCCGACCACGGCGCCGCCCCCGAGGAGCGGGACACCTGCGAAGCCGGTGAGCGCGGCCGGGTCGACCCCGCTGCGTGCGAGGGCGGCGGCGGTCACCGGGATCCGGGCCCGGTCGGCGCCGTCGGAGATCTTCACGGCGACGGCTCTGCCGTCCGGCAGAGCCGCGAACTGCACGCCCTCGAAACCGTCCTTGCTGAGCAGCCCGGGAACGGCCCGCATCAGCGCGGCGACATCGCGCCCCGATCCCGACGCCATCTCGGCGTGGTCGCGCATCGCGTCGGCGACCCGTGCCTCGGGGGTGCCCGGGGCGGCGGTGGTGATCCTGGCCGCCGCGCGCGCCAGGCCGTGCAGCGAGACGGAGAACAGTGGCGCGCCGCAGCCGTCGACGGTCACCCGGGCGATCGCCTGTCCGGTGAGGTCCTCGACGATCTCCGCGATGGCCTGCTGGAGCGGGTGCGCCGGGTCCAGATAGTCGTCGAGGGACCAGCCGTTGAGCCTGGCCGTGTAGAGCATGGCGGCGTGCTTGCCCGAGCAGTTCTGCGCGAGCCGTGAGGGCGGGCGGCCCTCGCGCACCCAGACCTCGCGTACGGCCGGGTCGTACGGCAGGTCCGGGACGTTGCGCAGTCGGTCCTCGGACACGCCTGCCAGTTCCAGGATCCGCCGGGTCCCGGCCAGGTGCCGTTCCTCGCCGGAGTGGCTGGCCGCGGCCAGCGAGAGCAGCTCGCCGTCGAGCGGCAGGCCGGCCCGCAGCATCGCCGCGGCCTGGAGGGGTTTGACCGCCGAGCGCGGATAGAAGGCGGCCTCGATGTCGCCGATCTGGAGCTGCACCGTCCCGTCGGCGGCGAGCACGGCCACCGAGCCGTAGTGGATGCCCTCGATGACACCGCCGCGTACGAGATGGGCGACGGGTGCGTGCAGGGGCTCGCGGATCACGGGAGCCGCGGCGAGCGAACTGCCGTACGTACTGGGCCGGTTCACGCGTCCGCTCCGGGGTGGATACGGGTGTCCTGGCGCTCCGCTCGGGTGCGGGGCCCGGCGCCGACGCCGCCCGCCGGCCGGGTGTCCCGCGTCAGGGGCTGCTCGCTCACGCCTCAAGTCCGCCTTTCATGGGGGGTGTTCACGCGCTGGGGGTGCACGATGGAGCTCAGGGTGGTCTCGACGCGGTCGAGGTGGTGGGACATGGCCTGGGCCGCGTCGTGTTCGCTGCCGTCGATCAGCGCCTCGACGATCTCGCGGTGTTCGCGGTTGGACTGCTCACGACGGCCGCCGAGTTCGTTCAGGAAGGCCGACTGGCGGGCCAGCGCGTCCCGGATCTCCTCGATGACCTTGCGGAAGACCGGGTTCTGTGCGGCTTCGGCGACGCCGATGTGGAAGACCGTGTCCATCGCCACCCAGGCGGTGGTGTCGGTCTCCCGCTCCATCCGTTCCAGGAGATGGGTGAGGTGGTCGAGGTTCTCCGGGGTGCGGCGCACCGCCGCGTACCCGGCGGCCGGGATCTCGACGTGGCGGCGGACCTCCAGCAGATCGCCGGCCGCGTAGTCGCCGAAGGTGGGGTCCTCGACGGCGTTGGCGAGGACGAAGGTGCCCTTGCCGGTGCGGGACACGGTCAGGCCCATGACCTGGAGGGCCCGCAAGGCCTCGCGGAGCACCGGGCGGCTGACCTCCAGGCGGCGGCACAGCTCCGCCTCCGAGGGGAGCTTGTCGCCGATGGCGTACTCGCCGCGCTCGATGGCGCCGCGGAGGTGGACGAGCACCGCTTCCATGGCGCTGACCCGCCTCGGTACCGACCCACCTGTCTGGCTGTCTGACAGGTTCACGGGGTGATCCTGCGGGGCACGGGAGGCGGCTGTCAACTGCCGGCCAGAGCCCCCGGGCGCGGATTCAGCCGAGGACACCCGCCCCGAGCAGCCCGAACAGCGCCGCGCCGATCACCAGCCGGTAGATCACGAAGGCGTTGAAGGAGTGCTTGGCGACGAACCTCAGCAGCCAGGCGATGGAGCCGTACGCCACGACGAACGACACCAGCGTGCCGACGGCGAGCGGAGCGGCGCCGACCCCCGCGCCCAGGGCGTCCTTCAGCTCGTACAGCCCGGCACCGGTCAGGGCGGGGATGCCGAGGAAGAAGGAGAGCCGGGTGGCGGCCACGCGGTCGAGGTCCAGGACGAGCGCCGTGGACATGGTGGCGCCGGAGCGCGAGAAACCCGGGAGGAGCAGGGCCAGGATCTGGGAGCCGCCGACCAGCATCGCGTCCTTGAACGAGGTGTCGTCCTCGCCGCGTTTGTGCCTGCCCATCTGGTCCGCCGCCCACATCACGCCGCTGCCGACGATCAGCGAGGCGGCGACGACCCAGAGCGAGGCGAGTGGTCCCTCGATGAGCGGTTTCGCCACCAGCCCCACGATCACGATCGGGACGGTCGCGCAGATGACCCACCAGGCGAACTTGTAGTCGTGGTGGTAGCGCTCCCTGGGGTCGCGCAGGCCACGGCCCCAGGCGGCGACGATCCGCACGATGTCCTTGAAGAAGAACACGAGCACGGCGGCGATCGCGCCGACCTGGATGACCGCGGAGAACCCGACCACAGCGTCGTCGTCGACGGGGATGCCCATCAACCCTTCGGTGATCTTGAGGTGGCCGGTGGACGACACGGGGAGGAACTCGGTGACCCCCTCGACGGCTCCGAGGATGACGGCCTGACCGACGTTGATGACGCTCATGGGATCCAGTTCTGCGCGGCGACAGTGCTGCCGCCAGTCCTACTACGCGCGGGAAAGAGCCCGACGCCTACGACCACACGGACTGGGCCAGGGACACCCCGCCGAACGCCGCGCCGAGACCCAAGACGACGCTCGCGACCACGTACGCGGCGGCCTGGAACCCGGCGCCGGTCTCCGTCAGCCGCAACGTCTCGTAGGAGAACGTGGAGTACGTGGTCAGCGCCCCGCACAGGCCGGTGCCGATCAGCAGTTGCAGGTGGGAGGATGCATGGCCCGCCCCGGCCGCGCCGGTCAGGAGGCCGAGGACGAGACAGCCGGTGACGTTGACCGCGAAGGTGCCCCAGGGGAAGACCGTGTCGTGCCGGAACCGCAGCAGGCGGTCCGTCAGATAACGCAGCGGCGCCCCGACCGCGGCGCCGCTCACCACCAGCAGCCAGTTCACAACCCCTTCTTACCTTCCTCGTCCGTTTCGCCCGGTTCCTGCCGCTGTCCGGCGCGCTCGCCGACGGACTCGCCGCCGCCGAGGTGCTCCAGGGCGCGCCGTGCCGCGCTCGCCGCGAGCCACACCGCGGCGAGCGCCGCGAACAGGGTCGCGGCGAGGTAGAGGAACCCGGCGCCGGGGTGGCCCTCGTCGACCAGTTTCCGCACGTCCACGGCGTACGTCGAGAACGTGGTGAACCCGCCGAGCACGCCGGTGCCGAAGAACGGCCGGACCAGCCGGCGGTCCGCCCACACCTCGGCGCTGACCACCATGAAGACGCCGATCACCGCGCAGCCGACGACATTCACCCAGAACGTGGTCCAGGGGAATCCGCCCGGCGCGGCGGGCCACAGGAGCGAGGCTCCGTAGCGGGCCGAGGCACCGGTCGCGCCGCCCAGCGCGACCGTCGCGACGACCGGTCCCTGGCCCTGCCACGGGGACGCCGGCCGCGTGGGAACTCCGGCCCGGCCGGCTCGCTCCGGTCGTGGGACTGTCATGTGCGTACGTCTCCTACTCGCCGGGGCCCGGTCGTCCGAGCACGCTCGATCGCAAGTAGGGACCGTCGGCGGCACTGGCACCGCGGTTCGGGTACGGCGGGCCCCACCGCCGCGCCGCGCGACATGATCGCGGCTGGGGATCAGCGTAACGCCGTCGGCAGCGGCCCCGCACACCCGGCGCGATCCGCGGGGCGGCTCCTACCAGCCCTTCTCGAAGAAGTGGCTGACCTCGGCGATGCGGTACTCGTCGCGGCGGTAGTAGGTGCGCCGTCTGACCCTCTTGGTGCGCAGCAGCCCGATCCCGGTGAGGAGTTCGAGGTGGGCGCGGGCCACGGCGCGGGGCACGCCGAGCTTCGCGGCGAGGGTCGCCGGGGTGACGCCGTCCTCGACGAGGTCGCCGTGCCGTTGCCGGGGGAAGTGCGCGACGGGGTCCCGCAGCCACTCCAGGATGTCCATGCGTTGTCCACTGACGGGAACCTTCAGCATCTCGTCCCCCTCCGTCACGGTGGTCTCCCGCCACTGTGCCGCAGCCCGGGGCGACACGCACGGGCTTCGGCGACGTCGGCCGGGACCGGGCGCACACGGAGGAACCCGAGGGCCCGGCCGCGGCGGCCGGGCCCTCGGTCTCCCAGGTACTCCTCAGGTGGTCAGCGGTGGCTGAACCACGCCATGGCGGGCAGGGCCCTGTCGTCGTAGCCGAACAGGGCCTGGTTCTCCCAGCCGTTGCCGGACGCGGGGTCCGTCGGGTCCCAGCCGTTGCCGGTGACGGCCGTCCAGGTGGACTCCCAGTAGAAGATGCCGAGTCCGCGGCCGTTGGGGACGGCCTCCACGATGCTCGCCACGTCCTTCATCCACTTCGTCTGCCCGGCGGTCGAGGCCGGGTAGCCGGGGACCAGTTCGCTGGCGAGGTCGATGATGTTCTCGGTCGGGTCCTCGGTGTCCAGCCGGAAGGGGTACGCCGTCTCGGCCAGGTACACCGGCTTGCCGTAGCGGGCCGCAGCGTCGTCCAGGGTGGTCTGGAAGTCGGTGAGCGTACCGTGCCAGTAGCCGTAGTAGGACAGGCCGATGACGTCGAACTTCACGCCGTTGGCGACGGCGCTGTCGAACCACCAGCGGGTGCCCGCGAGGTCGCCGCCCTTGGCGAGGTGCAGCGCCACGGTGGTGGAGGAACTGACCGCCTTGACCGCGCTGTAGCCGGAGTTGAGCAGTCCGGCGAGCTGCGGCCAGTTGTCGGTCGAGCCGTCGGACCACAGCATGCCGCCGTTGATCTCGTTGCCGACCTGCACCATGTCGGCCGTGGTGCCCTGCGCCTTCAGGGCGTTGAGGACGTCGTAGGTGTGGTTGTAGACGTCGGTCCTGAGCTGGCTGTACGAGTGTCCGGCCCAGGCGGCCGGCTTGCCCTGGGCGCCGGGGTCGGCCCAGGTGTCCGAGTAGTGGAAGTCGACGAGCAGCTTCATGCCCTGCGCCTTGACCCGTTTGGCGACGGCCAGCACGCGTGCCTTGTTGTTGTAGCCGTCGGCGGGGTTCACCCACACCTTGAGGCGGGCGTAGTTCTGTCCGGCCGATTTGAGGATGGCGAGCGCGTCGCCGCTCGTGCCGGAGCTGGTCCGGTAGACGCCGCCGTAGGCCTCGCTCTTGGGGAGTGAGGAGACGTCGGATCCCTTGATGGCGAGGCGTGTCGAGCCGGCCGCGAACGTCACGTCGTCGACGTTGAGCCAGTTGCCCGCGTTCGCGTCGGAGTTGACGCTGATCGTGCACTGGTTGTTGGTCACGGCGATGGAGGTGACGATCCGCAGCCAGCCGCTGGCGGAGACCGGCAGGTCGGTGCGCTGTTCCGCGCTGCCGCAGTTCTTCAGGGCGAGGTGGGCGGAGTTCTGGCCGCCGCCCGAGCGGACCCACGCGGTGAGGGTGTAGTTCCCGTTGGTCAGCCCGGAGAGGTGCTGGTAGGTCTCCACCTTGTAGGCCGAGGCCGACCAGTGGGTGAGGCGGTAACTCCCGCCGTGGCCACCGGACTCGGTGTACGACGCGGCGGTCTGTCCGGCCGCCGAGTACGTCGTCCAGCCGGCCGGGGTCGCGGTGCCCGCGCCGTTCGACTCGAAGCCGCCGTTGGTGACGGTGGCGGCGGCCTGCGCCGAGGTGGCGGGCAGGGTGGTGAGAGCCAGACCCGCGAAGAGCGGTATCAGCAGGGTCCGTAGAGCTCGTCTCGCGTGGAACATCGTCGTCCCTTCGACGAAGGCGGGGAGACTGGGGGTGGTTGGCGGCGCCGCGCCGAAGGGCGTGCGCACGGCGCCGTCAGGACCGGCCGGATGTCTCCCCGGAATCCGGCCGGGGTCTGTGGGATGGGACGGACTCGCGGAGCGTGCGGCTCAGCCGTCGAGCCGTACGACCCGGACCGCGCCCGCGGGCACCCCGAGCCGGCCCGCGGCCCGGTCGCCCGTGAGCAGTTCGGTGCCGGGTGCCTCCAGCGGCACCTTGGCGTCGGAAGCGGTGTGGTTGATGACGAAGACGTAGATCCCGGACTCGCCGGTGCGGCGGACCACTTCGACGTCGCGGGGCAGGTCGGCGCGCGGCGCGATCCCCGCGTCGTCGGCCGCCCAGCCGATCAGGGCGTCCAGGCCCTGGGCGCCGAGGCGGGTGGAGACGTACCAGGCCGAGCCCTCGCCGAGGCGGTTGCGGGTGACGGCCGGGTGGCCGGCGGTGAGCCCGTCGGTGTACGTCCACACGGTCTCGGCGCTGCCCGGGACCACGAACTCGGTCCACACGTCGCCGGTGAGCTCGGAGCCGTCGGGGCCGGTGATGCGGACCCGGTCGCCCTGGAGGAGGGGCGAGAACTCCTCGACGGTCAGGCCGAGTACGTCACGCAGCGCGCCCGGACAGGCGCCCTCGTGCACGGCGTCGTGCTCATCGACGATGCCGGAGAAATACGAGACGAGGAGGGTGCCGCCGTTCGCGACGTACTCCCTGAGGTTGTTTCCGGCGGCCTCGGTCATCAGGTAGAGCGCGGGTACGACGACAAGGGGATACGCCGACAAGTCGGCTTCCGGGTAGGCGAAGTCGACCGTGAGGTGGCGGTCGTAGAGCGCTTCGTAGAAGGCGTCGGCGCGCTCGCGCGGGTCGTGGTCCTCGCTGGGGCGCCACTGGAGGTTCTGTGCCCACCAGGAATGCCAGTCCCAGAGCACGGCGACGTCGGCGACGGTCCGGGTGCCCCGTACAGGCGTCAACGAGTCGACGGACGCGCCGAGTTGGACTACCTCGCGCCACACGCGGGAGTCCGTGCCGGCGTGCGGCAGCATCGACGAGTGGAACTTCTCCGCGCCGCGCCGGGACTGCCGCCACTGGAAGAACATGGCTCCCTCGGAGCCGCGAGCGACGTGTGCGAGGGAGTTGCGGGCCATCTGCCCCGGCGCCTTCGCGGGGTTGCGGGGCTGCCAGTTGACGCCGGACGTGGAGTGTTCGAGGAGCAGCCAGGGAGCGCCGCCGCCGACCGAGCGGGTGAGGTCGGCGGCCATCGCGAGGTTGACGTGGGTGCGGCGGCCGTCGGTGATCAGGTAGTGGTCGTTGGTGACGAGGTCGACCTCGCGGCCCCAGGCCCAGTAGTCGATGGAGTCACACTGGCTGAGCGCGGTCATGAAGTTGGTGGTGACCGGAACGCCCGGTGAGAGACGGTGCAGGATGTCGCGCTCGGCCACGAAGTTCTCGCGCAGGGTGGCGTCGGCGAACCGCTTGTAGTCCAACGCCTGGGCCGGGTTGCCGACGGTCGGCGTCGTCCGTGGCGGGTTGACCTGGTCGAAGCCGGCGTAGCGCTGACCCCAGAAGGCGGTGCCCCAGGCCTCGTTGAGGGCGTCGACGGTGCCGTACGCCCGGGTGAGCCAGCGCCGGAAGTGCGCGGCGCAGGACTCGCAGTAGCAGGCCGAGACGGGCACGCCGTACTCGTTGTGGACGTGCCACATGGCGAGCGCGGGGTGGTCGGCGTACCGGTTGGCGAGCTGGGTGGTGATGTTCGCGGCGGCGGCCCGGTAGTGGTCGTTGCTGTGGCAGATGGCGCCGCGGGAGCCGAACTCGTAGCGGGTGCCGTCCGCCGTCACGGGCAGGGCGTCGGGGTGGGCGCGGTAGAACCAGGCGGGCGGTGCCACGGTCGGCGTCCCGAGGTCGACCCGGATGCCGCCCGCGTGGAGCAGGTCGAGGACGCGGTCCAGCCAGGCGAAGTCGTAGGCGCCGGGCGCCGGTTCGAGGAGCGCCCAGGAGAAGATCCCGACGCTCACCATCGTGACGCCCGCCTCGCGCATCAGGCGGACGTCCTCCTCCCAGACGTGCTCCGGCCACTGCTCGGGGTTGTAGTCCCCACCGAAGGCGAGCCCGGTGAGGCCCTTGGGGGTGGTCTCCGGCATGGATCTCTCCCGTTTAATCGATCATTTGGGAACGTGCACACACATCGCTGTTGGCGAGAGCCCAACATAACCGCACAGCAACAACCATTGACAAGTGTCCGGGATGTTTCTCTACTGTGAACGCTCACAGAAGCATGGCAGGTCGCCCGCAGCAGGCGGAGACCCAGGTCAGGGGAGAACTATCCATGCCCATCACGAAGCACAGCCGGTTCCGTCAGTGGGGCGTCACCACCATCGCCGTCGCGCTCGGTGCCACCTCGCTCGCCGCGTGCGGGTCGTCCGACGACGACACGAGCGACGCCCAGTCCGGTCCCGCGTCCCTGACGTACTGGACCTGGGCCCCGGGCATGGACAAGGTCGTGGACCTGTGGAACAAGGGGCCGGGCAAGGAGCAGCAGATCACCGTGACGGTGAAGAAGCAGGCGTCCGGCGACACGCTGGTCACCAAGATCCTCACCGCGCACAAGGCGAACAAGGCGCCCGACCTGGTGCAGGCCGAGTACCAGGCGCTGCCGACGCTGGTCAGCAATGACGCGCTCGCCGACATATCCGGTGACGTGGGCGGCGCGAAGGACAAGTTCGCCGAGGGCGTCTGGCAGCAGACCACGCTGGGCTCGGACGCGGTGTACGCGGTCCCGCAGGACATCGGGCCGATGATGTTCTACTACCGCGAGGACCTCTTCAAGAGTTACGACCTGACGGTCCCCACCACCTGGGAGGAGTTCGCGGAGACGGCCCGCGCGCTCAAGGAGAAGGCCCCGGACAAGGACCTCACCACGTTCTCCGCCAACGACTCCGGCCTGTTCGCCGGTCTCGCGCAGCAGGCCGGCGCCAAGTGGTGGACGACCGAGGGCGAGAAGTGGAAGGTCGGCATCGACGACGCGGCGACGCAGAAGGTCGCCGACTTCTGGGGCGGCCTCGTCAAGGAGGGCGCGATCGACAACCAGCCGATGTACACGCCGTCCTGGAACAAGGCGCTGAACACCGGCAAGCAGATCGCCTGGGTCAGCGCCGTCTGGGCGCCGGGCACCCTGACCACCGCGGCCCCCGACACCGAGGGCAAGTGGGCGATGGCCCCGCTGCCGCAGTGGTCGGCCTCCGACAACGTCACCGGCAGCTGGGGCGGTTCGTCCACCGCGGTCACCACCGACTCCAAGAACAAGCCGGCCGCCGCGAAGTTCGCCGCCTGGCTGAACACCGACCCGACGGCGGTCGCCGCGATGGCGAAGGAGGGCGGCATCTACCCGGCCGCCACCAGCGCGCAGACCGGCGGCGCGTTCGCCCAGCCGCCGGCCTTCTTCGCCAACCAGGCCGACTTCTACACCAAGGCCGCCGAGATCGCGAAGACCACCGCGCCCTCCGCCTGGGGCCCGAACGTCAACGTCGCCTACACGACCTTCAGGGACGCGTTCGGCGCCGCCGCCAAGAACAAGTCGGACTTCGGCACGGCCCTGAGCAGCATGCAGGACGACACCGTCGCCGACCTGGAGAAGCAGGGCTTCGGGGTCGCGGAGTGACCAAGGCACGCCGGAGGTCGTACGGGGTCAAGGGGGCCCCGTACGCCTTCCTCCTCCCCGCGACCGTCCTCTTCGCCCTCTTCTTCGCCCTGCCCATCGGGTACGCGCTCTGGCTGAGCCTGCACAAGGTCCAGGTCTCGGGGCTTGGCCTCGGCGCCGGTGCCCGCAAGGAGGTCTGGGCGGGCCTGGGCAACTACACCGACGCGCTCACCGACTCCGAACTGCTCAGCGGCGCGCTGCGCGTGGTGGGCTACGGCGCCATCGTGATCCCGGTGATGCTCGGCCTCGCGCTGCTCTTCGCCCTGATGCTCGACACCGACAGGGTGCGTCTGGCCCCCTTCACCCGGCTCGCGATCTTCCTGCCGTACGCCATTCCCGGCGTCGTCGCCGCGCTGCTCTGGGGCTTCCTGTACCTCCCGGACGTCAGCCCCTTCTACTTCATCCTCGACAAGCTGGGGATGCCGCAGCCGGACCTGCTCGACGGCGGCCCGCTGTACATCGCGCTGTCCAACATCGCGGTCTGGGGCGGCACCGGCTTCAACATGATCGTCATCTACACCTCGCTGCGGGCCATCCCGGCCGAGGTGTACGAGGCGGCGAAGCTGGACGGCGCCACACCGCTCCAGGTCGCGTTGCGGATCAAGATCCCGATGGTGGCGCCCTCGCTGGTGCTCACCTTCTTCTTCTCGATCATCGCGACGCTCCAGGTGTTCAGCGAACCGACCACCCTCAAACCGCTCACCAACTCCGTCTCCACGACCTGGAGTCCGCTGATGAAGGTGTACCAGGACGCCTTCGGCAAGGGTGACATCTACTCCGCCGCCGCGGAGGCCGCGCTCATCGCCGTGGTCACGCTCCTCCTGTCCTTCGGCTTCCTGCGCGCCGCGAACTCCCGTAACAAGCAGGAGGAAGCACGATGAGTTCTCTTGCCCTGCGCAAGGCCGCGCCCGCCGCGGGCACCACCCCCGGGACCGCCCAGGGGCCGCCGCTGCGCCGCCGGATCGCCCTCGTACCGACGCTGACCCTGCTGCTCGGCGCCCTCTACTGTCTGCTGCCCGTCGCCTGGGTGGTGATCGCGGCCACCAAGTCGGGCAGCGAGCTGTTCTCCACGTTCACCTTCCTGCCCGGCACCGGTTTCACCGAGAACGTGCGGGATCTCAATGCCTACCGCGAGGGCATCTACTGGAAGTGGATGGGCAATTCGGCCCTGTACGCCGGTCTCGGCGCCCTCCTGTCGACGGCCGTCTCGGCGGTCAGCGGCTACGCGCTCGCGATGTACCGCTTCCGGGGGCGCGAGACCATCTTCGGCGTCCTGATGGCGGGGGTGCTGATGCCGCCGGTGATCCTGGCGATCCCCCAGTACCTGCTGCTGGCGAAGGCGGACCTGACCGACTCGTACGCGTCCGTGCTGCTGCCCCTGGTCCTCTCCCCGTACGGCGTCTACCTCGCCCGCATCTACGCCGCCGCGGCCGTGCCCGCCGACGTGGTCGAGGCCGGGCGGATGGACGGTGCGAGCGAGTGGCGGATCTTCACCCGGGTCGCGCTGCCGATGATGGTGCCCGGCCTGGTGACCGTCTTCCTGTTCCAGTTCGTCGCGGTGTGGAACAACTTCCTGCTGCCGTACATCATGCTCAGCGACGACGAGAAGTTCCCGATCACGCTCGGACTGTTCACGCTCCTCGAACAGGGCTCCAACACCCCGGCGTTGTACACACTGGTGATCACCGGCGCACTCCTCGCGATCATCCCGCTGGTCGCGCTGTTCCTGGTCATCCAGCGTTTCTGGAGTCTCGATCTCCTGTCGGGAGCCGTAAAGTCGTGACCATGACCAACGCGGGGGGCCGGCGCAGACCGCCGACGATTCACGACGTCGCGCGCGAGGCGGGTGTGTCCAGGGGCACGGTGTCGCGCGTGCTCAACGGCGGCCACTACGTCAGCCCCGCGGCCCAGGAGGCGGTCAACGCCGCCATCCGCAGGACGGGTTACGTCGTGAACCGGCACGCCCGCTCACTGATCACCGGGCGTTCGGACTCGATCGGCTTCCTGCTGACCGAGCCCCAGGAGAGGTTCTTCGAGGACCCGAACTTCAATGTCCTGCTGCGCGGCTGTACACAGGCGCTGGCCGCGCACGACGTTCCCCTCCTGTTGATGCTCGCCGGCACGAAGGACGAACGGCGGCGTATCACGCGGTACATCACCGCGGGCCATGTCGACGGCGTGCTGCTGGTCTCCAGCCACTCCGGCGACCCGGTGGCCGAGGAACTGCGTGAGGCGGGCGTGCCGCTGGTCGCGTGCGGCAAGCCCATCGGCATGGGGTCCAAGGTGAGTTACGTCGCCGCCGACGACCGGGACGGCGCCCGCGACATGGTCAAGCACCTGCTGTCCCTGGGCCGCCGCCGGATCGGCATGGTCACGGGTCCGCTCGACACCCCCGGCGGTGTGGAGCGGCTCGCGGGCTACCGGGAGGTGCTCGCCGAGGCGGGCATCGAGGCGGACGACCGCCTGGTCGTCTCCGGGGACTACAGCCGGGCGAGCGGCGAGGCGGGCGCCGAGCGGCTGCTGGCCCGGGTACCCGACATGGACGCCGTGTTCGTCGCCTCCGACCTGATGGCACAGGGCGTACTTGCCGTGCTGCACCGGGCCGGGCGCCGGGTCCCCGAGGACGTGGCCGTCGGCGGCTTCGACGACTCCCCCGCCGCCACCGCGTCCACCCCGGCGCTGACCACCATCCGGCAGCCGTGGGACCGCATCAGCGCCGAGATGGTGCGGGTGCTGCTCGCCCAGATCGGCGGGGAGGATCCGGCAGCGGTGATCCTTCCGACGGAGCTGGTGCGGCGGGAGTCGACGTAGACGGTGCCGGGGGCGTGCGCTCGGACACCGCGCGGTCGACTGGATGCAGCTGCACTAGTTGCACACTCAATGACTGGCCTGATCTCTGTTACCGTTCAGTTATGGCAGCCATGAATCCGGACGCCCGGCTGGAGGACCAGTGGCGGAACATCCTCTCGGTGCACGCGCGCACGATGTGCGAGATCGACCGCGAGCTGCATCCGTACGGTCTCGGCGCCAGCGACTTCGAGGTGCTCGACATCCTCGCCTCCGGCACTGCCGCCCAGCCCGGCGCGCAGTGCCGGGTGCAGAACATCGCCGACCGTGTCCATCTGAGCCAGAGCGCCCTGTCCCGCCTCATCGGACGGCTGGAGCGGGACGGCCTGGTGGAGCGCAGCCTCTGTGAGGACGACCGCCGGGGCGTCTGGGTCGTACTCACCACGAAGGGCCACGACCTGCACACCGAGGTACGCCCGCTGCAACGCGCGGCGCTGGCCCGCATGTTGGACGACGAGGCCTAGAACCGGTCGCGCCCCCGTCCCCCGCCACCGGTGACCGCTGGACGCGTGAAGGTCCGGAGCGGCACCGCGGCGGGCGGGCACGGGGGTGCGGGCGACTCGACACGCTCGCGGGCAGAGCCCGTGAGCGGCGGCCTAGACCTGCGGGCGGGCCAGCAGGGTGCGTACGCCCTCGGAGGTGAGGGTCAGACCGTGCGCGGAACTCGCGTCGATCGTGAGCGCCAGATCACTGGTCGGCCACTGGGAGGCGAGCGCGCCGAGCGGCACCATGCGGTAGCGGGAGACGGACGGGAGCAGCTCGGCCATCTCCAGCTCGGAGGTGAAGACCGGCACGACCTGCTCACCGCCGGGCGCCTCCAGCACGGGCAGCGCGACGGCCGTCGGATCGGCCACGTCCTCCTCGCTGACGTCGTCGGGCACGGGGACCAGTACTTCACTGCCCGCGAGCGTGTCGAGGGCCACCGCGTCCTCGGTGTTCCGGGCGAGGACGTCCAAGGCTTCCTGGGCCGGCGTCGTGGGCGTGATGTGGTCGTTCGAAGGGGTGTCCATGGCGAATCCCGGGGTAGATCGGACGGGCCGCCCGGGACGGGATCCGCCCCGGGCACACTTCCGTCGCGTACCCGCCGAGCACCGGGGCATTCATCACGGCCGTCGCTCATACTTCGCGACGGAGAATTTGCTCGTGCGACTCCGCCACCGGGCCACCGCTCACCGGGCCCGCAGGATGCGAGGTGAGAATCGACCAGTAGTGGTGACCGGCGCCCACGCGCGGCCCGCACGCCCGCCCCTAGCGTGGGCGCATGCCGATGCAACCCTGGTTCGCCGACGCCAAGCTGGGCATCTTCATCCACTACGGCGTCTACGCCGTGGACGGCTGGGCCGAGTCCTGGTCCTTCTACACGGGTGAGGTCACGCACGAGCGGTACATGGACCAGCTCGGCCGCTTCACCGCCTCGCGTTACGACCCTGCCGCCTGGGCCGACCTGTTCTCCCGGGCCGGCGCCGGATACGCGGTGCTGACCACCAAGCACCACGACGGCGTGGCCCTGTGGGACACCGGGACCGACCACCGGAATCTGGACGTGGTCCGGGACACCCCGGCGGGCCGGGACCTCGTCACCGGTTTCGTCGACGCTTTGCGCGAACGGGATCTCAAGGTGGGCCTCTACTACTCGCACTCCGACTGGAACCACCCCGACTACCCGAGCGTCCGGCACGTGCGGCCGGGCGAGCGCCCCAGCCCGTTCTCCCACGCCGAGCCCGGCAAGGAGGACCCGGCGGCCTGGCGTCGCTACCTCGCCTACCGCGACGGCCAGGTCGGCGAGCTCGTCGACCGCTTCCGCCCCGACCTGCTCTGGTTCGACGGCGAGTGGGAACGCACCGAGGAGCAGTGGCGGATGCGCGAACTCGCCGAGCTGATCCTCGCGGGCGCCCCGGACACCGTGCTCAACGCCCGGATGCTGAGCTACGGCGACTACGCGACCCCCGAACAGGGCGTGCCGCTCCAGGCCCCGGACGGCCCCTGGGAACTCTGTCTGACGATCAACGACTCGTGGAGCTACCGGCCGGCCGACCGCGACCACAAGTCCGTGGGCCAGCTGGTGCGCTACTTCACCGAGACGATCGGCATGGGCGGCAACCTGCTGCTCGACGTCGGCCCCATGGAGGACGGGACGATCCCCGCGGAACAGGTCGAACGCCTGGAGGGCCTCGGCGCGTGGATCGCCAGGCACTCCCCCGCCGTGTACGGGACGGTCGCCGGACTGCCGGCCGGGCACCACTACGGCCCGAGCACCCTCTCCACCGACCGGCGCACGCTCTACCTGACCTGTTTCGACGCGCCGCGCGAGGCGGTGTCCGTCCGCGGCCTGCGCAACGCGGTGCGCCGAGTGTCCGTCCTGGGCACGGGCACCGAACTGGGCCACCACGTCACCGGAGGACTGGACGCGGTGCCCGGCGTGACCTGGATCGACGCGCCCGCCCCGGCGGACCTCGACGAGTACGCCACCGTGCTGGCCGTCGAACTCGACGGGGAGCTGGACCTCTACCGGGGCACCGGGCGCGACTGACGGAGCGGCTCGAAGAGCCACTCGAAGAACCATGCGGGAGGGGTGAACCGGCGTCCGGCTCGCGGACGTTGCTCACCACGATGAGAAGCTGTGCCTCGACCGGCGTACTGAAGGTGGAGGGGCGACCGAGCCACCGAGCCCTTCCTTACCGGAGGTACCTCACCCGTGACCATCAGCAAGGCGGCCCCGCCCCCTGTCGAGCGCCGCGACCCGGGCGACCGACAGGGCCGGCGGGACCGGCGCGTCAGCTCCCCCCTCGTCCTGACCATGGTTCTGCTCCTGCTGGTCACCTCGCAGGGTTCGATCCGGCAGGCGCTGTCCGCGCCGGTGATGCAGAGCTGGATGACCGTGTTCGTCGCGGTGATCATCCAGGCCCTGCCCTTCCTGGTCCTCGGCGTGCTCCTGTCGGCGGTGATCGCGGTCTTCGTCCCGCCCTCGTTCTTCGCCCGCGCCCTGCCGAGCAGGCCCGCGCTGGCGGTTCCGGTCGCCGGGATGGCCGGGGCGGTGCTGCCCGGCTGCGAGTGCGCCTCCGTCCCGGTGGCCGGGGCGCTGGTGCGACGGGGTGTCACACCCGCGGCGGCACTGGCGTTCCTGCTGTCCGCACCGGCGATCAACCCGATCGTGCTGACCGCCACGGCGGTCGCCTTCCCGCGCGATCCGGAGATGGTCCTCGCCCGGTTCGTGGCGAGCCTGCTCGTGGCCTGCTCGATGGGCTGGCTCTGGCAGCGGGCGGGGCGCGCGGACTGGCTTCGCCCGCCGGCCCGCCCGGCCCACGACGGCCTCGGCAGGGGCGCGGCGTTCTGGGGCTCCGTACGGCACGACGTCATGCACGCGGGCGGCTTCCTCGTCGTCGGCGCGATGGCCGCGGCCACGCTTAAGGCGGTCGTGCCGGAGAGCTGGCTGCAGGCCGCGGCGGGCAACTTCGTGGTGTCGGTGCTCGCCCTGGCCGTCCTCGCGGTGCTGCTGTCGATCTGCTCGGAGGCCGACGCGTTCGTGGTCGCGTCGCTGACGCAGTTCTCGCTGACCGCCCGGCTGGCGTTCCTCGTCGTCGGGCCGATGATCGACCTGAAGCTGTTCGCCATGCAGGTCGGCACGTTCGGCCGCGGGTTCGCGCTGCGGTTCGCCCCCGCCACCTTCGTTCTCGCGATCCTCGGTTCGGTCCTCGTCGGGGCGGTGCTCCTGTGAACCGGCAGGCACAGGCGGCCGTCCTGTTCCTCGTCGGCGCGGCGATCCTCAAGGCCGGCTCCAGCGACCTCTATCTGCGGTACGTCAAGGCCGGGTTGCGCCCGTTGCTGCTGGGCGCCGGTGTCGTCCTGATCGTCACGGCCGTCGCCACCGTCTGGTACGAGCTGCGACGCGGGAAGGCGACCGAGGAGGGCGAGGTGCACGAAGGTCACGTCCACCGCGAGCCCCGAATAGCCTGGCTGTTGGTCCTCCCGCTGCTCGCCCTCATCCTGGTCGCCCCGCCCGCGCTGGGCTCCTACAGCGCGATGCGCACCGGCACGGCCCTGCAACCCCCTTTCGGATACGCCGAGTTGCCCTCCGGCGACCCGATTCCGCTCAGCCTGGTCGACTACGCGGGCCGCGCCGCCTACGACCACGGACACACCCTCGGCGACCGGCGCGTCAGGGTCACCGGCTTCGTCGCGCTGGACCACGACGGCACTCCGTACCTCGTCCGCATGGCTCTCAACTGCTGTGCCGCGGACGCCCAGCCCGTCAAGATCGGCCTGACCGGACGGATTCCCCCGGTCCTGCGCCCCGACTCCTGGCTCGAAGTCACCGGTACCTACACGGACAAGCGGACCAAGGATCCCGTCAACGACGGTGTCATCCCCTTCATCGAGGTCGGCGAGGCCAGGCCGGTCGCGGCCCCGCGCGACCCCTACGACGAGAGCTGGAACAACTGAACTCCCGTCTCCGCGGCGGCCTCTCCAGCAGCTGAGAGCGCCAACCAGCCGTTCCTCGGGAAGTTCCATGGGGAGTTCCCCGATGCGGCACCCCGGCGGACCCGCCTAAGCAGGGAGACAGCCCGTTTTCCTCCTCGGCCTCGCCATCGGGATGGTGCGCATGGACACCCACGTTCTCACCGCGGACACGTACGAACGAGTGCGGGCCGCCCGGCGGCACCACGAGGAAGCGGCGGCCGAAAGGTACGTCGCGGCACTCCCCCAACGCGAGGAGGTCGAGCGCCTGTGCGGCCAGGGCGTGTCCCTGCCGGACACCGACAGTCAGCTCCAGGCCCGCGCGGAACACCTGATCAGCGGGGGCGCGCTGCCCATGGAGACGGTGATGTCGCTCGTCTCGCAGGAGAAGCCGGGGCGACGGCTGCTGGAGCGCATCATCGGTGCCTCCAAGGACCTCCAGGCGGTCAACTTCCTCTCCAGGGGCTCACGCGCCGCCGCGACCGTGAGCCGTGTCTCGCTGCTGGAGAACGGCCGGGTGCTGCCGCTGGGGACGGCGTTCCTCGTCTCACCGGATCTGCTGATGACCAATCACCATGTACTTCCGGACGCCGACATGGCCGCGCGGGTGATCGTGGAGTTCGCCGCCGAGACCGGCATCGACAACACCCCGGCGCAGTCGGTCGTGTACCGGCTGCGGGCGGACTTCGTCCCCGTTGTCGACGAGGACCTCGACTTCTCCCTCGTACGCGTCGAGGCGGGGGCCGACGGACGCCCGCCCGGGGCGCTGTTCGGCTGGAACCGGCTCATCGGGGCCCAGGGCAAGCTGGTGATCGGCGAGTCCGTCAACGTCGTGGGGCATCCCAGCGGCCGGCTCAAGGAGATCGCCATCCGCCGCAACGAACTGCGCGTCCAGCTCGATGACTTCCTGCACTACGACACGGACACCGAACCCGGGAACTCCGGCTCTCCCGTCTTCAACGACCAGTGGGAAGTGGTGGCCCTGCACCACGCCGGTGTCGCCCGCAAGGACGCCCAGGGCAGGCAGCTGCGGCGCGACGGCACACCCGTACAGCCCGGCGACCCGGACGACCTGGTGGACTGGGCCGCCAACGAGGGCGCCCGGGTCAGCCGCATCGTGGCACGCCTGCGGACCTCGCTGGCCGGGACGGCAAGGGAGAACGTCCTCGGGGACCTCGGTCTGCTGCCCGTGACCGCCCCCACGGCCGTGCCCGCCGCCGAAGGGCTGTCGGCGCGCGCCCCCGAGGCCGCTCCACGGCGCCGTGGACTGCGGGGACGTACGGGCGCCTTCGCCGGCCGTGGCCACCTGCTGTTCCTGCACGGCCGAGGCCAGGAGAAGGCGGACCCGGAGCACATGCGGCGCTCCTGGACGTCGGGGCTCAACCGGGGACTCACCCTCGCCGGACTGCCGACGGTGGATCCGGTCGACGTGTGGCTCCCGTTCTACGGCAACCGCGCGGCCGGTACGCCGGGCCGCGAGTCCCTGCTCGGCGAGGAGTCGGCACTCGGGTTCGCCCCGGCGGCCCCGCCCAGCGACCCCAGCACCCGGGTGCTCTACGAGCGGATCGTCCGGGAGGCCGCCGTCAAGGCCGGTATGCCGGAGGAACTGCTCACCGCTGAGGAGGCCTTCGGCCTGCCCGGCGGTGCGTCCGGCGCGCTGCGCCGCTCGCTGGCCTGGCTGGCCGCCCGTACGGATCTGGACGCCTTGTTCGTGTCGGCCGTGCTGGGCGACGTGGCCCGATACCTCGACGACGGGGAGGCCCGGCAGGCCGTGCTGGACGCCGTGCGCGAGAGCGTGCCGGACTCGGGCCCACTGACCATCGTGGCGCACAGTCTCGGGACCGTCGTGGCCATGGATCTGCTGACCCAGCTGGACGCCGCGGTCGACGTACGGCTCCTGGTCACGGCCGGCAGTCCGCTCGGTCTCGACGCCGTGTACGAGCGGCTGCTCGCCCCGGCACTGCGGCGCCCGGAGCGGGTGGGGCGCTGGGAGAACATCTGGTGCCCGGCCGACCCGGTCACGATCGGCTGCCCGCTGCGCCCCCGGTGGGGCGACGACCTCCACGAGTCCGTCGTCACGAACGCGCGCGAGCAGGCGCACGCCGTCCACGAGTACCTGGCGCATCCCGATGTCGCCCGGACCGTGGCGCTCGGGCTGTTCCCCTGACCCCGCGGGGCCGGTGCCTCACCCGGGCGCCGGCCCTGTCGGCGCGCCCTGTCAGCGCACCCTGCCGTCGCCCTCTGTCGGCGCGCCCCCGTCAGCGCACCGCTTCGGCGTGCACCAGATAGCGGGTGAGTTCGGACCGCGACCGCACCCCGAGCTTGCGGTACACGCGCGTCAGGTGGGCCTCCACCGTCTTGCGGGACACGAACAGGGCGGTGGCGGCCTCGCCGTTGCTCAGTCCGTCCCCGATGGCCAGCGCCACCTGGAGTTCCTGGGCGGTGAGCCGGTCGGTCCGCGGTGCCGGGTCCCCTGCGTCGCGGACCCGGTGTCCGGCCGCGGCGAGTTCAACGGCCGCCCGGGACCGCCAGGAGGCCGCGCCGAGTCCGGCGAACGCCAACTGGGCGGCGAGAAGCAGCCCGCGAGCCGCCGTGGGCCGCCGGAAGCGGCGCAGCAGCTCACCGCACGCCAGCTGGGTCCGCGCGAGCTCGAAGGTCATCTCCTCGCGTGCGTGGACGCGTTCGGCGACCCTCAGCCACTCCTGTGCCTCTTCGGCGGACTCCGCGAGCATGACGCGGCAGTGCGCGTAAGCGGCGGCCGGCCAGGCGAGTCCCGTGGACCGGGCGAGCCCCTCGGTCCAGTCGGCGAGCCGGGCGGCGCTGTCCCGCTCGCCGGTGCGGACGTACGCCTCGGCGAGGTCGGTGAGGAACGGCATCAGGTTGGGGTTGCCGAGCCCTGTCTCCCGCGCGAGGGACAGGGCGCGTTCGAGGTGCCCGGCGGCGGCCCGTGGGTCTCCCGCGGTGAGCGCCGCCGAACCCAGCGCCGACTGCGCGAAGATCTCCAGCCCGCGCACCTTGCCGCAGTGCCGCTCGTAGGCGGCGACCCGGTCCTCGCAGCCCGCCCGGTCACCGCGCAGCCCGTCGAGTCGCGCCAGCAGGAGCTGCGCGTACCCGGCCACAGCCCGGTGCCCGAGCTCCTCGGCCCGGCGCAGCGCTTCGGTCCCCGCGGCGACGGCCGTCGGCCAGCGGCTCCACGACGCCACCTCGCACCGGCCGACCAGCGCGGCGGGCAGCAGGGCGCGGACCCCGTCGCGCCTGGCCCCGTCGACGACCGCGTCCAGCACCGCCGTCGCAGCTTCCCGCTCGTCCACCCAGGAGAGCGCCCGGCCGAGCTGCACCGCCAACTGCGGTTCCTCAGACGGCCGGTCACGCTGCGGCGCCGCACGTCCGGCGAGGAGCAGGGCGCGGCCCTCGGCCACTTCTCCGGCGAGTGCCTGCGCGCAACCGCGCATCACGTCGGCGAGGTGCCGGGAGGTGAGCGCGGCCGGCCCCGCGCCCGTTTCCCTCTCGACGAGGTCGGCCATGGCCACGGATCGTGCCGAGGCGTCGACCGCCCAGCCGATCCGGCCGTCCGTCGCCGCGGGCAGGACAGCCGCCCCGTACAGGGCGCAGGCGCGGAAGCGGTCCACCGGTCGCACCGCCTCGGCCGCCGCCACCAGCGAGCGGTGGGCGCGGCCCGGGTCGCCGAGCCGGCCGCGGATCTGGCCGCGCAGCAGCTCGATGTCGGCGGTGAGCCGGACGTCCTCGCTCCAGCGCAGGGCCTGTTCGCACCAGTCGACGGCATCGCGGGAGGCTCCGCCCCAGAAGGCGTCCCGTGCGGCGTCGAGCAACCGCTGAGCCCGGTCGGCGGCCGAGGGCGACAACTCGGCGGAGCGGTGCCAGGCGTGCGCGGCAGCGGTGAGCGCGCCACGGCGGCGGGAACGTCCGGCCGCCTCCGCGAGTGCCGCGGCCACCGTCTCGTCCGGTCCGGCCGCGGCGGAGGCGAGGTACCAGGTCCGTTCGTCCCCGGCCGAGAGGTCCGCCAACGTCCGGTACGCGCGCAGCCGTTGGGCCAGTGAGCAGTGGCCGAACACCAGCGGCCGGAGCACCGGATGCCGTAGCTCGTAGCCGTCGTCCAGAGCGCGGATCAGTCCGCTCTCCTCGGCCTCCTCCAGGACGCCGAGCGACAGGCCGTTGACGGACAACGCCTTTTCCAGCAGGGCGAGTTCGGGTGTCCGGCAGGCGGCGACGTACACGAGGGCCGTGCGCGTGCCGTACGGGAGCGCCCGTATCCGTCCCCACCAGGCCCGTTCGACCAGCGGTCCCGGCATCTCCCAGGCGGTGTCGGCCAGTTCGCCCCCGTGTTTCCTCGCGTCCACGAGCGCCGCCGCGTACTCCACCAGGACGAGCGGATTTCCCGAACTCAGCGTGACCAGGCGGGTGACGGCGGGCTCCGCGGGGTCGACCCCGTGGCGCTCCAGCAGTCGCCGGCTGTCGTCCTCCGCCAGGGGCGCGACGGTCAGCCGGGGCACGTCCTCCCAGGTGGTCTCGTCGTCGGCCGCCGGGCGGGCGGCCATCACCAGGGCCACGCGCTCGCGGGCGAGGCGGCGTGCGACGAACTGGAGGGCCCGCCGCGACTCGGGGTCCGCCCAGTGCAGGTCGTCCACGAGCACCAGCAGCGGCCCGGCTTCTCCGGCGGCGGCCAGCACACCGAGCGTCCCGGCGCACACGGCGTACGGATTCGGCTCGTCGGCGTCCAGGAGTGCGAAGCACGTCTCCAGCGCTCGGCGACGGCTCGACGGCAGGCCGGCGAAGTGCGACCGCAGCGGGAGCAGCAGGTCGGCGAGGACCGTGTACGGCAGCACCGCCTCCGACTCGATCCCGCGTGCCCGCAGAACCCGTACCGGCGCTTTCCGCGGGCTCCCCGCCACCGGCACACCGTCCCGCGCACGTTCGGCGAGGTGGTCGAGCAGGCGGGTCTTCCCTATGCCGGGGTCGCCCCTCAGCAGCAGTGCCGCTCCCCGCTCGGGCAGCGACTCCAGCAGTCCGTCCAGCAGTGCGCACTCCCGGTCGCGCCCGACCGGTACCCGTTCCCCGTAGTCGTCGTCCGTGACCGGGTGTTCGCGCAGCCCAGCTGTCATCGTCGGCTCGTTCATGAGGCCCCCGTGCCCTTCACTCCCCGCATACCCCCGTATGCGCACCACCGCGGCGCTCGGTGCCGCCCGCCCAGGATGCTCCCCTCGCGATGGTCACGGGGAGTAACCGGCAGCCCTTCATCCCGTACTACGCCATCCGACGGAGGTCCCTGTCCGTCACGGGATGGGGCCGCCTCACACTCCGGTGGTGGGATCGAACCAGGTGGGCTCGTCGGACAGCGCCTGCTTGATGCGGAGCAGACTGAACTCGCTCAGTGCCGGCAGCGCGTCCACGTCGAACCAGCCGACCTCCAGCGACTCGTCGTCGTTGACCCGCGCCTCGCCGCCGACCGCCCGGCACCGGAACGTGATGTCCATGTACTGGCAGTGGTCGCCGTTCTCGTAGATGACCGGGGCGAGGGCCTGGACGAGCACGACGCGGTCGACGACGCAGCGCACGGCCGTCTCCTCGAAGACCTCCCGCACCGCACCGGCCGCGGGCTGCTCCCCGGGGTCCGGGATGCCACCGATCACCGACCACTCGCCGGTGTCGGAACGGCGCCCGAGCAGGACCCTGCCCTCGTCGTCGAAGACGATGGCGGTGACACCGGGGAGCCAGAGCAGTTGGTGCCCGGCGGTGGCCCGGATGGTGCGGATGAAATCGGGAGTAGCCATGTTCCGACCCTAACCGCCTGTTTCCACCACTCAGTTACCGTCCGGGAACGCCGGTCTGAACGCCGCCGCCGCGTCGTCCGCGCACGGTCGTCGCCACCGCCCGGCCGAGGCCGCCCGCCGCGACCAGCACCAGAACCATCTCGGGCAGGATCCCGAGACGCGTGGCGGGTGTCTGCGAGGACCGCAGCGGCACCTCCTGCACCAGCGAGTCCGCCACGAACATCCCGGTCTTCTGGGTGATCCGCCCGTCCGGCATGATGACGGCGCTGACGCCGCTGGTCACCGGCACGGTGACGGTCCGGCTGTGTTCCACGGCGCGGACGCGGGACATGGCGAGCTGCTGGTAGGTCATCTCGCTGCGGTCGAAGGTCGCGTTGTTGCTGGGCACCGAGATCATCTGGGCGCCGTCGGTGACGGTGTCGCGCACGGCCCAGTCGAAGGCGGCCTCATAACAGGTGGCCAGGCCGACCTTGGTGCCGTCCATGGTGAAGACGCCCGCCTGGGTACCGCGGCTGAAGTCCTGGCTCACCATCGACGTCCAGTCGCTGTTGATGGCCCCGATCAGCGAACGCAGCGGGAGGTACTCACCGAACGGCTGGATCTGCCGCTTGTCGTAGGTGTCGACCGAGCCCTTCTCCGGGTCCCACAGGATCTGCTCGTTGTAGAGCTTGCCGCCCCGCTCGACGACCCCGCCGACCGAGATGGGCGCGCCGATCGCCTTGGCCGCGCGGTCGATCACGGCGCGGGCGTCGGGGTTGGTGAAGGGGTCGATGTCGGAGGAGTTCTCCGGCCACAGCACGAAGTCGGGCCGCGCGACCTTGCCCGCCCTGACCTCGGCGGCCAGCCGCTCGGTCTCCCGCGCGTGGTAGTCGAGCACGGCCCGCCGCTGGGCGTTGAACTCCAGCCCGGCGCGCGGCACGTTGCCCTGGATGACCGCGACGGTCGCCGTACCGTCCTCGGCCTTGTCGCTGACCAGCGACCTGGCCGCGAGCGCCCCCACCACGGGGACGGCGACACTCAGCAGGGCGACCGCGGCGGCCCCGCGCCGCACGACCCGGGTGCGGCGGCCCTCCACGGCCAGGCGTACGGCCTCACAGAGCCCGAATCCGCAGAGCACGACCGCGAAGCCGAGCACCGGTGTGCCGCCCAGCGCGGCGAGCGGGAGGAAGACGCCGTCCGCCTGCCCGAAGGCGATCTTGCCCCAGGGGAACCCGCCGAACGGCACGCGCGCGCGTGCCGCCTCGCCCGCGATCCACAGCGTCGCAGCCCACAGCGGCCGGCCCGGCAGCCGCGAGACCGCGGTGATGCCGGCGCCGACGAGGGCGACGAACGCCGACTCCGCCAGGACGAGAGCGATCCACGGCCCGGGACCGACCTCCACACCGGTCCACACCAGGAGCGGCAGCAGGAATCCGAGCCCGAACAGGTAGCCGAGCCCGAGCCCCGCCTTCCAGGTGCGGCCGCGCAGTGTCCAGCCGAAGACCGCGAACGCCGGAAGCGCCAGCCACCACAGCGTCCGTGGCGGGAAGCTGACGTACAGCAGCACACCGGAGAGCACCGCGGAAGCGGCCGGGACGAGACGACGGGCCAGTCGGGCCACACGCGATACGGGCGCGGCCTGGGGTTCGAGCTGTTCCGGCTCGTCTACGGATGTCGCGGTGGCGGTCACTCCGGGAGTGTACGGCGCGTGACCTGGGCGCCGACAGCGTGGTCCGCCCGGCCCCGAGCGGCGGCGGACCGGCGCCCGGTGGTCCCCGCCACCGCGCGCCCCGTACATCTGCCGCAACGTTCCTGCGCAACTTGTCCACAAACCTGTGCATCACCCGTTACGGTGTGCCCGAGCCTCTGACGTGCGGCCGGAAGCGTCCGCGACGGGCCGGGGCCCGTCACGGTGGGGGGCGACGGGGTGGGGTCCACGGGGATGACGTCTGCGGCCGATACCACGGCCGCGGGCGAGAGACGCAACGCTTCCGACGTCACGGGTGTGCTGGTGCTCGCGGCCTGCGCGGCCTGGTCCCTGATCACGGCGGGCGCGCACGACGGCCGGCCCGAGGGCGTACTCCTGGCGGTCCTCGCCGTGGCGGCCGGCTACGCCTCCGGACGGATCCTCGGGGCACTCCTGCCCGTCGCCGCCCCCTGCGCGGGAGCGCTCGCCGGACTCGGCCTCGCGATCACCGCCCCGCACCCGGCTCCCGTCGCGGGGATCACCTCGCCCCTCGGGCACAGCGGCGCCACGACCGCGCTGCTCGCCCTCTCCGCCGGAGCCGCGTGCTGCGCGGCCTGGGCGGCACACCCGCCGGCGCTGCGCCTGGCACTGCGGCTGCTGGCGGCAGGGATCACGGTGACCGCGGCGCTGCTGGGGTCGACCACCGGCTTCGTCCTGTGCTCGGGGGTCCTGCTGTGCTCCCTCGCCGCCGCCCGTATGCGGCGCCGAGCGCTGGGGCTCGCGGGTCTCGGCCTCGCCGCGACGCTGATGACGGGAATGTCCTGGGCGATGACCGAGCACGCGCTGCCCGACGGCCTGACGGACGCCCTGGAAGGCCCGCTCACCCAGCACCGGATCCTGCTCTGGCACGACGCGCTGAACCTCGCCCGTGAGTACCCGGTCCTGGGCGCCGGACCCGGGCGCTACGGCGAACTCAGCCCGACGGTCGCCGAGTCCCTGCTGCCCGACGGCAAACCCCACTCCGCCCCCTTGCAGCAGGCGGCCGAGCAGGGCGTGATCGGTGCGCTGCTGCTCGCGGCGGTGTTCTGCTGGGTCCTCTACGCGCTGTGGCGCACCCGGCGTTCCACACCGATCGCTCTCACGGCGGGCGCCGCCCTCACCGCACTCGCCGTCGTCGCGTCGGTCGGCAACGCCCTGAGCTTCACCACGGTGACGGCCGGCGCGGGCCTGCTGGCCGGCCTCGCCACCGCACGGCCCCTGTCCGAGGAGGCACCGGAACATCTCACGGAGAGCACGGGTGGCCGGCCGGAAGCCTGACCACGGACGGCCGAGAGCAGGAGGCCTCGCAAAGGCCCGTGAGGTCAGAGCGCCGTGCCGGCCCTGGTCGCGCGCAGGTGGTCGCGGATGATCCGTACGGCCGCCTCCGCGTTGTCCACCGTGATCGTGAACGTGTGTCCGTCCCCGAGGAGAAGGACCACGCCCTCGCCACGTCTGACGATGACGGCGGTCCCCATCTCGGGCCGCCAGCGGTAGCCCCAGCCGCCCCACTGGCGGGGGGTGACCGAGGGCGCGAAGTCGGCTCCCACGACGTTGGAGAGGGGGATGCGCCGACGGGGCAGCCCTATGTGGCCGCAGCGCACCTCCAGGTGGTCCTTGTCCACCTTCACGGCGACGTGCACGAACGCGAGCGTGCCGAACAGGATGAGCAGTCCCGCCGCGATGCATCCGACGACGGACATGACGAGCGGCGCGCTGCCGGACGTCCACGCGGAGTCGACCGCAAGCTCGATACCGAGCGCGATACAGGCGGCGCCGCCGAGCGCGGGCAGCCACTGGACGCGGTTGGTCGCGCGACCGGTCCAGATCTCGGGGTGCGAGGCGTCCTCGCCGTGGGGGTGGTCCCTCATGTCCATGAGAGTACTCAGGTTCCGCAGCGCGGGCACCGGGTCGCGGAGCGTTACTGCTCCGGGTGGAGGCTCCTCGCCGATGCCGCGTCCATCGCGTGACCGAGAGTCACGACGGTCAGCGCGCGGGGCTGACCGCGGACAGCAGGCGGCCTTCCTCGTAGGCCAGGGCGGGGACGGGAAGCGCGCCCTCCCGGCCGCTGAGCAGCACCGTGACCGTGCCGGTCGCGGCGGCTTCCGGGGCCGCGACCTGACCCGTCCTGCGCAGAGCCTGGGCGGCGACCGCCCCGGCCGAGGCGTGCAGGACGAGCGGCGGCCGGCCGGGCCGCTGCACGGCGGCGCGGATACGGTCGGCGACCAGCTCGTAGTGGGTGCAGCCGAGGACGACGGCGGTGACGTCGTCGGGAGTACGCGCGGCGGCCGCGGCGATCGCCACGTCGATCGCGGCCTGGTCCGCGTGCTCCACGGCTTCCGCGAGACCCGGGCAGGCCACTTCGGTGACGTGCACGCCGTGTGCGAAGTCACGGATGAGACCGCGCTGATAGGAGCTGCCCGTGGTGGCGGGCGTGGCCCAGATCGCGACCGGTCCGCCCCCCGCCGCGGCCGGTTTGATCGCCGGCACGGTGCCGATGACGGGCACCGCGGGTTCGAGCCGGGCACGCAGCGCGGGCAGGGCGTGCACCGAGGCGGTGTTGCAGGCGACGATCAGCGCGTCGGGGCGCAGCCGGGCGGCGGCCTCGGCGACGGCGAGCGCCCGTACGGTCACGTCTTCGGGGGTGCGCGGCCCCCAGGGCATGCTGCCGGGATCCGAGGAGAGGACGAGATCGGCGTCGGGCCTCAGCCGGCGTACCGCGGCGGAGGCGGCAAGCAGTCCCATACCGGAGTCCATGAGCGCGATCTTCACCCGGTCACCTTAGACGATCCGCCTCCGCGCCCCCGGGTGGGGCAGACTTCGCCGCGTGAACGCCGTCGTGTGGACCGCCGTTGGATCACTGGCCGCCTGGCTCTGGCTGCTGCTCGGTCAGGGCTTCTTCTGGCGTACGGACATGAGGCTGCCTCCGCACCACGGGGAGCCGGACGACTGGCCCTCCGTCTGTGTCGTCGTACCGGCGCGCGACGAGGCCGCCGTACTGCCCGAGAGCCTGCCCTCGCTCCTCGCCCAGGACTATCCGGGGCGGGCCGAGGTCTTCCTGGTCGACGACGGCAGCTCGGACGGCACCGGGGACCTGGCCCGCGAGCTCGCGGCGCGGCACGGCGGGCTGCCGCTCACCGTCGGCTCTCCGGGGGAGCCGCCGGAGGGCTGGACGGGCAAGCTCTGGGCCGTACGCCACGGCATCGGCCTGGCACGCGCGCGTGCACCCGAGTACCTGCTGCTCACGGACGCCGACATCGCCCACGCGCCGGACAGTTTGCGGAAGTTGGTGGCCGCCGCGCGCACCGGTGGCTTCGACCTGGTCTCGCAGATGGCGCGGCTGCGGGTGGAGAGCGTGTGGGAGCGGCTCGTCGTCCCCGCCTTCGTCTACTTCTTCGCCCAGCTCTATCCCTTCCGTCGGATCGCGAAGTGGGGCTCCCGCACGGCCGCCGCGGCTGGCGGCTGCGTCCTGCTGCGCGCGGACACCGCCGAGCGGGCGCGGATTCCGGACGCCATCCGGCACGCCGTCATCGACGACGTCGCACTCGCCAGGGCGGTCAAGGGGATCGGGGGCCACATCTGGCTGGGGCTCGCGGAGGGCGTGGACAGCGTGCGCCCGTATCCGCGGCTGCACGACCTGTGGCGGATGGTCTCGCGCAGCGCGTACGCCCAGCTTCGGCACAGTCCGGTGCTGCTGGCCGGAACGGTGATCGGGCTCGCGGTCGTGTATCTGGTGCCGCCGGTCGCGCTGTTCGCGGGCCTGGCCCGGGGAAGTGCGGGGGCGGCGAGCGCCGGGGGGCTGGCGTGGGCGCTGATGACGGCGACGTACGTGCCGATGCTGCGCTACTACCGGCAGCCCCGGTGGCTCGCGCCGCTGCTGCCGTTCACGGCGTTCCTGTATCTGCTCATGACGGTCGACTCCGCGGTGCAGCACTACAGGGGGCGGGGCGCGGCCTGGAAGGGCCGCACCTACACGCGTCCCGACGCCGCCCTGGACGAGAGCTGACCGCTCACTTCCTGCCGGGGGTCCAGTCCATGCCCCACCCGTAGGCGTAGTCGACGGTGCGCTGAGGGCTGACCCCGCGCTCCGGGACCAGGTACCGGGCCTCGCGCTGGACGATCAGATCGCCGGCGTTGCCGGTGATGAGGGCGAGGGCGCAGACGGTCGAGGGCACCGTGCACTCGTCGAGCGAGAAGTCGATCGGCGCGCCGTTCAGCGGCTGGAGGGTGACCGTGGCGTGCAGGTCGGCGAAGGAACGCGCTCCTTCGTAGATGGTCACGAAGATGAGGATGCGCCGGAAGCTCTGCTTGTGGTCGAGGTTGATGGACAGGTTCTCGCCGCTCGCCACGGCGCCGGTGCGGTCGTCGCCGTCGAGATGGATGAACGGAGGCTGGTGGAGAGCTCCGTAGGCGTTGCCGAGTGCCTGGACGACCCCCTTGCGGCCGTCGGACAGCTCGTAGAGGGCGCAGAGGTCGAGATCGAGGTCCGCGTGCATCGCTACGGCCCGGCCCAGCTTGCTGCCCCAGCCCGAGAACTGCTTGCGCACCTCCCAGTTGAGGTTCACGCGCATGGCGCCGGAGACGCCGCCCTGCTTGCTCAGCGAGACCGACGGGGTCTCCTTGGTGAGCGTGACCTTGGTCAGACGCACCGGGGCCGGCGGAGCGGCGGGCGGGGCGGGAGGCATCGCCGGCGGGGCGGGCGGGCGCGCGGTGACGGGCGGGGCGACCGGCTGCCGGGCGGTCACCGGCGGGGCCACCGGCGCCGCCGCCCGCTGCGGCTCGTCCACCGTGATGCCGTAGTCCGTGGCCAGTCCTTCCAGGCCGCTGCTGTATCCCTGTCCGATGGCGCGGAACTTCCAGGCGCCCTGGCGCCGGTAGAACTCGCCGAGCACGAAGGCGGTCTCGACGGTCGCGTCGGCGCTGTCGTAGCGGGCGATCTCGGTGCCCCGCTGCCCGTCGAGCACCCGGATGTACAGTCCGGGCACCTGCCCGAAGGAGCCGCCGTCCGAGGAGGCGGCCACCACCACGGTCTCGATGGCGGGCTCCACGCGCGCGAGGTCGACGAGCAGTGTGTCCGTGACCTGGCCGCCCTGGCTCCCCTTGCCCTCGTACCGCACGGCGCCCGAGGAGTGCGCCGGCTGGTTGTAGAAGACGAAGTCGCTGTCCGATCTGACCCTTCCGGAGACCAGCAACAACGCGGAGGCGTCCGCGTCGGGCACGCCCGGTGCTGAACGCCAGCCCATCTCGACGCGCAGCGCGGTCGTCGGCACGGGAACGTTGGATCCCTTAGGCATTGACATGTACGGCCCCCATCACGTCATCTCCGCGCCGAAGGTCGCCTCGGGCAGTCCGCCGGCTCCGCTCCCGCCAAACCTAATCCCCCACGCGGCGAACTCCCACGATCGGGTCCCGAAGTTCAGTGGCCAACCGCCGGTAACCTGCCAGGTACTCGGCCTTTACACGATCTCAACGCGCTTTGATGCCCTTTTTTGCCGAGTTCGCTCGCATTGGGGATCCCAAGGCACTGCCGACGCGGAAAACAACCCTCTTATCGGTCTCCCCAACCAGCACATCGTGGGCTTAACTTATGTGCCATGACCTCCCCCCGCTCCACCTATGGCGGCGGTTACTACTCCGCGCCGTCCTTCCCGGACACCCCGATCTACGACTCGCTCGTCGCCGAGCGGGGCACCCCCCAGATCGCCCCGATCCGCGTTCCCTCCGCCTACGAGTCGGTCAGCCACCTGCCCGCGCTTCCGTCGGCACTCCCGGCCCTTCCCGCCGGACCCTCCCAGCAGGCCCCGATGTACGGCTACCCGCAGGCGCAGCAGCCCCAGCCACTGCAGCAGGCCCCGGCGCCCTACATCCCGCAGCAGACCGGCGCCCCGCGCGGCTACCCGGGCGCCCAGCCCCAGCAGCAGCGCCCGATGGCACCCGGCACGGGCTACGAGGCCATGCGCCCCGCGGCTCCCCGCCCCGCTCCCGCCCCTTACCAGGAGCAGCCCTACAACGGCCAGCAGTACCGCGGGTACTGAGCGGGCGGGCACCGAGTAATTCGCACCGGAATGTCGGTGCCTGCTGGCACGATGGCGTCATGGGGAACGCGGAGCTGCACTCGATTCATGTCCATCCGGTCAAGGCGTTCAGGGGCCAGGCGCCCCGGGAGGCCCTGGTGGAGCCCTGGGGGCTGGCCGGAGACCGGCGCTGGGCACTGATCGACGCCGAGGGGAAGGTCGTCACTCAACGCCAGCAGCCACGCCTGGCTCTCGCCGCCGCCGCGCTCGTGCCCGGCGGCGGCGTCCGTCTGTCGGCGGCCGGCCGCGAGCCGGTGACCGTCGCCGTGCCGGAACCGACGGACACGACGCCGATGAACTTCTTCGGGACCAAGGTGGAGGCGGTCCTCGCGGACGACGCGGCGCACGCCTGGTGCAGCGTCCATCTGGGCATCGACGTACGCCTCGTGCACCTGGACGACCCCGCCACGCGCCGCCCCATCGGCGATCCCCCGCATTCCCGCGCCGGCGAGATGGTCAGCCTGGCCGACCGCTTCCCGCTGCTGCTCGCCACGTCGGCCTCGCTGGACGCCCTCAACTCCCTCATCGCCCAGGGCGACCACCCCGGCGAGGCTCCCCTGCCCATGAACCGTTTCCGGCCCAACGTGGTCGTGGCGGGCACGGCGGCCTGGGCCGAGGACGACTGGTCCCGGATCTCCATCGGCGAAGTCACCTTCCGGGTAGCCAAGATGTGCGGCCGGTGCGTAGTCACCACCACCGACCAGGACACCGCCGAGCGCGGCAGAGAACCCCTGCGGACGCTCGGACGCCACCGCCGCATCGGCGACCGGCTGATCTTCGGACAGGACCTGGTGCCCGAGACCCTCGGCACCGTGCGGATCGGCGATGCCGTCACGGTCCTCGGATAACCGCCGGGAAAATTCCGTGAATAGGCCACGCACACGGGGAACCCGGGTCCCGGGCACGGTCGTTGAGGCTTCGTGAGAAGTCCCTGAGAGACCCGGGGCAGCGTGATTTCGCTCTCTCTTCCCCCAGCCCGACGGGCGAACGGCTCCGTGGTGGGTTATCACGGAAGCGGAAGGGGGTGCGGACCGATGCGAGCGATCGGCGGACTCTGGCGTTGGCGGCACAACCCGCTGCGGCGCGGGACCGACCTGGCCGAGGCATGGCTCGCCCTCGCGGCCGTCGTACTGATCCTCGCCGTCGCGCCCCTGGTCGGAGCCGCTGTCGGAGCCGCCGCCCAGGGCGCCCTCCAGGAGTCCGTCCGCGACCAGCGAGCGGCCCGCCACCTGGTGGCGGCCACCGTCGTCAGGAAGCTGTCCCGCAGCCCGCTCGACCCCGACCCCGAGACAGCCTCGGGACGGGGCACCCACAGCCGCGTCATGGCCAACTGGACGGCCCCGGACGGCACCGTGCGGCAGGGCGCGGTGACAGCCGGCATCAAGTCCCCCGCCGCCGGGGACCACTTCACGATCTGGACCGACCAGCGGGGCCGAACGGTCCCCCGCCCGCTGGACGGTGCCACCGCCACCACACACGCCGTCCTGGCCGGGTTCGGCGCGACGGTGCTGGCCGTCGGACTCGTCGAGGGCGCCAGGCGGCTGATCGTCTGGCGCATGGTCCTTCGCCGGTACGCCCGTTGGGACCGCGCCTGGGACAGGGCGGGCCCCGACTGGGGCAGGACCGGCGCGGGCAGCTGACAGCCTTCCCACTCCGGTCAACTCCGCGTCCCCGCGCACGCTACGGTGGACCGGCCGAGGTCTTCGGCACCGTCGTGAGAGGCTTGCCGTCGTTGCGACGGGGTATCGGTTCGGCCTCGCGGGACCCGCGTATGACGAGGTGGGGGCAGAACAGCGCCATGGCACAGGGCACGGTCCAGGTGACGCACACCGGCACCTCGCGGTGGCGGCGCCGCACGGGTGAGTACGCTTCGCTGGCCGCCGCTCTGGAGGCGGCGAGCGACGGAGACGTCCTCACCGTCGCTCCGGGCACCTACCGCGAGAATCTGGTGGTCCAGCGCGCGGTGACGCTGCGCGGCCCCGAGGGCTCGCACGGCTCCGTGCGCATCGCGCCGGTGGACGGGGTGCCGCTCACGGTGCGCGCCTCGGCTGTGGTCCAGGACCTGCACGTGGAGGGCCAGGACTCGGCCGCGCCCGCGCTGCTCGTCGAGGAGGGCACCCCCGAACTCCTCGACCTGCGGATCGTCACCCGGTCCGCCGCCGGCATCGAGGTGCGCGGCGGCGCCCGTCCGACCGTGCGCCGCTGCACGGTCGACAATCCGGCAGGCATCGGCATCGCCGTACTGGACGGCGGCGGCGGGGTGTTCGAGGAGTGCGAGGTCGTCGCGGCGGGCCAGTCGGGCGTCTCGGTCCGTGCGGGTGGCCGCCCGCGGCTGGAGCGCTGCCGGATCCACCACGCCTCCGGAGCCGGCCTGTCGGTGACCGGCGAGGGCTCCTCGCTGGAGGCCGTCGGCTGCGAGGTGTACGAGGTCAAGGGCTCCGGGGTGCAGGTCACCGGCCGGGGCACGGCCCACCTCACCGACTGCGATGTGCACCGTACGACCGGCGACGGCATCACCCTCGACACGGACGCCGTGCTCACGCTCGCCGACTGCCGCATCCACGACATCCCGGAGAACGCGGTCGACCTGCGCTCCCGCTCGGTTCTCACGCTGACGCGCACCACCGTGCGCAAGTTCGGGCGCAACGGCCTGTCGGTCTGGGACCCGGGCACCCGCGTGGACGCCAACCAGTGCGAGATCTTCGACAGCACGGGCGACTACCCCGCGGTGTGGATCAGCGACGGCGCCACCGCGGTGCTCGACTCGTGCCGGGTCCACGACGTGCCGGACGCCCTGTTCGTCCTCGACCGCGGTTCCCGTGCGGACGTCGTAGACAGCGACCTCTCGCAGGTCCGCAACACGGCCGTCTCGGTCAGCGACGGTGCCACCGCACAACTCGACGACTGCCGTATCCGGGACGCCGCGACGGGCGCCTGGTTCCGTGACCACGGCAGTGGCGGCACCCTGTCGGGCTGCACCGTGGACGGCACACAGACCGGCGTGATCGTCACCAAGGGCGCCGATCCCACCATCGAGCGCTGCACGGTCACCTCGCCCGCCGAGGCGGGCTTCTACGTGTCGGCGGGTGGGCGCGGCAGCTTCCTCAACTGCCGGGTGACGGACAGCGGAGGTTACGGCTTCCACGTGATCGACGGCTGCCGCGCGACACTGACGAAGTGCCGCACGGAGCGCTGCGCGCGCGGGGGTTACGAGTTCGCCGACGCCAACTCCGCACCCGGCGGAGGCGGTGGGCCGGTCGTGGAGGACTGCACGAGTGACGAGAGCGCCTCCCTGCGGTCCCCGGCGCACGAGACCGCCGTACAGACGTCGAGCGCGACGACGAACCTGCTGGGCGCCATCCCCGGCCAGCGCACCACCGAGCGGGAGCCCCTCGTGGAGCCACAGGAGCCCGAGCAGCCGACGCGCTCGCCGAAGGACGTGCTCGGTGAACTCGACGCCCTGGTGGGCCTGGAGAGCGTCAAGCGCGAGGTGCGCGCCCTCACCGACATGATCGAGGTGGGGCGGCGCCGCCAGCTCGCGGGCCTCAAGGCGGCCTCCGCCAGGCGCCATCTGGTCTTCACCGGCTCACCCGGCACCGGCAAGACCACCGTCGCCCGGCTGTACGGCGAGATCCTCGCCTCGCTCGGTGTCCTGGAGAAGGGGCATCTCGTCGAGGTGTCCCGTGTCGACCTGGTCGGCGAGCACATCGGCTCCACGGCGATCCGTACGCAGGAGGCGTTCGACAAGGCGCGCGGCGGGGTCCTGTTCATCGACGAGGCGTACGCGCTGTCTCCGGAGGACTCGGGCCGCGACTTCGGACGCGAGGCCATCGACACGCTGGTGAAGCTGATGGAGGACCACCGGGAGGCGGTGGTGGTCATCGTGGCGGGCTACACGGCCGAGATGGAGCGGTTCCTCAGCGTCAACCCCGGTGTGGCGTCCCGCTTCTCACGGACCATCACCTTCGGCGACTATGACGCCGAGGAACTGCTCCGGATCGTGGAGCAGCAGGCCGAGGACCACGAGTACAGCCTCGCCCCGGGTGCGCCCGAGGCGCTGAAGGAGTACTTCACGGCGATCCCCAAGGGACCGGCCTTCGGCAACGGCCGCACCGCGCGCCAGACGTTCGAGGCGATGGTCGAGCGGCACGCGGGTCGGGTCGCCCAGCTGACGGAGCCCAGCACGGACGACCTCACCCTGCTCTACCCGGAGGACCTGCCGGAGCTGCCCTGAGTCCCTGGACGGGCCGCCTCGCCGCCGTCGTCCCCCGGTGCGCGCGGGACCGGCACGTCCGGTGTCAGCCGCGCGAGCAGTTCCTCCCGCTCCTCCGCGAAGGCGGGGTCCGCCTGGTAGTCGGAGTGGCCGAGGATCGGCGCGGGCAGCGGGTGCAGGGCGGTCCGTCCGTAGGCGAGCGGGTCCTTGAGGGGCTCGCGGTCGACCCGGGCACCGCTTTCGCCCGCCACGTGCACGCCTCCGCCGATGGGGTCGGTCGGCCGGTACAGATTGCGCCAGCAGGCGACGTCACGGTGCAGGGAGCTGAGCGCGGCCGGCCCGAAGTGTGCCGGGAACCAGCGTCCGTACAGCCGCTCCAGGGGCGAGCCGTAGGTGAGGAGCGCGACCCGCCCGCGTACGGACGGCTTCAGCTGCCAGGCCGCCGCGGCTGCCAGCACACTGCCCTGCGAATGTCCGGAGATGACGAGCCGCCCGCCGGTCGCGCGGGTCCAGCCGGCCATGCGCCAGGTCAGGTCGGGCACGGCACGCTCGGCGTAGCAGGGCGGCGCGAAGGGGTGTGCCGCGCGCGGCCAGAAGGTGCCGACGTCCCAGAGGATGCCGATGGTGCGGCGGGCCGCGGGGTCCTTGTAGGCGCGGCGGCCCCAGGTGACGAACAGTATGAAGCCGAGGCCGATCAGCCAGGATCCGAGGGCCTGCGCGGTCTCCGCGGCGCCCCGCACGAAGGCGTACGTCCCTTCCGCGGCCTCGCTCGGAGTGTCCTCGGTGGCCAGCGCGCCCGCGACGGCCCCGGCGCCGAGCAGCCAGGTGGCGGAGGAGACCACGGCGACCATGAGGGGCGCCCGGTCGGTCAGGACGGACATCGCGCGGGTGCTCGCGATGCGGCGCGTGCGTGCGGGGTCCTGCCCCTCCCCCTCGTACTCGCGCTCCACCGCGGCCGTCTCCCGCTTCCGCAGCCGCAGGGTGCGCCGGGCCAGCCAGCCGATGAGGAGGGCGAGCACCACGAGCAATGCGGGGATCGTGGAGGCCTGCCAGGTCAGCAGGACCGGCGGGCCCGGGATCGAGCCCCGGGTGCCGTCCAGCCAGTCGGCGACGCGCTGTGACACCCCGCCCGACATCACGCCGCCCAGCGCGCAGGCGAGCATCGCGACGGCGGGGCCGGCCAGTCCGCGCATCGCAGTGCGCGTGTCGGGGCGGCCCCGGAACAGGATGTGGGCCACCACGCCGAGCACGATGACGAGCAGCCCCTGGAGGAGGGCGATGCCGCCGAACGTCAGGTCTCCGGGCAGCCGCCCCTGTGACCGCCAGCCGGGGCGCGACCAGCCGGCGTAGAGCAGGGTCAGGGCCAGCAGAACGACCGAGCCCGCGGGGAGCCGGCGCACCAGGGGCCGGTCCAGTTCCTCGTCGAGGCGGTTCTCGGTGCGGCCCCTGCGGCAGACCACCCAGAGCACCACGCCGAAGCCCACGACGAGGGCCGCGTCCAGGACCAGGCCCAGGGCCGCGAGGGCGGCGGGACCGTCCGACGCCCGGTCGTAGCGCTCCGCGGACGTGCCGACCGTCGTGGCGACGGTCAGCAGGGCCGCGGCGGTGTGCGCGGCGCGCAGCCGGGCCACGAGCCTGCGCCCGTACCAGAAACCCGGCCGCCCGAGCCCGGACCGTCCGGTCTCCTCGTCGGGCTCGGCCTTGCGGGACATCGGCTGCTGCGACTCGTACGCGCTCCAGGTGCGGTGGGAGAGATACCAGAGCAGGCCGGTCAGCGCGGCGGGCACCAGGCTCGCCAGGGCGAGGCGGCGACCGGGCTGGCTCCACCAGCCGTTGTCGGACACGGCCGGGGAGAGGAATTCGAGCCAGGAGTGCTCCTCCGCGCACGCACGCGTGCCCGCGCACTGCCAGGCCGCGAGGTCGAGGGCGACCTCGCAGGCGGCGGCCACCAGGAGCACGGTGAGGGTGAGTCCGGCCAGCCGGACAAGCAGGCCGTAGAGGCGAACGGTGCGCTTGCGGCCCCGGGTGGTGGGGCGCATCCAGTGCGCGAGGTTGACCACCATGAAGGGCAGCAGCAACAGCCACAGCGCGCGGGAGCCGTTCCCGGAAGTGAGGTTGCACCACACGTAGGCCTCGGGAACCGGCCGGTCCCCCTGGGACTCGGGATGCTCCTCGGCGTCCACATCGGTGACACGCCTGAAGACGGCCGCCGTCTCGTCGCCGGTGACGCGGACCGTCCGTGGGTCGCCGAGCATCTCCTCGGGTGAGGCGCCGCCGACTCCGTGAACCAGGAGTTCGAGGGCCGGCACGGCGGCTCCGGGCCGCTGTGTGCTGCTTTCGCTCTCCCCCGCCGAACCGTTCTCCCGCGCGCCTTCCACTGCTTCGCACTTCCCCCGTGCCGCGTGTATCCCGTGTGTCATGTGCAGGCACAAGGATCTCGCCCGCGGACCGTATGCACACCCGTAGTCACGGAATCTCCCCGATACGGGTGACACCATCGCGACCGGAGTCTGTACGGGCAGTGGCGCGACTGTCCCGGTCCCGTGCGAGGATGAGGCCTCCTGAAGGCCTCGGACGGGGAGAATGTCCACGTGGGAGCGGGTTCGGACGGAGTATCGGGCAGCCTTGGACGAAAGGACCGGAGCGGACGTGAGTGAGAATCAGAACCTCCTCGCGGAGCAGCGCCGCGCTCTGATCCTCGACGAGGTCCGCCGCCGCGGCGGCGTCCGGGTGAACGAACTGACGCGCAAGCTCGGCGTCTCCGACATGACGGTCCGTCGGGACCTCGACGCCCTCGCCCGGCAGGGCGTGCTGGAGAAGGTGCACGGCGGCGCGGTGCCGGTCGTCGAGGCGAGCACCCACGAGCCGGGCTTCGAGGCCAAGTCGGGTCTGGAGCTCACCGCCAAGGAGGACATCGCGCGCACCGCCGCCGAGTTGGTCGCGCCGGGCACGGCGATCGCGCTCTCGGGCGGTACGACGACGTACGCGCTGGCCCAACGGCTCCTGGACGTCCCCGACCTGACCGTGGTCACCAACTCGGTACGGGTCGCCGACGTGTTCCACTCGGCGCAGCGCGTCTCCGGTCAGCGGCAGGGCGCCGCCACGGTCGTCCTGACGGGCGGGGTGCGTACGCCGTCCGACTCGCTGGTCGGTCCCGTGGCCGACCAGGCCATCGGCGCGCTCCACTTCGACGTGCTGTTCCTGGGCGTGCACGGGATATCGGTCGAGGCGGGACTGTCGACGCCGAACCTCGCGGAGGCCGAGACCAACCGGCGCCTGGTGCACTCCGCACGGCGGGTCGTCGTGGTCGCCGACCACACCAAGTGGGGCACGGTGGGCCTGAGTTCGTTCGCCGAGCTGGAGCAGGTCGACACGCTCGTCACCGACGCGGGGCTGCCTGCCGATGCCCGCGAGGAGATCTCCGAACACCTCAGGCGCCTGATGGTGGCCGGTGAGCCCGGGGACGGTACGGACGCAGACGGTACAGACATCTGACGGAGCGCCAGTTATGGTGACGCTGCCCCTCGGCGCGACGCGCGGCGGGGGCGCGCTCCGTCATCGCCCTGTACCGCGTCCCGCCAGGGGGTTCCGCACATGGCACGCCGACTGCGCCCGGTAGGACCGGAGTTCATCGATACCGCCCCGCTGCGTCTGGTGTTCGCCAGAGTGGTGACGGCGCCCCCGGAGGCGGTCTTCCGCGCGCTCGCCGAGGACGTTCCCGGCTGGAGCGAGTGGTTCTCGGCGGTGACACTCGCCCGCCCGGCCGAGAACGGCGCCGGGCGCGAGGTCCGGCTCCGGGGCGGCATCCGTTTCCGGGAGACGGTTCTGGTGGCCACGGCTCCCGAGGCCTACGCGTACCGGGTGGACGAGACGAACGCGCCGGGAGTCCGCGCCCTGGCCGAGGAATGGCGGCTCACCCCCGACGGGACGGGCACCCGGGTGCGGTGGACCTTCGCCGCGGACGGCACGGCGCCCTTCCTGCTGGCACTGAAGCTGGGTCGGACCGGGCTGGGACGGACGTTCCGCGACGCGGTCACCTCGCTCGACCGGCGTCTGGCGCCGACGAACGTCTGACCGACGGCGCGTAGGGACGGCGGTGTATCTGCCGGCAGCCTGCGACTCCGCTGCCCGGCGCCCGCCTCCGGGCAACCGCCACTCGCCACCTGACACCTGGCACCCACGCCGGCCCGCGACCGACACCTCCGCGAGCCCACACCCGGCACCCCCACCCACACCACGTCAGTCCGGCCACACGCCCGTCTCCAGCAGCGACGCGATCGCCGTCGTGTACGGGGCGATGTCCAGCTCCTGTTCGGCCAGCCAGGCGTCCGAGTAGTACTTGTCGAGATAGCGGTCACCCGGGTCGCAGAGCAGGGTCACCACGCTCCCCGTGCGCCCCTGGGCCACCATCTCCGCGACGATCTTCAGCGCGCTCCACAGACCGGTGCCTGTCGAGCCGCCCGCCTTGCGGCCGATGGCCTGTTCCAGGGCCCGTACGGCGGCGACGCTGGCGGCGTCCGGAACCTTCATCATCCGGTCGATGGCGCCGGGCACGAAGCTCGGTTCCATCCGGGGTCTGCCGATGCCCTCGATGCGCGAGCCGCAGTCGCAGGTGACGTCCGGATCGCCGGTGGTCCAGCCCTCGAAGAAACAGGAGTTCTCCGGGTCGGCGACGCAGATGCGGGTGTCGTACTGCATGTAGTGGACGTAGCGCGCGAGGGTCGCCGAGGTGCCGCCGGTACCGGCCGTGGCGACGATCCACGCGGGCTCCGGGAACCGCTCCAACTCCAGTTGGCGGAAGGTGGATTCGGCGATGTTGTTGTTGCCGCGCCAGTCCGTGGCCCGTTCCGCGTAGGTGAACTGGTCCATGTAGTGGCCGCCCGTCTCGACCGCGAGGGCGGCTGACTCCTCGTACATTTTGCGGGAGTCGTCCACGAAGTGGCACCGCCCGCCGTGGAACTCGATGAGGCGGCACTTCTCGGCGCTCGTCGTGCGGGGCATGACCGCGATGAAGGGCACGCCGATGAGCCCGGCGAAGTAGGCCTCGGAGACGGCCGTCGAGCCACTGGACGCCTCGATGACCGGACGGCCGGGCCGGATCCAGCCATTGCACAGTCCGTAGAGGAACAGGGAGCGGGCGAGCCGGTGTTTCAGGCTGCCGGTGGGGTGCGTCGACTCGTCCTTCAGGTACAGGTCGATGCCCCAGTGCTCGGGGAGCGGGAAGCGCAGCAGATGCGTGTCGGCCGAGCGGTTGGCGTCGGCCTGGACCTTACGGACGGCTTCTTTGAGCCAGGCACGGTACCCCGCGTCGCTGTGATCGACGTCGAGGGTCTCGCCGGTCCGGATCTGCTGAGGGGTGCTCACGGAGGGGCTCCTTCGGATCGCGCCGACGCCGGATCGCGAGGTCGGACACCTTCGATCATAGGCACCTTCCTCACGCTTCTCACCTGCATAAACATACCTTTGAGCACCCCAAAGGCGCCCCTGGACCAGCGACCGCGGAGGGGTGGGGGCGCATCCGGACAAGTGCTTCCGTCCCGGCGGCGACCTCCTCATGCGCACTGGTGCGGGCCGCCGGGTGCGGGCAGACTGCACCGCGGAACACGGGTCCGGCACAAGGGCGTTCGCCGAGGGGCGAGCCGGCCTCGCGCGGCGTGGCGCACACTGGATCACGGCACAGCACAGCCGTAGCGCAGAAGGGGGCGGGACATCATGGCCGAGCCGGAGTTCACGGCCACAGGCGTGCGGATCGGGAAGAGGCTGCGTTCGCTCACCCGGGCCGGAAGGGTCCGGATCAGCGACGGCAGGCTGGAGTTGCTCAACAGCTACGGGAGCGAGATCGACAGCGCGCCCGTGCAGGCGGTGCGGGCGTCGCGGCCGTGGTTCGCGCCCGAGGACCGGGCGTTGGCCGACGTCAACGGCACGCGGTACTCCCTGACGCTCGGCGAGCACGACCCCGCTCCCGGCAAGCCGGGGCCGCCGTCGGCCCGCCGGTTCATCGAGGCCGTACGCAAGGCCGCGGGGCGCGGGCACTGACGTCGCGGCGGCGGTGACGGCGGGGGCGGAAAGCGCCGCGAGTTGCGGGACGTCATCCGCTGGGTCACGCTGTTCCCACATCACTACTCTGGGTTTACCGGCGATAACGCTGCGAACCAGCCCGCCGGTCACATCAGCAGGCGGCTGTCCCACTAAGCCGTTGTGCTGGATCCGATTCCGTCTTCTTCCGGACCTCAATTCGGGGAGTCGCAGCCGTGATCAGCCAGCCAAGCAGGCATTGCACGGTGGAGCTCCAAGCCCTGCCGTCGCGGATCGGCCAGGTCCGCAGAATCGTATCTGCGCAGTTGCGCTACTGGCATCTGGACCCGTTGATAGACCCGGCCGCGCTCGGGGTGACCGAGCTGCTGACCAACGTCCATCTGCACGCCCAGCCCGACAAACTGTGCACCGTGGAGATCGAGCTGCTGCTCGACCGGCTCACGGTTTCGGTGCACGACCACGATCCCCGCCTTCCCGACGTCCGGGACGCGGACGCCACCGCCACCTGCGGTCGCGGCCTCGCGATGGTCGCCGCTGTCAGCGAGAGCTGGGGGGTGCGCCCCGACGGCGAGTCGGGCAAGGTCGTGTGGTTCACCCTGCCGGCCACGGCGCCCGCCGCCGCGGTGCCCGCCGCCGCGGTGCCCGTCCACCCGCTGTACGAGACGGTCATCGACACCACGCATCTGCACCCGGTGGACGGCCGCAGGCCCGAACACGCTCCCGCCCGGTCCGCCGTTGCCGGCTGACCGGGCGGTGACAGCCTCCTCGTACGTCATTCGGTGGCGATGGCACGCAACACGTCCAGGCGTGCCGCCCGACGTGCCGGACGCAGGCCCGCGAGGGCTCCGGCGGCCAGGCCGACCAGAGCCACCACGGCCAGGCGCACGGGCGGCATCGCGAAGGCGAAGGCACTGTCGCTCGCGCCGTCCGAGGCCTCGACGAGCACCCAGCCGAGGTAGGCACCGAGGGCGAGTCCGCCCGCCGTGCCGAACGCGGCGACCAGGACGGACTCCCAGCGGACCATGGCGCGCAACTGCGCCCGGGTCTGTCCGACGGCGCGCAGCAGGCCGAGTTCGCGGGTGCGCTCGTGGATCGCGAGGGTCAGCGTGTTGGCGATGCCGAGCAGTGCGATGAGCACCGCGAGGGCGAGCAGCGCGTAGACCAGCGTCAGCATCATGTCGATGCCGCCGGCCGAGGACCGCGCGTACTCGTCGCGGGTCTGCACCTCGGGACTGCCGTACCGGTCCGCGACCCGCTGTACGGCGGCCTTGCCCTCGGCCGCGCTCACGCCGTCCTCGAAGGAGACGGCGACGAGTGTGTCGGAGTCCTGGGTGCGGTGCGGGTTCCAGGCGGCGCGGGTGATGACGTAGTCGCCCGCCAGTTCCGACTGTCCGTAGACCGCGCGCACGGTGAACGTCCTCCTCTGCCCGTCGGTGAAGGCGAGCCGGGTGGTGTCGCCGACCGTCAGGTGCCGCCGGTCGGCCTCCTTCCCGGTGATCCCGATGCCGTCGGCGCCCAGGTCCCCGAGCGAGCCGTGCACCTCGCCGAGGTCGAGGACCCTGGCGAGGGCGACCGGGTCGGTGACGGTCAACGCGCGTCCCTCGCCGTTGACTTCGGCGACGCCGCGGCCCAGACCGACGGCGTCGTCGACCGTGGGCTGTCCGGCGATCGCGGGTGCCAGTCCCGGACTCAGGCCGCTTCCTCCGGCGCCGAACGACGGCGTGCTGACGGCCACGTCGCCGGCGAAGGAGCGGGAGACGGTCTGGTCCATGGTGGCCTTGAGCGAGGCACCGAAGACCGTGAACAGGGAGACGACGGCGACGCCGATCATCAGGGCGCTCGCGGTGGCGGCGGTCCGCTTCGGGCTGCGCAGGGCGTTGCGCCAGGCGAGTCGGCCCGTGACACCGCGCAGCCTGTCGAGGGGAACGCCGAGAACGCGTACGGCTGTCGAGGACGCGACGGGGCCGAGGACCACGAAGGCGGCGAGGGCCAGGACGGCGCCCAGGCCCGCGAGCCACAGGGAAGGGCTCGCCAGGACGCCGAACAGGGTGAGGCCGATCGCGAGCGCGGCCAGAGCTCCGCCGGTCACGGCGCGGGTGCGCGAGGCCCCGGACCGGTCGACGGCCGTCTCCCGGAGCGCGGCCAGCGGTGCGGTACGTCCGGCCCGTACGGCGGGCAGGAGCGCGGAGCCGAGACAGACGACGACGCCGACCGCGAGCGGCAGCCACATGGCCAGGCCGCTGATCACCAAGTCGGCCTCGGGGAACGGGAATCCGATGGCCGGGAACAGCGCTCGCAGTCCGGCCGCGATGCCGACGCCGGCGAGGAGACCGGCGGCCGACGCGGTCACGGCGACGACGCTCGCCTCGATGAGCGTGGCGGCTGCGACCTGGCGGCGGGAGGCACCGAGGGCACGCAACAGGGCGTTCTCGCGGGTGCGTTGGGCGACGACGATGGCGAAGGTGTTGTGGATGGAGAAGGTCGCCACGAGCAGCGCGATGCCGGAGAACACCAGGAGGAAGGAGGTGAAGAGGGTGAGGAACTGGCTGGAGATCATGTCGGTGTTCTCCTGGGCCGACTCCTGGCCGGTGATCGCCTCGACCCCCTTCGGCAGTGCGGGCGTCAGGGCGGAGACGAGTTCCTCCTGACTGATCCCCGGACCTGCCCGCACGCGGATGCCGGCGGCCTCGCCGGGCCTGGCGGTGAGGTACTTCTCGGCGTCGGCCTGGGTCATGCCGGTGAAGGTCACCTGGGCCATGCCGTCCTCGCCGCCGAAGGTCGCCAGGCCCACGATCGTGACCTGGACGGGGTCGGGGGTGCGCAGCGTGGTGGTGTCGCCGATCCTCAGGTCGCCCCTGTCGGCGGTGCCGCGGTTGACGACGACCTCGCCGGACCTGGACGGCGCGCGGCCTTCGGCGAGTCGGTAGGCGTTGAGCTCCGGATCGTCGATCCAGTTGCCGGCGAGGGTGGGCGGGCCCTGGCCGCCGATGGGCTCGCCGTTCGCGCCGACGAGCTGGCCCGCGCCCTGGATGTCGGGGACGGCTGCCGCCACTTGCGGGGTCTTCTCGATCGTCCGCACCAGGTCGGTGGCGACGGGCCGGCGTACGCCTTCGCTCTCACCGGGTGTGGTGATGGCGTCGGCGCCGCGGACGACGGCGTCGGTGCCGCTGGTCGCGTCGCCGAACATGGTGTCGAAGCCGGCGCGCAGGGTGTCGCCCATGACCAGTGTCCCGGCCAGGAAGGAGACACCGAGGAGCACCGCGAGGAACGTACCGGCGAAGCGGCGCTTGTGGGCGCGCAGGGAGGAGACGCTGAGGCGCAGCGCGGCGCTCATGACGGCGCCCCTTTGCCGTCGAAGGCCTTCAGGCGGTCGAGGACCCTGTCCGCCGTCGGGGATTCCATCCGGTCCACGAGTCGCCCGTCGGCGAGGAAGACGACCTCGTCGGCGTGCGCGGCGGCCACCGGGTCGTGCGTGACCATGACGACCGTACGGTCCATGTGGCGGACCGCCCGGCGCAGGAGGCCGAGCACTTCTCCGCCGGAGCGCGAGTCGAGGTTGCCGGTCGGTTCGTCGGCGAAGACGATGTCGGGCTGCCCGGCGAACGCCCTTGCCACGGCGACGCGTTGCTGCTGTCCGCCGGACAGTTCGCCGGGCCGGTGGCGGAGCCGGTCGCGCAGGCCGACCACGTCGATCAGCGCGTCGATCCACTCGCGGTCGCCCTTCGTCCCGGCGAGGTCCATGGGCAGGGTGATGTTCTCCGCGACGGTCAGCGTCGGAATGAGGTTGAAGGCCTGGAAGACGAAGCCGACGCGGTCGCGGCGCAGGAGGGTGAGGCGGCGGTCGTCGAGCGTGCCGAGCTCGGTGTCGCCGATGAAGGCGGCTCCGGCGGTGAGGGTGTCCAGGCCTGCCGCGCAGTGCATCAGCGTGGACTTGCCCGAACCCGAGGGCCCCATGATCGCGGTGAAGCGGCCGGCCGGAAAGCCGACGCTCACCCCGTCCAGGGCCCGTACGGCGGTGTCCCCGACGCCGTACACCTTGACGGCGTCGGTGACGCGGGCCGCCTCCCGGGTGGCGGTCACGGTGGTCATGCCGCACCGCCCTTGCCGGTACGGCCGAACTGCTCGTCCAGGACGGAGAGCCGCCGCCAGTACTCGTCCTCGTCGATCTCGCCGGAGGCGAAGCGGCGGCCGAGCACCGCGATCGGCGAGTCGCCCGTCGGACGGGTGTCGGCCGTCGCGCGCCACGGGCCGCGCCGGCCGCGCCCGACGGTGCGGCGCAGGAGGGTCACCACGCCGATCACGACGGCGGCCCAGATGAGCGGGAAGAACAGGATCCACGGGCCGGGTCCGCCGTCCCAGTTCGCCAGGGTCTGCATCTCAGGTCATCTCCTCTGCGGGACCGTCTCCGATCCGCTGCGGGTTCTGTTCCGATGCCTTGAGCCTCGCTCCGGGAGGGGGTCCGGGTCGTCGTACGGCCAGCGGCCGTGTGTGTACCTCCACGGAAGTACGCGCGCCCCGTCCGGCTGCTTCCCCGCACCCTCGACTCCTGTACCTACTAGTATGTACAGTGCCGTCATGAGCACTCCGGAGCGACTGATCGAGTCCACGCGCGACCTGCTGTGGGAGCGCGGTTACGTGGGGACCAGCCCTCGGGCGATCCAGGAGCACGCGGGCGCGGGGCAGGGCAGCATGTACCAGAACTTGATGTAATTAAGTTCCCAATTTTCCCCCGGTACTTGGCTCCGAAGAGTAGTCTCCTTTGGCATGACACGGCGTCTGATCCTGGACAGCTACGCCAGGGAAAGCCGACGCGGCGATAAACGCCGATTGTCCGTTACGGGACAACACGCGTCGAATGGGCAACGCATCACGGACCTTGGGGCCGATCTAGGTGAACGCCTGGACGACCAAGGTAAATCCGCTTGGAATCCCGACGTCAGGCGCGAGGACTGGAACCGCCTCATAGCACGGCTGACGTCTGGCGAGTCGGACGGCGTTGTGATCTTCGACCTTGAGCGGTTCATCCGCCAGGTTGCGGACGCTGTGCGCATCGTCGACCTGGCCAAGATGGGCTTCAAGATTTTTGACTCCGACATGGAGTTCGATCTCACGACGACCAGCGGCCGGGATGCCTTCTACAAACAGGCGATCGCAGCGGAGACCTACAGCTCTCGCCTGTCCGACAAGGTGTCCCGCGGTAACCGGACCCGAGCCGTCAACGGCGAAGGTAAGCGCGGGCGTTACCGCGCGTTCGGATTCGAGGACGACTCCACTACGGTGCGCGAGTCGGAACGTGAGCACATCCGCTACGTCGACCAGCTGATCCGTGTCGAGCGAAAGCGATGGGGCGATGCCGTCGAATATCTGACTCGGCACGGCGTGATGAGCACCGCGATTCAGCACACACCGGAGTGTGTCGAGCTGCGGGAACCGCTCACTCCATACCAGCTGCGGAAGTACTCCTGCACGTGCACCGGCCGGCCGTGGCAAGAACGCTCGCTTCAGCAAGCCATGCAGAACCCTCGCATGGCAGGGTACGCCCGGCTCGGCAAGGAACTTGTGGGCCGACTTCCGGGCGAACCGATTCTTGATCCGGCCGACTGGCAGGAGTTGTGCACCTTGATTGCCTCGCGCCGGGGCCGTCCCCCGGAACAGATCTTTCTCTGTACGGGCCAAGTCCCTATACGCTGCTGGAATTGCAGCTCAGTCCTTACTCAGCGCCAGAGTTCCCACGGCACGAAGTACCCGGGGACGAACGAGATCAAGCGCCACTATCTGTGCGACAAGACTGAGGGCGGCTGCGGAAAAACCATCGCAGACCGGAAGGTTCTCGACAGCACAGTACGGGACGCCGTCATCCGCGAACTGTCCAGCGTGGAATCCGCGATGGAGCTGAAGCGGCTTCGCGATCAGCGGAACGTCCTGCGGGAACCGCACGAGACCGAGATTCTGAGACTCGAAAAGATCCGAAGCCACTGGGACGCTCAGCTCAACTCGGGCGCCGACGGAATGACCATCGACCGGCACAGCACCCTGACCGCCGACCTGAACCAGCGGATCAAAGGTGAGCGGGCGAAGCTTGACCTGATCGGCGAGGCGCTCGGCACGGTACCCGACGCGGAATCCCGCGAAGTGGTGCGGGCGCGGTGGGAGGCTGCCGAGCCTGGCGAACGACGTGACATGTTCCGCCAGGCATTCGGCGATCGCCTCATCTACGTCATACCGGGTTCCTCACTCGACACCGATGTACTGGATCGCATGAAGCCGGCTCCTAGGCCGACTCCTGGTGAGGAGTAGTACCGATCGACTCGTATATCTCAACGAGTCTGCGCCTTCTTTCTAACGACATGGGCGGGAAGAGTGCGAGCATCCCGCTCAGTCTTTGCTCGTAGTCATCTTCGCCTTGCTGTTCATCTTGCTCTTGCACCGCTTCCCCTAACGGAGCTACGCATTGGGGGTGCGTCGTGAGTTATTACCGAGACGACAAGGTCTCTTTGCGCAAAGGAACGCGCGTCACCTGTACGCGCTCCCCCTCGTACCCTGGTATCCGATGAAAGATTGCCGGGGCTGAAACGAATCCGGCGCGCACTGACTGCCAACACCGTTTGTATGGGACGGGCGACCCGGGCAGCCGGCGCGCGCCGGTACGTTTCGTTCTCTCGCTTGTGCTACCTGACTTTTGATCTCGCGTAGTTTGACGCTTTCGCAGGCCCCCCCACACACCGGTCTTTACAGGGGGCGTAGGGCTCGGCGTCAGAGGTACCGACATGCCCTCCCGGAAACCGCCGCAGCGTTCTGGTCCGGGTCCTTAAGATCACTGCCTCAGCCCCCTCACGCCTCGCGGACACGGGAACAGTCGGCTTACCCGCCGCCAACCTGGGGGGCTTGCCCATCAAGTGGCGGTGAGGCGACTTAATACACACCCATGTCTGCGCTGTGTCAACATGTGCCGCGATGTCCAGCAGCAGATTTATCTGACGCAGCGTCATGAACATGGCCTCCCCGTACCCCTGATGCGCAGTGGCACTGACAGACCCTCAGCCGCTCACGCTGCGCAATCGCGTGCATATGACACTGTTGCGCGGCCGTACGAACCTGCCAACCGAGCCCGCATAGATATATGCAGCGTGCAGTTCACACGGGGTGTGAAGTACTAGGGCGCGTACGCCAGAAAGCCCGCCCCCTGCCTCGGCATCGCGAGGACAGAAGGCGGGCATGACCGAACCCCCGCCACGTTCACGCGGGGGTTCGGGGCCGGGTAGCGGTGGAGCCTGGGGTTCGCCGTCCCCCTGCCGCTACCCGGGTCAGGAGAAGGGCAGATCGTTGGCGTCGTACAGGACGCGGCCGTCGCTGCCCTCGGGGTGTTCGTCGAGCGGGAGGATCCCCCAGAGAAGGCGGCACGGCGGGCACGCGAAGACGGTGTGCCCGCCGGTCGACGCGACGTGCTCGATGCCGACCTTCACGGGCTTGTCCGTCGACCTGTTACACCATCGGCAGATCTCGCTCATCGCGCGCTCAGGTTTTCGTAGTGATCGCACAGCGCGTTCAGACAGCGCGAGAGGCGCATCGCGTGGGCGATGCCCGCGGGCAGCCCCGGCTTCGCCTGGAGATTCAGCTTCGCCCGCGCCTCGCCGACGCAGGCGAGAGCGCAGTACCGGGGGATATCGTCCTTCGGCTGACGCTCCGCAACGGTGAGCACCTCCGGGATGAGCAGCATCATGTGCCCGCGGATCCCGAGCGTCAGCGTCTCCAGTTCCTCGAAGGCGGGGAGTTCGGCATCCGCCGCGAGCAGCCGGCGCGCACTGGCGCGCATGGTCTCCATGTCGAGAGGTCGCTTGTCTGTCCGCTGCGTCATTGCTCTCGGTCCCCTCGAAGCGCCTCTGCCAGTCGTAGGGCCACATCGGCACGGACGCGCCCGAGTTCAACCAGCCTCAGATCCGGCGATGAGTGGTCGACCGAGAGGGACGGGAACACGATGCCCGCCTCGCTGAGCGCCTCACGCAGGGACTCCATTGCCGTGTACGGGTCGACGTCTTGCGTCTGGTTCTTGGCCATGCCCAGGACGGTAGAGACACGGTGTTGGGCACGGCGAGGGGTATTTCTCGTTTTTTCTTGCAGCCCCTCTTGCTTACCTGGAAATTTCTCGCGAAGGTGTCAGCAGCTTGTACCGCCGGGAGCACGGCTCGTTGATGCTTAACGGATCAGTCCCCCGACGAAGGGAAAGGTCATGGCGCGACGACTGCGCTTCAACGGCACAGGCTCCGGTGAGGGCAGCTGCCCGGCAGTTCACGAAGACCTGGAGACCGGCGACATCATCGTGCACGGCCCGCGGCTCACCGACCCCGAAGACCTCGCCCAGCTCCAGCACATCGACGACGACGAAGTGCCGATCGTCATCCCGCGGAACACGCTGATCGACTTCGGCCCGAAGGGTCGCGACATGGAACCGAGGCTGTTCACCCCCGAACAGTTCGCCCGGCTCTTCGAGAACTTCGAGCACAGCGCGTGGCACCTGGAAACCCGCGGCCGGTACGCGGTCGACGAAGCTACCGACACCTACGCACAGTTCGCGCGAGGCGAGGCGCCAGCCTGGGATCTCGACACCCCGTGGAGCCGGACCATCCGGGCGAAGGTCACCGACGGCGCGACGGTCGGACGGGTACGGATCGTCGACACACCGCCCACCGCGGGGCAGCTGTACCTGCTCGCGCACGCTCAGAAGAACGCCGCGCTCGGTGAGGACGTCCGCAGCATATGGCGGACGGACGCCCGGCAGGCGAACCTTCCCGACGAAGATTTCTGGATCTTCGACTCTCACATCGTCGCCATCTGCATCTTCGACAGCGACGACAACATGACGGGCGCCGAGCTGATCACTGAGCCCGCACTCGTCAACCAGTACAACCGGACCGCCGACATCGCGCGGCACTATGCCGTTCCGTACGAACAGTTCGCGGCTCTGGTAGCCGCCAGGGAGTAGAAGCAGGTGCGTACCGGTGAGCACGGACTACCAGCAAGCACGCGAGGCGCTCGGACTGCGCCTGCGGGAACTGCGGCTCACGGCCCCTGGTGGCCGGCTCACCGGCACGGCACTGGCGAACAAGCTCGGCTGGCCCAACTCTAAGATCTCAAAGCTGGAACTGGGCAGGCAGACCGCGACACCTGATGACCTGCGACAGTGGGCAGACGCGACGGGCCAGCCCAAGGCATACGAGGAACTCCGGACCAGGCTCGCCGGATTCGAGTCGCACATCCGCTCATGGCGGCGGCAACTCACCGACGGACACAAGCCGGTGCAGGACGCGCACAACGCCGCTCAGGCGAACGCGAAGGTACTGCGCGCATGGGAGTCGTCCTGGATCGTCGGCGTACTCCAGACCCCCGACTACGCGCGCTCGGTGCTCACCCGGTCCGCCGAACTGCACCGGTCGCCGCGCGACATCGAAGACGCCGTGCGGTCCCGCATGAAGCGGCAGGAGCTCCTCTACAGCGGCGGCAGGCAGTACCGCATCATCCTGTGGGAGGCGGTACTCCGCGCTCTGGTCTGCCCGCCATCAGTGCTCGCCGTCCAGCTCGACCGACTGACGGGAATCGTCGGGATGGACACGGTCGAGCTCGGCATCGTGCCGCTCACCGCCTCACTGAAGCAACCGCCCGGCGTCGGGTTCTGGATCTACGATGACGAGCTCGCCGTCACGGAAACCTGGCACGCTGAACTGTGGGTCGACGATCCGGGCAGCGTCGCCACATACGTACGTGCGTGGGAATCGCTCAGCGAATCCGCGGTCTACGGCGCCGACGCCCACAACACGATCAACGCCGCACGGCGGGCGCTGAGTTCGAGGTAGCGCTACTCTCCGGAACGGGAGAGAGGGGGACGTCATGGGCGACATCCCGAGGAGCCGCGACGCGAAGCATCCATTCCTGCGACAGCTGCTGACGCCGTTCTACCGGAGTCGCATGCGCAAGGCGCAGCGCCGCACGGTCACGACGACGGAGAACGTGGGCCGGCTGAAGAAGAACCTGTCCGCGCGGCAACTCGCCAAGCAATACCGCAAGAACGGCACGCTCAAGTAGCCGCCGGCCGCGGCGGCTTCTCCACGGACGTGGCGCCCGGCAGCCGCTCGGGACGGGTCGGCAGCGTGGCGCCGGGGACCCGCGCGAACCAAGCCCACAGGATCGCCGTCATCTCCGAGCGGTTCGAGCCGGCCTCCGCGGCGGCGGCATCGAACGCCGCCGTCAGGCCCTTGACCTTCGGGCGCACGGAAGCTACTTCGCCGTGTCCCGTCGCGGGCCGGCCACGCTTCTTCCCGCCGCTGTTTTCTGTCATACAAGAAATCATGGCGCCACGCCTTGACGGGCGCAACCCCTCGCGGGATTCTTGTAATACAGAAATGGACGACGCGAGGATCCGAAGATGATGTACGTCGTGAAGCTCGGCAGCAACCCCGATAACTGGACCTTCTTCAACACGTACGAGTCCGCGTTGAGTTGGCTCAGCACCTATCCCGGCTCCCGGACGCGCCCGGAACTCAACCTCACCAAGCCCTACGACTACCGCTGAGCCGCAACGCAAGAAAGCCCCCTCCACCGCAACGGCAGAGGGGGCTTCTCGCGTGGTGCTCACTTCAGGGCGACGACCCGGGGGTCGATCTTCGGGAGGGGGGAGACCTGGCCGCGGGTCAGGAACATGAGGCCCGCGACGACGACGCCGTTCACCGAGGCGACGATGCCGTCCGAGACGTGGAAGCCGAACGCGGCGACAGTCGACGCGACGACAGCAACCAGACCGGTGAAAGCAGCCGGCGCGATGGGGCGGGTGAGCGCGGCGGCTATCGCCGCGAAGACGGCGCTGACCGAGGCGACCAGCCAGCCGGCTTCCGTGCTGGAGAGTCCGATGTTGAAGGCCACGACCAGGGACAGAATCGCGCCGACCGAATTCACGATCAACGCAGGCTCTCTGCCGAAGAGCTTCATGTGCTTCCTCACTTCTTTCGCGGGATCTTGAGAACCTGACCAGGGAAGATCTGGTAAGGGGTCTTGAGGCTGTTGGCCTTCGCGATGTCGAGCCACGGAACATCGAGCAGAGCGCCGATGCTCGACAGCGTGTCGCCGGGCTTCACGGCGTAGGTCTGCGCCGGACGCAGCCGCTTACCGATCCGCGCGCGCATGCCGCCCATCGTGAAACCACGCGGGTCCGACTTGCCCGGCTGCCATTCGAGATGGCCGATGACGGAGCGCTCGCTCCATTCGTGATAGCGACAGATCGCCGCGCTCACCTTCTCGATGGCGAGCAGTTGCTTCTCTGGCCAGGGATCGCGGCCGTCGCCGAGGTTCTCGCACTCGAAGCCGTAGAAATGCCGGTTGCCGTCGGTGTTCGACTCGTTGTCGGGCGGCAGCGCCGTCTCGTTCTTCACCGCGGTCAACACGTCGTCGTCGCCGAGCCCTGCGTGATTGGCGCGACCGAAGCCGACCAAGTGCACGCGCCCGTCCTTCGTGATGACGCCGTGGCACAGCGGCCCCGGCAGTCCTTCATATCCGGTTCGGCAGATGCTCACCGTCTTTGCGCTGCCGGACGTCACCGTGTGATGGATCATCACGCCGTGCACCGGACCCCACGGGCCCTTGCTGTTCCGGTTGTGGGTGCGCCAGTTGCCTACCTCGACAACAACCAGACCCTCATCGCGCAGGATCTCCAGGAACTTGCCCGCACTCATCGGCGGTGCCATCGCTACTCCTTCGGGCTCTCGTTGAACGGCGACGTATCGTCGGTGAATTCACTGCAGTTCAGTGCGCGGTATCCGTCGTCGATGACCTCGAACGCCCGGTCGTACGCCCGCGGATCCTCGGCAGCCGCCCGCCCCTGCGGCGTTTTCGATCCCAGCAGCAGCGAATACAGGGGGCACCAGGCACGCCGTCGCGTATCGGTCTGGGCAACATCCATGCGTTGCGTCAGTTCGCCGATGCCGTCTGTATTGCTGTCGACGCGGTTCAGTCCGAATCCGAACGCGGCCGTCAGGGTGACGGAAAGAGTGAGGCTGACGACAAGGCCCCAGATCATTCGGCGATCCAGGCGGGCACGCTTGGTGAGCGTGACGAAGTGCTCGCCGCCTTCTTCTTTCAGCTCAGTGATTTCCTCAAGGAGTTCACGCGCAACTTCAATGAGTTGCGTCAGGCGGTCTCCGATGGGTTCCGGTTCCTTGCTCATCGTTCCCCACTTCCACCCGCAACGCCTGCGTTTCCGTCGTGAGATTCTCGGAGAACGACATAAGGCGTGCCGCCATTCTCATCAAGTCCTCACGCAGTTTCTCCGATTCGGCAAGCAGGCGGTCAATGCGGCTATCCCCTGCCATGGAATCAACTCCGTCGGGCCGCAGCCCTGGCATCCTCGATTGCGCGGGTCGCCTCAGAGATGGCACGCGCAGCGATAGTGATGGTGTTGACATACTCAACTCGCACCGTTTCGTTCAGCTTGCGCAGCTCTTCTTCGAGGCGGTCGCCCCGCTCGGTCTCCCGATCAATCGTGGCACCCAGCCGCACGTACAGAACGCGTACTGCGGCGAGAGCAAGCAGCGCCACCACTCCGACTGCGCCATACTGGACAAGAACCCCTGTAGCCGGGTCCATTGCTCCCCCGCTTAATCAATGAAGTATTCGATATCGTTGAACGACACCCACGACGGGTCACTTACCGTCGGATCGAAAGAGTGGTCGTGCGATCCGTGGGTGTGCACGCTTCCGTCCGGTGTCCGGGGCCCCGTCGATCCCCCGTGAAAGTGGGTCGACTCATTGGGGGTTTCTACGTTGGTCGTTCCCGTGTGGTTATGTGTCGGGTGGAAGTGATCCACATTGGGAACTGCGCCACCGTGTGAATGGCTGCTGAGTCCGGAATTTGTCGCCGTGATCCCATGCTCGTGGCTGCCGTGCGTGTGGGCAGAGACCTCGATGTCGTGACTGTGCTGCCCATGCGTGTGAGTGATCTCGTTCGGCGTAGTGCCGCCCGTGGTACCCGCGTCCGGGGACGTCGTGCCGCCGACCATCTCGACCGTGCCGTCAGTCCGGAAGTCGAGCTTCACGCTGTTGCTGCCGCCGGCCGCCGCACGGGCGACAACGACTGATACAAGACTCTGCGGCCGGAAGCCGGAAGCGAGTGGCGTACTCACAGCGACCGTTCCGCTCGACCGGGCTGCGGCGCCGCGCCACTGCATCTTGGGTGAGCCATTGTCCCACACCTTGCGGTAGCGGACGTTGCCGTTGCTGTTGCCGTTGTGCGACCAGCCGGCCCCAAGTGCGACGGTCGTCCAGGCGGTAGCGGAGTAGGCCGCGGCGACGCGACCCAGAGCGATCAGGTCCGTGCCCTGCTTGATGATGAGCGCGACGTCACCGACGGCCGGCACGTAGCTGTCGACGTAGCGGACCCCGTCGATGGTGGTCGTTGCGTCCCCGGAGATCTGCACGCTCAGCGTGGGCGGCGCCGACGTGTCGGCGATCCCGGTGACGTTGCCCTTGCGGATCGTCGCCGGATCGAAGTCCAGGACGGCTTGCTTGGCTATCTCCGTGGCGAGCTCGCGTATGGCGTCGAGCTGCGCGGCTTCCGCCGCCTGCTGTTCTGCCGCCTGGCCCTGCGCCGCGGCCTCTTCGGGTACGACCGGCGGCACCGGGGGCAGCGACTCCAGAGGATCCGATGGGGTACTCATTCGCCGCCCACCGTTCGCTTCTGACGGAGCGTCAGACTCTGTGTCCCCTTCGCGGACAGCGGGACGTTGAAGGCGTCGACCGCGTACAAGCCGCTGACGTGGCTGCGGGCGCGCACGACTTCAACGACGTGGCCGGCCTCGAAGGCGGGGTTGACAATGCTGGAGATGGAGAGCTGAGAGGAGAACCCGAGCAGGTTCTGAAGTAGCTGATCGGCGGTCGCCTGCGCCTCTTCCTGAGTCTTGATCAGTTGGTCCGTGATGAACTGCGGCACCTCGCCGTATGGTCCGAGGTGGTACGTCGCCGACGTCGGCTCTTCGTCCCACGCCACCGCGCGCACGGCGGGGAGCTCATCCCCCGGGGACTCCCCCGTCAGGACGATCCCGTTGTGCCCCGGCTCGTCCGTGAAGACCCTGCTCAGATCGAGCATCGTGCAGCGCTCGCCCTCGATGTATGTGAACTCCGGGGCGGGCAGCGCGTCGATGTCGACGGGAGGGGCGATGACCACCCATCCTTCGACGTCGAAATACACATCACAGCCGAGGGTCTGCGCGAGGACCGTGACGGCTTCCCACGGGTCATCGCCGACGTCGTACAGCCGGGGCGCCGTCGTCGTCCTGGTGGTGCTGATCGAGTCGTACGACAGGTCCGGGAACGTCCGCTCCAGGATCGCCTTGATGGCGTCGATGATGTTCGTTCCGGTGGCAATCACGTATGGCGAGGTGAACTTGTCGCGCGCCACCGTGCGGCTCAGGTCGTAAGCCTCAAGCTGGATGTCGGGACTCCCGCCCGTGGTGTCCTGAATGGTGACCTTGGACAGGCGGAACACCCCGAGCGGTACGACCTCGGTTTCACCCTCGGGGTGCTCGGGGGTGGGTGCGTAGCGAACGCCTCGGTACGGGCGCAGCTCCGTCCCGTACGGCGTCAGGAGCGAGTCCGTGCCGCTCGGGACCAGAACCCCCAAAGGATCTATGCACGTGGCCTTGCAGGTCCGCCGGATCGCCGCGGTGCGGTCAACGCCGACCTCGCCCCCTGTCGCGGGCAGGCGCCGCCGCTCCTGCGTCGGGGAGATCACGTCCACGTAGGAGTAGACCTCGTGGCTCCTGCTGATCTCCGCGAGCAGGCGGGCCGATGCACGCTGAACAGTCACCGGCCCCCGCCTTCTCGCATCAGGATTCGGGGGCAACCTCCACGAAGGTCACCCGTACGAATCGGATGGGGTCGACGAACCGCTGACCGGACACCTGCACTTCTGACTGGACGTCACCGATAGGGCGGACCCACCAGGCGTGATCGACGTTGGTCTGAAGGAAAAGCGTCCGGCCCGACTTGAGTAACCGCCGCAAGGGGGCGTATTCCTCACGCCTGACTATCAGCGTGAGTTCAATGGCGTCGCCCTTGTATCCCTCGGACAGGACGACCGGGCGGTCCTCCCCGAGCGGCTGGTACATGACGCTCGTACCAGTCGTTCCGACTTGCAGCGGTTCGGCTTTCACCCGCAGCGCCACATTGTTTTCCGGGGCGGTGATGTCCTTGAGCCACCAGTTCAGGGCCGTCAGTGACACTTCGTCACTCGGCGGCCCGAACCCGGAAACAAACTGATCTCCCGCCAGTCCGTAGGAAACCGTCCGTGCCCGGTAGCGCCGGTTCACCAGAGGGATCACCGTGTTGTCGGTGTAGGTGGCGACGCCCGAGACGGGGTCGTAGGTCGGCGGTTTGACGTCCAGGCCGGGAAGGGTCTGCCAGTCGCCGTAACCCGCGCCGTCATCATCGGCGTACTGAATTACCGGTGCGTGCCACACGGCGTGCGTGGCGCGGCCGGTTCCATTGCGCCATACCGGAGATGAGCCGAGCATGATTCCCACTCGGTCGAAATAGACCAGGTCGCTCACGGCCCGGTCGGTCACGCTGACTTCGCCCTTGATGCGTGTTGTGCCGTCAGGAATGCTGAACGTTCCAGCAGCCTTCTTCCAGACCGCCGTGCCGAAGGATGCACCCTGGATTACCTGCGAACTGATGAGTTGGTTCGCCCGGTAGAAGTACAGCGTCAGATACGGCGTACCGCTGGTTGACCCAAGGAATGAACTGGTGAACGTCACCTGATTCTTGGCGAGCGCCATGATGCGAGGATCGATGGACGAAATATCGATCGCGTCGGGCATCGTCGCGAGGGTCTTGCCCGATACCAGCGGCACGGCCGGCTTGACGAGACCGACCCAGGACGCAGCCGAATTCAGATCTGAGCCCGAGCCCGGCGTGAACGCTGCGGTGACGCTGGTCGCACCGATCGGTACCGGACCGTTCGAGTCGTACACCCCCGTCGTCAGCCACGGGTCAGAGCTGCCGACCGTGACGTCCGAGCGCTCAGTCTCGTTGGCGCCCGGCGCCGGCGCCGACGGCAGGGGCTTGATGATGCCGATCCAGGACGCGCCCGCGTAGTAGCTGCGGTTCAACGATCCGGTCCGGCTGTGGGAGCCCGTACCGACAGGGCCGTTCGAGTCGGCCATCATGAGCTCTGCCGCCCGGTACTGCCAGGCGTTGATCTGGTACTCGGCACCGTCGTTGGCGCGAACCGATACCTCTGACGTGCTGCCCCACAAGGTGTAGTAGTCGCTGGAAGAACCGAACGCGCTGATCCTCCAAGCCCGGCTGTCGGTGTTCGTCACCGTCGCCGTGGTGACCGTGTTCCCCGAACTGGACTGCGACGTGTTCTCAGCGATGAACTGGTTCGCCGCGGTGTCAGCATTCCGGTAGGCAGTGCACTGCGTGACGATCGGCTTGACGGTGGCGCTCAGTGTCCCCGTCCAGGACGACGGCTCAGAGCCGCCCGCCGTGCGCTTGAGGACGGCGAATCGCACGCTCGCCTGAAGGTCCGACTCCGCTATCTGACGGACCATTGTCCAGCCGGACGGGGCGGTGATGGTGGCGCCGACCGGATCACTGATCGCAATGGTCGCGATCATCAGATCACCCGACACCACACCTGACGGGCGGTTGATCGTGTACGACGTGGTGTTGCTGTACGCCGCCCATGCGGTGCCCTTGCCGACGTACGCGATGTCCGCGGAGCTCGTAGGCGGCGCGATGTTGGCGACCATCGAACCGCCCGTGACATTGTCGCTCACCGCGAAAGCGCTGAGCCGCCAGGCGTTGACGTCCGAGTTGTTGATCGTCGCAGAGGTCAGGTACAGCGGTGCGCCCGTCGCCCGGGTGAGCACGCCCTCCGCGATGAACTGATCCGCCGCGTCCGCCGCTCCGGAGTAGGCGACGACGACCGCGTACCGCCGGGTACTCGCGGTCCCGAGGGTGCCATCCGTCCAGGTGCTCGGCTCGCTGCCCCCCGCGGTGCGCTTCAGGACGAACAAGGCCGTGTCCGTCGTGCCGTCGTCCACCGACGCCGTGTTGACCGTGGTCCATCCCGCTGGGGGCGTGATCGTGCCGTGCTGGTTCGAGCTGACGAAGGCGACCATCAGATCCCCGGTCGTCACACCGGCCGGCTTGTTCAGCGTGAAGTCCGTGCCGGATGTCGGGGACGTGAAGGCGGTACCGGTCGCGCGGAACGCCAGCGACGGCGTGATGCCGGTGTACGTCAGGCGCTTCGTCTGCGATCCGTGAGAGCCCGTACCCGTCACCGACACGCGACTGATCGACGACCCCGTGCCAGCGACCCAGTTGTCCCCCACCGGGTCATCGCCCGTGGCAGAGAAGGCGCTCAGGATGTTGCGCGACGTGTGCCCGCCGTCGGACCACGGCGCCGCGGCGCCGTACATCAGCCCGACGTGATCGACGTTGTGCACCTCCGCGTTGGCAGGGCTCACCACCTCGACTTCCACGACTGCGTACGCGGCCGTGGCCGGCGATGGTCCCGTGGCGACCACCTCGGTCCAGGTCGCCGCGGAGTCCGTGCCGCTGTTCGTGACGGTGCCCGCGATCAGAGTGAACGTCTCGTCGTAGAACTTGACCCTGACGTTGCAGGTCCGTGCGGTCACCGCGGCGCGGAGTTGCGCCCGGACCGTGACAGGAGCGTCGGGTGCGACCTCGACGAAGGGGCCGTGCACAGCCATCGTCGCCGCGCTGGACGCGGTCATCTTCAGCGACGCGACACCCGCGAAGTACACGCCCGTGTCCTGCGCCGCGGTGCAATTCGTGGTCGTGTACTCGGGAGCGTCCGTCAGCGTCTCGAAGTCGGCGCTCTGGACGGACAGCAGGTTCGAGCTGTCCCGCAGGGTGAGCGCGACCGCGGACGCGTAGCTGTCCGGAACCACGGAGACAACGCCGATACCCGGGGTGCCGGACACCGTGTTGTCGTCGCCGGGGACGCCGGGGCTCGGACCCTGTACGCCGAAGCTGCGCCCGACCCAGACGGACTTGGCGCCGAAGCTGGAGTACACCCGCACGTACACGGAGTAGGTGTCGGGGTTCAGGCTGGTCGGCAGCGTCTGCGACGTGATGTCGCCGTCGACTGTCGCGGCGTACACGGGCGGCGTGGTGTTGGGGTCGAAAGTGCTCTCTGCAACCTGAATGCCGGTGAAGATCCTGTATTCGGCCTTCGCCTGCGGGTCACCGTCCGCCTGCGCGTACGTCCAGCTGATGACCGGAGACGGCGTGAGGACTGTCCCGGTCGGCGCTTCCACTGTGACCGTGGGACGGACCCGGTAGTTGATCTGCACCCACAGCTTGTAGACGCGAATGCAATCGAAAACGCTGCTGTAACTGAAGCACTGGCACAGCAGTTTGTTTATGCGATGGATGTCCCAGAGAAGCCCTAGGGGGTCCCTCTGGTAGGTGCCGATTTCGTAGGTGGTCGGCGTCGTCGTCGGGTAAATGGTTCGGCTGGTGAAGCGGCTCGTGTCGTCCAGGCAGCAGACGTTCACCGTGATGGAGCGCGAGCCTGATCCCACCTTCGCGACGCGAATGAAGATGGTCACCGACGTAACTACGGCGCCTTCGGGAACCGTGTTGATGTCGACGGGAAACCTGACGCAAGCCCTCCCCTTGTGGGGAGGGTTGCGGCAGTACTTGCTGTCGTCGTCGTTGTTCCAGGCCTGGAACAACTTCAAGACTCCGGACCCCACCAGTGTCCAGCCTTCATTTCTGAAATCATCAATGCACAGGTGGGACAGTCCGGTCATTAGTCGCGCCTCCCGACTCCCTGCTTGATGGCCATCGTCAGCTTCGGAATCAATTCCCGTTGCAGCTTGTCGACGGTGCCCGGTGTTGCATTGCCGTGAATGGTGACGGGCACGGTGACCTCAACGCTCGTCGCGCCGCCGCCGCCCACGAGATCACCCAGCGGTTTGATTTCCTCGCCGCCGCGCATCCGCATGACCTCGGGTCCGCCGCCATCGCCGACTACACCCCAACCAGGGAACGCCGAATAGGTTCCCTCGGCATACCAGTTGTTCGCCTTCTGGAAAGCGTTCGCCTTGTTCGGCGATCCGTAGCGCGACCGGATGTACCCGAGGCCCCATTCAATTTGCGTTGCGGCGTTGGTCTTCCAGTCGCTACCCGCACTCGCCATCTTGTTGGCGGGCAGGGCTTGCGGAATTCCGTACGCACCGCTGCTCGGATTGGTAGCCCGGTAGTTCCATCCGGACTCTCGCTGCCACAGGGCTTGAAGTCCCGACCACTGGTCGGTGCCCCATCCGTAGGTCTTCAGCATTGCCTTGGCCGTAGCCTGTGCATTACCCGAGGTGGCGCCGCCCGCGTTCTTCGACGGAAGGAATCCATACCAATCGGTGAACATGCCGTTGTTGTAGCCGCGCGCACTCGCGCCGACGCGAACACCGACACCACCTGCGGATTCCACATTGACGCCGTTCAGCGTTCCGGCTGTATGGCCGACGCCGGAATTTGTGATGCCGACCATGAAGGGTGCCTTCTCGCTGCGCTTCCAGCCGGACGGCGCGGTGCCGCCGCTGAACGCACCCGTAGCCCAGAGACGCCGGTTCGGCTTGTCGCCCATGATCACGTTCTGGATCGCGGACATGAGACCCGAGCAGTCGTATCCGGCAGGGCCAACGCCGCCCCACTGGTACGGCTTGCCGACCTGGGACCGGACCCACGCCAGCGCGGATTCCACACTGCCGCCGGCCACCGTCGGGGCGATGTCATGATCCTTGACCCAGGACTTCACCGTGTCAGCGATCTTGCTGACCATGCCGACCCCGAGCTGTTCCATCGCGCTGTCACTGCCGGGAACGGCCGCTCGCACCGCGGATTTGCCGAGCTTGGCGACGCCGTCCACGGCCGCACCGAACGGGCCGCTGATGGCGCCCAGGGCGAGATCCTTGAGCTTGCCGAATGCGTCCTTCACGATGCCGTCGGGGACCAGGTCGGGGCCGACGGAAGGACCGAGGCCCGTACCGAAGAGCCCGCCCCCGTCCTCGAAGGCGCCGCCCGGCTGGCCGGCGAGGCGGACCGGTGCGCCGCCCATGGCCTGGCTGCGCAGGGCCGCAACCGCACGGTGCCCGCCGGCGCCCTTCACTTCGTCCTTGGTCCACACGTGCTCGTTGGGGTGCAGCAGTGCGGGGAACCCGCTGGACGAACCGCGACCCGTCGGGCCGCCCTTGGCGAATGCAGGGAGCGTGAAGTTCGACAGCTTGTCCGCGCCGAACACTCCAGCAACGGCATTCCAGAGTTTGACAATTCCGCCGTTATAGACGACGGAGACAACCGCTTGAATAGGATCACGAACCAGCTTTCGAATAGTAGCCCAGGCCTTTCCCAGCGCCTTGGCTCCCGCTTCGAATGCGTTCGGTATCGTCTTCGTGAACAGGTTGTTGACAGGGTTCCAGAAGGTTTCACGGAGCCAGGACGAGCCTGCGGAGAACGCTCCGCGTATCGACGTCCAGAAAGAAGTGGCTGCCGAGATGATGGCGTTGGTCGCCGTCTGGAAAAGACTGCGGACCGTGGACCACGTGGTATTCCAGATCGATTGGATCGCCGTAAGAAAGGCGCTAACACCGGCGCGTATCAGATTCCACGCCGCCTGAGCTACCCCCGCAACTGCGTTGATCAGCGTCTGGAAATAGTTGCGGATGGCATTCCATGCGGTGATCCAGAGATTCTTGACCGACGCAAGGAACGTGTCGAAGGTATTCCTGAAAGCATTCCAGGCGGCTAGGGCTACGGACTGCACCAGATTCCAGAAGGAACGCCAGGCCGCGGACAGTACGCCAACGAACGCGTCGAACACCGATACAACCGTGTTGAGAAATCCCTGCCACGCCGTGCGTATGACTTTCCAAATGGCATCGACAGCGTCACTGACCGCCGTCCAGGCCTTATCCCAATGCCCGGTGAATACCGCCGTGAAGATAAGGAAGATTGCTGTGATGACTTTCCACAGGGCTTCCCAGGCAGCCTTGATGACATTCCAGACACCGGTGGCGAAGGTCGCTATCACATCCCAGGCACCGGAGAAAATTGCCCCGAAGGTGGAGACCCAGGCATCCCAGACGCCGGTCACCACGGTCCAGACAACCGACCAGGCGCCCGTGAGGATCGACCACGCAACCTTCGCGCTTCCCGTCAAGAGCGCCCAACCGATATCCCAGGCACCGGACAGAGCGGCCCACGCAGTCTTGAAGACTCCGGACAGTACCGCCCAGACGAATTCCCAGCCGGCTGTCAGCAGATCCCACGCGGCCTTCGCCGTATTCGAAGCCCCCTGCCACGCCGCCTTGAAGGTGGGGCCAAACATCCCCCAGAACGCTTCCCATATTGCGGTAGCCGAGCCCCACAGGATTTCCCAGTTGAAGCGGAGGAAGTTCCAAATGTTTTCGGCAGCAAGCTTGAGCTCGGGCCACACCTTGTGCCAGGACTCGACGATGGGGTCAATGAACCCGCGCCAAGCGGTAAGCAGACCACCCCATACTGAATTCCACTTGTCGGATATCCAGCCACTGAACGCGGACCATCCCACCTTCAGTGCGTCCCATACGACAAAGGCGGCGGTCTTGATGCCGTCCCAAATCTGCCGCCAGTGGGTACCCAGAAAGACGAGCAGACCGATAGGCCCGAGCAGGAGAAGAACGAACTGTCCCCACCCGTGAGTGAGGAAATCCCAGACCGTAAGGGCCGTGTCTTTGATCCAGTTCCAGGTGGCATCCCAGACCTTCACGAAGAAGGCCGACACCTGATCCCAGTACTTGATCAGGAAATAGATACCAACACCTAGCGCGATAAGCGCAAGCACCACGGCGCCGACCGTCAGCGCCGCGCCTGCAATCATCAGGAAGAAGGGAGACGCCGCGATAGACATAGCAGCCGTCACCACGGCGGCAATGCCCATCACGACGTTGTAAACTATCAACGCCGCGTTCCAGGCGAGCCACGCCCTGACCAGATTCGCCAGCAGCTCAGGGGGAAGCAGGGCGAGGGTCTCAAGAATGACCGTGAAAACAGTGAGTGACGAACCACTGAGATCCGCCGCCGCCTTGGCGATATTCTTCAATGCCTCAATGAGGGCATAAAGAAATTCCTTGACGCTCGGAGCGGCTTCCGTCACCTTGGCCATAAACCTCTGGAAACCGCCGCCGTCGGCCCACTCTTTGAGGTGCCTCGCTCCCGCCGCCAGGAAGAAGACCATCTTGTTTCCGTAGGGAAGGAAAGCCCTCATGCCCTTCCCAAAGACCCCGAGCATGCTTCGGCCCATGTCAATGAAGTTCGCTAGGGCTGGCACGCCCGACACGATGAGAACGTTGATGAACCGCTTCAGGCCGTTGCCGTCCATCCATGCCGCAAAGCTCTTGGCCAGACCGTTGACGACCGGGCTGACTTCCTTGATGACCGGCACGAACTTGCCGAGATTCCGGGAAACCGCGTCCATCGCAATGGATGTCGGCGTCAGAGTGTCCTTCTCGGTGGCATCCAGAAACTTGGACCAAGCCCCAGCCATGGTGTCGACCGAATCCGAGTAGCGTCGCTGCGCCGGGTTGAGGTCGTTCAGTGTCGCGGTCAGAGTCTCCTCTGCCTCGCGAACCTTTTTCACCTGCTCGGTATAGGCCTTCGTGCCAGGCTGGATCGTGGCAAGAATGTCCTCTTGCTTTTGGAGAGCATTCTTCGCACCCTCCGTGGCCTTCGTCGTTCTCGTAATGGCGCCAGCCAGCGCGCCTCCGAAGATTCCGGCGGCGAGACCGGCCGCAGCAGCCGAAGCGATCAAGCCCCCTGCTACTCCCGCCGAAACAGTGGCGATAGGGATTAGCGCAGGACCAAGCAGCAGAGCCGCATTCGTCACTGACGTCAACAGCCCGCCGATATTCGATGCAGCCTTGCTCATACCGACAAGGCCATCGTCCAGGCCTTGAATATCGCGGCGCGCCTCGCGCATTCCACGCCCGCTGTAGGTAGACGTGATGGCAAACGACAGAGAAGTGATCGTTGCCATCACGCGCCCCCTATTTAGTTTTCGCTCTCCGCCTCTTCATTGGCAGAGCGCTTATGCACTTCGTGCGGGCGCGGATAGTGCTTCGGCTCAGGGGCCGGGTTCTTCCGGTGCTTCTTGTCCGTGAAGTGGGCGGCGCCCGTCATGCGGTTGAGCGCCTGCCCCTGCTCGTGCAGGCTCGCGAACACTTCGTCACGCCACTGGTTGCCGACGGGGCCGGCGAAGCGCTCGTATGCCGCCCACTCAGCCAGCTCGTGGGAGTCGATCCGGGCAAGCAGCTCGCGGACCGTCATCCCCAGGGCGAGGGCTAGTCGGAAGTAGAAGGCTCTTCCGGGGCGTCGTCGAAATCCTCCGTGAGCTCCTCCACGTCCTTCTCAGTGAAGCCGTTCATCTCCTGGCACTTGTTGAACAGGCGCGCCAGAGCGGCGCTGGACTTCGTGCCGAGAGCTTTGATGTCTGCGGAGTTGAAGATCCGCTGCCCCTGCTCGTCCACCGCGCAAAGAGTGATCATCCGGGCACGGAAGTTGTCGAGGTTCTGCTTGCGCTTACCGTTCTGCCCCTCCGCCATGAACTGCTCGAACCTGTCGCGCTCGGTTCCCGTGAGAGTGCGAAGGCGCACTTCGTACTCATCGGGGTTCTTCGCGCCGGCGGGCGCCCACTCGGGAACAGGGACGTCCTCGGTTGCGAGGTCGTCAGCCGCAAGGATCGCTTCGCGGGAAAGCAGCATCACAGATACCTTTCGATCACGGGTAATTGAAACTCGGGGTAGACACCCCAGGGAATTGGGGTACGATCCCGTTTATGGCTCAGAAAATTGTGACGATCTATACGGATGACCTGACGGACAAGGAGTCCGAAGAGGTCCAGACGCGGTCATTCACGCTCGAAGGCGTGAGCTACGAAATCGATCTCGCCCCGGAAAGCTACGATCAGCTTTTGGAAGCGCTCGGCCCGTTCATCGAGAAGGGCCGGAAGACTGGGCGGGTGAAGGGTGCGTCCAAGGCGCGCAAGGCGGACGGCCCCAGCGCCGAAGGCATGCGGGCATGGGCCGCTGAGAACGGCTTCGAGGTCAGCGCGCGCGGCCGTGTACCCGCCTCGATCCGCGAAGCCTACGAAGCCGCCCACTGACCAACGAGAAAGCCCCCGGCAGGAACGCCGGGGGCTTCGCTATGCGCGGACTGACCGGAGTACCCGCGGACCCCGGCCAGTCCGCCCGATCAACCGCGGCCAGCCGCGGCGATCGTCTCGGCAGCACGGTTCATGACGTAGTCGAGGCGCCCCTCGATATCGTCGTCACCCTGCGCGAATGTCTCGCGGAACCAGGGGGCTCCCGTATGCTGCGACACCCATTCGTGCCGGTTGCCGAATACCGGGTGTCGCCAACCCGCGCCGGGGTTGTCCAGGTAGGCGGGAAGGTTCCGCTCCGACTTGTCCGGCATCGTAGAGACGATCTCAACGCCCGGCTTCCGGCCCACGAATACGTGCGCGCGCACGCCCTTCGCAACGCGCGTACGCAGTCCCGTGTGCGCGCGGCCATGTGCAGGGATCTGCTGCGCCTTGCGCTGCGCCTCCCGTACGAGCGGCTTGACCGCATCCCGCAGCTCATCGCGCAACTGTCCGGGAAGGTCTTCGTCGATCTCCCGCAGTGCCGCGGCGACTCGGCTGAACTCGCTGCCGGGGTCGATGCGGAAGGTCGCTGGCTGCCGGGGCATTACGCGGTTGCGCGGGTCACGCCCGTGCGCTGCGTCGGGAACGTCACCTCGGTCTCGGAGAGGTCGCCGACGTCACCGGAGAGGGGCTGGTACTCCAGCAGGATGCAGGTCGCCGTGTAGCTGGGGTTCGTCGCAGAGACTGCCGCCGCCGTGGGCTTCACCACGACGGTGAACTCTGTCTCGTTGTTCCATAGCGGGTAGAGAGTGGCGTCGACCTCGCCGGCTGCGAAGTCCTGCTGGAAGCTGACGACTATCGAGTCGTCCTTGAGGCCGGCGACCCGCTCGCGACCCTGGCCGCTGAAGTTGGTCGTCTCGATTTCGTCCTTCACGAGAGTGATCTCGACAGACGACACATGGTCGGAGAAGTCAACGGAATTGACCACAATCGAGCAATCCCGCAATACCAGCTTGGCCATCGCTAACTACCTTCCTCATTCGCGGCCAGCGATGGCCGTGCAGATTCCGTAGCCGGCTTCACATGGCCGGCATCGATCAGGGCTTTCTCTGCGGCATCGGTGAGGGAGAGAGTCACGATTTCGCCGCGCCTCTTGCCGCCTACCGGCTTGGGTCCGATGACCTCGTAAGTGCGCTCGGTCGGCTCTTCCCGCTGGGAACGCAAAGACCGCCTCGGCACATCTGCCGGGCGGTCTTGAATGGGGAGAGGATCCGGGCGGCTTTGCCCCCTGGCCATCAGCGCCTCACGACAGCCATGGTCACGGCCGTCTGCTGAGACGTCGTGATGGTGGCAAGGCCGGTGACGGAGTCCTGATAGGACCGGTACAGGGGAATGCGGAGTTCCGACATGGTGACGTTGCCGATGGCGAGCGTGTAGACCTTGTTCGGTACGGTGTCGCCGTTGTCGAGAACACCCTTGCCCAGCACGGTCACCGTCGTGGTGGCGGAATGGGTGCTGCGGTATTCGACCCAGATGCGCTCGCCGATCTCCATCGTGTCCGATGCAGTGGCGGCGCTGAACGTAGGCGCAGTGCCCGCAGGCACAATGACTTGAGTTGTCCTGAGGGACATCGCTTCCTCGCTTAGGTACTGGACGTGCGCACGGTCAGCCGCACAACTGCGCCCACGTGGGAAACCCCTGCCGTGTCAAAGGACCCGTCGTAGGCGCTCACACCCTCGGCGTGCGCGTCTGTGCCGTCGCTGAGACCAAGGGTCGGGTTTTCGTAGATAATTCGGCGAATGCTCTTCGGGCCACCGCCGGTGACGAACTGGTCTAGAGCTTTCTGCGCAAGCGTCGCCTCGGTACGCGCCACGAGAATGAAAAGCTCCAGATGCCAGGTATCAAGGCCGCGGCCGAATGCGCCGTTGAAATCGCAGACCAGACCACCGACGGCCGGTCGCGAAGGCATGACGACGATGGCCGGAACCTGAGTGACATCCGATACTTCGGAGTAGACGTTCAGATTGGAAATGTTGGCCTTGAAGGTTTCCTTCAGGGCAGCGCGAATCGCCGTGAGTGACGCCATTTACTTACCTCACTTGCAGGGGATCCCTGACATAGGGCGCCAACTTCGCCGCCGCCATTCGGTTTTCACGGACACGAATGACACCGAACTGATCAAGCCCGGCGACACCGAATGGCGCGTCCTTGATCTGGAACGTTTCGGAAGTCAGAATCAGGCAGGCTTGCCTCACTGGCGCCGGAACGGAAGGCCACCCCCACTTTGCGGTAACCGTTACGTCCGAGGATGCGGCGAAGCGCATTTGCCTGCTCGCGGCGTGGATCTCGTTGTACGGCCAACCGGGCTGACCGTCGACAATTCCGTTCCGGGGTCGCAACTTGAAATCCGAGGCTGACCACAGAGCGCCGCCAGATGAAACAACCAGACCTGTCGAATCCCAGAAATCATCGACAGCTACCCAGTGCTCGAACGTCTCACTATCCGCGATAGTGAAGATGTCATCCGGCTCGAAGTCGCGAACAGTTGCCAAGTCCGCCTTGTTGAATTGGCGATGGCAGTGCTTCTCTATCTCGCGGCTTACGGAATCGAGAGCATCAGTCAGGACGGCGTCGTACATCGTGACGTCGTCGAGACTCCCTTTCATGTACGCCTTGAGTTGCACGAGCGTCGCGTACGGGTCGCCAAGAGCCATAGCTCAGACCCCCGTCCGCAACACCTTCGCGTTCTCGGTGGACGCGGCGACGATCCCGTACAGCGCCTCACCGATTCCCAGGACCAGGGGCCACGGGAGACTTGCACCGGCCGCGAGCGAATAGCCCGTGCCGGTGGTCACGCCGGAACCCCCGAGAAAGATCGGGTTCGATCCGGCGTTGGTCACATAGATCGACTGGCCCGAGACGCTGTCGGTGTCCGCAGCCGTGAGAAGCGTTGCGGAAGTCGCCACGGCGACAACGGCGCCCACGACAGCCACGGCCTACCGCCCCTTGTTCTGCGCGGGGCGCGCCTGCTTGTTCGCAGCAGGCGGCGCCTTCTTCGCCTCGGCGGGCGCAGGCTTGGCCGCGGGCTTCACAGCCCCGAGGCGTTCAGCCTCTTCGCGCAGGACCACGGTGCCGGGCGACCAGTGCAGCCATCGCGCCTCCGGGTCCGTCTCCGGGACAACGCGGCTGCCGTCTTCGACAAGGCACCAGTGCTGGTCGATGGTGACCCACTCGCCGCCGGACATCAGGCCATCTCCACGTAACCGACGACGACCGAGCAGACACCTGCCGTGACGGCGCCGGCGGCGATGACGAGACTGATCGCCCGGTCTGCCGTGGCCTTGATCAGGTCGGCGTCCGATGCGTCAACGAGCAGTCGCTTCACGCCGGTTGTCGAGATGACGGCAGGCGAGGCGTTCGTCAGGGCCGCCGCGCGCAGGTCGCCGGCAGACTGCACCGTCAAGGCCACGGTGGTGGTGGTCGTGGGGGTGAAGGCGGTCGTGACCTCGACGAAGGCGTCCAGCAGGATGGCGCCGCTCGGGATGGTGTCGCCGCGCATGGTGATGGTGCCGACGGCGCCAGCGTCGACCGCGAAGTCGTAGTACGCGCGGGCGTACTTGGCGCGGCCCACGTGATTTCCGGATCCAATCTTTCCAGTACCGGGCTGAATATTGCCCATCAATCTTTCCTTTCAGTTGGGCACCGGGAGGGCCGAATTTGCGACCCTCCCGGCTATTCAGACCTAGAGGCCGGTGACCGTGCCGAATGCCTTCGGCCGGAAGTGGATGGCCGCGGCGCGCATGTCCGCGCGAATGGCGAGCTTGCCCTTGACGAAGTAGTCGCTGTGCGAGTTCGAAACCTGCACGTCGATACCGCGACGCATGGCGAGTTCCGAGAAGTTCGCGTAGTCGCCCAGGACTGCCTTCGTGGATGTGACGGCAGTCGTTTCCACCACCGGGATTCCCCAGATGGTGAAGGGGCCGACCATCGACGGGTGGCCCCAGACGTACTGTCCGTCGGCGGTCTTGAGAAGCCGCACGCCTTCCCACTTCGACGGGGCGATGAAGACGACGGACGGCTCAGCAAAGCCGTTGTCGCGGATCTTCCGCGCGCACTTGTAGATGGCATCCGGGACCGAGTCGGCGCCAAGCGCCTGAGTCTGGATGCCCACGACGTTCTCGGTGCCGCGCAGGTTCGGTGCAGTGCCGTTGCCCACGAGAAGCTGGGAGTCGAGCCGCTGCTGAATCATGTACGGCAGGCGGTTGTTCACGTAGCCCTGCGCGCGCGGCTCGTCCTCGAACTGCTCGTCCGTGACGGGCAGGAAGGTCGCAACTTTGCGCACCGGCTCCTGGCGCTCGGTGAGCGCGAGCGCCGACTCGGGGTAGGCGCCCTGGTTGTCCGCCTGGTTCGCCTCCGCCGTCTCCGCCGCGTTGTTCGTGTAGGTGGTCTCTTCCATGTAGACCACCGCAGACATGCCGGTCGTGGTGTGCGGGAAGTACGCCGCGACGTGGACCGAAGGCCTGGTGGCCATGAGCTCGACGCGGCCGGTCCGCACGTCTTCCGAGTCCCAGCCCGCCGGGGTTTCCATCAGCGTCTTCAGGCTGATGTCGAGCGTGGCCTGAGGACCCATACCGCTACCGCGCTGGTAGTTCTTGAAGGCGGTCGAGTCGGCGAACTCGCGGCCCAGGTCGATGAAACCGCGACCGCCCTTGCGCTCGGGCTCGCGTCCCTTGCCCTTGGCGCCGTCGCCGCCCTCCGCGCCGTCACCGGTGTCCTGCGCGGCTGCCGCGGCACGACCGACGACAAGGAGTTCGTCCACCTTCGCCTTGCAGTCGATGATCTCCGCGTTCATCTTGCGGATCTCTTCGACCTTCGCGGTCGTGTCCCCCGAAAGAGACTTGACCTTCGACATGTCGTACTCAGGGCCGGCCTCGGAGAGGATGCCGGCGAGGCCCTTGCGCTTCTCGTCGAGCTTCTCCTGTGCCTGCTTCAGTGCCGGAAATTCGACAATCCGATCAGAGTCGTTGTACATGGCTCTCCGTTTTCGGGCATGAAAAAAGCCCCCGGTTCACAGAGGCTTTGAGGGAACGTTTCTTTTAGAAGTCGTTGAGCAGCGCGAGCGACTGCACGAACAGCGAGGCCTTCTCTTCGGCGCTCGGCTCATCCGGCTCGGCATCGTCAACGGGATTTGTCAGCAGGGCATCGAGTCGCTTCAGGTCATCCGTGATCCAGCTAAGGAGATCTGCGGAACCCTGCGACATGCCCTTGCCCTTTTGCGCCCGGAAAGCCATGACCCCCGTCGCACGATCGATCAGGCTCGACACGTTGGCCATGACGTCTATGGCCTGGTCGGCGAACCTCTGCTTGCCCTTCACGCCACCGGCGGCTGAACGCAGCTCCGGGGGCTCCCTGTCGGCGTCGAGCAGGTGCGCCGACAGATGCTTGTAAACGGCGTCGCGGTCCTTCTCCGGAATGCCGGAGTCTCCGTGTGCGCCGTTGAGTTCCGCGATGCCCTGAAGGCACGCGCGGAGGTTGGCCGGCCCGTCCACGCCGTGGTGGTGCGCGAACCGGTAGGAGGACTTCAGCTCCGGGTCCCCGTCGGGGTCGACCCATGCGAAGACGCTGCGGAGCTGGGAGGGCCGCGAGTCGTCGGCGAGACCCTTGACGGTCCCGGCTCCGTCCCATGCTCGCGTCAGGATCTCGGTCTCGGCGTAGGGAATCGGACCGCGGACCGCGGTGCCTGTCTTCGGCTCATCGTCGTCGGTCACGGTGCGGCCCTTCGTCGACAGCGTGCGCGTATTGACGCCGGCGCCTCGCAGGACGGGCGACACCTCATGAACCGTCAGGCGGTCCAGGTAGCGAACGCGCTGGTCGCCTTCCTTGCCGTAGGAGTGCTCTTCGATGTCGAAGCCGTAGGACCACTCACCAAGGCCTTCCTCTGCCAGCGCCTTGACGGTCTCGAAGGTGTCCTTGCCGTGCTGCGTGTTCATGAAGAACTGGCCTTCCAGCACGGCCTTCTTGCCCTTGACGCGAACAACGCCCTTGCCGACCGGCAGCGCGCCGTCCCAGCTCTTGTGCCCGTACGCACTGATAGCCACTTTCGCGCCATCAGTGAATGCGCCCTCGCGGGTATAATCCCCGTCGAGGTCGCGCACATTCATGGTGGAAAAGACCGCCGTGACGATGCCCTTGTCCGCGTCCTTGATTTCCAGCCCGCCGGGCAGGCTCTTATGTTCCATTGTCGAGTCCTTCCGGCTGACCGGATTCATCATCTGGTGGGGAATCTGACTGCCCGGCGGGAAGGGCAGGCGGTTTGGGCTGCGCTTCAAGGGGCGGCTGCATCTGCACGGAGACGAGCCCGGTGTGATGGCCGATCAGTAGGCCGATGTCTTCGTTCAGAACAGCGGCCACAGCAGCATCCGGCTCAAAGCCCGCTTTGATCAAAGAGTCAATCGTGTTGGCCTGGACGCGCGTGATCTCTGCACGGTCCTTCGAGTCCTCGCGAAGGAATGCGATATCGCGAGTATCGAACCAGAGGGAGGCGCCCGCCGGAACGGTCACAAGATTCTGAAGACTCGCAGCAGCGGTCCGCCACAGGTAGCGAATTGTCCCATCGGCGAAGCGGCGCCTGTTCGCAGCGAAGTTGCTCGCATTAAGTGCGGAACCCTGAAGCCCCTCCGAGAATCCGACCCACGAAGGCGGCACCCCGGCAGCGGACGCTACCCGAGCTTCGCCCTTTCCGACCGTTGCCGAAAAGTCCATCTGCCGGAAGTCGTGCGTCAGCGGGGTGACATCAGCGCCGCCCTGGAGAAACAGCGTCTTGTACGCGTTCCAGGCGCCCTGATGCCCGGCCTTGAACTTCTTGACGAAGCCGTCGAACGACTCAGGCGAAACTTCCTTGTCGAAGCGCACGACCATGTTGGGCACGGCCGCGTGGTCGAAGAACGTCTTCTTGTGGATCGTTGAGGCCGTGTCCGCCTCAATCTCCTTGAGCACGGGAGTCATCCACGACATGCCGCGAAATCTCGCCGTGGGATCGGGAATCGGCGAGTAGTGGGCGACCTCGTTCGGCAACAGCAGGACCGAGCCGGCGAGAGGTGTGCCCGACGCCATGACGCCGAACATTCGCGGCTCGTACAGAAATCCGATCACCTTTGCGTCTGCTGCGTAGTAGTCGCCGCTCTGCGAACCAATGATCATCGACACCCAGTCCGGACGAAGTCGCGCAAGGCGCAGACCGGGGCCAGCAGCTGAATTGCCGAAGCGCCCCTGATCGTCAGTCTTCGTCCAGAACGAATTGCCTGCCAGCGACGCATCTTGCTCCATGCGCGCCAGAAGCTCGCTGGTCGTTCCGGATGGCCAGGGGTTCTCCAGAAGTGCGAGCTCCGCGTTGCCGAAGAGATCGCCCGGCCGGCCGTTCCTGTACTGCCGCCACTGGAACCGGGCTTCAGAGAAAACCATCTGCCTCGCGACCACGCACGAGAAGACCGGACCGTTCCTCTTGAAGGCGCCTTCAACGTAGCCTTCGAAATCGGTCTCTATCCGCTCCTTCTCCGCAGTGCTTCCCGTGACGAACGGAGCTGCATCGAGACTCCAAAAATCCGGCTGCGTAAAGCCCTTCTGCCTGCCCCAGGGAATGAGCCTTTTCCACCACGCCATCGCTACCCCCATGCGCAACCGGCTTCGATGACTGGCTTATTGGCTTTCTGCTGGAGTCCCCACATCGCCAGCGTCGCCGCCTGCAAGGGCGTGATATCGATGGCAGCCCCCGACTGGTCCCAGGCCCACAGGCCGGCCGTCACGCGCTTGTCAGCCCCCGCCACGGCGGTAGTCAGCGGCACCTGATCGATGTGGACCAGCGTCGGGTGATTGCCGCGGATCGGAACGACCGCACTGCCGAACGAGCCACAGGCCTGCGCGTACTCGCGCACAGTGGGCGAGACGACCTCAACGCCCTGGTTCTCGATAGCCGCGATCAGGGCGCCCGCCTGGCTCGCCTTGTTGATGACGATCGCCTTCGGCTTCCAGCGCTCAACGAGCTCGACTACGCGCGGCACAATCCAGCGATCGCCGGGACGGTGGTCGAGCACGTCGGACGAAGTGATCTCGACATGCGTCAGTCCGTCGGGGGTCAGTCCCGCGACGACGATGCATCCCATCTTGCGGTCCGGTGACAGGTCGATCCCGAACGCCAACTCCCCTACGGGAGATGACAGTTGGTCGACACACGCCTTCCAGTACGACTCACCGATGACCCGCCACGACTCACCTTCGACGGGCCAGTCACCGATGCCCAGCCGCTCGCGGCCGAACTCCTCCGCGGACATCGAGCGGCGCTCTGCTTCGATGTGCTCGATGGAGCGTTCCGGCGAGTACACGCCGCCGATGCGGATTCCGAAGCCGGGGTTGGCCTTCGGGTAGCTCGCATACAGCCGGGACAGCTGACGGTCTGCCTCCGCCTGGTCCCACCGCGGATCAAGCTTGAACGTTTCTGCATCGTGCTCTTCGCAGCCCGGCGGGCAGAACTGCCCGCACGGGTCGATGGACCACTCCAGGTAGCACAAGCGAGGATCGTCACCCTTGAGCCCCCGCGTCCGTACGCGCCCGAGCGCCGACGACTCCTTGTTGCCGGACGATCCCGTGTACCAGACCTGCGGATCCGGCACGGCAGACAGCGTCGGCAGGATCGACCCGACCGCGCGGTCAGTGAGGACCATGGCTTCGTCCAGGACCAGGCGGTCACACGTGAAGCCGCGCCCACCCCCCGCGGTCCGAGAACGGAAGCGGAGCCGGCGCAGCGCGCCGTCACGGAAGACCTCGATGCCCTCTTCGCCGTGTGAGCGGGATACCCGCTTGACCATGCGGTCCAGGTCCGGAGTGTTCTCGATCAGACCCAAGATCCGCTTGAAGGCTTCGAGCGATGTGTCGAAGAGGTGCGCGGAGTGAATACACAGCTCTTCGTCGAAGAGGAACAGGGAGCCCAGCTCAATGGCTTCCAGGACGGCACCCTTGCCGTTCTGACGTCCGACGATGAGCCCCACCTCGAAGGCGGACCAAGTGCCGTCGGCGCGCTGCCCCAAGGCCTTGTCCAGGACAAAGCGCTGCCACGGGTCCATGGGGAGACCTGCGATCTCAGCAAGCTCCGCGACGTCGGCGCCAGCGCTCGACACCTGCGGGGGCACGCTGAGGATCCGGGGCGTCTGCGAACCGCGCCCCGGTATGACGACGCCGGTCACGTCGTCCTGCCCCTACGCCTGCCGCCCTGGCGCCGTGCCGCGCTCGGGGCGCCGCCCGTACGGCGCGCCATCAGCTCATCGACCCGCGACACAGCGGTTGCGTCCGGGATGCTTTCGAGCGACTCCAGGACTTTGACCAAGCGCAGCGCGAGTGCCGCCGTCTCCGATCCCGAAGAGCGGCGCATCTTGCCGCACTCACAGCACTCGATGTCGCCGGACATCTCCATAGCGAGCCGGTCGCGGATCGCTTCGAGCTGCTGCCGCTTGGTGCCGTCGGCGATGGCGTCAGCGAACGGAACGTCACTCATCCGAAGTCACCTGCCAGTTCCAGCGCTCGGGGCTCGGCGGCAACCAGAACCATGCGTTCTTCGGAGGGCACCACCAGGGCGCGGGGCTCATCGACTACGGCGACCGCGCGCCGCTCTGCGGGAACTTCGAGCGTCCGCGGCTCCCCGTCCACGACCACAACGCGGGGGCCGGTGACGCGTGTCTCTACGAAGCCGGTGAACGCCGCGGCAGGAGCAGTCACGGCGAGCGCGCCAGAGAACGACACAACGCCCTGGACGCTCGCCTGCGCGCGCGGCGCGACCGTCGACAGCACGCCGGGCGCCGCAACCGCGCCAGCCCCGGACAGCGCCGCTGACGGCGCCTGAGCGGCCAACGGGCCGCGGGTCCTCACCACGGTCGGAACGGCCACGGTGGGCAGCGGAGCCGCCGCCGCGAGCGCGCCGTCAAGGAACGCGCCGCCGACAGCCGCGGACTGTGCGATCGGCGCCGTGACGCCCGCTGTACCGGCTACCGCGGCTTCGCCGTTCAGCGATACGACGGGCACCGGGGCGACGGTCGACGACGCGCCCTCGGCTGTCGAAAGTCCAGCGACACTGACGGTTGCGGACGGCGCCGCGACGGGGAGCGTGGCCGCGGCCTCCACGGCGCCAGCGGTAGCGACCGTGGCGGAAGGTGCCGCGGTGTCGCTCTCGCCGGTAACAGCAGCGACGCCGTGCATCGCAACCGTCACGGCAGGCGCCGTGACGTCCACCAGGTCCGTAGTGCCGCCGACCGCGAAGAAGTGCGGTGACGGGGCGACGACGCGCAGCGCGTACGGCGACTGCCCCAGCAGGTTGACTACGGGCAGCGGCGCGACTGCGTCCAGCGTGGCCGTGGCCTCCACGGCGCCAGCGGTAGCGACCGTGGCGGAAGGTGCCGGCGCGGTCAGAACGCCGGCGGCTTCCACGGCGCCAGCGACTGCAACCGTCACTGATGGGGCGGTAACGGACAGGGCGCCCGCGGCCGTGACTTCGCCCGCTACGGCAACGACAGCAGCCGGGGCCGCCACCGGCAGGGTTCCGGAAGTCTCAGCCGCGCCCGCCACGTCGACGACCGCAGAGGGCGCTGACGTCGGAAGCGTGCCCGAGACTTCGAGCGAGCCGGCTGCGGTAACGGTGACCGAAGGAGCGGTAGCAGCAAGGTCGCCGTCGACATCAACGGCGGCTGTCTGCTGACGGATCGTCGTGACGTAGGCACCTGCGGGATGTCCGCGACCGAGACGGGCCATACGTCACCGCCTCCGGGTCAGCACTCCTCGAAGACGATGTACGCGATGGCCGTATACGTGGCGGCGGTGTTGATGCGGAGTTGGCAGTACTTCGACGGACTGACGACGGGCTCGCGCCCCAAAGGCCACTGCTTCTCGTATTGCGTCATCGGGCTGACCAGCGCACCACCGAACTGCCGCTCAGTGGTGTTCGTCGTGATAGCCACGGCGCCGTACGCCGTGGACCCCGTGCCCATCGTGAGGCTGCTGGCTTTCGAGCTGTCACCAATGGGCATCACGGTCGAAGTGCTGTGCGCGGTCATCGAAGTTGTTGCAGCGCTGGCTTGAGCGAGCGTGCAAATCGCGGGCGCTCCCGCGGCGGTGCCGCTGAAGGAGACTCCCCATTCGACGATCCGAATGCTGGTCGTCGACGGGGTGGCGAGCTGGATCGCGACCTTCGCGTTCGCGGCGTAGCTCGTGCCTGCCATCACGCCAGTGGTCGCGTCGATCGCGCAGTTGTAGGCGATGTAGAGACTCACGCCACACCGGCCACGCCGTAGACCAGCAGGTATGCCCCATCCCGGTTCGCGCCCGCGGGAACGGTCACCGTGGTACCGGAGATCGAAGCGCCGACCGCCGCAGCGACAGTCGTACCCATGATCACAGCACGCTTGATGATAGTGAACTGCTGAATGACATCGACGGTGTCCGTCGCGCTGACATCCCGCAGGGCATACAGAGCGACGCGGTCTGACTCGCCATTCATCCACATCAACGGATACCGGTTCGGGTCAAGAGCAGCCATTTGCCCACCTCACCAAGTAGAAGCACGGCGCACAGCCGTTGTAGTAACTCGCGCATTCTTTGCCGCCGCGACTGGCTCTGCCATCAGGGCGCCTGCGGCGAATACCCAATAGACATTGCTTGCAGTGACAGCCGTGCCGGTGCCGGTAATGACGGGCGCCGTGCCGGTGCCCAGCTGTTCGAGGAAAAGAACCGCGGGCTTTCCGGTGCTGTTCGTGGTCATGTAGACCTCGCCGCGCTCAGTCCAGCCGCCGCCCGGCCCAGCCAAGTCGTACGCGTTCGTGTTCCAGCCGCCCATGGCGGTCCCGGAGAGGTGCAGCGCCATGTCCGTGGCCTGCACGCCGCTGAGCGTGGCTGACGTCTGGCTTGCCGAGAAGGGGTTCGCGTTGGTCCGGGACACCGTTGCCGACGTGCGGAACGGGTCCCCTGCCGAAATCACGCCGGTGTACCGGAGCATCGCGAGAGCCGCGTAGTTGCCGTACGTACCGTCCGTCAGAACGTTGTACGAAGCGGGCTCCGAGGATGCCCGCCGGTAGAACAGAGTCGTCGTGAGGTCCGCGTCATACGGCGGCGGGCCGGCGCCGTCCTGGACGCCGTTATGCGTAGCCTTCTGCGTCCAGCCCGCGCATGTCGGCGCGACGCCCGCGGCCTCGGAGACGACTACGCCCAGGATCAGCATGTCGCCATTGACGGTGCCCGCCGGGACGTTGATCGTGACGGTTGCCGCGTTGTTCCCGCCGTTGTTTCCGGTGGCCGTGGTGGCGCTCTGGAATGCGATGGGCATCAGGAAGCGGGCATCGTGAAGGTGCCGCTCGTGATCTCCACGTTGACACCGACGCTGATCGTCGTCGTATTGAGCTGCAACTGCCCGCCGCCGCCCGTGGCGGTGACGCTGCCGTCGAAGACCGTGCCCGGCGTGCTACTCGCGCAGCGGAACCACGCGGCGGTACCGGCAGCCAATCCCGTAGTCGTCAGCGGAACCGCGGCCAGCGTGGCAACTCCCGCGCTCGCGGCGCCAAATGCGGGGTCGTCCAGAGTGAAGGTCGCCAGCAGCGTCTGAGCAGACACCGCCGTGTTCGCGTTCGCGGGCTGCGTCGCAGTGTAGATCTTGATGGTCCCGGCGCCCGCGCCGCCGTCGACCAGGTCCACGGCTGCGTCAGCCATGGCGTTGACGGTTGCGGTAGCTAGCTGAACAGCCATTACATTCCTTTCACCATTTGCGGGACCTTGCCGTCGCCGGCGCAACTTCAGTGCGCGCCACCGGCCGCGGCCTCAGGCCAGAGCTGTACCAGCGCTTCACTGCGTCCATGGAGTCCGCGGGCCGCTCTTCGCGGCAGCGCGCTTCAACGACTTCGCGGCCGGGGTCGACGACGACCACCTTGGCGCCGCATTTCCGGTAGCGGTCCATGACCGCCGGCCGGGGGACCGAGTGGATGACGTAGACGTCGAGCGTCGCGATGTGCCGCAGTGCCTCGTTGATTGCAGCCTGGCGCGCCTCGTAGGCGACCTTGGCGAAGGGCCGCCTGAAGCCCCACTCAAAGGGCCCCTCTGCGGCAAGGGCGTTGGCGATGCGGTCGTAATCGATGACGATGTCGCCGCGCTCGGCATGTTCGCGAACCCAGCTCGACTTGCCGCCGCAAGGCGGACCGATGACGACAACGAGCATCAGCGGTTCTTGACGCGGATCGTGATCGAGCGTTCGTCGGTCCGGCCCGCGGAAGTCGTGATGCGGTTCGCGACCAGATAGGGAGTGCCGGGCTCGCCGCCGGAAAGCCAAGCCGTCGCGCTCGACAGGGTATTGCTGTCGCTGTCGAGATCGAGCCCCGCGGACACGGTGAAGTCGGAAGTCGTGATCGTCTCGCCGGGGGCAAGCCAGTCCGACCAGTCCCAAACCCAGTCGAGAACGGCGTCCGGATCCTTGAGCCAGTCGGTAGCCACAGCGAATACCCCCGTCCGCCTTTATGCGCTGGATATTCATGCGGACTGCATAAACGGCTGCATATCCGCTTCTGGATCTATGCGGCCCGATCCATGCATAGGCGCTGCATAAAGGATCAGGCCTCTGACCTGCGATTATGCAGGCATTTTCGGTAGAGGGTTAACCGGGCCATAAGGGCTCCGGGTCGCCAGGGAAGTGGATCTTAGGGTGCATACCCACCCCCCTACACTCAGCGATCAAGCCCTGACCTGCACTTTCGCTATTCCCCTGAACTCCCCGGGAGTGTTTTAATGCAGGAATTCGAGATCGCTTATTCGGTATATCCATACATCATTTATGCATGCATAACGATCACATAATTATGCGCATGATCCTCGCCGCCATCGTGATCACCATCGCCGCGAAGCGATCACGGGCGAGGGTGATCGTTTGTTGCCCGCGATGATGTTGCACCGGCGATGCGCCGGCTTCAGCCACTGGACGTCATCGGGATCGTCGCCGCGAGCCACGAGTACCGGCAGCGGCGGCACATGGTCTGCCTGCCAGGCGTGCGGGTGCAGGTAGTGCAACGACTGATCGATTGCTTCACCGCAGCGATGACAGATCGACGGCGCCTCGCGCTTGAGGAACGCGACCGCAGCGCGCCACCGCGCACCGCTGCGTCCTGCGGTCTTGGCTGTCGACACGCTGCACCTCCGGACATGGGGGCACAGCGTGCCGACTCAGGCAGCACAAGCGAGATATCTACTGCGGGATGGTCAGCACCTGATCCGGGAAGATCAGATGCGGGTTACCGCCAACGACACTGCGGTTGGCCGCGTACAGCGCCTGCCATCCACCCTTGACGTTGTGGGCTACGGCGATGCGGTGCAGGTAGTCACCCGCACGCACCTTGTACGCCTTGCCGCCCCACGTTGTCGGCGCCCTCTTGGTGCGGGGCGCCGCCTTGGTCCCGGCAGCCGGCTTCGACTTGGGCGCCGCATTGGGCTTGTCGGGCACGCCCTCATTCGTCACGACAGGGGGCGCCTTCTTGACGGCAGCCCCTTGCGTCGAACCCTGCGGCCGTACCGCGCCCAGGGCATGCCACGAGCCGCCCCCCGTGCGGGAGCTGAGCTTGCCGATACCGACACCGCCACCGGGGTTCCGCGAGGCAGTGTCAATGAGCATGCCGCCGCCCACGTACATCCCGATGTGGTCGGCATAGCTGTGGCTGTAGCCGAACGCCACCAGGTCGCCGGGCTTGAGGCTGTGCATGGAGACGCGCGGCAGGTTCTTCCACTGCGCGTCAGCGGTGCGCGGGATGTTGATGCCCGCGGCCCGCCATGCTGCGGAGGTGAGCCCTGAACAGTCGTACGCGCGTGGCCCGTTGCCGCCCCACAGGTACGGACTGCCGATCTTTGACCTGGCGAAGGACACCGCCCTCGTCGCGGTGCCCGCCTTCGGCTTGGCCGGCGCACTCTTGGGCGCGACAGGTACCGCCTTGGGCGCCATCTTGGCGCTGAAGGGTGCGCCGCCGCCTCTGGTGAGACCTGCCTTGACGCTGCACGTAGGCCACGCTCCGGGACCCTGTGCGGCGAGCACCTTCTCAGCTATGAGGATCTGCTGAGTCTTCGTGGCGAGATCGGCGGTCGTGGCGTACGCGCCGCCGCCGTAGGCACTCCAGGTGCTTGCGCTGAACTGCAAGCCCCCGTAGTACCCATTGCCGGTGTTGATCTTCCAGTTGTTGCCGGATTCGCATTCGGCAACTCGGTCCCACACGCTCACCGACGCCCCATCCGCCGTGCCTGCCGTGGCGACGGTGAGACTCGTACCGACAATGCCGGTAACGGCGGTGGATGCCAGCACGCGCTTTGCAGCAGCATGCTTCGGCTTCCTGTGTGTGTTGCGGCTGTGCCCCATGTGAGAGATCTCCGATGGGTGTTGGGTCCGCTCCCCCACAGACCACCCGCTATCTGCGGGCATAAGAAAAGCCGCCCTCGCAGGGGCGGCTCAGATCCGGCGCTGTCGCTCATCGGGAGCGACGCGTCACAGCAAAAAGGCCCGCTCGCGGCGGGCCCTGAAGTCACGTCAGGCGGCCTCTACGGGCACGCCTGGTACGACTCGATAGTGCACTAGGTCCCGTTACACGTCAATCACCCCCTTTCGAGGTGGTTCGGGGAGCGGCTCTCCAGGAGCACGCGCATCCATGGCGTCCAGGTCCCAGAGACGCCGCGCTCGCGTGCCGTAGCGGTGCAGCCGACCCTCACCGGCCCACTTGAACAGGACACGGCGCGAACAGCCCCAGTAGAGACAGGCGGCCTCAGTGTCGGCGAGCCTCACGACAGCGACTCCCACACCATCCACGCCAGGGTGCCGAACAGGCCGAGCCCGCTGGCAACCCACATGGTGACCATGAACGCCTGGAACAGCCCGTATCCGACGCCGTACGCCTGCCAGTAGTTGCGCCACGCACTCACGGCCGCCACTCCTCGCGGTAGTCGGGATGCCCGTCATACGCCACGGCGAGCAGCTTCAGCGCCTCGATCGCATCCGGGTCCGTCTCCGGGCACATCCCTGCCTCAATGGCATCCGGACTGTGACCGCAGCCCCATTCCCCATCGATCTTCGCCTCATACGCAAAGACCGTGTCAACGAGCCTCTGCCTGGCCGGAGCGTCCGCCAGCACACGCACGGGCCCGTGCCGGATCACGTGACGAGCCGTCGCATTCCCCTCGTCTGCGGCCTCGCTGTCCCAGCCCGCAACCGCAGCATCAGCCGCGATCTCCTGATCTTCCATGATCCGCGCCCGCAGGAACGCAACAAGATCGCTCACGCACCCTCCCCTTCCAAGAGTTCAATCCACTGCCACCGGTAGTAACGGGTGCCGCACGGCGCCGCGTCGGGCGTGCCGATGCACCGTACGTCGGTGGACGCGTCGTCAGCGACGATCAGCGCGCCGCCGCATTCGCCGCAGAGCGAGTCCGCGAGCATCCGCTGCGGGGTGTCGTAGCCGAGGACGATCCGGGCTGAGCGGACCCGTTTGCGCAAACGTTCCTTCACTTCGCAAACGAGCTCTCCATGCCCGTCCTCACTCGCCATGGCGCACCAGTCGGGCAGCGCCCGCAGCGCGCTGACGACGGGAGGATGCCCTTGTGCGGCATGGGTCGGATAAAGCGCTCTCCTGAGCACCAGATAGCTTTCGTAAGCATCGCTTTTCACGCTGAGTAGCAAGTCCAGCGCCTCTTGATTGCCGGGCGGATTGGAATGTGGCTTCGCGCCTGACGCTCCGTCACCGCCATGCATGGAAACAGGTTCGGCAATGGCCTCTTGCAATTGGTCGATAAGGGATGGCAACTGGACCGTCCGCGCCCGCGCTTCGAACTGCTCGGGGCATTCGCATTGGTAATGCTTCCGCCGTGCAGGCGCCATGGCAGCCTGCATGACGGAACACAGCTTCGCGTGTCTCTTGATGGGCACCTGGTATTCGATGCGCTCTTCCCAGCCGGCGGCGAGTTGGCCGACAAGGGAGGCGATGAATTCGGCGTCGGTCATGAACGCGCCGCACTCGCGATCCAGATCAGCAGGCGTCGGGCACGCTCGGTGAAGGTCGGGCCGTCGTGGAACGGGCAGCGGGCGAGGCGCGGCCCCATCGGGTGCACCTCGCGGTGCAGGCTCTCGGCGAGTCTCTGATGGACATTCATGGCATGCCTCTCAGGGGAGGTTGGGCCGGACTGGGAATGGCCCCGTCCCGCAAGTTCCTGGCGCGCCACGGCGACGCGCAGGGCTCGGGCGGCGCCAGGGACCCGACAGGGGGGTCCGGAGCGTCAGGGAGTTAACCGACCGGTAACTACGGGCAGGTGTCGTGCTGCGCCCAGTGCAGCTGTTCGTGATCTATCGCCCAGTAGGGCTCTCCAGGCTGGATCCGCTGACGGCAGGCCGCGCAGCGGTGCGCCCAGTCGCTGGGGTCAGAACGGCGGCTTGTCGCAGCGCTCGCAGGATTCCGGAGGTCGTAGCCCGCCTGAGGCTGGGCGAAGGCAGAGTGCAGGCCCTGGTGCCCAGTGGCGCTCACACGGGCTCGGGGAGGGTCCGCGACCAGCTCCGAGACTGCCGCGGCATCCTGGCCGGCTGCGCCGCAGGGATGCGCCGCAACGATCTGGTGCTTCGACCCCGCCACTGCGGCGGTGCGGGCGCGGAGCTTCCACGGGCGCCCCGACTGTGTGATCACGTCGTAGGTCGTCAGTCCGGCGATCAGCGCCGCCCGGTACGCATCGACGTCCAGCGGCTGGGGGTCTGCTGCCGTCGCGAGTCCGGAGACGGATGCGGCCAGCACGACGGCGCCGCACCTGTTGCATGTCGCGATCTTTATCGCGGTGTCGAGCAGATGATCGTTTATTTCTTCCTTCCTTCCTTTTGCGGCTCAAGCCCCGGCTCACTCACCCCTATAAGGGGGGTGAGCTGCGAGCCGCGGGGAGGCTCCGAGCGGCTCAGAGAGTGAGCCGCAGTGAGCCGCTACATAGGGCATCTATCTATAAGCGCTGGTCAAAGCTGGTGCATGTGCGGCTCATGATTTTTTGCAAGTGAGCCGCACCTGATTCGGGACCGGGAAAAATGGCGACTCCGTGAGCCGCACGTAAAGGATCATGAGCCGCAGTGAGCCGCTTCCTGACCTGCGAAGATGAGATACGTGTACTATCCAGCGGCTCACTTTTCGCGATCATGAGCCGCAGAGTGAGCCGCAGCCTGACCTGCGGCGTCGTCGAGGGTCTGCGACGGACGGAAATATGCGACGTCGTTCCCGACGCCGGTTTTCGTGAGGATCCGCTCTTCGCAGAGCGTCCGGAGACAGCGCTTCACGGTCGAGTCGGGGACCCCCGTGAGGTCCATGACGACCTTCTTCGTCACGACCTTGTCCGGCTCCAGATTCAGCACCATGAGCCGGACCTTCTCGAAGCTGGTCGTCTGCGCATCGATCACGTCGGACCAGTGCGCCGCATTGATCACGAGTGAGCTGCACTCGCGGCCGTCGTGCTCCTGGTCGTGCGGCAATCCGCAGAAGTGCTGGACGCGCAGTCCCACGTTCCAGAACAGGGAGTCGTCGTCGTCCTTCTGCTTCTTGATCTGAATCTTGGCGAACCGTTCCTCCGTGGCGGTCCGCGACATGTACAGGACCGTGTCCGCGGCGCCGAACAGCGAGCCGTGCCCGCGCAACACCTCCGTGCCCTTCGTGGTGTGGTGCAGCGTCAGGACGCACGCGGCCGTCTCCTGCCTGATCCGGTCGACGGCTTCGACGTACAGCCCCATGACGGAGCCGTTCTCTTCGAGTCCCGGTGTGACCCTGGACTGCGTGTCGATGATCACCAGGCCGGGTCTGACTTCCTTGCAGATCTCCAGCACGGCGTTCAGGTACGGCTCTTCCACCAGGTTCGGCGCCATCGTCAGATAGGTGATGCGGTCGCCAAGCGGCAGGCCGGTCATCGCCTCCCACGCCCGTACGCGCTTGCGGATGCCCGCGGAGCCCTCCGCGGCCACGTAGAGGACTGGCGCCGCCACCGTCGGGATGCCTGCCCACGAGATGCCGCAGCCGAGCGCGACGCATGCGGCGAGATCCAGTGCTGCGAAGCTCTTGTAACAGCCGGGGTCGCCGTACAGCCATGCCAGGGAATCCTTCGCGAGAAGTGACGGGGCGAGATATTCGACAGGGGGAATGCTGTCGAGCTGTGCGGCGGTGTACAGGCTCGCCCTGAGCCGCGCGGTGACGTCGCCGGCCCGCTCTGCTTCGAGAATCCGTTTCGACGCGGCGTCGGCCTTGCGTTTGGCGAGCGAGCTCTGAGTCAGCCGTTCCAGGTAATCCCGCTCGCGGTTGATCTCTTCAATGGCGGCGACGTGTTCGACACCGACGAAAGGAAGCCCTGACGATTCACCCCCCAGGAGCTTCCAGACGAGTTCCCGAAGCTCCGGGTCAGCACTCAGATATGCGTTCGCCAGGGAGGGGCTCAGCGCCCCCAGGACCGCTTCCCGGGCCCTTTCCGGTGAAGGCACTTGGCCTGCTGTCTCCGTCACGGCCGTGTGCCTTTCGTCCTGTTGCCGGTGTCATCGCGCTTCACAACAGGCGGGCTGTTCTCGCATTGCTACCTCTTTCCTCTCGCAAACAGGGGGGCTACGTCCCTGGCTGAGATCGTCTTCGCCGCCCACAGGACGCTGACGGCGTGCGGCTCACTCCAGGCGTACAGGGCGTCCAGGAGCCTGGCTCGCTGGACGTCCTTCGGCTTCAGCGGCTCGCGCTGCCCTTGCACCAGGGCCAGCACGGAGGCCGCGTACGGCGCGGTCCTGGCGTCCCGGGGCGGCAGCGGCCCCGAGTTGTCCGGCTTGATGAGTTCGTACGCCAGGCACACCGCCACGGCCGCGGCGGTGGTGGGGGTGACCCTGAGGGTCAGCCGGGCGCGCAGCGAGGCGTGCCGCACGGTGCTGACCGTGACGTCGTCGCGCTCTGCGATCTCTTCATCGCTCAGGCCGTTGGCACGGTCCTGGAGTACTTCCAACTGCCGCGGGGAGGGCGCCAGGGCGAGCCGCGGCAGGCGTCCGGACCTCTTCGTCGCCGCGTAGCACGGCAGACAGTAGCGGCGCGGCGGACGATCGCGGCTCTGCTTGAACGCGACGTTGCGCGGATCGTCCAGCAGGTGCAGGCCCCGCGCGCAGTACGCCTGCCGCGGTCGGCTCATGGCTCATCTCCTTACCTTCACCATTCGAAGCCGCACCATCCGAGGCGGCAGCGGTGTGTGTGGGGTTCCTCGCCGGCTAGTTCGCCGCACGCGTGCGGGAGCGCCCGCTCGTTGCACAGCGGCCTGCGCCGCAACTTCTGCCGGACGGTCGCCGCGGCGTCTCTCGCGACGCCTGCCGCGAAGCCCGGGATGTCGGGCGCGTTGCCGTAGATGGGGATGTCCACGCGCAGCCTGCGCGGCTCAAGGACGATCCGCATCACCTGCATGTCCCGGATGAACATGTCGGGTTGGTCAGGGGCGCTCAGGGACACATGCGCGTCGGTCGGCGGCTCCCCCGTCTCGTCGACGTACGCCTGGCGTATCGCCACGAGGACGGTGGCCAAGAAGTCCGGCGTCTCGGGGACCTCCACGGACCGCACGGCTTCCGCAAGGTCGACGTCCGGCAGGGTCACTGATTCAGGCTCGTAGGTGATCTCGACAGGGCCTGTGATCATGCCGGTGATGTCGACGCCGTTCAGTTCCACGCTGGTCGGTGTGAGCTGCGACGGCCGGAAGCGCCGCTCAAGCTGCCTCCGCGTTTCTGCCACTGCCCGATCGATCATGATGTTCATGGCCACTGTGTCCGTGAGCAGGCCGTAGCTGACCCGGTGGCGGAACTGGATCCCGGCAGGCTCGGCCCGCCCTTGAAGGATCACGCAGTCGTAACCGTCGGGCGACGGAGTCACGGACAGGATCTGAGGCTCCGCGACGTACTCCGCAAAGACGGGTGTGAGTGCCTCGCGCAGCCGCCGCGCTGCGCTCCGTGCCGCCCGCCGCCGGTCTCCCATGGACGTCGACGGCGCAGGGGTGATCATGTCGCGCGGTACGTCCGGGGCGTCCGCGATCTGATCACGCGCCGCCGCGAACTCTTCGCGATGGATCTGCATGGAGCCGGACAGCCGTCCGATCGCTTCCCCAATGGCGCCGCTGGCCTGTTGGTTTGCCCCCCTGATCTGGTCTGTGACTTCGCGGATCGCCTGACCCAGCGGTGTGGTACCCGGCAGCCCTCCGTCCGCGAAGGGCTTCGCAGGCGCCCTGCCGATCCACGCCCAGTCCTTCGAGTCGTCGATGTCCGCGGCCGGCGCACTGCCCGAGCCCTCGCACTCGACGACGCCGTGCCCGCTGTAGTGCTCCTCAGCGACCACGACGTGATGAGTCCGCAGAACGAGCTCGCCCCCACGCTTCGGCGTGAGGGCGATCAGCTTGCGGCAGCGAGGGCACGCGCCTTCCTCAGGCTCCTTGATCGTCTTGCGGGGCATGCCTGCTCTCCCTCCGGATCGTCTTGACGAAGATCGTGACTCCGTAGCGGAACTCGATCCGCTCGTCACCGTTCGCGCGGTACACCTTGAACGGCTTGGGGTCGCCGTCGTACAGCGCGGCCAACTGGTCGAGCGTGCTGCGCAGTTCGTCTGCGTCTGCGACGTACAGCACGCGCTCGGCATTGCAGACGGCCGCGTGCAGCAGGCTCTCGCTCTCGCAGGCCAGGGCGGCAGCGACCGACGAAGGCGTGAAGCCTTCCTTGAGCCAAGCAGCGGCCCTTGACCAGTCGGCAGGCGCGATGGCACGCCAGTGCTGCGCGTAGTCCAGGTGCGGCACCCCGGCCAGGATCCTGGCATCGCAGAAGAAGCAGCGAACGTACTCCAGGTCACGAGCTACCCCCTCCGAGAACCACGGCCAAGGGCACCGCTCCCCCGTCTCGTTGCGCGGCGCTGTGATCGTGAGGTCCGTCGACAGATCAAGTTCCGTCGCGTCCGCCGGCTCGATGTCGTGCCACTGCCTCACGACACCACCTCCACGTACCGGTCTGTCGACGGCCCGCCGTCGCCCGGGATGCAGATCTGGACGTTGCCGCAGCCGACGGACAGGTGCCAGCCGCGGGCGCTAAGCGCTTCGGCGAAGCGCTGCCAGAGCAGACGAGCAGTCTCTTCGTCAGTCACCGGGCTTCACCTCGTACTGGTAGCGCTCGTAGGGCGTGCTCTCCAGCCAGGCGAGGCGCCGCGCCGCCTTCTCCGCCCTGGCTCGTGCCTTGTCGCGGGTGCGGGCGAAGCCCGCGCAGGAGTCGCCGTACGGGATGTACGCCGACCACCACCAATGCCAGCCGAGGATGCGCCGCTCGAACCAGTTGTAGTCGGTGCACTCCTTCAGCGTGATCTCAGCCACCGTTCCTCTCCTTCATCGTCCCTCTCAGCAGCTGATCCGGATGGTGGCCTTCGGGTATGCCGCGCACGCGTCGCGCAGGCGCCGCAGGTAGTCCGACGCGCCTTCGTAGGTGCCCCACCCGTTGCGCGGATTCATCGCTTCGTACGTCGCCGGGTCACCTTCCATGGCGCCGACGGCACGCTGTAGGTCCGCGAGGCAGTCGCCGGCCGTCTTGTTGTCCAGCTCGCACAGGTCGTAGCCGAGCGCCTTCGTCCACATGCCGCTGACGTTCGACGTGTAGTTGCCGATGTCGGCGGGCCAGGCGGTGAACGGCTCCTGTCCGCCCGCGTCGACATACAGGCGCAGCGCGACGTCATAGCTCATTGATCCTCTTCTCTGCACCGGCAGTCGGGTGACGGGCATCGTTGTTCGAACTCGCAGACGCCGCCGCAGTCCTCGGAGCTGCATGGTCCGTAGACGCGGCCTTCGATGCACCGCGTCGACTCGCTGCCGACCAGATGGCCGCAAGGGCACCAGTCGTCAGGCATTGCTCGCCATCTCGGCAGCGGTGCGGCAGTTGACTTCGCGCGTGTGCGGGATAGCGGCTTTGAAGCCGTCGGCCAGTTCGACCATGGCCAAGCCGACAGGGGCGACGATCTGTACGAGACTGACGATCTCCTGGAACGACCCGTCGTCTCTCGCGACGAACCAGCCCTCCCGCAACCGCGCCGCGGGGCGGTACGTGTCATCCATCGCTGTCCTCCCCTTCGAGCAGCACGACGCGCAGCGCGAAGCCGCCGCGCGCTATCGCCTTGTCGCGGCGCATGCCCTCCAACTGCTCGGGAGTCAGGCCGTACCGGGCCGCCAGGGCGTGCACGACTTCGAGGACGTCGGCCAGCTCTGCGGCCCACTCCTTCGCCGTGCGCGCGTCAGCTACTTCCTGCGCCTCTTCGAGCAGCTTCGCGTTCAGCAGCCGTGGCATCTCGTCGGCGTCGGCGGTGCGGTAGTCGCGCCCCGGTGCGATGGCCGGGATGAGGTCGCGTACCAGCTTCTCGTCAGCCATCGGTGCCGTCCTCCCTGAACTGATCGAGTAGCCCCGCGTCGTCCAGCGCTCTGAGCGCGTCGCTGGCGGTGCCGTGGTTGGGGTGCGGCTTGTCCGGGGCCATGAAGCCCCCGTGCGGCCAGCGCTCACTGACCTGTCGCGCCACCTCTACGAGGCCCCGCAGCGCGTCCCTGGGGACGCTCACAGCGTCGTCGGGCGGGCAGTTGCACTGCTCGCGCTCCGTGCGCCCGCACGCCTGGCAGCGGGTCGTCCATCGCGTCCCGTTCGCGTCCTCGTGCCAGTCCTTGTGCCGCTCGCGCTTGATGCACGGCCCGAAGGACGCGCCCGCTGTGGTCGCCATCGCTCCGCACTCCTGCGGTCCGCAGCCGGGGCCGGTGCAGTCTTCGACGCGGCCCGTGTGCCACCCGCTGATCCCGTTGCCGCTGTCACCGTAGTGGCCCTGGCTCACGACGCATGTCGGCGCATGGTCAGGCGGGTACAGCTCCATCGTCGACAGCTGAATGACGCCGCGCGTCCGCTCGTCATGCTCGCAGCGGAGGCACGGCTCTACGCCCGGCGTGCGGTTCCGGAACGTGTACTGGCAGTCCATCGCGTGCGTGCAGGAGTGCCCTCCCGGCACCTCTCGGTACGGCTCGCCGCACTCGGGGCAGGTGACGGGCGGGGCCGTGTCAGCCTGGTGGCACTCGCAGATGCACGGAGCACCGCAGAACTTGCACTGCGCCGGCTGCTTCGCTCCTGCCTTGCCTGCCGTGGCCTTGCAGTAGTCGTGCTCACCGTGCAGGCAGCCGGTCGACAGGTACTCGTGGTCAACGACCCTGCCCGCCACCTTGATCACCGGTCCGACCTTGACGCCGACGTGCCGCAGCAGGCCGCGTATGGTCACGTCCGCTCACTCCCTTCCGGGTCGAAGGTCACGACGCCGGGGTTGTTGACCGCGCTGCCGTCTTCCCAGCCCCGCCCCGCGCGTGTGCAGCGGGGGCAGATGGCTCGGTCATAGCCGGACAGGGGCGGGCGGTCGGGATGTCGGAGGTACCACCGGACGGAGCGCCAGAACGCGACGCTGAAGTACTCCTTCACGCCGTGTACCTCCTTGGTGTGGGTGAGAATCGGGGTGCCGGCCGCCCGCGGCATCAACGCGGGCGGCCGGTCTGTACGGGTCACGGGGCGGCGGAGACGACGAGCCAGTTGCCGTAGCGGTCCTGGCCTACCCGGTCGCCGAACATCGCGGTCCTGGTCTGGCTGTTGGTGCCGCCGGTCGTGTCGGTCATCCCGTCCGGCAGCGGCACCTCGACGCCGATCGGGCGGTCGTTCCCGTCGAGCACGGCCCTGGCCTTCGGTTCGGTGGCGAGGATGTCGTCGAGCCCTTCGGGGGTCAGGCGGGGCATTCGGCTCAGCTGCATTCGTTGCTCCTTCGTGGGCGTGGGGCGGCTACACGACAGCGGGGGCGGCAGCCAGCCGTAACCCGCCGCCGCGGCGAACCAGCGGTGCAGGAACCGCGGCAGGAAGCTCATCCGCCCTCGCTCCCCTGGCAGTTGGGGCATGGCTTCGGCGGCGGCTCGCACCACGGGACGGGCGGCGCCGACAGGTCGGGCACGACCTTCTGCCCGTAGCAGCGCTGACAACGGGCGGCGAGCGCCCGCCTGTCGAGAGCCTCGATCCACGCCACCTTCACCGCGGCGGCTTGGATCAGCTCTTCTCGCAGGCGCACCGGGTCGGACTCTGCGAGCGCCTCGCAGTCCTCTTCACGGGCGATGTGCGCCCACGTCACCTTGCCGTCCGCCGCCGACAACTGGCAGTCGGCGCGGGCGCGTACGGCAGCCGCCTTCTGATCGAAGCTGCCCGTCCCGTCGGGATGGTTCTGCTCGCCCCACCGGGCGTCCTGCCGGATGCGTTCGGCGAGGACTTCGGACAGCACGCGGTCGGTGACGACGGAGGGGTTGCCGGTGACGGGGCGCGCCTCGGCAGCCAGACGGCGCAGGTGCTCGACCGCGTTGCTCTTGCCGTTGGCCTCGGTGTGGGTCTGGCAGCGCACGTTCCGCTCGACGCTGTCAGCGGCCTCGGTGAGGATGCGGGCGGTCTGCTCAGTCATGGGCTTCTCCGGGGTGTGATGGCTCGGCCAACTGGCGCAGTTGCTTGCGCGCTTCGTCCATACCGGCTTCGTGATCGGGCCCGCCCCAGTCCATGGTCAGGACATCTGCGGCACCTCGAAGCCCCGCAGCGCGCGACTCTGCGGCGATCCGCGCCGCGTTCGCGGGACCAATGAGGCGCCGCAGGAAGGCGTCCAGCCCGTCACGCAAAAGGTCGCGCCCCAGGTCGAGCGCGACCTCATCGCGGTAGGCGTCGAGCATCTGCCCGGCCTTCGCCTTGGCGTCGGCGGTGTCCTGACTCGGCACGACCCACCACAGCAGGTCAGCGATCTTCTTGCGGGCGTCAGTCACGGTCCCCCCAGGCTCTGGACGGCCGCGGTCAGCCGTCCCATGGACCGCTCGACAGAGGCTCCCGTGCCGTCGCTGCGGATCGCGGCGGCGACGTCCAGCAGCGCGGTTGCCACAGCGAGTCGAGCGCGCACTGCGCACGCCGCGATCAGCTGGTCGGCGGACATGTCGCGTGGCTGCATGACGTCGGCAGTGACGCCGTTGATCATGTTCACTGCGGTCGTGGCGAGCGTCCGTTCATCCGGCATCGCCGCTGGTCTCCTCTCCGATGAACTTCACGTACAGCCGGTACTCGCCATTGACCGTGCGCGACGTCGCGTCGAAGGCGCCCTTCGGCTGGTAGGCCTGCGCGTCCCCGTTGCGGATGTTGCTCGCGGCCTGCGCGGCGGCGGACTGCGCCTGATACGCGGTGACGAAGCCCCACATGCCGGGCAGCCCCCGGAGCTCTTCCGCGGCTGCCTTGTGGTCGGCGCGGGGGACGCCGCGCCTCGGCGCTGGCGGGTCTTCGAAGCGGACCATTACGCCGCCTCCCCGAACATCGCGGCGAGTTCGGCGCCTATGTCGACGCCGTCCATCTCGTGCCCCGGCGGAACCGCCTGGTAGGTGAGTTCGAGGAAGTGAGCGATGTCTTCCGCCGGGGCGTGCAGCTCCGCGCGGCCTTCCGGGCTCTCCAGCGCGATGTGCATCTCAAGCTCGTTGCACCGCCAGATCCGGACGTCGCCGGCGCGCGGCTCCGTCTGCGATCCGAGCCCGTTGGCGAACAGCTCACGCGCCATGAGCCAGGCGACCTCCGTGCCGTGCAGGTCGTCGACGATGAGCAGGAGCACGGCGTACGGATCCTGCGGGTCGTAGATCAGATCGCAGGCGCCCAGCGGGCGCACGTGTCCGCGTTCGAGGATCAGTTCGAGGTCGATCGGTAGGGTTATCACTGCTCCCCCTCAGGAGTAGTGACGGCGCCGCGCATCTCCCGCGTGGCGCCGTCGAGACTGAGCTCCTGTATCGGAGCGTCGGTCGGGGTGTAGGGGTCGACGCGCGGACCGCGCCGCCAGATCGGGCGGTGCTCGCCCCGGTGGCGGCGCGGACGCGGCCGTGTCAGGTGCGAGAAGAGCGCGCCGAAGACGCCGCCGCCCACGCTCATGACGACGATCTGCACGACGTCATTCATCGGCTTCGAGGCGGTCGGCGCAGGGATCGCAGACGTCTTGGTTGTGGAAAATGCCGTGACGCTCGCCCGGCAGGATCTCCTTCAAGCACTTGGCGCATGAAGTGGCGAAGAACACGGAGTACCGGAGAATGATCAGCGGTCCGAAGACGATGGTGTCCATCAGCAGATGCACCGGACCCGAAGGCAGAACGGGCAGACGTCAACGGGCCCGCGGCGCAGCGCGAAGAAGATCACGATTCCTCCGCTTCGTCGCAGCAGTCCGCGCATGACGCGGTGCTGTCGTCGTCGATGTAGCCGGCGTCATCGCCGGGGCCGATCTGCTCGCCGCACTCGCAGTCCGAGTCGTAGGCGGCGATGAAACGGCGGACGCCCCCGGTCACCGGTGGCGACTCAGGGGCGTCGGGGCGCTGGAACGTCACGTCACCCGCTCCCAACTCCAGACTTCGCCGCCGCCGTTGTCCTCGCGGCGCGCGCGGAAGGTGCCCAGTTCCTCAGGCTGGTCGACCTCCCACAAGTACGTGTTGAGCGTGCACGTCATGAGGGCGTCGCCGATCCGCTCGCGCAGCGGGTGACGAACGATCCAGCCGTCTGCGTTCAGCTTCACGACGTGCTCCGTCTCTCCGTCGGCGAGGATCACGTGCGCCGCGTCGGACCGCGGGCAGCCCCCAAGCGGACAGTGGAGAAGTCCGCGGCTGCCGACATACAGCGAAGTGCCGCCGCAGCCGGGGCAGTGTCCCTGCACGTCGCGAGTCGACGTGCTCGCCAGCATGAGGCGCAGCAGGGTGGGGCCGATGCTCTCCCCCGACGCTTCGCCGTACGGCGACAGCCACACGTCGGTGTCCTCGCCCATGACGTACGTGCCGCCCTTGTAGCCCTGGAACGCCTTGCCGAGGGCACTGCGTGCCGAGGCGAGCACAGCGTCGACGCTGATGTTGCGGGCCGGCTCGAAGGCAAGGTCCGTGTAGGACCCGCGGTACGAGTGCGGGTTGTTGAAGCCCAGCGGCAGGACGTGTCCCGGGTCCTTTCCCGCGAGCGTCTCGATCAGTTCCCCGAGGGTCATGACGTGCCGCCCCTGCCCACGACGGACGGCGTGTAGGTGTACGTCTCGGCGGTTGCGAGAGCGGACGCGATGGCGTCCGCCTGCTCCTCTGCTGCGCGCTTGGCCGCGGTTGCGGAGACGTAGGGGGCGCCGCTCCTGATGACCTTGTCACTGCCGTCCGGGTCGGTATAACCCAGCGTCCAACCCCAGCTGGCAGGGTCGGACCCGAACGGCTGGACAGTGATCTTGAAGTGCCCGAGTGCTGGCATGGCCGTTACTTCCTCACGTAGCAGGTCGCCCACGTGGTGCGGATCTCCGCGCTCGCGCCGGGCTTGGCGTACGGACCTTCGATGCTGGACTCGTTCTGCCAGATCCAGGCCTGCGGCTTGCTGATGCTGCGGTTCACCGTCCTGACGAGCTTCCCGTTCAGGAAGAAGGAGATCTTCCCGGGAGTCCACTCAATGGACGTCGTGTTCCAGCGCGTCATCCACTGCCCGCGCGCGTCGATGTACGTCTGGTTGGGGTGGACGAACCCGGAGAAGCTGCCGGTGCTCCGGTCCGGCCTGACCCAGTCGCCCTCCGGGTAGTCGATCTCTTCGCCGCCCTGGTAGAAGAGGTGCGCCGACTTGAAGCCGGGGTCCGAGCCGTTGACGACCTTGAAGCGCTCGCTGTACTTCCCGTACGCGTGGCCCATGCACTTGCGCGGCACGACGGCCGCGACGCGGTTGTCCCCGCCGGCCTTGGGCCGGTACTGCTTCACGCTCAGGTAGCCGTCGGTGCTCTTCGCGGTGGCCTTGCCGATCGAGACCGTCGTCGCCGGGTCGTAGCGCCCGCCGAACGGGGCGCCGGTGTTGCCGTCGGCACCGGACTTCGCGGTGTCGTCCCAGCCCCACGGATACGCCCAGTAGTTGGCGTACGCCGTCGGGTACTTCTTCAGCCCGCCGCAGTACGCCTGAGGCGTGTCGGTGTTGTGGTTGCAGTCGGTGAACGCCCCCTTCGGCACGGTGTAGCCGTTGAAGTCGTCGGCGTACACCTGCCGCCACCCCGGGAGGTCGCCCTTCGGCATGGCGTCCGGCGATACAGCTGCCGCGCCCGCCCCGGGGGCAAGAGAAAGGGCCGCCATGATGACGGCCCCTGCGGTGGCGAATACTCCCGCCCATAGTGATCGTTGTTTTGCCTTGGCGTGCTTACCCATTGTCGTCCTTCACTGTCATGTGGAATCCCATCGCGACCGGGGCGAGTGCCTCTTTCGCTACAGCGCTCCACTGGCGCAGTTCGTCTTCCCGCTCGCGGATCAGTTCTTCCTGCTCCGCGATCTTCTGGCGGCGCGAGGCGATGTCTTCGTGAATGGTGCGCATAACTTCGAGCGCGTGAATCAGCGAGTCCTGCGCCTCACCCAGCGTGGCGTACGGCTTTTCTTTTGACCGCATTCCGTGAGCGAGCGTCGAGCCGCGCTCTTCCGGCTTCGGCTTGCATTCGAGGTGCGAGCACATCGCGCCTTCCGGGGCGAAGCCCTTCTGGCAGTGCCATACGTTCATCGCTGGGCGTCCTCTTCGAATGCGTCTGCCACACTCGCGACGACGCGCGCCACGAATGCGGCAGGGCCGACGATCGTGATTTCGTACGGAGATTCCCAGTCGAGGTTGGGTCCGGATTGCGAGCCGAAGCGGATGCTCGCTTTGTAGCCCGGCAGTACGTCGGCGGACACGGCTTCCGGCTCGTGCGGCGTCGCGCCATGGGCATGGTCCGCCCATACCTCTGTGCCGCGCTTGTGCCAGCCGCCAGGGTTGCGGCTCTCAAGAGGTGCATCGAAGTCGGGCTGGATATCCCTGTCGTAGTGCGTGGCGCCCAACTCGCAGGTGTATGTCACGCCTTTGCGCGAGTCCGTCAGCGTCGCATTGCATTTCACGGAGCTCTGTCCTTCACTAGATCGATCTCGCCGCCGGGGCACGTTTCGCGAGTCAGGGACTCACCGATATTCATCCACTTGTCCCACCACGGGCCGGGGCGCGATATGTAATGCCACTTCACTCGGACGCCGTCGGTCATCCGCACGGCCTGTTCCGGGCGGACCATTCCGCAGGCGGGGCAGTAGTACCGGGGCCGCGTAACGTCCGGCGTGGTGTCAATGAGTGGCATCACGCTTCCCTGTGTCGCTGGCATTCCTTGGTCGGCACCCCGTGCTTCGAATAGCCTCGGTTGCCTTCTATGTAGCGGTCGGTGAGACCGCATACGCAAGCGGGCTTGGGGGCAACTTGCTGCGCCCACAAGCCCGCTGACCACTCCGCTATGTCCGCCCGGATCTTCGCGACCAATTCGTCACTGATCTCGTTGGCGGATACGCGCTTCCCTTTAGCCACGGGTCCGCTCGGTCACGACGCCATTCGTCCAGGTGTAACCACTGACGTCTTCGTATGTGACGGTGAGTTCGGACCGCCCGGCGACTCGCGTGATGTGACTGGTGCCCATCATCGTGAAGTCCTGGATGTCTTGCGCCCAGCTGAGATCTAGGTTTCCCATGCGCCCGCTCTTGCCGAGATCCGTCATCGCGCGGAAGACGCCGTTGCGCAGGATGTTGGAGTCGTCGCGGACGGCCCTTTCCAGCTCTCGCAGCTTCTCGCCATCCCTGGTCGTCTGGTCAGCGAGCCGTTTCACAGCCGCCTCAAGCTCCGCTATGCGGTAGTCCTTCGACTTCGTCCAGCGCCGCCACGTCTTGCACGGCCAATCGGTGCCGCACTTGTAGCACGTCTCGATGGCGTGTCCCTTGTGGTCGACCCCATCAATGGACGTGCACTCGGGCTTATTCATGGAAGCCGCTCCCGCTCTTCGTTGTACCGGTCCATGGCGAAACGGACATCAGCCTTGAAGGCTTCTGCGATATTCGCCCGCCGCTTCCACAGGTCGACTTCCTTGACCAGTTCTTCGACGCGCTGCTTCAGTGCGTCATCGGCGCGGGAGGTACGAACCGTCTGAATCTCGAAGGCGGCTGACGCCGATAGTCCGCACTGTCGGCACGGGCGGTCATCCATGAAGTCGTTGAGGACGTCCGAGCCGTGCGAGTTGCAGCCGGGGCACGTCATCTTGTCGCCCATTACTCGCCGTCGCTTTCTGCGAGTTCGGCCAGGCGCCGGTAGCTGTCGGCGATTTCCATCGCCCGCTTGCGGCTGCGGTGGCGGCGCGATGCAATGCCGACCGCCTCGCCCGGATAAGTGATGTTCAGCTCAAGGCACTTGAGATCCATCTGTGCGGCGCGGATCTTCAACTCGGCAATGACCAGCGGGTGAATGGCCATCAGCGGTAGTGCCCGGACAAGTGCTGCTGCATTTCGGCGTACGTGCCGAACCAGGCGCCGCAGCCGGGGTACACGCACCCCCAGTCGCAGAGCGCGGCCAGCCGCCACCGGATCTTCGTGCGGGACATGCTTGATCCCTTTCAGCGCATGAAGAAGCCCCCAACCGGTTGGCTGGGGGCTGCCCGTTGCAGCGCGCAACGGTGGGTGTTGCGGGGCGGTCACTGACGGGACTGCCTCCACACGTCGCGCAGGATGACGACGCAGATCGTCAGGGCGACCGCGGCGAGCGCGAGGCACACCGCAACGACGGCGAGGCCGATCATGAAGGCGATCGCAACGGCCCCGAGGATGGCGACCGCGAACACCGCGCCGCAGCCGCCCGCGAGGTAGGTCCCCCACGGGCGCGCCACGATGGGTTGTTGCGGTGCAACGGCGGGCGGCTGCGGCCAGGCGTAGATGGGCCGGCCGTTACCGTCGATGCCGATCGGCGTCTCAGATCCGGTATCCCGCACGGCGCGCAGCACCTTCCACGCGGCGCAGTTCGCGGGCCGCTTCCCGCTCTTCATCGCGGGCGGTCCGCTTCTCCGCGAACCCTCGCGCGGTGCGGATGTTGGCCTTCGCGGCGGCGACGTCGTGCCGCGCCCTGCCGAGGACGGTCTGCATCGCCTGCTCGTCGGCGCGCTCGCGCTCCTCCTTGCGCCGCTCCATGCGGCTCAACTCGCGGTCGATGCGCGGGTCCGGCGTCCAGGCGTCCGGGTCGCCGCGGTGCGGCGCTGCCTGCTTCGCGTTCTTGGCGATGAGCCAGCCGATGCGCAGCTTCTCGCCGATGGTGTACGGCACGGGTCTTCCTCACGGGTGTGTCGGGATGGGGATACGGCGCTTTTCCGGAGGCCGACCGCAGGGGCCGAAACTCGAAACCAGCGCAGGTCGACCGCATGATCACAACGATGTCGCGGCCGAAACCGGTTTCGGGTCGGAGTGAAACCAGCACCCCTCCCCGAAACCGGGTCAGTCGTCGTCTTCGTCGATTTCCCGCGGCGCTGGCAGGTCGGCGAATCGCACGCCCTTCGCGCCGCCGCAGCACTCCCGGATAGTGATCTGACGAGTCGGGACTTTGTGCACCTTCAGTGCGGCGCTGAGCGTGGTGGATCGGGCGGTGCGGACCTCGCGGACTTCATCCGGGGTCATGTCGCCCATCGGCTTCTCGGTGTCCAGCCACGCCCCGTACAGCTCGGGCATGAAGTGCGCCAGGGATTCGACCAGGCGGTGTGAGTGCACCGTCTCCGCGGCGTCCGGCCAGATGGCGTGGACGTGGTCCGTGATGGTGGTGCGGTCGACGCGTGCGACCTCTTCGCCCGCCGCTTCACCGGACAGGGTTCCTGCCGCGAGGCGCAGCGCGTAGCCGCGCTTGCCGACGTCGCGCGCGTCCGCCTGCGGGATGAAGTACGCCCGCACGATCTTCGCGCTGTTCGCGGACCGGGCGAGCCAGCCGGTGCCGCTGTCCTTCGGGTCGTCGCCTTCGGCCGGCTCGAAGATGTTCGCCCGGACGCCGCGCCGGTACATCCCGGTGCCGAGCACCAGATCGTTGGCGACGTGCCCGGTGATCGCGAGGCAGAACCGCACGATCGCGTTGTCGCTGACCTTCTTCGGGATCGACTTCGCGTCGGGCCGCTGTGTGGTCAGAACGAGAATGATCCCGTACGCCCTGGCCTTGCGGATCAGCCGGGCGAACACCGCCTCGGCTTCCTTGCCGTACACGGGGTGCTCGAAGAGCGTGTGCACCTCGTCGAAGATCGCAAGAACCGGATGCAGCCTCAGGTGCGGGTACTTCGCGGCGATTTTGCGCGTCACCTTGCGGCCGGTGGGAACGTCCTCTATCGGCAGACCGGCAACGATCTTCTTGCGCCGCTTCATCTCCGCTTCGAGGGCGTACGCACCTTCGAGCGCCGCCTCGCAGTGCTCGTCATCGTCACCCTGGACGTAGCGGTGACAGATCGGCTTCACGGACTCCGCGTCGCCCGAACCCTTGAGCTCGAAGATCCACAGCTCGCACGTCGCGTCGAGGGCGCCGGCCAGAGCGATGACCATCACGGCGGACGTCTTGCCGGATCCCATCACCCCGCCGATCAGCACGTTCGTACCGATCAGCGCCAGTAGGACGACGTCGCCCTTGGGGGTCACGCCGTAGGGGAACTCGCCGTACATGTCGACGGTCCCGCCGCTGAGTAGCGGCCACGGGCGTTTGATGTTCCGTGGATCCTTCTTCGCGACCCAGATGTTGGACCGCGACGGATGCTCGCTGCCGACCGAAGGCCACACGCATTGCAGCGGACGGCGCATCGCACCGGCCAGTTCCTTGCGCTTGTCGAGCAGGACGTCAGCGAGCGTTCCGCCCGGCAGGTCGACCTGCGCCAGCCAGCCGGGGCCGTCGATGGCGATGGGCGCGACGAACCGGACCGCGCCCTTGATGCCGATCTCTTCGAGCGCGCGCGCCAGTTCCTCGGAATCGAGGGGGCGCTGGAGATGGATCGAGAGGTACCTCGTGATGATCGGCTTGTCCACCCTCCGTCCGTGCGCGCCGATGAGTGCAACGGCTGCAACGGCTGCCGCCACAGTCGGCACGGGCGCGAGCAGGCTCGCCACCAGAACGGTGACCAGCGACAGGAGAGCGAGGGTCAGCGACATGATCCGGCGAGGCCGCACGCGGCGTGACTTCTCCCGCGACAGGGCGAGCCACGCCTCGATGTCCGCCGTGCCCGCGGCTTTCGCTTCCACCGGCCGCGCTTCGGTGTCGGCCACCCACCGCCCCCACCGGACGATGAGACGGCCGGCGCCCCGCGGCGCGAGCAGGATCAGCCGCACCAGGTAGACCGGCGTACGGACGGCGTGGAAGGTGCAGAAGTGGGCGTAGAACAGGACCGCCCACCGGACGTTGTCGGCGAACTCCGCGCCGTGGCGCAGCCATGACGGCAGCACCGGCGGCGCGCTGTCCAGGTAGGCGCGGCGCTGCCCGATCCACGATCCCGAGTCCGCCGCTACTTCGGGGGTGTCGACGGGCTCGGGCGGCGCCTCGGGTTCGAGCGCGTACGTCTCGCTCCCGGCATCCTCTTTGATCTTGTTGAACTTGACGGGCTGTTCGGTGCCGTTGATCAGCGCACCGTGACTGCCGGTGGGAATGGTCATGGCTGGAGTGCCGCCACATCCGCTGCGTCGAACAGGTTCGAGCCGTTCGACGGATCAGTTGCAACGGGCGTCAGCAACCCCCGGTGCTTCCATGACCGGACCGTCTCCGCCGTCACGCCCTTGAGCGCCGCGACCTCAGCGGTCGTCAGCGTTCCGCCGCCCCTCTGCGCGGGCACCGTTGCAGCCGCCACGACGGGCAGCAGCTGCACCCCCTGCGGGACTGCGTCCGCCCACCGGAAGGAGCGCACGGCGGATGTCGCTGCAACGGGGGGCGTTGCGCCGTGCGACGCCTTGTACGACTCCGCAACGCGGCCCCATACGAGCGATGCAAGGTGCGTGCCGAAGCCGATGCAGATGACCGGTGCGGCGGACGCAAGGATCACGTGGCCCCACGTCGGCGCATCGCTGGACGCATCGACGCCCGCGGCTGCACTGCCGTGCGCAACGTTCAGCGTGAGCGAAATGGCGGTGAGTCCGATGACGGTCCCGATCGCCCACCGGTAACCGCTCGATCCGTATAGCGCGATCGACGCGACGACGGCGAGCCCGGCGAGCAGGTCGATGACGAGCGGGTAGAACTGCCGGACTTCGCGGAGCCCGATGGTGTCCGCGGTATCGCGCAGCGGCACCCACGAGACGCGCATGCCGACGATGGCGACGGCTGCGAGGGCGATGAGAATGACGGCGAATCCGACCAGTGATGCGGTCAGATTCCAGGGTGTTCCCCCTTCACGGGTCTTGATCACCGCAGGGGGTACGGACTTAGTCTTCTTCCGGGCCACGGAGGATGCTTCTCCTTGGTCAAGTGGTCCCGGCGTGCGGCTGCAACCGCCGCCGGGGCCCGCTGGTTAACGCCCCGCTGCAACGGGGCTGTTTATCCGTATACGCCCAACGGCGGTGCGCCGCAAGGGTGTTCGGTTATTCGCCATGGTGCGCCACGTCAGAAGTCGTGGATGCAGTGCGGGCACGTCCAGATCTCTTCGCCGGACGTGGCGTCAGGCAGGACGGGGGCGCCGGGCTGCCTGACGCGCACCTCGGCAAGCTCCGCGTTGTGGTCGCGGATCAGATCCGCCTCGGTCTGGAATACGTGGCTGCATTCCAGGCAGACGCGGTAGGTGTTCTCGTCATCCGGCTCGACGCGGCCGTGAGAAAAGCACCAGTCTTCTGTCACGCGCTCAGGCATTCGCCACCTGCCCTTGCACCCACAGGTGATAGGCCGCGAGCGCCTGCGCCATGGTGCCATCGTCCGCGTAGAGGACTTGCGCGAGTACGCAGTCATCGCAGCCGCCGCATGGCGGACCGTCCATGGTCTGGCCGGCGCACCGCGAATAGGCGGGGCATTCCTCGTTGGCGCATATGTCAGCCCCGATGAGTTCGAACCATTGATCAGGGCACGTGCACTTGGTCATTGCGCCTTCCAATGCTTACTGCTCCAGATGCGATGTTTGACCGCTGCAGAAACGAAGTGTTCTCGCCTCCAGCACCAAGGGCACGGGCGGTCATCGGACTTCAGCCGGTATCCCGCCCATCCGCATTCACAGCAGAGGCGGACGCAGTGGGCGCACTCGCTCATGACCCGGGCATCTCGCCGCGCATATAGTGCAAGACGAAGTGACGGTCTTCCATGTCGACGCAGACGACGCAGCGTTTTTCCGGAAGCGCCTCTTCTGCGCCGTCGGTCTTGAACAGGTAGCCGCACACGGCAAACGTGCCGTCTGGTATCCACGTCGGGAAGCAGAGCAGGCAGCGCAGATGGGCAATGTCGGGGCGCGTCGACCGATCGATGGTGACGGGCTCGGGAATAGTGGTCACCGCGTGCCCCTGTCGAGTCCGAGGCAGAATGCCACGACGGAACCCACGCCCGCCCACGCGACGACAGCAGCGGTGCCGTCGAAGGGCAGCGACGCGAGCGTGCCGGCGAGCGTAGCCACGGCGCCGCACGCCAGGCAGTAGGCGGCGGTCCTCATCCTTCCCACCCCTTCGGCCCGAGCCACTCGCGGAACCTGTTGAGCGGGATCACCCGGATGTTGCGGCGCCCGGTCCACCGCCACACGCCGCGGTGAGTGAAGCCCTTCCCGGCATAGAACCAGCCGCGCCCGAGTGGCTGCATGGGACTGCTCACAGCCCCTCCTTCCGTTGCTGGTTGCGGTACGCGGACCGGACTGAGGATTCTGCCTGGCGGTGTCCTCCGCGGCCGTTGGCGGTGACGTACGCCCCGCCCAACTGGTCGATGGCGTCGTCCACCGGGATCCCGTCGGAGCACGCCGCACGGGCCGCCCAGTACAGGGCGTTCGACAGGTTGCCGTCGGGGGCCGTCAGCACGGTGTCGACCAAGCCAGAGATGCCGCCCGTCCGGCGCGGCTGAGCGAAGAGCGGCTTTGGCGGTGCGGCCGGCTCGCGGCACAGTTCGACCAGCCACCGCGGGGCGGGCCGGATGGGGCTCGCGTTCTCAGCGATGTACGAACCCTTCGACGTGATCGAGCCCGCCCCGAGGACGTAGCCGCCCCGCTCCCCGCCGTTGCACCGGATGTCGAGCACGCCCTTGACGAGCGACGCCTGTGAGGCGCGTACGCCGTCCGGCCACGCGAAGTACAGGTGCAGCCCCATCGATCCGGTGCACACGCGGTACGTGTCGTTGAGCTCTTCCCAGTCCCCGCCGTGCCGCTCGCACACTGCCTTGAGGACGTCGTGCCCGTCCGCCATCGGCCCGAGCGTGTCGTGGAGCTCCGCATACGCGGTGCCCTTCAACTGCCCCGGCGTCTTCGCGATGTCGCAGTCAACGACCAGCAGGCCGGACGGCTTGCATGCGACGCCGATGTTCGCGGCCGGCGACCACGACCAGACCTTGATGACCCGGTCAAGATCGTTCGTCGCCTCTTCGCCCCAGCGGATCTTGTACGGCTTGACCGGGGTGAGAAGGTGCGGCTGCTTGTCGATGATGTCGCCGGACTGCGGGCACCGCGTCCCGGCTTCGTTACACGGGAAGATGTGGAACCCCCGCTGCTGCGCTCCGAGGGCGTACCCGATCAGGTTCACGGCGCCGCGCCGACGAACTCGTACTTCAGTCGGACGTCTCGGAATGTGCGGGCGTAGCCGACGCCGCCGCCGCTGCCCTCGTACTTGGGTGCGGGGTCGTTTGGCGATTTGATGATCTGGTCCACAACGACTTGAGCTGCATCATCCACGGCGAGCAGGTAGATGTAGTGCGGATCGTTACCGGGCAGCATCTTTCGGCGCCATACCTGGCCGCGCTGGATCGGCGTGTTCTTCCGGAGGCTCGCGTGCTCCTCCGCGGTGAGGAACACGCCCGCCTCACCGTCGAACGTCATCTCTTTCATGGCGACTTTGTCACCCCCTTCACGTTCTCGATTGCCGTCCGGAAGTACGACGGCTTCAGCTCGATGCCGATGCCGCGACGTCCCAGCTTCACGGCGGTGTAGACCTCGGAGCCGACGCCCGCGAAAGGCGACAGAACCGTCTCGCCCTTGTTGGACCACAGCCGTACGCACCGCTCGATGAAGTCGAGCTGAAGCGGGCAGATGTGCTTCTCGTCCCGCTCGCCGCGCGCTGATCGGTGGTTCAGAGTGCGCGTCTCGTTGACGCCGTACCAGCCAGGCGCGGGCACTAGGCCTTCACGTTCCATCGCCGCCACGGTCTCTTCGTCGGACAAGCCCTTCCAGATGGGGCGCGCCCACTCGATCCACTCGTCATTCGTGACATCCGTCTTGATCCGCACGGCGTTAGTACCCGGCTTCTTGAAGACCAGGAGGTGGTCACCGATAGCGGGCCGCGTCGCACTGGAGTCGCGGTTCTTCGTCACGAACATGAGGGCGTGCGACTTCGTCCGTATCGCCTGCGCCTGTGGGTTCTTGTCAACCAAGGCGCGCCCGTAGAAGATCCAGCCCGCCCGCTTGTGCGCGCGGATCACGTCGCCCGGGAAGTCGTACAGGCCCATGTATCCCTGGACGGCCTTGCTCAGCGCAACGTCCGATACGTGGACTGCCGAGATTCGCCCCGGCTTCGTCACACGGAACAACTCGCGTATGACGAACGAGTAGTGGTCGAAGAATTCCCGACGGCTCTTCGAATTCCCCATGTCCCGCAGGCTGTCAGAGTAGGTATAGAGCGAGGCAAACGGGGGCGAGTAGCACGTGAGGTCAACGGACTTGTCGGCAAGGCCTCGCAAGACTTCGCAGCTGTCGCCAAGGTGCAGGGCCCATCCGTCGCCGGTCGCAGTATCCGTCTGATATTCGGTCGTCATATCCCCGCGCCTCCGTTCCGTATGTGATTCATCGCGGCCACCATTTCAGTGACCATGCGCGAAGCTTCGCGATCTTTCCGGCTGACGTTCTCTGCTATGCCTGATTCAATATCGGACAGCACGATGTGCGCGTGTACCGGACGGGTCTGGCCGTAGCGCCAGCATCGCCGTATCGCCTGGTAATACTGCTCCCAGGAATCCGACAGGCCGACGAATGCAGTTCGTGCGCAGTGCTGCCAGTTCATGCCGAAACCTGCGATGGACGGCTTAGTCACCAAGTGCTTGATCTCGCCGTGCGCGAACGCGAGAAGGTGTTCCGCCTTCTCCTCAGGAGACATCGACCCATGCACATTGACTGCGCCGGGGATGTCTGCCGCGAGCGCTGCCGCTTCGTCGTTCCGGCCACACCACAGAAGCCACGGCTCTTGAGGCTCGGCTTCAACCAGCCTCACGGCGCGGGCAACACGGTCGTCGACCGTCGCGGCGCGCATCTCCGCTCGCCCGGTCACGCCCCCGAGGGCGTACAGCCCGTGCGTCTCCACCAGGTGCGTGCGGATCTTCAGCGGTGGCAGGTTGTACCGCCCCGCCGGATAGCCCACGTCGGCCGGCGAGCGGAGCGCCGCCGCCCACGTCGCCATCCAATGGAACATCGATGCGCGTCCGTGGTGCTTGAGCCGCCACTCCTTGCCGTCGTTGATGAAGTACGTCGCGAGCATCTCCGGGCGCCGCATCACCCCGAGGAACTCGGCTTGACTTGTCAGCTCCGCGGGATCGTTGGGCGCCGGGGTAGCGGTGCACGCGAGACGGTACGGCACCTTCGCGAAGTGCTGGATCAGGGCGTTGCGCGTCTTGCCTGTGTGGTTCTTCAGGATCGACGCTTCGTCCAGCACGACGGCGTCAAGGTCCGAGGGGTCGAAGTGCCCGACCATCTCATAGTTCGTGATCCACAAACCGGGGCCCTGCGCCTGGTCGCTGCCGCGGACGTACGTCGCCTTGACGTCCAGCTCCGCGGCTTCCTCGATCGTCTGATGGCAGACCGCGAGCGGTGCCACGATCAACGTGCGCCGGCCGGACAGCCGCGCCCACTCGATCTGTGCCGCGGTCTTGCCGAGTCCTGTATCCCACCACAGCGCGGCGCGGCCGGTGCGTACCGCCCACACGACGAACTCACGCTGCCAGTCGTACAGCCGCGGGTGTACCTCCCCCGGGTCGACCACGCGCCCGGTCGGCATCTCTCGTCTGCGCTTCGAGGCGAGAAACTCCTGGTAGTCCGTCAAGGCATTCCCTTCATCATCAAGCGGACAGGGGCGGATCAATGGGTGAGCACGCAACGACGCGCCCCTGTCCGCATGACAAAGGGCGCGGCCACAAGGACCGCGCCCACGGGGTGTGTCAGCTGTTCAGCGCGGCGTGCGCCTCTTCGAACGCAGCGCGCGCGGCGTCCAGCGCCGCGCCTGCCTCTTCGAGCGCCGGCCCGAGGTTGTCGCCCTCGCCCTTGACGGCTTCGTACTTGACTCGCGCCGCTTCGAGCCGCTCGGCGTGGGTGTCCGACGCCTTCTGCGCCTTGTCGAACTTGATCTTGGCGCGCTCGAAGTCTCCCGCCGCCTTGGCGAAGGTCAGCGGCTTGCGGCCCCTCTTCGCCTTCGGCGCCGACTCGGCCTCGGGAACTGCACCATCCTGCTCGGCATCCCACTCGGGCTCTTCGTCGTAGTCGTACTGCTCTTCGCTCACGGACTTCTCTCCTGGATCAGGACATAAAAAGGACGCAACCCGGGGCGGGTGCGTCCGGCGGTGGGGTGAGGTGGCGGGCTACTGCGCCTGGTACGTCGCCGCGATCATCTGCATCTGACCGTTGGTCATGTCCGGCGTGACCGGCACACCCTTCGACTGAAGGAACTGCACCAGGGCGGGGTTCTGCGGCTCACCAGTAGCACTCTGCTGAGGAGCCGCAGCCGGAACAGCAGCGGGCGCCGGGGCGTTCCCGGCAGGCTGGCCCCACGGCGCAGACGGAGAGGCAGGGCCGCCCGGGACAGGGGCTCCCGGCGCTGAACCGGCAGGCGCCTGCCACTGCTGCTGAGGGGGAGCCTGCCACTGCCCCGGAGGAGGGCCCGCGGGAGCCGCCTGAGCCTGCGGAGCAGGGGCCGTCTGCGTGCCCTGCCACGGGTCGTACGGCAACGCCTGCGAGGCGTACTGAGGCTGCGCCTGCCCGCCCGCCGGGGGCGCGCCGTACGGCGCCTGGCCCCACTGCTGAGGCGGAGCCGCCGGGGCCTGCTGCGCCGTCGGCTGCGTGAATTGGTTGCGCGGGTGCGCGTTGATGTACTGCGTCGCGGTCTGCACGTCGGCGTCGCTGTAGTCCGCGAGGTAGAAGGCGCCGGACTTCTGGCCCTGCGCCGCAGTCTGTGCGAGCCGGCCCAGCACCATGCCGCCGCCGGTGTGCTTCTTGATCTGCGGCACGATCGCCTTGCCGCCTATGCGCGCGTTGGTCAGCACGGTGGGCTGCCCGGTCTCCGGGTTGACCAGGTCGACGATGACAACGTCCGCTTCGACGACCTCGTACGGCTCGGGCTGCCCCTGGCCGTTCGTGCCCATCTGCTGGCTGACGCTGTCCGGGTAGATCAGGAACAGTCTGCCGAGCCATTCGGGGTGGTCGCGCGGCGTGAACCGGTCGCCCTTGTCAGGCTGCGCGAAGGGGTTCTGCGGTGTGCTCACTTGCCCTCTTCCTTTATCTCTGACACGTGCACGATGTGACCGAGGTGGCCGACCTTTCCGTACACAACTTCGTCGTCCGTCGGGAGGTTTGCGAATGCGCTCCGCACGGCGTACTTGAGCGCGGCGGGATTACCCTCGGCGAACATCCATGAGCCGCCGGAGATCCGGTCCCACCAGTCCTCGATGTCGTACGGCACAGGCCCGTCGCCCATGTCGACCGTGACCGTCCGCCCGGCATTGGGGTGCGCGGCGTCGTGCATCACGGGCGCGCCTTCTTCCAGCCGCCCACGCCCTTGTCGAACGGGGCGCACGCCTCTTCGTCCTTCACGACGGTGACCGTCTTGCCGCCGCCCTGTCCGTCTCGCGTGGTCAGCACGAGATTGCCGAAGTCGTCGCACGACTCCATGTAGTTGGCGAAGCCGTCCGGCGCGGCGTACACGACGGCGGGGCGGTCAACCTTGTGGTCGATCGGTGCGTCGTTGTACGGCTCACCGGCGGACGCGCAGCCGGCGAGCGCGAACACGCCGGCTGCGAGCCCCGCCATGGCCAACTTCCTGTTGCGGGTCATTGATCCTCTATTCGTGACACGGGTATCGGATGGAAGGGCAGGGGTCAGGGGCGTTCGCGTCGGTGCCGCAGGCCACGAACGCGATGACGCCAAGGCTGATGAAGAAGAACGCCCACGCGATGAGTCGTCGCGTCACGGCATCTCCGTTCTGCGGGCGCCGCAGCCCGCGCACGTCCAGCGCAGCGGACCACGGGTCATCTCCGCCCACCGGTGCAGCTTCGGGAAAGCGCCGTGCAACAGCGCAAGCAGCAACGTCACGCGATGCGCTCCGTCCGCGAGTCTTCGAGAAGCGCACGCACTTCCCGCTCGCTGTAGCGGCGCATGCCGCCCACCGTCAGGACGGTGGAAAGCTTTCCGGCCTTTGCCCACCGGGCCACTGTCCGCGAATTGACGCGGAACATTGACGCGACTTCTCCCGGCGTCAGCAGGGGCTCATTCATTTCCGATTCCAATAGGGCCACCTCCTTACGCGTCTTCGGGTTACTCACGGCCTGGACACCCGCGCTCCATATTCGGATCCCCGGGAGCGAAGAACGGGCAGTACTTGCAATCGTCGGCGACGTGGAATTCCCGGGCGATACCCAGCTCGTGCGCGGCGATATCGATTCCGGCCCACGTGGAGCGCTCGGTCTGGTGGGCCTTCACTTCTTCGGCGATACGGTCGACTCGTTCGAGCGCGTCGCGCGCTATCTGCGGGTCGTACGGCTCGACGATGGCGTACATGCTGTCGAGATTGGAATCTTCGATGGGCCACGCGAGAAGGCAGACGTAATCAATCTGCTCGCCCTTGAGACGCTGTCCAAATCCGTACACATGCAGTTGGACGCGGTACTTGAGCGGCATCCCCTCTGTGATCAACTTCTCCAGCGACCAGCGACCCATGACTTTGTGGTCGTCGACCATGAAGACCATGCGGTCAAGCAGATCCGACGTGCCTTTCGGTACGTGCTCGTTGGGAAAAGTCAGCGGGACCTCGACAGCAAACCGACCTTGATTCGCGTCGGCCCACACGAACACCTCGGCCAGACCTGCGTGAACACAAGTTCCCTTGAATGATGCCCAGTTGTCTCCGCCCGGATTGACAGGAGGAATCCGCAGGAGGGACATGGCAATTCGCCGGTCACAGGGTGTACCGATTTCCGACGGACCCAACGTTTCCTGAACGCTGCGATCCATGCGGTTCGTGTACGCATAGAAAACCTCTTTCATGCGTGCCACGACTTGCTCACCAAGCACGCTCATTGGGATGGCGGGCGTCACGGCCGCGGGCGCCGTGTCCGGTTGGCTGAACGGGCTGCCGGGCCGCGCGAAAGGGCTACTCGAAGGCGGCGCATCCGCCCGGGTCGTCGGCGTTGCAGCCGTCGAAGGTTCCGCATCCGGTGTCGGCGTGAGGGCAGCGTCCTTCAGGAGCGGGATCGGCGTCGCGTCGTACTCGACTACCGCCCCCGGCATCACCTTCTGAACTTCCCGCGTCGCTGCCGCCAGGACATCCACAGGTGCCGGGGCTGCACTGTCCGTGCTGGTGCTCGCCGGGGTGCGGGCACTCCGCGGGGAGAGCGTCTCGCCCGGCGGGGGCGAACTGCCCGTCACAGGTGAAGTCGCAGCCCCCGGAGCCGTATCCGCCGGGGCACTCGCCACAGCCGAAGGCGGCGCCGCGGGAGCGTCGGGCCGCGGCGGCAAGGCCGGCCGCGTAGGCGTCGACTCCGGGGATTGATCCGTCTCCGGAAGGTTCCGGTCCTCGATCTGCCGAATCGTCGTTGCCCAACTGCTGAGCATCTCCTCGGCTTCCGTCGGCTCCTCGCTTCCGCGCGCAGGGCTCGCAGCCGGGCGGGCATCCGTGGCAGGACTCTGGGGGGCAGTAGCTGCACTCGGGCTCTCGCCCGATGTAGGGGACTCCGTCGCGCATTCCTCCCCCTCCGGGGCGTAAGGCCGGCCCGACATCGGGCAGTTGACTCGGTCCGGACTGGGGACGCCGGGCACCTTGATGTGCAGGGCGTACTTCCCGTCGGCGTCCAGCAGCGGCGACCGCCCGCAGCCGGGGCACTCCGCGTAGTCGCGGCCCACGATGGGGCGGTCGTCGTCCTCAGCTTCCGGCCCGCGCCGGACGATCCATCCCGGGATAATGGTGCGGGACATCGGGCACTCTTCGTCGCTCGCTTTGTCGTGCTTGCGATAGCGGAGCGGGCTCGGAGAACGGCCGGTTGCCGTGACGTTCTTGAGGCATTCCTTACAGCGGTATCGGTCTGCGGCCATTCACGGTTCCTCTAGCTTTCGGGCGGGTGGGAATTTCAGGTACCGATAGGCACGCTTGAAGAAGTCGAGTTCGTCGCGGGCGTGACCGAGCAGTGTGTTGCACGGGCGGCAGAGAAGACCGCGGACATCTCCCGTCGCGTGGTCGTGATCGATGGACAGGCGCCGCGTCGCCCCCGTCGCGCGGCGGCATATCGCGCAGCGCCCGCCTTGCAGCTCGTACAACCGGCCGTAGTCGCCAGGCCCCAACCCGTACACCGCTTGCGCCCGCGCCTCGTGCGCCGCCGCCTTACGCCGCTTCTTCTCTTCCCGGTGATGCGTTGCGCATCTCGGTCCGGGGTGCGGCGCCGCCCTCTTTCCGGTCGGCGGGCAGTCCTTGCACTTCCTTGCTTTCACCTTCCGCCTTCTTCCATTTCTCAGCGGGATCGATGAAGCCGGGGCGCGGTGTGCCGCATTGCGTGCACCAGTCGCATTCAATGACCTTCGAGGGCACCCCGATGAGGGAGTTCCAGAGGTGCCCTTGCAGCAGATCCCCCCGGCACATGGCTCGCTCAAGCCGCCATGGATTCGAGGGCGCAGCCGACCAGGTCCCGCGCCATGTTCGGCGGCACCGCGTTGCCGATCATGCGGACGCGGTGCCGTTTGCTGAGCGGGCGGGGAAAGCTGTCCGGAGCCCAGTCGTAGGTGTCAGGGAAGGCCTGGAACGCCGCGTACTCGTGCGGCTCCAACATGCGGAAGCCGCACGCCTGGACGTACTCCCGTCCGGCCGGCGAGTACAGATCGTCGGGCACTTCACCGGCGGGCGGCACCGTGCAGCCGTGATGGTTGCCCGACGCACACACCGACGACAACGGCTCCGACAGGCGGCGCGCCTTCGAGCCGCCGCCCCGCAGCTCCGTCATGAACGGCGGCACACAGAGCGCCGTCGTCTCCCGCGTCATGACGGTGCGGGAGACTTGGTCGACCGGGTACGCCGTGTCATTCCACGTACCGCCCGCCGGAACAAGAAGCCCCGCAGTGTCGACGCCCGTCACCGTCATCGCCGGCTCGCTGGTCGTGCGGGCGTGGCCGTTCGAGTAGTACGGGACCAGGAGGCCTGTCTCGTTGCGGGTCGTCACCGTGCGGTGCGGTGCATCGAGAGGGAACGGACGCTTCCCGTCGCGGCCTTCGCACGGCACCAGGGCATGGCCGTACGTGCGCAGCCCGTACCGGATCCGCTCCATCGTCTTCTCTGCGAGACCCTCGGGCTTCTCGGCCGTCTTCGGGCGCGCGCTGATGGCGGGAATCGGCAACGACCAGTCGATCAGGTCACGAGCCGGCCGGATGAACGGGCGCACCACGTCGCCGCAGGTGCGGCACGCGTACCGGTACTGCTGCCGGTACTTGCCCGCCTCCTTGGACAGGCCCGTCTTCTTGTCGACGCCCCACGCCTGACGTCCCTGGACCGTGCCGCAGTTCGCGCACTGCGCCCGCGGCGAGATCCAGCGGTCGGTGTCCGGGCAGCGGGTGCCGTGCGGGTGCATGAGGCAGAACCAGCGGTCGCGCGACTGGTTCGCCGTCCGGCCCAGGGCACCCGCGTGCGCGGCATTGAGGAACACCTCGTGCAGGCAGTAGCCCGTATCCGAGAGCGCGAGCTTCCACGCCCGGAACGCCCACCAGTTCCGCACCTCAACGACGTTCTCGACGATGATGAACCGGTACCGGTGCACCTCCGCGAAACGCTGCACGTCCCACATCGTGGCGCGCGACCGCTCGCCCGCGTCGTCCTGGCGGACGGGCCGCTTCTTGCCCTGCGCCACGCTGTGCTTCGTGCACGACGGCGAGAACCAGGCACAGTCGGTTGTCGGGTACCGGTACGGATCCACCTGCGACATGTCCGCGCAGTCATGGTCCGTGTCCTGGTGGTTGGCCTCATGGATGTTGATCGCCGGACGCCAGTGGTTGATGGCGATGCGGACGCGCTGACCCGGGATCTGATGGATTCCAATGGACGATCCGCCGCCGCCGCAGAAGCCGTCCAGCCAGGTGATGATGCCGAGCCGGGCGAACAGTTCGTACAGCGCCATTCTTTCTTCGAGCGGCAACGCTCCCCCTAGGGCTTTTTGGGATCCCGAATGAATTCGATGTCGCTGTCCCGGCTGTACCGGTACGCGCGCTTACCGTCGAACGTGTTCCACCCGATGGTGATGACGAGCTTCCGCCTGAGATCCACAGCGAATGTCAACCGCTCCGTGTGAATGACATGGCAGCCTTCGTAATTCTTCGACGGCAAAGGCCGCGTCGGGTTTTCCAACGCGGCCTTTATTTCGTCCGGGTCCAGCGCCATATCCACGGCGCGGCTCAGCGCGTGGTGGCTGAACGTCCACTCGCGGATGTCACCCATCCGCCGCGGCGGGCCGGATGGTCTTGACCGGGGTCTTCGTCTCGCAGTCCGCGAACGCCGCGGGGTAGTGCGTCGCGAGACGCGACTTGTCGAAGCCCTTCCGGAACGTCACGTCGACCTCGAACAGCGGGGCGCCGGCCGCGTCAACCACACTCGCCGACTTCGGCTTGTCGTCGTCGGGGTCGTAGCCCAGCGCCTTCAGGAGATCCGCCTTCATCTTCTTCTCGTAGGTCTCCCACTTCAGGCGCGCCGCGGACGCGGCCTTCACCTCTTCGTACAACTTCGCAATGTCGTCGCCGACTTCGACCTTGCTCACTGTTCGGCGTCCTCTCGTCTCAGTTCCTGCCAGCACTCCAGGCACAGCAGGGCTGTGGTGCCGGCTGGCAGGGGATGTGTGTCCGAGGTGGCCAGGTACGTCCACCTGACGACCGCGCGGCAGTAGCCGCACTGCGGTAGCACGAGATGCGCGCACCGCCTGCGCATGCGGAGCCTCACTCGGGAAGCACCTCGATCGCAGCGAACAAGTCCACCCGGTGGTTGCTCAGTTCGCGCTCGCGCCAGTCCCAGAATTCAGCGCCGCGCCGGAAGCCGAGGCGGGCGAGAGCCCTGTCCCGCTCGCCCACGGTCGGCGTGTTGCGGTGACCCTTCGGCCAGACGTACCGCGGCCACTCCGCAGCACGTCCCGGGGCGACGGCCACGTACAGGCACCAGGCCTCATCGTCCCGAGCCATCTGTGCTCTGACCGCGCTCACGGCCGCGGCACCCGCGCCAGGAAGCGGCGCGCCGCCTCGGTCACGCCCTGCGCCCGCGTGGAAGCCCGCTCGCCGCGCGCCCGGTCGTCGGTGCCACCGTCGCCGTCGTCGCCCCGCTCGCGGCGCTGTACCGTCTTCTGCTTCTGGATCCGCTGCCGGGTCATGACGGCAGTTCCAACAGGGCGGGCGACCAGCCGTCGGGCAGGTGTTCCGCGAGCCGCTCCGTCAGCCAGTCCGGGCGGCGCGTGGAGACATGTCCCCAGTCATTGACGGCTTTGTCCCAGCCGTGAATGGAGATCTCCTGTCCTGGCTTGCCGGACTTCAAGCGGCGCGGGCCGTAGACGCCTACTATCGCCCACTCTCGCATTCCCGCTGGGGTCTCCTCGCGCCTCAGCCGCAAGGCAACTCGCTCCGGGATGACGACGCGATCTCCAAGCACGTGCGGCAAATCATCGACGTCCCCAAGCGCGAACGTAACGTCCACCCTGGTCGTGTGCTCGATGAAGGCAGTCACGACGCACCGCCCACTACCTGGTCGGCGGCTTCCGCGACATGCTCGGGGTACAGGATGACGAGCGCCTGAAAGGCGTGCTCGATAGGATCGAATTCGTCCAGCTGCGCAACGAGTTCATCGGGTGTCGCTTCGGACATGACGCCCCCCTCAGGGCGGTAATGCAGGTTAAGGAGTGCGCCCCTCTCGCGGGCGCGACGGGTCCCCCCAAGGGACGTTTCCCGAAGCTTGCAGGGCGGGACCGGTTACACCGGTCAGAAGCCTATGACCCCGGTCCCGCTATTTAGTTGTCAACTGCCTGCGGGGTTCACCTGTCACGGCCCTGGGTTGGGTTCTCCGCCGGTAATTGGGCCACACCGCGCCCCGCTCCCTCACCTGGACTCGAACCAGGAACCTACGGATTAACAATCCGCCGCTCTGCCGATTGAGCTACGAGGGACCGACAGAGGCGGGCAACCGTGGACGACGAAGACGCCCGCCTCTGCTATTCAGTTGTTGAGCGGGTCGTCTCAGCCGGTCGGCTGCGACCGGTGAATGAGCGCGACCGTCAGGGCGAGCGCGTGTTCCGCGTCGATGCCGTCGGCAACGAACTGCCGGTACGCGGCACTGGCTTCGGTACTGGACATATGGCTTCTCTCCTATCCCACTCATGCCGACGCAGTGACCGCAATGCGTCGGGTGTTCAGCAACTCCCCAATACCCTGGGGTCAGTCCGGGTATGGACTGGCGGTGTTGGTACCCCCGGCAGGATTCGAACCTGCAACACCCTGATCCGTAATCAGGTGCTCTATCCATTGAGCTACGGGGGCTTTCCGAGAACGCTCCGGGAGCCGGACGGGGACACAGCCCCCGGAGCGTTCTCTCTCTTCGCGCCATCGCTCGGACGCGAAGTCCCTGTCCGGCCGGTCCGACACCAGACGGGCAGGGGAGCTATTGGCCGTACCTCTCGGCAGCCGGCCAGTACAGGGAACCCTCAGCCTGGAACGCGGACTCCATGTAGTTGGATGCGCTCCACGCTTCAAGCGTTCCGCGGTCGGTCTTCATGAAATCCCGCTCGGCCTGCTCGCGCTCGTACTGCGCGGCGCGGTATTCCAGGACGGCGGATTCGGGCCCGCAGTGGGCGGGAGGAATGACACTCCAGTGCAGTGTCATGACTCGCCCGCTTTCCGTACCGGGTTCGCCGCGATGATGTTGCGGATCGCTGCGGCCGGGGGCGCCTTGTGCCACGCCGGGATCCGGGGGGTGCGCGCCTGCCAGCCGCCGCGGTGCGACTTGCTGCCGTCGGTGCGGAACTCCAGCCGGAACAGGTACGACTCGGTCTTGGAGACGCGCCGTCCGATGAGCACGCGCAGGACCGGGGCGCCCTTGAACTTCGGCGGTGTCCACTGTTCGAGCACCGTCCAGCCGTGCTCTTCAGCGAAGGTGATCAGGCTCGTCGCCTGAGTCAGGGGCCTGTGGACTGCTGTTGCCATCGTGCGCCCCTTTCAGGGGTCTCGACTGGAACGGCGCCCCCGCCTCGGGGGGAGTTCGGCGGGGGCGCCTGTCTGTGGGTGGTCAGGTACCGAAGCCCGACCAGGAAGTGACCGGGAGGCCGATCGTCACGCGCCGCCGCCCGACTCACGCTGATGCATCGTGTGCGAGCAGTTCCATTCCGGTTTGCAGTCCGGCACGTTGCGTATCCGTCCGTTCAGGCAGATCTCGCACAGGTCGTAATTCGGGTTGTCGAGTGCCGCCTGCGTGGGGAGTCCGAAGTCGTTGATCATCCAGACAGGGGCTGCGTTACCGCAATGGCGGTACAGGTCTTTGCTCACCCATGTCCAGGTGCGGCCGTGGCGGTCGACGATGTCCGGATGCTCAGCACGCTCGACCTCGGCAACAACCGTGCGAGTCGTTTGCCATTCGATGATCAGTTCCCTGATGCCGCCCATGACTCCCCCTACGGGTGGTTGGAGATCGGCTCGGATCCGGGCTGCCACCGCATCGCGTCACCGCTCACGTACGCACTCAGCTCCCGATCGATACGGGCGAGAGTGCGGCGCGGCGCCGGAACGGCAGCCGGGTTGGTGCGCGGGTAGCGGTCCCATGCCGTGGCCATGACGTGCACCTCACTCGGGCGGTACGCCATGACGCGGCGGAAGCGGCCGTTGATGAAGCGGAATGCGCGGCGCGGCTCGCGGTGGTAATGCGCCCGGTACGTCTCAGCGGCGAGGCGACCAAACGGGGAGGCGTACCGCCAGTCGGCAGGGAGGCCCCGGCTGGCGAGATACTCAGCGACGGTGGTCTTCATGACGTCGCCTTGTACTGCGCGTCGAATTCCATGAGCAGCGTGTGTGCCTTGACGCCCAGTTCCCACGCCACGTCGAAGTGGCTCTTGGTCCCGTACTTGTTCAGGAAGTACGCGTCACGGGCGGCGCAGTAGCGGCGGGACTCTTCATCACGGATACGGCGTGCGGCCTCACGCTTCTCGGTGTCCGCCGTCTTGGCGCGAGCCTTGATCTCGCGCTGCGTCCAGCCGGACGCCCTGGCGGCGCACGAGGTGCCGAAGTAGAGGATCTCTTCTTCGTTGCCGTCGGCGTCCAGCGCGGCCATGACGACCGTGCCCTTGAGCTCGACACGTGAGCACTGGTCGCAGGTGGTGACGTCGTTCGTCGTGCCTTTGACCTTGTAGGCCTTCATGCCGTCTCCCCTGCCGCGCCGACTTTCTGTAATACAAATATCCCGCTGGGATCATGACTCGTCAAGGCCGTGCGGGATGATTTTTTGTATGACAGAAAGTCGGCTCGCGGCGGGGTGGATCAGTACGTCAGGGTGCCGTCGGTGAGCCCCGCGAGAAGCTGCTGCTTGTCCTCGTCGGTGAGCCCGCCGTTCGTCCACTCCGCCTTCATGTCGGCGAGCTTGAAGCCGAAGAAGTCGCGGACCGCCTTGAGTCCACCGGCCGGCTTGTTGGGGGTCTGGTCGATCATTGCTGTGCCTCTCTGATGGATGACGCCGCGGCATAATCCGCAGGCATGAGAAAGGCGCCCAATCTGCGGGCGCCTAGAATGCTGGTTCGAGCCAATCGGAGTGGCTCGAAAGAACCGCAGGTAGAGAGGTGGTCAGAATTACATCATGTACCACCACTTCAAGGGCAAGCCCGACCTGGCCCTCGCCGCGATCCGCCGCACCGCCGACGAGCTGCGCGCCACCGCCGAGAAGGCGCTGAGCGCGCCCGGCTCACCGTACGAACGTGTCGAGGCATACCTGCGCCGCGAGCGTGAAGTCCTGCGCGGCTGTCCCGTCGGGCGGCTGACGATGGACCCGGACGTGATCGCGAACGACGAACTGCGCGCCCCGGTCGACGAGACGATCGACTGGCTGCGTGAGCGGCTGGCCGGAATCGTCGAAGAGGGCAAGGAACGGGGCCAGTTCGCCGCCTCGCTCGACGCGGAGGAGATCGCCGCGACGATCGTGGCGACCGTGCAGGGCGGCTATGTGCTGGCGCGCGCCTCCGGTTCACCGGCCGCCTTCGACACGGGAGTCCGCGGACTGCTCTCCCTGCTCGCCCCCGTCCGGTGACGAGGGCCGCGTCACCCGCACGACCCGAGCCAGGAGGCACCTGATGCACGCCATGCAGTACGAGGTCACCCTGCCCGCCGACTACGACATGGACATCGTCCGCGCACGGGCGACGGGCAAGGGGCCACTGCTCGACGACTTCCCCGGCCTCGGGCTGAAGGCCTACCTGGCGCGCGAGCGCGGGGTCGACGGATCGCCGGTCAACCAGTACGCGCCGTTCTATCTGTGGAACACCCCCGAAGGCATGAACTCCTTCCTCTGGGGGCCCGGATTCCAGGGCCTGGCCGACGACTTCGGGCGGCCCCGGGTGCGGCACTGGGCGTGCCTGGCGTACGAGGAGGGAGTCGCCGCCGGTTCCCCTGCCGCGGTCGCGGTGCGTGGGCGGCGGAGCGTGCCCGAGGGCGCGCGCCTGTCCGAGGTGACGGCGGAGGCCGTACGGGAGACGGAGCGGCTGGCCGCGCTGGACGGTGCCCTCTGCGCGGTCGCCGTCGTGGATCCGGGAGCGTGGGAGCTCGTGCACTTCTCGCTCTGGGAACACGACACGCCGAAGGCGCCGGGTGAGATGTTCCGCGTGCTGTACCTGAACACGCCGGAGCGCGACCGGCTGCCGGGCGGCCGGCAGTGGTGACCGTGGTGCGGACCGTCCTCGGGGACGTGCTCCCCGAGGAGTTGGGGGTGTGCGACGCGCACGACCACCTGTTCCTCAGCAGCCCTCTGCTCGCCGGCCAGGAACTCAACGACGCCTCCGCCGCGCGTGCCGAACTCGCCGCGTTCCGTGCGGCGGGCGGCGGCAGTGTCGTGCAGTGGACGCCGTACGGCATGGGCCGTCGCGCCGCCGATCTGCCACTGCTCTCGCGTGCGACCGGAGTCCAGGTGGTCGCGGCGACCGGGCTGCACCAGGCGGCGCACTACACGCCCGAGTCGCTGGCCGAGCCGCGGCGCGGCGGGCTCGCCGAGCTCTTCGTCTCCGAGCTGACCACGGGCATCGGCACCTCGGGGGTCCGGGCCGGACTGGTCAAGGTCGCGGGCGGCTTCCACGCCCTGGACGCGCACACCCGCTGGACGATGACCGCCGCGGCCGAGGCCCACCACGCGACGGGCGCGCCGATCGCCGTCCACCTGGAGCTGGGCACCGGGGCACTCGACGTACTGGACCTGTTGTGCGGCGAGTTGGAGGTGCCCCCGCACCGGGTGATCCTCGGCCATCTCAACCGCTCGCCCGACCTGGTGACGCAGCGTCAGGCGGCCGGGTCGGGGGCCTACCTCGCCTTCGACGGCCCCTCCCGGACCAACCACGCCACCGACTGGCGCATGCCCGACGCCGTGTCCGCCCTCGCCGACGCGGGTTTCGGCGAGCGGCTGCTCCTCGGCGGGGACACGACGACCGCCGGGGCCCGCTCGGTCGACGGCGGTCCGGGGATGCCCTATCTGCTGCGCAGAGTGCGTCCGAGGCTCGAACTGGCCCTCGGCGAAAGGCTGGTGGAGCTGATGCTCACCGTGAATCCCGGCCGGGCCTTCGGTGTCGATTGGCGGTAGGCGACAACGTGCCGGCGTCGGAGTCGACCGGCGACCCGCGATAGGCGATAGGCGATAGGCGATAGGCGATAGGCGATGATGTCCCGGCGTCGATGGCGTCCCGGTGTCGGTGTCGGTGTCGGTGTCGACTGGCGGTGAGCGACGACGTCACCGACCCCGCCGGACTCAGGAGACCAGCGCCGTCAGCGGATCGTCGAGCACCGGCTGCCACGCCAACTCAGCCGCTCCGACCAGGCTGTTGTGGTCCAGGGTGCAGGCGAGGATCGGGACTCCGCCGCTCTGGCCCCACAGGCTGCGGTCGGCCACGACGGCGCGCAGGCGGTGCGGGTCGGCGTCCAGCAGGCTGCGGTGCAGTCCGCCGAGGATGATGCGGTCCGGGTTGAGGATGTTGACCAGGCCGGCGAGTCCGAGGCCGAGCCGGTCGATCAGCGCCTCGGTGGCCAGCCGGACGGCCGGGTCGTCGTACCGGTGCTGGATCAGGTCGTTGGCCTGCTGGAGGAGTGAGACCTCGGGGCCGGGTTCCAGGCCGGCCGCGGTGAGGAAGGCCAACGGGTCGGCCTCGACGTCGAGACAGCCGCGGCTTCCGCAGTGACAGGGGCGGCCCTCGGGGTTGACGGTGAGGTGGCCGACTTCGAGGGCGAGCCCCGAACTGCCCGTGTGCAGGCGGCCGTCGAGCACGAGCGCCCCGCCGACGCCCCGGTGTCCGGTGGCCACGCACAGCAGGTCGCGGGCGCCGCGCCCCGCGCCGTGGCGGTGTTCGGCGAGGGCGGCGAGGTTCACGTCGTTGGCCGCGAACGCGGGCCCCTGGATGCCGGCCGCGCGCACCTTCTCGGCGAAGATCCGGCGCACCGGGGACCCCGCGGGCCAGGCCAGGTGCAGCGGGTTGAGGGCGAGCCCCTCGGGTTCGGCGACGGCGGACGGCACGGCGAGTCCGGCGCCCACGCAGCGCAGCCCGGTCTCGCGGAGCAGGTCGGCGCCGGCCTCGACGACGGAGCCGAGCACCTTCGCCGGGTCCGCCTCGACCGTCTCGCAGCCGGGCGCGGTCGCGACGAGACGCCCGCCGAGACCGATCAGCGCGGCGCGGAACCCGTCGGCGTGCACCTGCGCGGCGAGCACGACGGGGCCGTCCTCGGCGACCTCAAGGCGGTGCGAGGGCCGGCCCTGCGAGCCCGCCGCCGCTCCGGGCCGCGCGTCGACCCTGATCAGCCCGAGCGCCTCCAGCTCGGCGGCGACCGCGCCCGCGGTGGCCCGGGTGACCCCCAGTTCGGCGGTGAGCACGGCTCGCGTCGGCGCACGCCCGGTGTGCACGAGCTCCAGCGCGGGGCCGAGTGCCCCGCGCCCCCGGTCCAGCCGCGTCCGTGTGTTCCCTTCCCCCGCCACCCGGGGGCCCGCCTTGCCGTTCATGAGGGCGAGTGTCCCATGATCCGCTCGTGCGGTGGCCCCTCATGCCGCCCGGAAGCCGCTCACCCGCAGGGTGACGTTCAGCCGCCCGGTCAGTCCCAACTCGGGCGGCGCCGTACCCGCGAGCACCCTGGGCACCCCGTGATGGGCGAGCCGGGAGGCTCCCCCGAACACGAACAGGTCACCGCTGCGCAGCTCGACATCGGTGTACGGCCGGGTCCGCGTCTCGGGGTTCCCGAACCGGAAGACGCAGGTGTCGCCCAGGCTCAGCGACACCACCGGCGCCTCCGACCGCTCGTCGCTGTCGCGGTGCATGCCCATACGGGCGTCGGCGTCGTAGAAGTTGATCAGTGCGATGTCGTACGCGGCTGTCGCGGCCCCGCCTCCGAGGGCCTCCGTGACCGCGTCCCGTCCCAGCTCGTCCAGCCACCCGGGGAACGGTTTCACGGGTCCTCCGTCGCCGTCGACGACGGTGCGGGCGTAGCCGTAGGGGTACCAGTGCCAGCCCAGGCAGACTTGCCGGGCGGTCATCGTGCCGCCGCCCGGGGTGCGTACGGTGCGCAGACCTGATGGCGGGCGGGCCCACTCGCGGCACGACTCCAGGAGCTTCAGCTGGCGGCCGGGATCCAGCCAGTCGGGCACGTGGACGGCGTCAGGAGCGATCTCCGTCCGGTCTCGGGGGAACAACATCGACATCTCCCTGTCCTCCCCACCTTGCTGAGCTGCGGCTCCGTTAGCCTTGACGCACGATGACCGACTCTATGACCACACCCTGGGGCGAGTACGCACTCGCCCGGTTCCCCGAGGACGCCCGAGACCAGCTACGCGCCTGGGACGCCGCCGACACGTATCTGCTGCGGCATCTCGCGGAGAGCGGCACCCCGCTGTCGGGGTCGGTCGTGGTGGTCGGTGACCGGTGGGGCGCGCTCGCCACGGCGCTGTCGGCGCACCGGCCGACGCAGATCACCGACTCGTTCCTGGCCCGGGAGGCGACCCGGGCCAACCTGGCTCGGGCCGGTGTCGAGGAGTCCGCGGAGCGGCTTCTCACCACCCGGGACACGCCTCCCGACCGCATCGACGTGCTGATCGTCAGGGTGCCGAAGAGCCTCGGGCTCCTGGAGGACCAGCTGCACCGCCTCGCGCCCGGCGTGCACGAGGGCACGGTCGTCATCGGCACCGGGATGGTCAAGGAGATCCACACCTCGACGCTGCACCTCTTCGAGCGGATCCTCGGACCGACCCGTACGTCGCTGGCCGAGAAGAAGGCCCGGCTGATCTTCTGCACGCCGTTCCCGGGGATCGCCAGGAACTCCAACCCGTGGCCGTACAGCTACGAACTGCCCGACGGCGTCGGTACGGTCTCCGGCCACACCGTCGTCAACCACGCGGGGGTCTTCTGCGCCGACCGTCTCGACGTCGGCACCCGCTTCCTCCTCCAGCACCTGCCGCGCAGCCGCGGTCCCGAGCGGGTCGCGGACCTGGGCTGTGGCAACGGCGTGGTCGGTACGGCGGTCGCGCTGGCCAACCCCGAGGCCGAGGTGCTGTTCGCGGACGAGTCGTACCAGGCGGTGGCCTCCGCGCGGGCGACGTACGCGGCGAACGTCGAGGACGGGAAGGCGGAGTTCCTGACCGGTGACGGGCTGGCGGGTGTCGCCGACGGGAGCGTCGACCTCGTGCTCAACAATCCGCCGTTCCACTCGCACCAGGCGACGACGGACGCCTCGGCCTGGCGGATGTTCACCGAAGCGCGCCGGGCACTGCGGCCGGGCGGCGAGCTGTGGGTGATCGGCAACCGCCACCTCGGCTATCACCTGAAGCTGCGCCGCCTGTTCGGCAACAGTGAACTCATGGCGAGCGACGCGAAGTTCGTGGTTCTCCGGGCCGTCAGGAAGTAGCTCCGCGCAGGCCGCGGGGGGATGCCCCGAGCTCCCTGCGGCAGGCCTTGTTGAAGGCCTGGAGGTCCGGGATGCCGACGGACGCGGCCACCGCCGGGATGGAGAGCGTCGAGGCGCGCAGCAGGTGGTGGGCGCGCTCCAGTCTGCGCCGGCGGATGTAGGCGACCACGGTGGTGCCCGTCTCGGTGCGGAAGAGCCGGGTGAGGTGGTTGTGCGAGACCCCGGCGGCGCGGGCGATCTCGGGGATGGTCAGCGGAGCGGCAAGTCGCGCCTCGATGTGGGCGATCGCCGCGCTCACCGCGGGATGCGGGCCTGAGCTCGTGGTGGTGGCCGGGGTCAGCTGGGCGACGCGCCACAGCGCGGTCCAGATCTCGGCCCTGGTGTGCTCGGGGTTCTCCGGGGCCGCGGTCATCGCGTGCAGCAGAAGCCCGGCGAGCAGCGGGAGTTCGGGGCCGGCGTCCTGCATGACGGGGACGGTGCGCGACGGGCCCGCCTGGGCGATGCACAGGTGGGCGTAGAGGTGCTCGGAGCGGCCCTGGTAGCGGTAGCGGACCGTGGTGCCGGGCGGGACGAGGCTCACGCGGCCGGGCCGGATCGCGTGGGCCGTGCCGTCGACGGTCAGCTCGGCCTCGTACTGGTAGAGGTGCAGTTGCCACAGCTCGGGCAGCCGGAAGACGTCCGTGGGGCTCGCGACGCCGTGCACTCCGACGCCCACGTTGACGACGTCGGGCGGTTCGCCGAGGTGGACCACTGTCTCCCGCATGGTGAGAAATTACCAGCAGTGGTGAGCGGGGCCAACGCGCCCGCGAGGTCGCCCTCCCTACCGTGGAGCGCATGACCGACACCAAGCTCCTGAGTTCGGTACGGATGGCGCGGTTCGTGGCCCACGGCTCACTGCGGCTGGACGCGGTGGTGCCGGCGGAGATGAACGCCGAGGGGATCGAGGTGCTGCGCGGGGGTGTGCCCGACGTGCCCTACGGCAGCAGGGTTCCGGACGCGTATCCGGTGAGTTCCTTCGTCCGCAGACTGGTGGAACTCCCCGCTGTGGCCGGTGCGTTGCACAGCCTCGTGGGGCCCGGACCGACCGTCGACCACCATGCCGTGCACATCCGTGAGCCGCACGAGGGCCGGGCGCAGCCGCTGCACGGTGACGCGATCATCGATGTGCGGCCCGACGCCTTCGACGTGCAGTTGATGTACTACCCGCAGGAGGTGACGCTCGACATGGGCGGCACCCTCAGCGTGCCGGGCAGCCATCTGCGGCGCACGAACGAGTCGGACACCGGCCGCTACCAGAACCTGCGCGGGCAGAGCCGTCTCGTCTGCCCGGCGGGCACCGTGGTGTTTCTGCACCATGGGCTGTGGCACGGCGGACGGCGCAACGACAGTGACGTGGCGCGCCTCATGTTCAAGATCCGCTTCAATCCGACGGTGCGGCAGCGGCGGCTGTGGGACACCTCGGACCTCGGGGATCCGCGGGTCTCCGAGGAACTCGCCACGACGTTCCCGTGGTACGAGCCCGCCACGGGACGTCTGGAGATCTACAACAGGGTCCTGTGGTGGCGTTCGCTCACCGGGGACGACTCCTTCGACCTGGACCACTGGGTGACCAGGGTCACCAATCGCCCGCGGGGAGACGTCGCATGACCGTCCGTCAGCAGGTACTCGTGCTCTATCTGGCCACCTCGGCCCTGGACGCGGAGGTGGTGGGCTGGTCCGTCTACGACGGGACCGGCCGCACCTCACCCACGACCGGGGACGGTGACGAACCGCCGTACACCTCCGGGGTGCACGCCCTGGAGGACGGCTGGCGGCTGTTCCAGGCGGCGCAGTTGATCCCGCCGTATCCGGGCCGTGAGTACGACGTGTCCTTCCTCAAGCACGAGTTCCTCTTCGAGAAGCTGGTCGAGGCGGAGGCTTCCTGAGGTCATCAGCGCAGGATGCCGATGAGCCGCGCCACCGCCCGTGTCATCGCCTCCCGGCCCACGCCGAGGTACTTGCGTGAGTCCACCGCTTCGGGGTGGGCGGCGAGGAACTCCCTTATGGCGGTGGTCATCGCGAGGTTCAGCGCCGTTCCGATGTTGACCTTGGCGATGCCGCCCTCGACGGCCGCGGACAGTTCGTCGTCCAGGACTCCGGAGGAGCCGTGCAGGACGAGCGGCACGTCCAGTGCCGCGGTCAGTCTCTTGAGCAGGGCGTGGTCGAGGGCGGCGGTGCGGCTGGTCATGGCGTGCGCGCTGCCGATGGCGACGGCGAGGCCGTCCACGCCGGAGTCGGCGACGAAGGTACGGGCTTCGGCGGGGTCGGTACGGGCGCCGGGCGCGTGGGCGTCGAGGGCGGGCTCGTCGCTCTTGCCGCCGATCTGACCCAACTCGGCCTCGATCCAGAGCCCTTGGGCGTGCGCCCAGTCGGCGGCGGCCCGGGTGGCGGCGAGGTTCTCCTCGTACGGCAGGTGGGCGGCGTCGTACATCACCGAGCTGAACCCGGCGTCGGCCGCCTGTCGCAGCAGTTCGTCGCTCTGGACGTGGTCGAGGTGCAACGCGACGGGAACGGCGGCGCGTTCGGCCGCGGCGGACGCGGCGCGGGCCAGCGGGAGCAGCCGCCCGTACCGGAACCTGACCGCGTTCTCGCTGACTTGCAGGATCACCGGCGCGTCCACGGACTCGGCGCCCGCGACGACCGCCTCGACGTGCTCCAGGGTGATGACGTTGAACGCGGCGACCGCGGTCCGTGCTTCGGCGGCCGCCAGGACCAGTTCACCGGTTGGGGCGAGTGGCACGACTCCCCCTTCCCGGTGCGTGGTCGGGCCGGCTCATCGGGGCGCGCCGGGAAGGATCACCGAGCGGGTGAGGTGCCGCGGCCGGTCCGGGTCGAGCCCGCGAGCCGCGGCGACCGCGACCGCGAGCCGCTGGGCGCGGACGAGTTCGGCGAGCGGGTCGAGGCCCCCGGACACCCACAGGGCGCCGGTGGCCCGCACCTGGTCGGCAAGTCCCTCGGGTGCCTCGCCGAGCATCCAGGTGGCGGTGCCGTGCGTGGTGACGCTGATGGGGCCGTGCCGGTACTCCATCGCCGGGTAGGCCTCGGTCCAGGCGAGCGCGGCCTCGCGCATCTTGAGTCCGGCCTCGTTGGCGAGCCCGACGGTCCAGCCGTGGCCGAGGAAGGTGAACTGCGAGCAGCCGACGAGTCCTTCGGGCAGCGGGTCCGCGAGCGCGGTCCGCGCGTCGGCGACGACGGCGTCCGTGTGCAGACCGAGGTGGGCGCGGAGCAGGGTGAGCGCGGTGGTCGCGAACCGGGTCTGCACTACGGACCGTTCGTCCGCGAAGTCGAGCACCACGATCTCGTCCGCGGACTCCGTCACGGGCGTGTGCGGGTCGGCGGTGATCGCCGTCGTCCGCGTACGCCCCCGCAGGCTCGCGAGGAGTCCGAGCACCTCGGAGGTGGTGCCGGACCGGGTGAGGGCGATCACCCGGTCGTAGGAGCGGGCGGCCGGGAACTCCGAGGCGGCGAAGGCGTCCGTCTCGCCCTGCCCGGAGAGTTCCCGCAGTGCGGCGACGGCCTGCGCCATGAAGTACGAGGTCCCGCACCCCACGATCGCGACCCGCTCCCCCGCCGCCGGAAGGACGCCGTCGTGCGCCGCGGCCTGTTCGGCGGCTCGGATCCAGCACTCGGGCTGACTCCTGAGCTCGTCCTCGACGTATGTCATGCCTTACCCCTCCCACGGATGCTCTTTCTTGCAAGATATAGCGGCCTTTCGAGCACAATCAAGCATTCCGTCGGAGGAAGTGTGCGCTAGGGTCGCGGAAGATCGAGGAACGGAGAGTGCGGATGTCGCGCGACGCCCGCTGGAAGGCGCTGCTGGAACTGCTCGTCGAGCGGGGCCGGCTGGACGTCGAGGAGGCCGCCGTCGAGCTGGCGGTCTCGGCCGCGACCATCCGGCGCGACCTCGACCAGCTCGCCGAGCAGCAGATGCTCGTCCGCACCCGCGGCGGCGCCGTGGTGCACGGGGTCTCCTACGAACTGCCGTTGCGCTACAAGAGCGCACGCCGCGCCTCCGAGAAGCAGCGGATCGCGAAGGCGGTGGCCGCCCTCGTCACGGCGGGCGAGGCGGTGGGGCTGACCGGCGGCACGACCACCACCGAGGTGGCGCGCGCCCTGGCGGTGCGCCCCGATCTGGCGGACGGCTCGCCCGCGCTGACCGTCGTCACCAACGCCCTCAACATCGCCAACGAGCTTGCCGTGCGCCCTCAGTTCAAGATCGTGGTGACCGGCGGGGTCGCACGTCCGCAGTCGTACGAGCTGGTCGGTCCCCTCGCCGACGGCGTGCTCGGCCAGATCACCGTCGACGTGGCCGTGCTCGGCGTGGTCGCCTTCGACGTCGCGCACGGCGCGGCGGCCAACGACGAGGCGGAGGCCGCGATCAACCGGCTGCTCTGCGACCGGGCCGAGCGCGTGATCGTCGCCGCCGACTCCAGCAAGCTGGGCCGACGCGCCTTCGCCAGGATCTGCGCCGCCGAGTCGGTGAACACCCTGGTGACGGACACGGCGGTGACCGAGGAGACCGTGCGGGCGTTCGAGGAGGCGGGGATCGGCGTCGTCGCCGTCTGAGCCGACGTACGGCGCTGTCGGCGGCCCGGCTCGCGGCGGCAGGGCCGGCTCGCGGCAGGTGGCGCGGGTCGGGAGACTGCTTTTGGAGGTGTCGGGCCGTACCGCCCGGACACCCGAGGGTCCCAACCGACCGAAGGAGACCGGACGATGAGTGCCTTCCCCACCGCGCGATCGGTACGGACCACCCCGGAGGGCCTCCTGTGGGAGCCCAGCGAACGATGGGTGCGCGGCCGCAAGGGCGACGTCACCGTCGTCGACAGCCGGCATCCCGTCCTGGTGTGGGAGCCCGACCTGCCCGTCCCCATGTACGCCTTCCCCCGCGAGGAGGTGCGCGAGGACCTGCTCCGGCCCGCGAAGAACCCCCGGACGGGCACGCACACGGGCTCACGGATCTTCTACGACCTCGAAGTCGCCGGAGAGGTGATGGCGAACGCGGCCTGGACGTTCCCCGCCGACGACCTCGCCGGGCACATCGCCTTCGAGTGGTTCCGGCGCGTCGGCCGAGGGCTCGACCACTGGTACGAGGAGGAGGAAGAGATCTTCATCCACCCCCGTGACCCGCACAAACGGGTGGACGCCCTGCCGAGCAGCCGCCATGTGCGGGTCGAGATCGACGGCACGGTCGTCGCCGACAGCCGGCGTCCCGTGCTGCTCTTCGAGACCGGACTGCCGGTGCGGTACTACCTGCCGCGCGAGGACGTCCGCCTCGAACTCCTCGTCCCCACCGACCTCAGCACCGGCTGCCCTTACAAGGGGACCGCCGAGTACTGGTCGTGGCGGGGCGACGCCGACGTACCGGCGAACCTCGTGTGGAGCTACCCGGATCCGCTCCCCGCCGTGGCCGCTGTCACAGGACTCATCGCTTTCTACAACGAGGCGGTGGACATTACGGTGGATGGCAGGCGCCTGGAGCGCCCCGTCACTCCGTTCAGCAGGACGCTGTCGACGAGCTGACCGCCGGCCCCGACCGGGCCGGATCCATCACGCCGAGCCGCGCCCGGACGGAGATGTCGCGTGCCATACCTGGTGCCGCCGTCGTCAACACTGCCGCTGTTCACCGCACGCGGGCACGGACCGGACATGCGCTGCTGCCTCTCCGCACCCCTCGCCGCCCTGTCCGCCCTCGCCGCCCTGCCCACTCCCTCCGAAGTCCTGCGCTCCGGCGCCCTCCTCGCCCCCGCCCTGCTGAGGGCCACCCTGCACGGCCAGGCGCTCCAGAGCCGCCGCCATCCCCCCGACCTCCTGGCCGCCGTACACCTGGAACTGGGCACCCTGGCCGAGGACCACGCCGTGATCACCTGGCACACCGGGATACCGGGCACCGACGACGGGACGGGTCACATGCTCCCCGCGGTCACCGAGGGCGAGGTCGCGTTCGGCACCCACCCGACCCGGTTGCACCGCGTCGCCTCGGAGGTCCGGCCCACCGCGCACCACCAGGTGGAGCTCACGGGCCTGGAGCCGGGGCAGACGTACTACTACCAGGCACGCTCGCGGGGCGTGGCCGCCACTCCCACTTCGCTGCACCTCATCCGCGGCAACGCCGTCGGCACCAACCGCTACGGGCTCGGGACGCGCGGAGGCCCGTACTCCTTCACCACCCCGCAGCCCCCGCCCGGACGGCACCTGCTGACGCTCGCCCTCTGCAACGACCTGCACGTCGGGGAGACCACCGCCGGTCTCGTCGGCGGAGTGCCGCTGATGCGCGGGGTGTCGCAGGAGGCGGGGCTCGCGCCGTACCCGGAGATCATGAGCCGGGCGGTGGTGGAGGAGGCCCGGCGGCGCGGCGCGGACGTGCTGCTGGCCGCCGGGGACATCTCGGCGGGGGGCGCGCCGCGGGACCTGGCCGAGGCGAAACGCATTCTGGACGGGTTCGGCGCGCACGGACGGGACTACTTCGTCGTACGGGGGAACCACGACCGCCCCCGGCCCGGCCACACGGACACGGACGCCTTCCGCACCGGATTCCTCGGCGACGAGGCGCCCTCGTACTTCGACCACGACCTGGGCGGGCTGCGGATCATCGGGCTCGACACGTACGTGAAGGAAGGGCACGGCGCGGACGCGGGCGGCCTCGGTGCGGAGCAACTGTCCTGGTTCCGAGGCCGGTTGAGTGAACAGTCGGACCAGCCCACCGTGGTGTTCGGCCACCATCCGCTGACCGTACGGGATTCCGTCTTCCCCGTGACCAGGGGGCAACAGCTCGGCCGCCGCCACGCCCGTGCCGTCCTCGACGCCTACGCGGGCGCCCCCGGTGTCTTCCTCCACCACGCGGGCCACACCCACCGCAACAAGCGGACCGTCCTGCCGCAGGCCCCTCATGTGACGTTGCAGGAGGTCAGCGCGGTCAAGGACTATCCCGGTGGGTTCTGTCTGCTCCGGATCCACTCCGGCGGATTCGCCCTCAATCACTACAAGTCCAGCAGCGCGCCGGCCCGCGAATGGGGTGAGCGCAGCCGCCGGGTCGCGGCGGGGCTGTGGCCGCACCATGCCCTGGGGCGCTCGGTCGCCGACCGCAACAGTGTGACCGTGCACGACCTGTCCGGCATCAGCCGGCCACAATCCCGAACGGCCCTCCGGGAAGCGGCCGGTGAGACGGTGGCCGGCTGACCGTCGACGGGTGCGGGACGCCGCGTGAGCGGCGTCCCGGTTCTCCGCGGCGACGGTCTCAGCCGAACAGCTTGACCGCCTGGTAGTACGTCCACGCCGTGCCGTTGCAGGAAGTCAGGGTCGCGCCGCTGTAGTTGAGGCAGACGCGCTTGAGGTCTTCGTAGAAGGCGCTGTCGAGACGGGACTTGTTGGCGCTGAAGGTGCCCGCGGCCTTGTAGTTGCGGTAGCCGAAGTCGTGGCGGGCGCAGGACGTTGAGAAGGGGAAGCCGAACGGGTTGTCCGGCGAGGAGGAGCAGTAGTCGGTGGACCAGTCGAAGGCGTACGCGGCCCAGGCGCCCTGGTTCGTCCTGGCGGCGTTCCAGGTGTTGTAGCTCGACGCGCTGGTCTGGGTCCAGTTCGACAGGACCTGCGGCTTGTCGGCGGGAGCCGCGTCGGCCGCGGTGGCGGTACCGACTACGGTGATCAGGGCCAGGGTTGAGGCGGCCAGGCCGGCGGCGACTCTGCGGTGCATCCCACACCTCCATGAGGCTGCGGTCCGCCCATCGGACAGCAGGTTCATGTCAAGATGATCGCCATCGCCGGGGTGCCTTCACACCCCTACCGACCCACTATTTTCGGCTGTACCACTCGGCCGGAACGCGAACCGACCGCCGACTCGGGCAAGTTCACGCGCGCACGGCAAGCGGCGGGGCGCGGAGGTGATTCCTCCGCGCCCCGCCGCTCACGCGCGCCGGCCGCTACGAGACGTCCGCCGCGCTGCCGGAGGCGGGCAGCGCCGGCAGTTGGGGGGCCGCCGGAGCAGCCGGAACCGCTGAGGTCGCGCCGCCCAGGAGCCCCGTGACCAGGTCGAGCACCGGCGTAAGCAGGCCCGTCACCGAGCCCAGGACGCCGCCGAGGTCGAGCGAGGTCAGCGACTTGACCAGCTCGTCGATCGCCGACTGGAGCTTGTCCAGCAGGTCGGAGACCGGGTCGGCGGCAGCCGCGGCCCGGTCCCCAGAGGCGCCGGCCGGCTCCTTCAGCCGCTCCTGGAGGGAGCCGTTCGCCGTCTCCACCGCCCTGGCGAGACCGGCCGCCTCGCCCGCGCCGAGCGGCCCGGCCTCGCGCTCGGCGACGCTGGACAGCACGTCCAGCAGGGGGGTGAGTTCGTCGTGGTGGTTCGCCCTGTCGAGGACGTCGATACGTTCTGATACCGCCTGGGTGTCGGCGGAGGACCATGCCGCGACAGCAGCACCGGAAGACGGCCGGGATACGTCGACGGCGGCAGCGGCGGTGCCGAGCGGGCCGAAGACCAGAGCTCCGCAGACCAGTGGCGACAGGAGGAGTCCGCGGGAAACAAGGGAAGACATGCACAGTCCTTTCGAGAGCAGCTCTTGGGGCCACGGTGAGAACCCCCGCTCCTCCCCGCAACCGATCACGCGCCTCCCGTCCGTCCCCGCGCTTCACCGGTACGGCGCTGACCAGCACCTTCCGCCCGCAGGACACGTCTGCTCGTACTCCTGGGCCATTCGGCTGTCAGGGGAGGGTGCCGTCGGCGGCCGAGCGAGGAGCCACCCTCGTCGAGCAGGCGTACGGCGGGATGCGGCTTCGCCGCGAAGCCGGCGAAACTCGGCGCAGCCACGTGCCTGGGCGGCCGGGGCACGCAGGCCGAGTACCGGCAGTGTCCGGGACGCGGTGGCGGTCCCGATCCCGGTGTCACGTCGGCGGGCCCGCCCCGTCTCCGGAGCGGGCCCGTCAACCAATTACTGCTCTCCGCGATCAGCGATGCCTTACGGCTGCCGGTTCTGGGGGCTCACTCGGGCGGCCCCCTGACTGATCACGAACTGCGAGCCGGGTTCGACGAGGATGTCGCCGTCGCGCGAGTTGGTGATGGTGACGTTGCTGAGCGTGGCGTTGCCGCGGGCGCCGCTCATGGCGAGGATGCCCGAGCCGTTGTTGGACTTGTCGATGGTGACGTTGGTGATCTGGACGTTGGGCATCGAGCCGCCACCGGTCTTGAACTGGATGCCGTCGTAGGTGGAGTCACGGATTTCCGTGTCCCGGATGACGACACCCGGGATGTTCTGGCCCTGGGCGAACAGGGTGATGGCCCCGAACTCCTGGTCCTCGTTCCAGAAGGCCCCGCCGGTGCGGTACAGCCCGTTGTTGGCGATCAGCGTCTGCCCGGAGAAGGGCAGCGGGTCGTGGTCGGTCGCCAGCATGATGCCCGGGTAGTTCATAGTGTCGTAGATCAGGTTGTTCTCGATGGTGTTGCCGTAACCGCCGTACACGGCGATGCCGTTGGCCCGCCAGGGCAGCTGGATCGTGTTGTTGCGGAAGTGGTTGTCGTGGCCGACGTCGACCGCCTGGTCCTTGACGTACTTGCTCGCCCACACGGCGAGCGAGTCGTCGCCGTTGTTGCGGAACGAGGAGTTCTCCACCGTGGAGTTGCGGGTGCCGTTGGCGAAGTTGATGCCGTCGGCGTAGGTGTTGCGGACCCGCATTCCGGTGAAGGAGAGCCGGTCACCGGGCCCCCACAGCTCGGGGATGTTGCTGTAGTCGCGGCCCACCCAGACCCCGACGTTGGCGTGCTCGATCCAGACGTTGCTGATCTTCGTGTCCTGGCCGAACCGGCCGTTGAGACCGACGCCGCCCTCGGCGTTGCCGTCACCGCCCCGGATGGTGCCCGAGCCGAAGATGGCGATGTCCGAGATCTTGGTGTTGTCGTCGATGTCGAACCCGAAGTTGCCCTCGTGCGGGTGGTTGATGCCGCCCGCCTGGTGGGGCGGGGTGAGCGTGTAGAGCTGCGAGTGCCACATGCCCGCACCGCGGATGGTGACGTCGCTGATACCCACCTGGTTGTACTCACCGCGGTTGAGCGGGTCGTCGGTGAGGATCTTCTGCTCCTGCCGCCACTGGCCCGACGGGATCCACACGCAGTCGATCTGCCCGTTCTGGTCGGCGGTCACCGCACGCTGGATGGCGTCCGTGTCGTCGATACCGTCGTTCGGCACGGCGCCGTACTGCGTGATCGAGACACAGCCGGCCGGCTGGGCGGTGGGCGGAGCCACCTGCTCCAGGTCGACCAGGTCGATGATGTAGAAGGACGCGGTGTCACCCGCGTCGCGCTGCAACCGGAAGGTGGTTCCCGCCGGGTAGCTCTGCGCGAGCAGTGCGTTCGACTCGTCGAAGAGCCTGCGCGCGTCGGCCTGCGGAGTGTTGCTGAGCCCCTCGGGCTGGTCGGTGTTCCCGTACAGCCAGCTGTGCTTGGAGCTCAGGTTGAGTTTCCGTACGAAGGTGCCGTTCGCGTAGAGACTCAGGGTGGCCTCGGTGCCCCCGCCACCCGCGGCGTCCGGGATCGAGTTGCGTACGACGATCGAGTTGGCCGGGCTCGTGGAGGTGAACTGGACGTACTGGCCGGTGGAGTTCAGGCGCACCGAGGCACGGCCCGAGGACTCGGTCGCGAAGTTGGTGTGACCGAAGGTCCGCTGCTGATCAGCCGTCAGAAGCGTTCCCTGGTAGGTCCCTTCCTCGGCCTCGTACTCGATGTACGGCACGGCGGCACCCCGGCCGACCACGATCGAGCGGGAGAAGATGTTGTTGCTCTCGTTGGTCTCGGTGACGGTGTTCGTGGCGTCCGCCGTGGCGGTGAGCACGCTCGCACCGCTGGTTGCGGTCCAGGTCCCGCTGATGGTGACGTTGGCGGTGGCACCCGCGGCGATCGCGCCCGCCGTGCCGTTGAGTGTCGTGCTCCCGGCCTGGACGCGTGCCACGGAACCGGCGGCCGCTGCCGAGGTGCCGCGGTTGCGCACCGAGACGGTGAAGGACACGGCCGCGCCCGCCGCGGGGCTGGCGGGGTTGGTCGCGATGCCACTGACCTCCAGGTCGGGTCCGGGGCTCTGCGCGACGGTCAACTTGGTCGCGGCGGTACGGCTGTTGTTGGTGCTGTCGGTCTCGGGCACAGTGTCCGTCGGGTCGACCACGGCGGAGACCGTGTAGCTGCCGGTGGCCCGCTTGCCCACGGCCACGGAGACCGTTTCGGAGGCGCCGGCCGCGAGTGCGCCGACGGGGGCGCTGCCCGCGACGGTGCCGTCCAGGCTGACGTTCACCGTGGTGGCGGGTGAGGGGGCGGTACCGGAGTTGCGTACCGTCGCCCGGACCGTGACGGTGTCCGACTCGGTGGGTGCCGTCGGCGTCCAGGTCAGGTCGGTGAGGACGAGGTCGGGGTTCGGAGCCGATGCTCCGATGACCTCGAACTCCGCGACCTGCGCGCCGAATCCGCTCGAGTTGCGGGTGAACCGCAACCGCACCTCGGCGTACCGGCCGGTGACCGGAATCGTGACCGTGTTGGCGTTCGCGGCCGGGTTGAAGGTGTAGTCGGCCGCCGCCTTGACCGAGGTGAAGGCACTCGCGGACTGCTCACGCGCGAGGACCTCGATGTTCTGTGTCCTGGTCGCCCAGGCGGCATCGGGGTTGAGCTTCAGTTTGACGCCACTGAGGTCCGCGTTCGCGCCCAGTTGGGTCGTCAGCGTCGCGGGCTGGCCGTTGGACTCCCAATAGGTGCCCACCTGGCCGTCGTTGGCGTTCGTCGCGATGAACGACTGCACGGACGAGGACGCTTGGATCGGCTTGTTGAGGGAGAGGTTGGTCCCGTCGACAGGCGGCTCCTCCGGGCCGCCCCCTCCGTCGGTGCCGTAGACCTCGACCTCGGACAACTGGGCCGCTGCCCAGCCGGTGTTGGCGGTCACCTGCACGCGGACGTGGCGCACGCTGCGTGCGGTGAAGTCCACGGTGACCGTGTTGGCGCCGGCCGGGTCGAAGCGGCGGGTGGCCGAGCCGGACAGTGAGGTGAAGGCGGAGCCGTCGGTGCTGCCCTCGACGGACAGGGTCTCGGTCCTGGCCTCCCAGGTGGTGGGCAGTTTCAGGACGACCTGGTTGGCCTCGACGGTGCCGCCGAGGTCGACGCGTATCCACTGCGGGAACGACCCGGCCGGGCCTTCCCAGTAGCTCTGCTGACTGCCGTCGGTGACGTTCGTGGCGGGATAGCCGCTCTGGGACCCGCTGGTGGTGGCACCCTTGCCGAGCGCAAGGTTGGGTCCGCGGACAGCGGCTGGTTCAGCGGCCGTTCCGGCGGCCGCGGCGCCGGGTTGCAGACCGACGGTGACCAGGCTGGCGAAGAGCAGGCCAACGGTGGCCCGTAGGCCGAATCGCTTCCGTCTCATGGCGTCCTCGTTCCAAGGCAGGGGGACAACGGGGGGCGCGTGCTGCGAGAGGTGAAGAGGTGCCGGCTGGGGCCGGGAGGGCAACGGTGAAGCGCGAAGGTACGCGAGGTGACAGGGGTGGGCCACAGCCCGCCTGCCGGGGATTACCGTCATGCCGTCGGTAATTTGCGTGATTCGATCGGAACTTTGCTCTCGAAGGACAGATTTCTGGCTTCACTTCGGTTTGTCAATGGCATGAGCACGACGGCACGTCATGGGTTGCGCCGGGGCCGCCGGGAGAACCGGGGCGGGTGATCGTCACCGGGGGTGGCGGGGGCGTTCGCGGCTGGGGCACCGGTGGGGCGCGGTGCGGTGCGGTGCGGCAAGGTGCGGTGTGGCACGGCAGAGCGCGGGCCAACCAGGCCTGGGGTGATAGGCGTTGACAGCAGAACGCGGCCGCCCTAAGGCGACCGCGGTCTTCCTCCCTGGTCGGTACTCCACGGCGTCACCGAAAACCGGGCCGCCGTAGGGGCCTTGACCGCGGCCTCACCGGCAGGGAGGGTGCCGGGAATCGGTCACTGCAACGAGGTGCGCGAGTGCGGATGCGGATGCGAGTGCGAGTGCGAGTGCGGATGCGGGTGTGTGACTACGCGGGGCGCGTGCGCGTCGGCGAGGTGTGGGCCTGACGTCTCGTCAGTAGACGGACAGACCGTAGGTGCTCAGCACTTCCTGGATCGGCTGGTAGTAAGTGGTGCCGCCTGAGGTGCAGTTCCCCGAGCCACCGGAGAGGATGCCGATGACCTTGTCGCCCGAGTAGAGCGGGCCGCCACTGTCCCCCGGCTCGGCGCAGACGTTGGTCCGGATCAGCCCGTAGACGATGTCTCCGCTCGCGTAGTTGACCGTCGCGTTCAGTCCGGTGACCACACCGCACCGGACGCCGGTGGTCGATCCACGGCGGCAGACACTCTGGCCGACATAGGCGGTGGCGGTTCCCGTGATCTCCACGCCCCCTATCGTGCCGGGGCGCGGCACGGCCGGGTTGGCGTACCGGATGACACCGAAGTCGTTGCTCGGGTAACTGGTGCCGATGGTCGGGCCGATCGCCGTCGTCATGGCGGAGCTGGTGTACCAGGTGGACCGGCCCGCGGTGCAGTGACCGGCGGTGACGATGTAGTAGGTGGAGCCGCTCTGGACGTTGACACCCGCCGAGCAGCGCGAGCCGCCGGCGTAGATGGCGTCGCCGCCCGAAAGGAGGGTGCGCAGTCGACCGTCGACCCGCTCGACGGTCACGGCGCCGGCGAAGCGGCCCTGGACCCGGCGGAGTCCGGCCAGATCCGCTTCCCCGACCGTGGAGTCGGCGAGAACTCGCAGTCTCCCGGTGCTCTCGTCGACCGCCCAGCTGGTCCCGGCGATCCGCAGGGAATCGAGAGCCGAGGTCGCGCCGGACACGGAGGCGGCGGACGGCTGTGCGGCGGCCGACGGCAGGGCTGCGGTGGGTGCCGCGGTCGCGCTGGTGCCCGACAGTGCCAGGGCGGCCACGACGAGCGGGCTCAGCACCGAGGCGATCAGCCGGGAACGGGTCATGGTGGTACGGCGTGCTCTCATCACCGGATCTCCCCCGAAGGACGACGGTCGGTCAGGTTCGGCCCCGCCCGATCGGTCACCGGACGTGCCGTGTTTCCATGCCGTGCTGCGCTGCTGGTGCGTGAACGGTTGCGAAGATCGCGTCCGTGTCCGGACACCCCTCCGGGAGCACGTGACGGCACGCGTACGACGGCACGCCACGACCGCACGTGACCCGCGGGGCCCGGCGTCGGCCGACCGACGCCTCATTGTCCCCGGCGGCGCCCGGCCGGGGTAGGCCAACTCCGGCCGCGATAAGCCGACTCCGGCCGAATGAGCTCCTCCGGCCAAGGGCTCCACGCGACCTCACACATAGGGCTCCATGCGACCTCACCCATACGTCCGCCCCGCCGACGAGAACCCGCCGTCGACCTTCAGCCACCCCGGCGGCACCGCCCGCGCCGTACCACCACTGACGCTGCCGTCGGCGTCGCCGTCGCCCACCCCCTTGCCCTCACCTCCGCCCCGACCTAGCCTGACTTTGTGCCGCAAATAAACAAACCCTCGACGATCAGCACCACAGCCGACAGCGACGACAACACCCTCACCGGGCTCCGGGTCATCCTCACCGCCTTCTTCGCCCTCGACGGCTTCCTCTTCGCCGGGTGGGTCGTCCGCATTCCCGCCATCAAGGAGCAGACCAACAGCACCGCCGGCACCCTGGGCCTGGCACTTCTGGGAGTCTCGGTCGGCGCGGTCCTGACGATGATGATCACCGGACGACTCTGTCAGCGCTACGGCAGCCACCGGGTCACCGTCGCCTGCGCCGTCCTGCTCTCCCTCAGCGTCGCCCTGCCCCCGCTCGCCCACTCGGCACTCGCGCTCGGCGCCGCCCTGTTCGTCCTGGGTGTGGGATACGGCGGCATCAACGTCGCCATGAACAGCGCGGCCGTCGACCTCGTGGCCGCCCTGCGGCGACCGGTGATGCCGAGTTTCCACGCGGCGTTCAGCCTGGGCGGCATGGTCGGGGCGGGGCTCGGCGGTCTGGTCGCCGGGCAGTTGTCCCCCACCCGCCACCTGCTCGGCCTCACGGTGACCGGCCTGCTGGTGACCGCCGTCGCCGGTCGCCGCCTGCTGCGGTACGAGCCTCTCGCGCCGCCGGAACGTACGCGTACCGAGAAGAGTGCGAAACGGCGACTCGAAGGCCGTACCCGTGGGCTGGTCGTCGTCTTCGGCCTGATCGCGCTGTGCACGGCGTACGGCGAGGGCGCTCTCGCGGACTGGGGAGCGCTGCACCTGAAGGAGGACCTGGACGCGCACCCCGGGATCGCGGCGGCGGGCTACTCCTGCTTCGCCCTCGCGATGACCATCGGGCGGCTGAGCGGAACGACACTGCTCGAACGCCTGGGCAGGACCCGCACGTTGGTGGCCGGCGGTACGACGGCGGCGCTCGGCATGCTGCTCGCCGCACTCGCCCCGTCGGTGTGGGCGGCGCTGCTCGGCTTCGCCGTCACCGGGCTCGGGCTCGGGCTCGCCAACATCTTCCCGGTGGCCATCGAACGCGCCGGGGCGCTCGCCGGACCGAGCGGAGTCGCGACCGCGTCCACCCTCGGCTACGGAGGCATGCTCCTCGGGCCGCCCGCGATCGGCTTCATGGCCGACTGGTACTCGTTGCCGACGGCGCTCACCAGCGTGGCGGCCCTCGCGGCGGTGGCCGCCCTGATCGGGTTCACAACGCGCCGCGCCGCCATCGACTGAGGCTCGGCGGCCGTCGTACGGGCGGCGCGGTCCTGCCCACCGGCACTCAGCCGCCCGAGTTCCATCCTGAACCGCCGTGACCTGACCTGGCCCGCCTTGCCCTGCCCCGCCCTGGCTCCAGTCGTGGCCCGACCCTAGCCCCGGCCCTGCCCCTGACCCGGGTCCTGTTCCTGACCCTGACCCTCGCCCCGGCCCCGCGCCTGATCCGCCAGCATCCGCGTCAGCACCGCGCGCTGCACCGGCAGCACCTCGCCGTGCAGGTCGCGGCCCTTCGGTGTGAGGCAGACACGCACACCGCGCCGGTCCTCCGCGCACATCCCGCGGGTCACGAGACCGTCCCGCTCCAGACGGGCGACCAGCCGGGACAGCGCGCTCTGGCTCAGGTGGACGTGGTCGGCGATCTCCTGCACGCGGTACGAGGCGCCGCCGTCCGTCGCCGCACCCTCGGCCAGCACGTCGAGCACCTCGAAGTCGCTGGCCCCGAGACCGTGCCGGTGCAGTTCGCGGTCCAGCTCGCAGAGGGTGCGCGCATGCACCGCGAGGATGTCGCGCCACTGGTCCACGAGCCCTTGCTCGGCCTTCTTCGCCGCCATGGTCGCACCGTAGCAAACATCGCCATTTGTTGCGTCGGAATTAAATGCGTTTGCATTCAATGCATGTGCATGTACTGTCTCCGGCATGACCTCTCCGCTCACCACCTCCGCGACCGAGGGACGCTGGACCCCTCGCCTGTGGGGCACCCTGCTCGTGCTCTGCGCCGCGATGTTCCTGGACGCGCTGGACGTGTCGATGGTCGGCGTCGCGCTGCCGTCCATCGGTTCCGAACTCGACCTCTCCACCTCGACGCTGCAATGGATCGTCAGCGGCTACATCCTGGGATACGGCGGCCTGCTCCTCCTCGGCGGACGCACCGCCGACCTCCTGGGCCGCCGCCAGGTGTTCCTCGTGGCCCTGGCAGTCTTCGCGCTCGCCTCGCTGCTCGGCGGGCTCGTCGACTCCGGCCCGCTGCTCATCGCCAGCCGCTTCATCAAGGGCCTGAGCGCGGCGTTCACCGCACCCGCGGGCCTGTCGATCATCACCACGACCTTCGCCGAGGGCCCGCTGCGCAACCGCGCCCTCTCGATCTACACCACCTGCGCCGCCACCGGCTTCTCGATGGGCCTGGTCCTGTCCGGGCTGCTCACCGAGGCCAGCTGGCGCCTCACCATGCTGCTCCCCGCTCCCATCGCCCTGATCGCCCTGTTCGCCGGACTCAAGCTCCTCCCGCGCAGTGAGCGCGAGAAGGACCACAACGGCTACGACGTCCCCGGTGCCGTCATCGGCACCGCGTCGATGCTGCTGCTCGTCTTCACAGTCGTGGAAGCGCCGGAGACCGGCTGGGCATCGGCCCGTACGCTGCTGTCCTTCCTCGCCGTGGCCGTCCTGCTGACGGTCTTCGTACGGATCGAACAGCGCTCGGCCGGCCCGCTGATCCGGCTCGGCGTCCTGCGGTCCGGCACCCAACTCAGGGCCCAGCTCGGCGCGATGGCGCTCTTCGGGTCGTACGTCGGATTCCAGTTCCTGGTGACGCTCTACATGCAGACCCTGCTCGGCTGGTCGGCGCTGCACACCGCGCTCGCCTTCCTGCCCGCGGGCGCGATCGTCGCCCTGTCCGCGACGAAGATGGGGGCGATCGTCGACCGCTTCGGCACCCAGCGACTGATCGCCGCGGGCTTCGTGCTGATGATCGCCGGATACGCGCTGTTCCTGCGCGTCAGCCTCGACCCCGGATACGCGACGATGATCCTCCCGTCGATGGTCCTGATCGGAGGGGCCTTCGCGCTGATCTTCCCCTCGCTCAACATCCAGGCCACCAACGGTGTGGACGACCACGAGCAGGGCATGGTCTCGGGTCTGCTCAACACCTCCGTGCAGGTGGGCGGCGCGATCTTCCTGGCCGTCGTGACGGCGGTCGTGGCCGCGAACTCCTCCGGAGGTTCCACCCCTCAGGCCGTCCTGGACAGCTACCGGCCGGGCCTGGTGGTGGTGACCGCGATCGCCTTCGTGGGTCTGCTGATCGCCCTGCCGGGGCTGCGGACCAGGCGTGCGCCGCAGTCCATCGTGGTCGTCAAGTCCGTTCAGGGCGCGGCCGTTCCGGCACAGTCCACCCAGGAGGAGGCGGGCGCGGACCGCGTGGCGGTCCGCGACTGAGGGGACGCCTCAACGCGTCGGCCCGGAGGGCTTCTTGCCCCTCCGGGCCCACGCCTGTTTGACTCGACGCATGGAGTCCACCGGGGGACGGCGGAGCGGGGCCGAGCGCGACGCGATCACCGTCGAGATCGGATACGCCTTGTTCAGCGCGGCGTTCGCGTCGGCCGTGGTGTTCGGAGCCGTGTCCGGCCCCGCGCTGCTGTTCGACCTCCCCGACCCGGTCCACAGGACACTGCTCGCCTCCGGAACCCTGCTGGCCACCGTCCTGTTCGTCGTACGCACGGTCAGCGTGCTGGTCCGCTTCGGCCGCGGGAGCGGGAGTCAGCCGAGCCAGCCGGGGCGCACCAACCCCGACTCGTAGGCCAGCACGACCAGTTGGGCGCGGTCACGGGCGCCCAGCTTGACCATCGTGCGGCTGACATGGGTCTTGGCCGTGAGGGGACTGACGACAAGTCGCCGTGCGATCTCGTCGTTCGACAGCCCGATGCCGACCAGAGCCATCACCTCCCTTTCCCGCTCGGTGAGTTCGGCGAGGGAGGCGACCGCCGAGGGCTCCTTCGAACGGGCCGCGAACTCGGAGATCAGCCGACGGGTCACACCGGGCGAGAGCAGAGCGTCGCCCTCGACCACAGCCCGTACCGCGCGCAGGAGTTCCTCCGGCTCGGTGTCCTTGACCAGGAACCCCGAGGCACCGGAACGGATCGCCTCGAAGACGTACTCGTCCAGCTCGAAGGTGGTGAGCATGACCACCTTGACGTCCGCGAGGTCCGCGTCGTCCGTGACACGGCGGGTCGCGGCGAGGCCGTCGAGGCGGGGCATGCGGATGTCCATCAGGACGACGTCGGGGCGCAGTTCACGCACTTGCCGCAGCGCCTCCTCGCCGTCGGCCGCCTCACCGGCCACCTCGATGTCCGGCTGCGCGTCGAGAAGCGCCTTGAAGCCGGCCCTGACCAACAACTGGTCGTCGGCGAGAAGTACGCGGATCACCGGTCCTCCTTGACCCTCAGCGGCAGCACGGCCAGCACCCGGAACCCGCCGTCGTCCCGCGGGCCCGCCTCGATCGTGCCACCCAGCGCGGCGGCGCGCTCCCGCATACCGGCCAGGCCGTTGCCGCTGCCGCCCGCGTCCGCGCCGGTCGCGGGCCCGTCGTCGTCGACACGCAGCCTGAGCACACCCTCGGCCCGCTCGACCAGCACCCGCGCGTGCCGCGATCCCGAATGCCGTACGACATTGGTGAGCGCCTCCTGGACGATGCGGAAGGCGGCCAGATCGGTGCCCGGCGGGAGCTTGGGGGCCGCACCCTGGATCTCGACGGTGAGGCCCGCGCCCGCCGCCTGTTCGACGAGTTCGGGGAGCCGGTCGAGTCCGGGCGCCGGGGCGCGGGGCGCCTCCCCCGGCGCACGCAGCGTGTCGAGGACCTGACGGACCTCGCCGAGCGCCTCCTTGCTCGCCGCCTTGATGGTGGTGAGCGCTGTGCGGGCCTGTTCCGGGTCCGAGTCCAGGAGCGCGAGGCCCACCCCCGCCTGCACGTTGATCACCGAGATGCTGTGCGCCAGGACGTCGTGCAGCTCGCGCGCCATCCGCAGCCGCTCCTCGTCGGCACGCCGCTTGGCGGCCTGGGCCCGCTCGGCACGGTCACGGGCCCACTGCTCACGGCGTACCCGGACGAGCTCGGACAGCGCCACGATCGCCACGATCCAGGTGGCGACGACCACCTCCTGCCCCCAGGCCGCGGGCGCGTCCCCCGACGGCGGAAGCCAGCGGTACAGCCAGTGCGCCACCAGCACATGCCCGGCCCAGAGCATCCCCACGGCAGCCCAGGCGGCCCTGCGGTGCCCGGTGACGATCGCGCTGAAGCAGCCCAGGGCGACGGTGAGGAAGACGGGTCCGTACGGATATCCGGCGCCCAGGTAGAGCATGGCCGCCGCGGCGGTGCCGAAGGCGACCGGCACCGGGAACCGCTGCCGCCACAGCAGCATCCCGCACCCCACGAGCAGCAACACCCTGGCGAAGGCGTCCAGTGACGCCCGCTCGCCCGCCTGCTCGTGGGCCGCGAAGTTGGAGCCGACGAGCACGAAGACGGTCAGCAGCAGCGTGGAACGCCACGGCCAACGGGCGCGCCGCTCCCGGTCATCCCCTCCGGGCCAACCGGGAGGCCCCTGCCACCCCCGCGGCCCGTGCCACCCCGACGGCCCGTGCCGCCACCACGGGGGCGGGCCGCCCCACGCCGGGGACCGGGGAGTGCGCTGCTCTTCCATGACGGTCACGCTAGACGCGCCTGACCGCCCAGGGCGTCAGCCGGGCGAGGTGATCACTCGTACTCCCCAGGGAGTACCGCCGCGGCGACACGCGTGCCGAACCACCTCCGGGACGCGCCGACCCGCGGAGCCGCTCCGTCAGTCCCGGGAGCCGCGTGGGCCCCTGCCCGTCGCACCGGTCACGGCCACAGCCCCCGCCACCGCCACCGCCACTGAGGAAACGCCAGGCCCACACCGTCGCCCAGTTGGTCCGCGCACGGTCAAGCCACGACCATCCGCCCCGGCGTCACCGTCGAGCCGTGCCCAGCCGCTCCTCCTGGGCCCAGGCCCCGATCCCGCCCCTACCGGTCGAGCGCGTTCAGTGCGCGTCCGATGATCGGGCGGGAGCGGACGACCTCACCGAGGGAGGTCGAGCCGCGGGTGATGCCGGCGAAGGCGTTCCACGCGGGCCGGAAGCCCGTGATCACGGCGTGGAGCACACCCGGACGGCGTTCGAAGGCGGCGAGCATGCGCTTGCCGACGCTCATCTCGACGCCGAGACCCGCCTTGATGGCGAAGGCGTAGTTCAGGGCCTGGCGCCGGGTGTCGACGGCGTCGTGCGCCTCGGCGATCCGGACCGCCCAATCCCCCGCGAGGCGTCCGGAGCGCAGCGCGAAGGAGATGCCCTCACGGGTCCAGGGTTCGAGGAGCCCCGCCGCGTCCCCGCACACCAGCACCCGGCCGCGCGACAGCGGCGAGTCGTCGGCGCGGCAGCGCGTCAAGTGGCCGGAGGAAATGCTCGGTTCGAATCCGGCGAGCCCCAGCCGGGCGATGAAGTCCTCCAGGTAACGCTTGGTGGCGGCGCCTTCGCCACGCGCCGAGATCACCCCGACGGTGAGCGTGTCGCCCTTGGGGAACACCCAGCCGTAACTGCCGGGCATGGGTCCCCAGTCGATGAGGACGCGTCCGGCCCAGTCCTCGGCGACCGTCTCCGGCACCGGGATCTCCGCCTCCAGGCCGAGGTCGACCTGGTCGACCTTCACCCCGACATGCGCTCCTATGCGACTGGCGCTGCCGTCCGCGCCGACGACCGCCCGCGCCAGGACGGCCTCACCGCCCTGGAGGACGACGGCGACGGTACGCCGGTCCGGGACGGCCGATCCGTGCTGCTCGACGCGCGAGACCGTGGCCCCCGTGCGCAGTTCGGCGCCCGCCTTCTGCGCGAACTCGACCAGTTGGTGGTCGAACTCGGGACGGTTGATCAGCCCGAACAGCATCTGCTTGGAGCGCCTGGTGCGCGTGAACTTCCCGTCGAGCGAGAACGTGACCGCGTGCACCCGGTCCTGGAGCGGCAGTTCGAAGCCGGGCGGCAGGGAGTCGCGCGAGGGGCCGATGATGCCGCCGCCGCACGTTTTGTAACGCGGCAGCTCCGCCTTCTCCAGCAGCAGGACGCTGCGTCCCGCGACCGCTGCCGCATAGGCGGCCGAGGCGCCCGCGGGCCCCGCGCCCACCACGACGACGTCCCACACCCGCTGCCCGTCGTCCGCCGAAGAGTTCTCGCTGCTCACGATGGTCTATTGCTCCCAGTCCAGCCGTCTGCCGCACGTGTCACCCGCATCCTACGGTGGCCATCGCCGCAGGCCACTGTGGGAGGATCGGCGGCGTAGGCGCTCTCCGCATCAGGAGACGCTTACACACCGCACGATCACCCGTACACAAGCACAACGTCGCACCCACAAGGAGCGTGCCCATGTCGTCGAATTCGGTCGCCGAGACCGTCGCAGCCCTGATGCCCAGGGCGAAGACGGAGCTCACCGAGCTGGTGGCCTTCAAGTCGGTGGCGGATTTCGACCAGTACCCGAAGAGCGAGAGCGAGGGCGCCGCGAACTGGATCGCCGACGCTCTGCGCGCCGAGGGTTTCCAGGACGTGGCACTGCTCGACACCCCTGACGGCACGCAGTCGGTGTACGGCTACCTGCCCGGTCCCCAGGGTGCGAAGACCGTCCTGCTGTACGCGCACTACGACGTGCAGCCGCCGCTGGACGAGGCCGCCTGGGTGTCGCCGCCGTTCGAGCTCACCGAACGCGACGGCCGTTGGTACGGGCGGGGCAGCGCGGACTGCAAGGGCGGGGTCGTGATGCATCTCCTCGCCCTGCGCGCGCTGAAGGCGAACGGCGGCGTACCCGTGCACGTCAAGGTCATAGTCGAGGGATCGGAGGAGCAGGGCACGGGCGGTCTCCAGCGGTACGCCGAGGAGCACCCCGAGCTGCTGACCGCCGACACCATCGTGATCGGCGACGCCGGCAACTTCCGGGCCGGTCTGCCGACGGTCACCTCGACGCTGCGCGGTATGACCCTCGTACGTGTCCAGGTCGACACCCTCGAAGGGAACCTGCACTCGGGACAGTTCGGTGGCGCGGCCCCGGACGCGCTCGCCGCGCTGATCCGCGTACTGGACTCGCTGCGGGCCGAGGACGGTTCGACGACGGTCGACGGTCTTTCCGGTGACGCCTCGTGGGACGGTCTCCAGTACGACGAGGAGTTGTTCCGCCAGGACGCCAAGGTGCTCGACGGCGTGGAACTCATCGGCACCGGCACGGTCGCCGACCGTATCTGGGCGCGTCCGGCCGTCACCGTCCTCGGCATCGACGTGCCGCCCGTCGTCGGTGCGAGCGCCTCCGTGCACGCGGGTGCCCGGGCGCTGGTCAGCCTGCGGGTGGCTCCGGGCGCGGACACAGACGAGGCGACCAAGCTGCTCCAGGCCCACCTGGAGGCGCACACGCCGTGGGGCGCGCGGGTGAGCACCGAGCAGATCGGCGGGGGCCAGCCGTTCCGCGCCGACACCTCGAGCCCGGCGTACGCCGCGATGTCCGAGGCGATGTCCGACGCCTACGACGGCAAGGAGATGCAGTACGCGGGCCTGGGCGGTTCCATCCCGCTCTGCGACACCCTCGCCTCGCTGTACCCGCGGACCGAGATCCTCCTCATCGGCCTGAGCGAGCCGGAGGCACAGATCCACGCGGCGAACGAGGGCGTCTCCCCGGACGAGTTGGAACGCCTCTCCGTCGCGGAGGCGCTCTTCCTGCGCAACTACGCGGCGAGTTGAGCACGCGCGGACCCGCTGTACAGGGGCGGCGACCGATCGAGCGGGCGGTGACCTGCTGAACGGAGGGCGACCGGCTGAGCAAGGGCATCCACCCGGCCCCGCTTGATCGCCAGTCGCCTGTCGTCACCTCCGCCGAGCCCGGCTCCGGGCCCTCACCAGCGGTGAGGGCCCACCGGCTCCACGAAAATCCAGCGGCCCTGGTGTCCAGCCCGCGCACGGATGAGATGACACGTGCCGTCACCCCACACCGGCAAGGTCAACCGACCGGAACCCCAGCCTCCAGGTACAGGGCCGCCCCGCGCTCACGCGCACGCAGGGCCCACCGCAGGCGCTCGTAGCGCACGGGTGGGAGGAGATCCGCCGCTTCCTGTTCGCTGACGAAACGCCAGTCGCGCAGTTCCGGGCCCGGCAGCAGCAGGCGGTGGACGTCGGCCGTGTCGAGTCGGCCGCCGTCGAAGAGGAGGCGCAGGCCGCCGAAGCCAGGCGGCGCGGGCGGCTCCCAGTCGACGACGAGGAGGGCGGGCACCTCCTCCAGGCACAGCCCGGTCTCCTCGGCGACCTCGCGGATGCCGGCTCGCGCCGGTGCCTCGCCGGGCTCGACGACGCCACCGGGGAATTCCCAGCCCGCCTTGTACGTCGGGTCGACGAGCAGCACACGGCCCTGCTCGTCGAAGAGGAGTACCCCCGCAGCGACGGTCTCGGCGGTGGGTTCCGGGGTCTGCACGATCTCGCACACGGGCGCGTCCCCGGTGCGTACGGCCTCGGCGATGCGCAGAGCGGCCTCGTACGGAGTGAGCGCGCTGGTGTCCACCGGGTGAGCGTCGGCGGCGAGCCAGGAGGCGAACGCGGCGCGGTAGGGCTCGATGTGGTCGAAGGCCCACTGGCGCACCCGCATCTCGCCGTCCGGCAGGTCGGGGGGCACCTCGCGCCCGGATATTCGCTCGCGCAGGATCGTTTCCGCCGGGGCGAGAAGCACATGCCGTACGGGGATGCGGCGCGCGGCGAGGCCACCGAAGATCTCGTCGCGGTACTCCTGGCGCAGCAGGGTCATCGGGACCACGAGGACTCCGCCGAGTTCGGCGAGCAACGCGGCCGCGGTGTCGACCACGAGACGGCGCCAGATCGGCAGGTCCTGGAAGTCGCCGACCTCGGCGAGGCGTTTGGGCGGAAGCAGCTGCGGGAGCGTGCCACCGATGACCTCGGGGTCGAAGAGCGTGCTGTTCGGGATCAGCTCGATCAGTTCCCGTGCGGTGGTGGTCTTCCCCGCACCGCACGCGCCGTTGATCCAGACGATCACGGTTCCCCCTCTTCTGTTGGCCCCCTGAGGCTTGCCCGCTTCACCCTGCCACGGAAACCAGCCCCTGATGAGGGAGCCGACAGCAAGGCGCCGGTGCCCCCGCCCAGGGACACCGGCGCCACGGGTCGAACCGCTCAGCTCTGATGGCCCGACGAGCCCTCGTCCATGGCCAGGCTGTCGCTGCTGACGGTGTGGTCGAGGGTGCTGAGCGTGTCGTGGACGTCCAGGTTGTCGAGTACGTCCGTGTCGGCATGGGACGGCGTGACCGCCGCGACGACGAACCCGGTGGCCAGGGAGGCAATGGCAAGCATGCTTCGCTTCTTCATGCCCGGCTCAACTGCCAAGGCGCCCACGAGTAACGGGTGGGTCACACAACGCCATCCCCACACCATCCGGCACATCTCCAGCACTACCGTCATCCCCCTCGAAACGTCCCAGGGGGGATGAGATGACCAACCCGTACACACCACAACCCACACCACCACCGACTCCACCATTCACACCGCCACCCACCGGGCCGGTCCGCACCGCGCCGCGCTGGGCGCGCAAACGTTTCGTCCTGCCCGCGCTCGCGTTCGCGTTCCTCATCGGTATGGGGGCGGGCAGCGACGGAGACACCAAGGAGCCGGTGCAGGCCAAAACCGGCCCGGCGGCAACCGTCACCGCCACGGCGACCGCCACCGCGACCGCGACGGAGACCGCCGAGGCGGAACCGGCCGCCACCGTGACGGTCCGCGCGACGACGACCGTGCGGACGACCGTCACCGCGCAGCCCGTCGCGGCCGACGACTCCAGCGGCGGCGGGGATGCCGGGAGCGACGACACCGGCGGCGGAGGCGGAGGTGGCGACGTGTACTACCAGAACTGCACCGCCGCCCGTGCCGCGGGAGCCGCGCCCGTACACGCGGGCGACCCCGGCTACGGGGGCCACCTCGACCGCGACGGGGACGGCGTCGGCTGCGAGTGACATCTGAGTGACAGGGGGTCAGGTCTTCGTCGAGCCGGGTGTGAGCCCCGGCTCGACGAACGGCGGACGGGCGGCCAGGTGGCCGGGCAGCCCTCTCGGGACAGCGCCTCAGCCCGCCAGAACATCCGATGTTCCCTTTGCGTACCGGGTCACCGCAAAGTGCCCCGACCGCGACTACAGCGTTCCCTTGATCGACAGATCAAGCAACACAACCAAACGCACTGCTCGATGTCACGCCCGATTCAGGGCATTTTCCAGGCACTTGAAGAGCTTCTGACGAAGTATCGAACAGACCGCGCCACCGGAAGCCGGTCCCGACGCAGCTCTTCCAACACAGTCCGACACGTCCTACCGTAATCACACAGAGATGACGCGAACATGCCGTCATCCCACCTTTCGCGCGCTCGGAGGAACGTAACGATGCGTCACCTTCACACCCGCACAGCCCGCCGAAGAGTGGTCGGCGCACTCGCCGCAGGAATGCTGTGCACGGTCGGCCTCGCCGCACCGGCCCTGGCCGCCCCCGGGGAGAATCCCGTCGTCGCAGGGGACCTCTCCCAGGCCGTGGACGACGGCCTCGCCCTCACCCCGCCGATGGGCTTCAACAACTGGAACTCCACGCACTGCCGCCCCGAGTTCGACGAGGACATGGTCAAGGGGATCGCCGACATCTTCGTCGAGAAGGGGCTCAAGGAGGCCGGGTACCAGTACGTCAACCTGGACGACTGCTGGGCCCTGCCGTCCCGTGACGCGAACGGCAAGTTGGTGCCCGACCCGGCCCGATTCCCCAACGGGATCAGCGCCGTAGCCGACTACGTCCACTCCAAGGGGCTGAAGCTCGGGATCTACACCAGCGCCGGCACGAAGACGTGCAACGACGCGGGTTTCCCGGGCGCGTTGGGCCACGAGTACAGCGACGCCCAGCAGTTCGCGGACTGGGGTGTCGACTACCTCAAGTACGACAACTGCAACAACCAGGGTGTGGACGCCATCTCGCGCTACACGACCATGCGCGACGCTCTCCGGGCCGCCTCCCGGACCACGGGCCGTCCGATCGTCTACAGCATCTGCGAGTGGGGCGAGAACAAGCCGTGGGAGTGGGCGTCGGACGTCGGGCATCTGTGGCGTACGACCGGCGACATCAGTGACAACTGGGGCTCGATGCTGTCGATCCTCAAGCAGAACCTGCCACTTGACGAGTACGCCGGTCCCGGGCACTGGAACGACCCGGACATGCTGGAGGTCGGCAACGGCGGCATGACGGACACCGAGTACCGATCCCACTTCTCCATGTGGTCGGTCATGGCCGCCCCTCTCCTCATCGGCTCGGACCTGCGCCATGCCTCCGAGGCGACCTTCGACATCCTGGGCAACAAGGAGGTCATCGCGGTCGACCAGGACCCGCTCGGCAGGCAGGGCAAGGTCCTCTCCTCCGAGGGCGGGCGCTGGGTCGTCGCCAAGGAGATGCGGGACGGCAGCCGGACGGTGGCGCTGTTCAACGAGACCGGCAGCGCGCAGCACGTCGCCACCACCGCACGAGCCGTGGGGCTGCCCGACGCGGCCGCCTACACCCTGCGTGACCTGTGGCAGCACCGGAGCTACAACACCGCGGGCGCCATCTCGGCCACCGTCCCCGCGCACGGCACGGTGCTGGTGCGCGTCGCCGCCGACACCAGGTGGGCCGAGAACCCGCCCGCCGTCGAACTCGGCCTGGAAGGCAGCCTGTTGGTCGAGGCAGGCAAGAAGGCCACACTGACCTCCACGGTCACCGACCTCGGCCGTACGGCGGCCAGGCAGGTTTCCGTGCGGCTGGACGGGCCCAATGGCTGGGCGGTCAGGGCGACTTCACCGGCGACCGCGAACAGTCTGCCGACGGGCCGCTCCCTGCGTACGTCCTGGAAGGTCACCGCTCCCGAGGGCACGGCCGCGGGCTCGTACGATCTGAGACTAAGGGTGAACTACCGCTCCCCCACCGGCGTACGCGCCGAGAACGCACTGCCGCTGACCGCCTCCGTGGTCGTGGCACCGCCCTCGGGCGTCTCCTCTCTCGGCGACCTGCCGTGGCTGTCGACGACCAACGGCTGGGGGCCCGTCGAGCGCGACAGGAGCAACGGTGAGAACGAGGCGGGCGACGGGAATCCGCTGACCGTCGGTGGTGTCGTGTATGCCAAGGGGCTGGGCGTACACGCGGAGAGCACCGTCGAGTACTACACCGGGGAGGCGTGCGAGGCCGTCACCGCGCAGGTGGGTGTGGACGACGAGGAGGGCGCCGACGGCTCTGTCGCCTTCGAGGTGTGGGCCGACGGTACGAAGGTGGCGTCCACGGGCGTACTCACCAACTCCGATGCCGCGCAGCCGATTTCCGCCGACGTGAGCGGCGCCCGTGCGGTGCGGCTGGTCGTCACGGACGGCGGCGACGGGATCACCTCGGACCACGGTGACTGGGCGGACGCGCGTCTGACCTGCTGACGCGCCGCCCGCCCGGCACCGGCTCAGCCGACCACGCCGGCGGCGGTCGTGTTCGCCCTGCGGGTGAGCGCCGCCGCCGCCGCGCCGACCAGACCGGCGTCCGTGCCCATCAGCGCGGGCGCCACGGTCAGGCGCTGGACGAAGGAGAGCGTCGCGTAGTCGGCCAGAGCCTTGCGCAGCGGTGTGAACAGGACGTCGCCCGCCTTGCCCACGCCGCCGCCGACGACGGCGATGTCGATCTCGACGAGGGTCGCGGTCGCGGCGATGCCGGCCGCGAGGGCCTGCGCCGCGCGCTCGAAGGAGGCGGTGGCGACCGGGTCGCCCGCGCGGGCGGCGGCGGCGACCGCGGCGGCCGAGGTGTCACCGTCCGGACCGGGCTGCCAGCCGCCCTCCAGCGCCCGGCGCGCGATGTTCGGGCCACTCGCGATGCGCTCGACGCAGCCGCGGGATCCGCAGGGGCAGAGGTCGCCGTCGAGATCCACACTGATGTGACCGATGTGGCCCGAGTTACCGGTGGGCCCGGGGTGCAGTTTGCCCCCCAGGACCAGGCCACCGCCGACCCCCGTCGACACGACCATGCAGAGCGCGTTGTCGTGACCGCGGGCCGCACCCTGCCAGTGCTCGGCCGCCGTGATGGCCACACCGTCGCCGATCAGCTCGACGGGCAGCCCCGCGGTGGCCCTGCGTACCCGCTCGACCAGGGGGTAGCCACGCCAGCCGGGCACGTTCACCGGGCTCACCGTGCCCTCGGAGGCGTCCACGGGCCCCGCGCTGCCAATGCCGACGGCGCCCGCCCTGCCCCACAGCGGGGAGAGTGTCAGCTCGCCGATCACGTCCTCCACGGCACCCATCACGGTGTCGCCGTCCTCCTGCGCGGGCGTCGCACGCTGCGCGCGCAGGAGAATCCGGCCGTGGCCGTCCACCAGCGCTCCGGCGATCTTGGTGCCGCCGATGTCGAGCGCGGCCACGAGGTCGGTGTGCATCAGTGTCAGATCTCCCAAGGCGGTGTGGAAACGGACCCGCCGCGCTGCGGGTCCGGGTCTCCGGCCGGAAACACGGCGGAACGGGACGCCTCTGGGGGAAGACGCAGGCCGGAGAATGCGGTGGACAGTGTCTCCCGCATCTGACAACGTTGTCCAGGCTCTATGCTCGACGCCACATCCTCATACAACCCCATGGACCTGTGCATCCCCATGGACCATTCTCATGGACCGACACATCACATGGCCGACAGGACAGGACAGCGCATCGTGGCAGAGCCCGCTCGTCGATCCGAGAACCGCTACGGCAATCGTCCCACCATGAAGGACGTCGCCGCGCGTGCGGGGGTCGGTCTGAAGACGGTCTCGCGCGTGGTCAACGGCGAGCCGGGGGTCACCCCGGACACCGAGCGCCGCGTTCAGGAGGCCATCGACGCGCTGGGCTTCCGTCGCAACGACAGCGCGCGGGTGCTGCGCAAGGGCAGCACGGCGAGCATCGGACTCGTCCTGGAGGACCTCGCGGACCCCTTCTACGGGCCGCTGAGCCGCGCGGTCGAAGAGGTCGCCCGCGCCCACGGCGCGCTGCTGATCAACGGTTCCAGCGCCGAGGACCCCGACCGCGAGCAGGAGCTGGTGCTCGCGCTGTGCGCGCGTCGCGTGGACGGACTCGTCGTGATCCCGGCCGGTGACGACCACCGCTATCTGGAGCCCGAGATAAAGGCGGGCGTCGCCACGGTGTTCGTGGACCGCCCGGCCGGACAGATCGACGCCGACGTCGTCCTCTCCGACAGCTTCGGCGGGGCCCGGGGCGGCGTCGCGCACCTCATCGCCCATGGCCACCGCCGGATCGGTTTCATCGGTGACATGCCCCGCATCCACACGGCCGCCGAGCGACTGCGCGGCTACCGCGCCGCGATGGAGGACGCGGGCATCACGGTCGAGGACGCGTGGATGTCCCTGGGCGTCACCGACCCGCAGCGGGTCCGCAAGGCCGCCGAGGACATGCTCTCCGGCGACTCCCCCGTCACCGCGGTCTTCGCCGGCAACAACCGCGTGACCGTCACGGTGGTCCGCGTCATCGCCGAACGCGGCCGCCCCGTCGCCCTGGTCGGCTTCGACGACATCGAACTCGCCGACCTGCTCCAGCCCGGCGTCACCGTCGTCGCCCAGGACGCCGCCACCCTCGGCCGCACCGCCGCCGAACGCCTCTTCCGCCAGCTCGACGGCAGCCTTCTCAGCCCGGAACGGATCGAGCTCCCGACCCGGCTGATCACCCGCGGCTCGGGGGAACTGCCGCCCGCGGACTGAGCGATGGGCCGCCCCGACCGTCGTACGCTCGAAGCACTCGGGCTCGCCGAGGCGCCACGCGACCATCCGCTGAGCTACCCGGGAAAGTGGCCCCGGGAGTCCGGACTCCTGGACGGGGACCGCCTGTTGCCCCTGGAGCGGCTGGTGCACGAGGACCGCGTCCCCGTCGTGGCCGTCGGCTCCAACGCCTGCCCCGCCCAACTCCGGCACAAGATGGCGGAGCACGCGGTGTCCTCCCCCATCCCGCTGGTGAGGGCGAGGGTCACCGGCATGGGCGTGGGCGTCTCGGGCCACGTGAGCCTGATGGGATACGTGTCCGCGTCGCCCTTCCGAGCGCCGGGAACCGTCAGCGAGTTGTTCGTCACCTGGCTCGACGCGGCCCAGCTCGCGGTGGTCGACGCCAGCGAGGGAGTGCCCGCACCGGACGGCGCCTACGACCGCGCTCTGCTGCCCTCGGACGACTTCCGGATCGAGCTGGAGTCCGGCGAACGCCTCCCCGGCGCCTACGTCTACGTCAACCGCCGGGGTGTTCTCCATGACGGCTCCGGGACGCCGCTGGGACATCCGGGCGAACTCGCGCTGCTCACCTCGCTCCTCGCCGGCTCACCGCGCCTGCGCGAGCTGTTCGGGGACAGTCCGCGGGAGTTCTGCGCCCGCGCGCGCCTCGACGCGGCGCTGTGCGCGCGGGGCACCCGGCTGTTCGCCGAGGAGGGCCGGGTGATGCCTTCCGGCCTGGAGTCGTACGTACGGTCTCAGCAGACGGGGAGTCCCGGTACCGGTGAGTCGTTGTCGCCGCCCTGGATGTAGACGTCGCTGACGAAGACGTCCGCGTTGCCGCTGTCGTCGTCGGTCCTGGCCCACCAGACGTTGGTCCACTCGCCGTAGGTCTCCCGGCGGCCCAGGTTCTGCTGGCAGTAGAAGTAGTTGGTGCCCGCGTTGAGGACACCGGCCTCGGTGCCGGAGGCGGTGTAGGACTTGGCGGTGCGCCAGACCTGGCAGTTGTACTTCCCGCCGCCGATGGCGTCGCAGACCGGCGCGACGGGCGCCTCGGAGGTGGGAGCGGTGCTCGAACCGCCCCCCGTCGTCCCGCCGTCGGTGGAGCCTCCCGTGCCGTCGCCCGAAGTCCCGCCCGTGCCGGCGCCGTTGACGGGTGACTTCGAGGGCCGCTCGGTGGTCCCACCGGTGGGAGGGGGTTCCTGCTCCGGGGCCGTGGACTCCTTGTCGCCCTGTTCGCTCGGCTTGGCGTCGTCGGAGAGGTCGACCTCGCCGAGGCCGGCTCCGGCGGAGGGGTTCGCACCGGCGGTGCCGCGGGACGGCGGCGCCCCGGCCGCGGCGTCGGCCTTGTCAGGGCTGTTCAGCAGGGCGACGGTGACGCCCGTCGCCACGAGGACGACGGTGACGGCCGCGGCGGCGAGAAGAACTCGGCCTCGGCGTCGGGATGCGGGCGGCGGCGCGGCGGCCCCGGCGGACGCCTGCCGGCCGACGGATCCGGGCGGTCCGAACCCAGTTGATGCCGAAGGAACCGCTTCCGGCGGTCCGAACCCCACTGACGCCGAAGAAACCGGTTCCGGCGGTCCGAACCCCACTGACGCCGAAGAAACCGGTTCGGGCGGTCCGAACCCCGGTGGTACCGAGGGGACGCTCAGCACCGTCGTCTCACGCGGCCGTGGCTGCGGCTCCGGCAGCCTCAGGCCCCTGGTCACGGAGTCCGCCTCGGGGCCGCCGGCGACCGCCTCCAGGAGGGCGCACGCCCGGTCCGCGTCCGGGCGTGCCTCCGGGTTCTTGTGCATGAGCTCCCGCAGTACGGGGCCCAGCGGCCCGGCGCGCACGGGTTCCGGCAGCGGCTCGGCCACTATCGCGGTGAGCGTGGACCACGTCGACGTACGGCGGAAGGGGGAGCCTCCCTCCACGGCCGCGTACAACGTCGCACCGAGCGCCCAGACATCCGAGGCGGGGCCCGGTTCGTTGCCCTGGGCGCGCTCGGGCGCCAAGTAGTCGAGGGAGCCGACGAGTTCGCCGCTTCGGGTCAGGTGGGTGGCCGAGCCGTCGCCGGGGTCCTCCATGGTGGCGATGCCGAAGTCGGTGAGGACGACGCGGCCCGAGCGGTCGAGGAGGATGTTGCCGGGCTTCACGTCGCGGTGCAGGACACCCGCACGGTGGGCCGCGGCCAGGGCGTCCATGACCTTGGCGCCGATGGAGGCGGCCTCGCGGGGCTCCAGGATGCCGCGGTCGCGCAGGACGTCGTCCAGGGAGGGGCCGTCGACCAGTTCCATGACGATGAGAGGGCGTCCGTCGGCCTCCGCCACGTCGTGCACGGCCACGACTCCGGGATGGCGCACACGGGCCGCCGCTCGGGCCTCGCGCCGCATCCGGCGGCTCAGGTCGGCGAGTTCGGGGGCGGCGGCGTCCGTGAAGGTGCGCAACTCCTTGACGGCGACCTCGCGGCGCAGGATCTCGTCGTGGGCGCGCCAGACGACACCCATGCCGCCGCGGCCCAGTTGCGCCAGCACACGGTAGCGCCCGGCCAGCAACCGGCCGACTCCGTCCGCCTGTCGGTTCTCCCCCGATGACACGTCCGCCCCGTTCTGTGAGCCCTCCATGCGTGGGCTACACAGTACGGGGCGGGTGGGACGGCGGGGACCGACAGGGGACGCCGCGACGGGCGCGCGCGCATCGCACAACTACCGCCCTGCCACGGCGCGTTCGTTCTACTTCGCGGAGATGGTCAGGTCCGCCCGCCTCGGCGTCGCGAACCCCTCCAGGTCGGCCCGCGTCAGCCCCGTCAGCCGCGCCACCTCGGCGATGTCGAGGGCGCCGCAGTCCAGGCCGCGCAACAGGTAGCCGCTCAGGGCCTTGGCGGTCGCGGGCTCGTCCATGACGTCGCCGCCCGCCTGGTTGGCGTAACGGGAGAGGCGGCCCGCGGCCTGCTCGAAGCCCTCGCGGTAGAAGGCGAAGACGGCCGCGTAACGGGTCGGGATGTGGCCGGGGTGCATGTCCCAGCCCTGGTAGTAGGCGCGGGCCAGGGCGCGCCGGGTGAGGCCGTAGTGCAGCCGCCAGGCGTCGTGGACCTTCTCGGTCGGTCCGACCGGCAGGACGTTGGTGGAGCCGTCGCAGACGCGTACGCCGGTGCCCGCGGCGGCGACCTGCATGATCGCCTTGGCATGGTCGGCCGCGGGGTGGTCACTGGCCTGGTAGGCGGCGCTGACCCCGAGGCAGGCGCTGTAGTCGAAGGTGCCGTAGTGCAGGCCCGTGGCGCGGCCGTCGGCGGCCTGGATCATGCGGGCCACGGTCGCGGTGCCGTCGGCGGCGAGGATGGACTGGCTGGTCTCGATCTGGATCTCGAAGCCGATCCGGCCGGGCTCCAGACCGCGCGCCTTCTCGAACGCCTCAAGGAGCCGGACCATCGCGGTGACCTGTTCGGCGTACGTCACCTTCGGCAGGGTCAGGACGAGTCCCTCGGGCAGACCGCCGGCCTCCAGCAGGCCGGTGAGGAAGATGTCGAGGGTGCGGATGCCGCGGTCGCGGACCGGGGCCTCCATGCACTTCATGCGGATGCCCATGTACGGGGCCGCCGTACCGTTCTCGTACGCCTGGGAGATCAGCCGGGCGGCGCGCGCCGCCGCCTCGTCCTCCTCGGCGTCCGGGCGGGGCCCGTAGCCGTCCTCGAAGTCGACCCGCAGGTCCTCGACGGGTTCGCGCTCCAGCTTGGCCCTGACGCGGTCGTACACGGGCTGCGCGAGGTCGTCGGCGAGGCCGAGGACGGCGGCGAGGGAGGCCGCGTCGGGGGCGTGCTCGTCCAGGGCCGCGAGGGCCCGGTCGCCCCAGGAGCGGATGGTGTCGGCGGCGAACGCGTCGCCCGGTACGTACACGGTGTGGACGGGCTGGCGGGTGCCCGGGTCCCCGGGGTAGCGGCGCTCCAGGTCGGCGTCCACCGGGGCGAGGGAGGCGCTGATCTCCTCGCTGACGGTGCCCGCGAGGCTGGTCGCCACCTTCTCCTGCTGACCCTGACCCATTCCACGCCCTCCTGTTTTCCGCAGTACGGAATCAACAATCCGTAGAACGAAGTTATCCGGGGACCTTCCCGCCGGTCAACACCCTCTTGGGTGACGGAAGCGCCGCGTCCGTCTCCGCCGCCCGCTGGACGGCCCGCCGCCCCACGACGCATGAGCAGAGGCCCCCGCGACCGCGTCGAAGACGGTCGCGAGGGCCTCGTGCAGCCGGTGCCGCGGAGGCTCAGCCCTTGCGGGTCTTGATCTCCTCGGTAAGCTGGGGGACGACCTCGAAGAGGTCACCGACGACGCCGTAGTCGACGAGGTCGAAGATCGGGGCCTCGGCGTCCTTGTTGATGGCGACGATGGTCTTGGACGTCTGCATGCCGGCCCGGTGCTGGATCGCGCCGGAGATGCCGGAGGCGATGTAGAGCTGCGGGGAGACGCTCTTGCCGGTCTGGCCGACCTGGTTGGAGTGCGGGTACCAGCCGGCGTCGACCGCGGCGCGGGAGGCGCCCACGGCCGCGCCGAGGGAGTCGGCGAGGCCCTCGATGACGGAGAAGTTCTCGGCGCCGTTGACGCCGCGGCCGCCGGAGACCACGATCGCGGCCTCGGTCAGCTCGGGGCGGCCGGTGGACTCGCGCGGGGTGCGCGCGGTGACCTTGGTGCCGGTGGCCTGCGCGGAGAAGGAGACGGTGAGCGCCTCGACGGTGCCCGCGGCCGGGGCGGTCTCCACGGCGGTCGAGTTCGGCTTGACCGTGATGACCGGGGTGCCCTTGGAGACGCGGGACTTGGTGGAGAAGGAGGCGGCGAACGCGGACTGCGTGGCCACCGGGCCCTCGTCACCGGCTTCGAGGTCGACGGCGTCGGTGATGATGCCGCCGCCGATGCGCAGCGCGAGGCGGGCGGCGATCTCCTTGCCCTCGGCGGAGGACGGCACGAGTACGGCGGCCGGGGACACGGCGTCGTAGGCGGCCTGGAGCGCGTCGACCTTGGGGACGACGAGGTAGTCGGTGAGCTCGGGGGCGTCGGCGGTGAGGACCTTGACCGCGCCGTGCTCGGCGAGCGCGGGGGCGGTGGCCTCGGCACCGGCGCCGAGAGCGACGGCGACGGGCTCGCCGAGGCGGCGGGCCAGCGTCAGCAGTTCCAGGGTGGGCTTGCGGACGGCGCCGTCCACGTGGTCGACGTAGACGAGAACTTCAGCCATGGGACTTCTTCTCTCCTGCTTGCGAAAAAAGACGATGGGCGGTCGGCGAGTTGGACCGGGAGGGACATCCGGCCGGGGCGGGAACCCCGGGCCGCTAGATGAACTTCTGGCCCGCGAGGAACTCGGCGAGCTGCTTGCCGCCCTCGCCCTCGTCCTTGACGATCGTGCCCGCGGTGCGCGCGGGTCGCTCGACCGCGGAGTCGACCTTGGTCCAGGAACCCTCGAGGCCTACATCGCCCGCCTCCAGCTCCAGGTCCTCCAGATCCCAGGACTCCACCGGCTTCTTCTTGGCGGCCATGATGCCCTTGAAGGAGGGGTAACGGGCCTCGCCCGACTGGTCGGTGACCGACACGACCGCCGGGAGGGATGCCTCCAGCTGCTCGGAGGCGGAGTCGCCGTCGCGGCGGCCCTTGACCACACCGTCCTCGACGGAGACCTCGGAGAGCAGGGTGACCTGCGGGACGCCCAGACGCTCGGCGAGGAGGGCCGGGACGACACCGGCGGTGCCGTCGGTGGACGCCATGCCGGAGATGACCAGGTCGTAGCCGGCCTTCTCGATGGCCTTCGCCAGCACCAGCGACGTACCGATCACGTCGGTACCGTGCAGGTCGTCGTCCTCGACGTGGATGGCCTTGTCGGCGCCCATCGACAGCGCCTTGCGCAGCGCGTCCTTCGCGTCCTCGGGGCCGACGGTCAGCACGGTGATCTCGGCGTCATCGGCTTCGCCGGCGATCTGCAGCGCCTGTTCGACCGCGTATTCGTCGAGCTCCGAGAGAAGACCGTCCACGTCGTCACGGTCGACGGTCAGGTCATCGGCGAAGTGCCGGTCGCCGGTGGCGTCGGGCACGTACTTAACAGTGACAACGATCCTCAAGCTCACGCCGGCTCTCCTACTGCATCGTCATTTTTTGGCTGCCTTCTATCGGCAGCATAGGCGCCTGAAGCGGCCGATCCCGGTCGGGGCGGCCCGCGCTCCGACCGGAATATTACTCGTCAGTACATCCAGTGTGTGCCCACTAAGCAAGCGCTTTGAACTGTGACGTTCGCAACGCTGCGTAACCGGCGCACAGGACTGGCGTGCGGTACCGGCGAGTTGGGCCGGTGCGCGGTCCGGGGCCTACGGGGCTCAGTCGCGCAGGCCGTTGAAGCGCCCCTGGTGGTAGAGCAGCGGACTGCCGGCGCCCGACGGGTCACCGAGGACGACCTCGGCAAGCACGATGCGGTGGTCCCCCGCGGGCACCCGCGCCACGACGCGGCACACCAGCCAGGCGAGGACGTCGTCGAGCACGGGAACACCCTCGGGGCCGTTACGCCAACGGGTGGGCGCGCCGAACCGGTCGGCGCCGGTCGTGGCGAAGGTGCCGGCGAGTTCCCGCTGGTGCTCCCCGAGTATGTGCACGCCGACATGGTCGGACCGGGAGACCGCGGGCCAGCTCGACGCGCCGACGCCGATCCCGAAGGAGACGACCGGCGGTTCGGCGGAGACGGAGGTGAGCGAGGTGGCGGTGAAGCCGACGGGACGCTCGCCGTCGGCGGCCGTGATCACGGCGACACCGGCCGCGTGCCGCCTGAACACGGAGCGCAGCAGATCGGGGGAGGCGAGCTGGGGCGTGCCGAGGTCGGGCCTGGCCGTCATGGAACTGTCCTTCTGCGAGAGGGGACGTGGGAGGTCCCCAGCCCGGGCGGAGCCGAGAGCCGGGGATGATCCGTGGCTGCTCAACAGGCCGGACAGCGCGCACTCGCGGTGCGGGCCAGGTCCACGTGGACGCGCTCGAAAAGAAGGAGTTCCGGGGGCATACGGTCAGGTTGACGATAGGTGGTGGTTACAGTCAAGCGTGTTCCGGTATCTGGGAGATGCCTCACCTTGATCACCACAGGTCAGACGGCCTCCCCGAGGGCGGCGATGACATCCGCCTTGCGCGGCTGCCCCGTCGCCCGCCGTACGATCCGGCCGTCGGCGTCGAGCACGAGCACGGTCGGGGTCTTGAGGATGTCGAGTCGGCGCACCAGGTCGAGGTGGTCCTCCGCGTCGATCTCCACGTGGGAGACGCCAGGGACCAGTTCGGCCACCTCGGTGAGTACCCGTCTGGTCGCCCTGCACGGGGCGCAGAAGGCGCTGGAGAACTGGACGAGCGTGGCCCGCTCGCCGAGCCCCTCCCCCAACTCCGCCGCGCCGAGCAGTTTTCCGCCGTCACGCCCGCGCACTCTCACCCTCCCGCTCCGCCGCCGGTGCAGCACTCCATAGGCGCTCGCCGCCACGAGCACCGCCACGCACACCATGAGTCCGGTCATCAGCTCCTCAAGCGTTCACGAGACCGCAAAGATTCCCCCCTTCGGGAATCCCGCCCGATACGGAATGCTTGGTTCATGGACATCGATGTGAGAGGGCCGCGGTTCGGTGCGGCCCTGACGGCCGTCGTGCTGGCGGTCGTACTGGTCACCGGCAGCGTCTGGCTGCTGGCCTGGCAGACGCTGGCGTTCGCGCTGGGCGCGGCGGGCGGTGTCGGGCGCTCCCCGTACGGCTGGCTGTTCCGCAGGGCCGTACGTCCGCGGATCGGGCCGCCCACGCGGTTCGAGGCGCCCGAGCCGCCCCGGTTCGCGCAGGCGGTCGGACTCGGCTTCGCGGTGGTCGGGCTCCTGGGTTATGCGGTGGGGCCTCAATGGCTGGGTCTCGCGGCCACCGCGTGCGCGCTCGCGGCCGCGTTCCTCAACGCCGCGTTCGGGTACTGCCTGGGGTGCGAGATGTACCTGCTGGTGCGCAGAGTCACCGTACGCACGGAGTAAAGGGCAGTTAAAAGCACGAGGTGGATCAAGGGGTGACGTGACGAGGATCTCGCCCACTACCGGCACTAAGGCTGGCCACTCGTCCGTTCTTGGGGCACGATCTGCGCAATGCCGTAAACCTACGGCTGCGTAACTTTCCCGCCGGGAGACCCCTTCCCAGGCAGAGAGAAGGGTCCACCCCGTCCATGGCAGAGCTTGTCTACCGTCCCGTCGTCGGTCTCGCCCAAACGTTGTTCAAGGCCTGGGACCTCAAGATCGACTGCAAGGAATCGGAGAACATCCCGCGCTCGGGCGGCGCCGTACTGGTCAGCAACCACATCGGCTACATGGACTTCGTCTTCGACGGTCTGGCCGCCCTGCCGCAGAAGCGCCTTGTGCGCTTCATGGCGAAGGAGTCGGTCTTCCGGCACCGGATCTCCGGCCCGCTCATGCGGAACATGAAGCACATCCCCGTGGACCGCAAGCAGGGCGAGGCGGCGTACACCCACGCCCTGGAGTCCCTGCGCTCCGGCGAGATCATCGGTGTCTTCCCCGAGGCCACCATCTCGCAGTCGTTCACCCTGAAGAGCTTCAAGTCGGGCGCCGCCCGGCTGGCCCAGGAGGCCGGCGTCCCGCTGATCCCGATGGCCGTATGGGGCACCCAGCGCCTGTGGACCAAGGGCCGTCCGCGCAACTTCAAGCGCAGCCACATCCCGATCACCATCCGGGTCGGGGAGCCGTTCGAGGCCCCGAAGGACCAGTACGCGGGTGCGATCACCCGGCGGCTGCGTGACCGGGTGCAGGAGCTCCTCGAAGCCGCGCAGCGCGCCTACCCCGTGCGGCCCAAGGGTCCGGACGACACCTGGTGGATGCCCGCGCATCTCGGCGGCACCGCGCCGACCCCGGAAGAGGTCAAAGCGGCCGAGGCACGCTGAATCGTCACTCCGGGGCGTGGACCGTGATCCGCGCCCCGGGGCTGAACTTCTCCAGCAGTTCGGCGAGTTCGGCTCCTGCCCGCACGACGTCGGCCACCGGCATCGGCGCCAGACTCTCCAGCAGGAAGACCGCCGATACGGACTCCTCGGTGAGCCGTGTGCGCGGTCCCTGGCGCCAGTTCCAGCGGCGGCAGGTCACCCCCGCGTCGTCCCGCCACACCACCTCGCCCGCGTCGGGGTGTTCGACGCTCTCCTCGCCGCCCGCGACGGTGACGAACTCCTCGTCGCCCACGGCACGCACCAGCCGCATGCCGCCCTTGATGCGGTCGGCGTCCTCACCCCCGACGGGGATCAAGTGGGCGACGCTGACGGCGTTGTAGACGTCCACGAGCACGTTGATCCGGGGCAGGCCGGCATCAGACAACGCCCGTTTGGCCAGCGCTTCCGCGGAGTTGCGGGTCCGCGAGGGCTTGGAGCCGAACGCCGTGTAGGTCTCGCGCCAGGCCGCCATGTGCGGGTCCTCGTGCGGAGCGCGACCGTCCAGGCGTACGGCCAGACGGCGGGCCGCGTCGTCGAGCAGCGCCGAAGTCGCTTCGGTGCTGGGCCCGTTGACGAGTCCGGACGCCTCGACGGCGACGTGGGTGAAGCCGGGCGCGAGGGCGCGTACCTCGTCGGAGACGGTGAGCGTGGGAGTCATGGCCTGCCTCAGAGTGCGGTGGGGAGCGTCTGCCAGAGGTGCGGCCGGTCGGGGGCGGCCTTGAGGGCACTCAGCACAACCGGGTGAGGTTCAGCGTATAGCACTGGATAGTCCACCTCATTGAACTCCGGGTCGGGAGTGAAGGCCAGCCGTTCGCCGTCCAGGGAGAACCGGGCGGACACTCCCGGCTTGTTGCCACGAGGGTCCTGCCGATGCCAGGCGCCGTTGAACCGCACGGCGACGAGCCCGTGCACCTCGTCGAACTTCTGGTAGCACAGCGCCGTCGGGATGTCCTCGGCGCGCAGCAGCGCGGCCAGGGCGTGGGCCTTGGCGTAGCAGATCCCGGTGCGCTGCTCCAGCACATCGGACGCGCGCCAGGTGACACGCAGGTCACCGGAGTCCTGCGAGTGCGGGATCTCATCGCGGACGAACTCGAACGCGGAGCGCGCATAGGCATACGAGTCGACGGACTCCCTGGCGAGCCGTGCGGCCGTCTCGCGCACCAGCGGATGGTGATGATCGATGACCTCGTCGGCGGCCAAGTAAGCGGACAGGTCTGCGGTGTTCTGGATCAGCTCCACGCCCGCAGAGCATAGGAACGCGATCACCCACGAGTCAATGACTTTTCAGGTGACCGCATATCTATGCATCAGATCCCGGGGTTACGGGTGCGCCATCTCCTCCTTCAGCGCCGCCACGAAACCGTCGACGTCGTCCTCGGTGGTGTCGAAGGCGCACATCCAGCGGACGTCACCCGCGACCTCGTCCCAGAAGTAGAAGCGGTAGCGCTTCTGGAGGCGTTCGCTCACGTCGTGCGGAAGGCGGGCGAAGACCGCGTTGGCCTGCACCGGGTAGAGGATCTCCACGCCGTGCACCGCGCGCACGCCCTCGGCGAGCCGCTGGGCCATCTCGTTGGCATGACGGGCGTTGCGCAGCCACAGGTCCTTGGCGAGCAGCGCCTCCAACTGGACGGAGACGAAGCGCATCTTGGAGGCCAGCTGCATCGACAGCTTGCGCAGGTGCTTCATGTGGCTGACGGCGTCCTGGTCGATGACGACGACGGCCTCGCCGAACAGCGCGCCGTTCTTCGTCCCGCCCAGGGAGAGGATGTCGACGCCGACAGCGTTGGTGAACGTCCGCATCGGGACGTCCAGCGAGGCGGCCGCGTTGGATATCCGGGACCCGTCCAGGTGCACCTTCATGCCGTGCGCGTGGGCGTGGTCGCAGATCGCGCGGATCTCCCCGGGTGTGTAGAGCGTGCCCAGTTCGGTGCTCTGGGTGATGGAGACGACCTGCGGCATCGCACGGTGCTCGTCGTCCCAGCCGTACGCCTGCCGGTCGATCAGCTCGGGCGTGAGCTTGCCGTCGGGGGTGGGCACGGTGAGCAGCTTGAGGTCGCCCATGCGTTCGGGGGCGCCGCCCTCGTCGACATTGATGTGGGCGCTCTCGGCACAGATCACCGCGCCCCAACGGTTGGTGACCGCCTGGAGGGCGACCACGTTCGCGCCGGTGCCGTTGAAGACCGGGAAGGCCTCCGCGGTGGCTCCGAAGTGGCTGCGGACGATGCTCTGGAGGTTGGCGGTGTAGTCGTCCTCGCCGTAGGCGACCTGGTGGCCGCCGTTGGCCAGGGCCAGGGCCGCGAGCACCTCGGGGTGGGCTCCCGCGTAGTTGTCGCTGGCGAAGCCCCTGACCGCCGGGTCGTGGTGACGCCGGGCGTCGGTCCTGGGAGGGTTCACGGCTTCTCGGTCAGCCACAGACGTTTTCCGTTCACTTCACCGGCGGGCATGTCCCAGACGCCGGCGATGGACTCGCCCAGCTCCTTGACGTCCGTGAAACCCGCGAACTTCGCGTTCGGGCGCTCGGCGCGCATCGCGTCGTGCACCAGTGCCTTGACGACCAGGATGGCAGCCGCCGAGGTCGGCCCCTGCTCGCCCCCGGCCTTGCGGAAGTAGTCGGCCATGGCCAGCGTCCACGCCTCGGCGGCGGCCTTGGCGGCGGAGTAGGCGGCGTTGCCCGCGGTCGGCCTGCTCGCGCCCGCGGCGCTGATCAGGACGTATCGGCCGCGGTCGCTGCGCTGGAGGGCCTCGTGGAAGGCGAGGGAGGTGTGCTGCACGGTGCGGATGAGCAGCAGTTCGAGCAGGTCCCAGTCGTCGAGAACCGTCTTGGTGAAGGTCTCGCTGCCCCGCCAGCCGCCGACGAGGTGCACCAGGCCGTCGACGCGGCCGAACTCCTTCTCGACTCGCGCGGCCCAGTCACGGGTCGACCGCAGGTCGAGCAGGTCGACCGTGTCACCGACGACGGTGGCGCCGCCGTGCGCGTAGCTGGCCGCGTCCACGGCCTCCGCGAGCCGTTCGGGATCGTTGTCCGAGCCGACGACGGTGGCGCCCGCCTCGGCGAGCCGCAGGAGTGTCGCGCGGCCCGCCGGTCCGCCGGCGCCCGCGACCGCGATCACCGTTCCGCTGAGTGCTCCGTCGCCGTTTCCGTTGGACATCGCCTTCGCCTCCGATACGTCCTCGGCACGGGCGCTCACGCGGCGGCCCGCTCGGCGCTCGCCGCGGTGATGCCCTTGGTGGAGGCGATCACGTGCTTGAGCTTCTTGGCGAGCGCCTCATAGAACATGCTCAGGGGAAACTCGTCCGGAAGCACGTCGTCCACGAGCTTCCGCGGCGGCAGGGACAGGTCCAGGGCGTCCGGGCCCTTGGCCCAGCGGGAGCCCGGGTGCGGGGCGAGATAGGTCGCGACCAGCTCGTACGCCTTGAACCAGTGGACGAGCTTGGGGCGGTCGATGCCCGCGCGGTAGAGGTCCTCGATCTCCGCGCAGAGGTCGTTGGTGACCTGCGGGGCGCGCTGCCAGTCGATGTGCAGCTTGTTGTCGGTCCAGCGGACGACGTCGTGCTTGTGCAGGTAGGCGAAGAGCAGCTGGCCGCCGAGACCGTCGTAGTTGCGGACACGCTCGCCGGTGACGGGGAAGCGGAACATCCGGTCGAAGAGCACCGCGTACTGCACGTCGCGGCCCTGCGGGAAGCCGTCGGCCTCCAGCTTCACGGCCTCCTTGAAGGCGGTGAGGTCGCAGCGCAGCTCCTCCAGGCCGTACATCCAGAACGGCTGGCGCTGCTTGATCATGAACGGGTCGAAGGGCAGGTCGCCGTGGCTGTGGGTGCGGTCGTGGACCATGTCCCAGAGCACGAAGGCCTGCTCGCAGCGCTCCTGGTCGTCGACCATCGCGGCGATGTCCTCGGGCAGCTCCAGGCCCAGGATGTCCACGGCGGCGTCGGTGACGGCGCGGAAGCGGGCCGCCTCGCGGTCACAGAAGATGCCGCCCCAGGAGAAGCGCTCGGGCGCCTGGCGGACCGCGATGGTCTCCGGGAAGAGCACGGCGGAGTTGGTGTCGTACCCGGAGGTGAAGTCCTCGAAGGTGATGCCGCAGAACAGCGGGTTGTCGTAGCGGGTGCGCTCCAGCTCGGCCAGCCAGTCGGGCCACACCATGCGCAGGACGACCGCTTCGAGGTTGCGGTCCGGGTTGCCGTTCTGCGTGTACATCGGGAACACGACCAGGTGCTGGAGGCCGTCCTCGCGGTGTGCGGCGGGCTGGAAGGCCAGCAGCGAGTCGAGGAAGTCCGGCACCTGGAAGCCGCCGTCGGCCCAGCGCCGCAGGTCCTTGACGAGTGCCTCGTGGTAGGCGGCGTCGTGCGGCAGCAGCGGGGCGAGCCGCTCGATCGCGTCGACGGCCCGGCGTACCGCAAGCTCCGCCTCGGAGGCGTCGGGCGCGCCCTCCGCGGCGAGGTCGATCGAACCGTCCTTCGCCTGCCACGGGCGGATCGCCTCGACGGCACCCTTGAGCACGGGCCATGCCGGGTGCTCCACCACCCTGGCCACGGGCGGGACCCGCTCCTCCGCACCCACCTGCACAAGAATTTCCGTCATGTCCCACCCTCCACAGGAGAACCTCGCGTAAGAACACCGTATGCGTTCGGAGATCCTTCCGACAAGTGGGATCTCGGGACATTATCCTGCGCACCCACTCCTTCACCGCTGTTTTTCCTGCCGTCAACCATGTATGCGACTGTTGCTATTACCCACGGGGAAGGGCGGCATGCGGATCGCCCGGGGTCAACCGTCGCCGTGACGCGCCCACCGCGGAGTGACCCCGGCCCACGGTCCGAGGCGCGTCCTCGCTGACCGGCGGGGTCATTGGCCCGCGTAGGAGCGGGTACATCGCGGAGCAGGGCCATTAGGCTGCGGCCCTGCCGCGTGGGCGCCGCCGTCGGAACCACGCGCGAGCCGAGCCGCCGTCGACGGAAGCGAGTCACGTCTTGAACTTCCTCACCATCGGTCACCGCGGAATCATGGGTGTCGAACCCGAGAACACCCTCCGTTCCTTCCTCGCCGCCCAGCACGCGGGCCTCGACCTGATCGAACTCGATCTGCATCTGAGCAAGGACGGCGCTCTCGTCGTCATGCACGACGCCGAAGTGGACCGTACGACCGACGGGTCGGGGGCGATCGCCGAGAAGACGCTCGGTGAGCTGCGCGCGCTGGACGCGGGGCGCGGCGAGCGGATCCCCGTCTTCGAGGAGGTGCTGGACGCCATCACGACGCCGCTCCAGGCCGAGGTCAAGGACGTGGCGGCGGCGCGCGCGCTGGCCGAGGTCATGCACCGGCGGGACCTGGTCGGGCAGGTCGAGGTGTCCTCGTTCCACGACGAGGCGGTCGACGAGATCACCCGGCTCGTGCCGGGCGTGCGCACCGCGCTGATCGCGAGCCGGTACGGCACCGACGTCGTGGACCGCGCCGTGGACGTCGGCGCCGCGACCGTCTGTCTCAACATCCGGCGGCTGACCCTGGAGGTCGTCGAGCACGCCCGCAAGGCCGACCTGCGGATCATCGGCTGGGTGGTGAACACACAGGACCAGCTGCGGCTGGTGCGCGCCCTGGGACTGGACGGGGCGACCACCGACTATCCCGAGATCAAGCGCACCGGCCGCTTCACCGCGTAGCCATGCCTGCGGAACAACGGTCGGCGTAACGATTATGCGAGCGGCTTGACCAGCAGCTCGAACTGGAGGTCGTCGCGCTGCGGAATGCCGAAGCGCTCGTCGCCGTACGGGAAGGGAGTCATCTTTCCCGTACGGCGGTAGCCGCGGCGCTCGTACCAGGCGATGAGGTCCTCCCGTGCGGAGATCACCGTCATGTGCATCTCCTCGGCGCCCCAGGTCTCGCGCGCGTGCCGCTCCGCCTCGGCGATGATCACCTTGCCGAGCCCGGCGCCCTGGAGGGCGGGGCTGACCGCGAACATGCCGAAGTAGGCGTGGTCGCCGCGGTGTTCGAGGTGGCAGCAGGCCACGACGGCGCCGTCCCGCTCGACGGTCAGCAGCCGGCTGTCGGGCGCCTTGATCACCGCGAGCACGCCCTCGGGATCGGTTCGTTGGCCTTCGAGGATGTCCGCCTCGGTGGTCCAGCCGGTCCTGCTGGAGTCCCCGCGGTAGGCCGACTCGACGAGCGCGACCAGCGCGTCGACATCGCTGTCGGCGGCGTCGCGGAAGGTCAGTCCGGTGGAGGATGCGGTGTCCATGAAGCGGTCTCTCCGTTCGCAGGCGGGCCGAGCACCGCCGAGCCTAACTCTCCCCTAGGCTCCGGTCTCATGGTGCATGTACTGAGCAGCCGCATCCTCCTGCGCCCCACCGACCCCGAGCGTTCCCGGGCCTTCTACGGCGAGAAGCTGGGCCTCGCCGTGTACCGCGAGTTCGGTACGGGCCCCGAACGCGGCACCGTCTACTTCCTCGGCGGCGGGTTCCTGGAGGTCTCGGGGCGTTCCGAGACCACGCCCTCGCCGGCGCTCAAGCTGTGGCTCCAGGTCGCGGACGCGAAGGCGGCACACGAGGAACTGGTCGCCGCCGGTGTCGACGTCCTGCGCCCGCCCGTGAAGGAGCCGTGGGGGCTGATCGAGATGTGGATCGCGGACCCGGACGGCACCGAAGTCGCGCTCGTGGAGACCCCGGCGGACCATCCGCTGCGTTACCGGCCCTGATCCGCGCCATCGGGTGTGATCGCCTGCGCGTTCGCCGGATTCGCCGCGGCACCGGGCCGCCCGGCCCGCGCGTCCGAGGGAATCAGGCGCGCGGCATGCCGAGCCGGCCCTCCAGCTGGCCCAGCAACTCGGCCAGCAGGTCGGCCAGTTCGCGCTGTCGGCCGAGGTCGGTCCCCGACAGGACCGTCGTCTCGTAGGAGAGCTGTTCGGGGAGGATGCCGTCCACGAGGTCGCGGCCCTCGTCGGTCAGCCGGACGTGGGCGACCCGGCGGTCGCGGGTGTCTCCGCGCCGCTCCACCAGGCCTCGTTCGGTCAGCTGCTTCAGGCGCTTGGTGACGGCGGCGCCGGAGGAGAAGGTCTCGCGGGCGAGTTCGCTGGGGGTCAGCTCGTGGCCGGTGCGCCGCAGGGTGCCGAGGACGTCGAACTCGGGGCGGGTCAGCCCGGCGCGGCGCAGCGGGGCGTCCTCCGCCTGCTGGAGCAGGGCGGCACAGCGGTTGATCCGGCCGATGACCTCCATGGGCCCGGTGTCGAGGTCAGGCCGCACCGCGTGCCACTGCCGCACGACCGCGGCCATGGTGTCGCCGGGTCCTGTCCCCCGTCCCGAGCCGGTGTCCCCGCCCCGCCCCGAGCCGGTGTCAGCAATCCTTGCCGAGCCGGTGCCGGCACCCCGTGCCGGGCCGGTGCCCGCGCTCTCCCTCCGCCCCGCCTGGGCGTCCCCGTCCGTCGCCCGCCCGTTCGCTGCCGTCATGCCTGTGCGCCCTCCAAGGAGTGCAGTCCTTGCCTTCGTACCGTCGCCGCGAGCGTACGGTGTGCGACGTGTTCGACCGGCATCACGCGGTCCTCGGGCAGGGCGCGCTGCCACCATTCGCCGGATGCCGTGTCGACGGTGACGCGGAGATCGACCAGGGTGGCGGCGAGGTCGCGGCGGGCGGACTCCAGCGCGCCGGGCCCGGGGTGGTCGAGGGCGAGGACCCGCGCCGCGTGCTCGCGGGCGCGTTCCACCGCCCGCAGGGCGTGCTCGACGCTGTCACCGGCCCGCCGGTTGGTGACGGCGACAGCGGCGGCGAACCCGACCAGCGCGCCGACGAGGGTGTCCACGACCCGGTCGGTGATCAGCCGGCCGGGTTCCTGGGTGCGTGCGAACTCGGTGATCAGCAGCGCCATGGGGGTCACGCAGAGGCTGCCGAGCCAGTAGTTGCGGCTGATGAGCGCTTCGGCCCCGAAGGCGCAGGCGAGGACGCAGAGTACGAGGACCGCCTCGCCGAGGTGGGCGAGCGGGACGAGCGCCGCGAAGACCAGCACCCCCACCAGGTTGCCGACGACGCGCTGCACGCCCCGGCTCCAGGTCAGGGTGACGTTGGCCTGGTAGAGGGAGGCGGCGGTGACCAGCGCCCAGTAGGGGCGGCCGACCCCGAGTGCCAGTGAGGCGTATCCGGCGAGGGCGCAGCCGAGCGCGGTGCGCAGCGCGATGGGCCCGAGCGGGCCGAGGCGGCGCAGCAACGGGCGCTGCCCGAAGGCGAGTTCGGCCTCGACCCCGAGGATGTCGTCCGCGGTCCCGGCGAGGTCGTCCGGTCGTGGCACCGGCCCGGAGCCGCGCAGGCCGCGGGCCAGGGCGCGCAGCAGCTCGGGGTCGGTGCCCGCGGGTGCGGCGACGGCGACCTCGGCGCGGACGACGAGCCGTTCGAGGGCGCGCCGGGGAGCGGAGCGGGCGCCGGTGGAGAGCAGCGACTGCCAGGCTCCGTGCACGGCGGCGACCGCGGCGGCGCGGGTGCGGGCGGCGTCCTCGCCGCTCCCCCGGGTCTGTGCGTGGGCCGCGGCGGCGTTCAGCGCGTGCGCGGTGGCGCGGCGCTCCGGGCCGTGCGGACGGACCAGCCCCGGGGCCATGGCGACGATCCAGGCCCAGACGCCCGCTCCGGCGGTCAGGGCGAGATGGCCCGGGACCTGGCCGAGGGTCTGCGGGGCGAAGAGGGACGCGGAGCTGATGAAGGTGAGGATCAGGTGGCCGGGCGGGCCGACGCGTGTGGCATCGCACAGGGTCTTCTGGACGGCGGCGAGCAGCGCGCCGACGGCGACCAGCACGACGGCGTCGGTGGTCAGCGAGGCGGTGACGAGGGCGACGGCCGTGCCGCCGAGCATGGCGAGCACCACCCAGGCGAGGGCGCGGGCCCTGGCGGCGTAGGGCCGGTGGTGGGCGTAGAGCGCGCAGAGCGACCCGGCCATCGTGTACATCGCGAGGTCGAGCCGGCCGAGGGCCACGAGCGGCAGGTTCACCGGGCCGACCGAGGCCACGACGCTCAGCGCGGGCTTGTACCAGATGTCGGAAGGGCGGTTCACACGCAGGACTCCCGCCAGCGGGAGGCGCGGGAGGCGCGGGAGACGTGGAGGGCTTGAGGGGGTCGCACTGCTCATGACGACAAGATTAACAGGTGTTTTACTCGTGAACTATACCGTTCTCCGCTGGTAGGTTGCCGCCACGTTCCCCGCCTCACCGGCGATGCGCCCGGAACGCTCCCTCGCGTACTCCCTTGCGCTCGCTTGCGCTCCGGCCACGCGGGGCATGCCCTGACCGTGTCCGAAGTCCGACGCCGTCGAGCGGGAGGTGCGCGATGCACGGACCGGCATCACCCGGCTGGCTGCTGGTCGCGCTGTGCGCCGCGACGGGGGCGTACTGCCTCCTGCGGATGCGCAGCGCCGTCGAGGAGCAGCGCCGCACCGCGGGCGGTGAGGCGCTCATGGGTTTCGGCATGGCCGCGATGGCCGTGCCCGCGGCGGTGGCCGTGCCACCGCGCTGGGCATGGCTCGCCTACGCCGCGGTGTTCGGCATGGCAGCCCTCCGCGGACTGTGGGTGGCCCGTACGAGCCCGCCCCACGCGCACCATCTGGTGGGTGTCTGCGCGATGGTCTACATGGCGGGGGCGATGGCCGCCTCACCGGGCCAACACGGACACGGCGGTTCCGGCGTGCCGTTGCTGACCGGGGCGCTCCTCCTGTACTTCACCGGATACGTCCTGCGCGCGGGCCTGCGCCTGCTGCCGGTGGCCTCCGTGGCGGGCGGCACCGGAACCGTCGGCTGGGCCGACCGCCCGGAACTGTCACAGGCCTGCCGACTGTCCATGGGGATCGCGATGCTCGCCATGCTGGTCACGCTCTGACACCGGCGCCCGGCGGACCACCGCTAGCCGCGGCCGGGAGGTCGTGGCGTACGTCACTTGCCGTCGCGGCCCGTATCCTCCGGCGACGCCCCCTCATAGGCTTCAGCCATGATGGTCCCCGCGGCACTGTTGCTGCTCGGCGCCCTTGCCGCCCTGGTCGCTCCGCGACTGCTCTCGAGGGCGGACTGGGTGGACCGCGAACCGGTGGTGGCGCTGTGGGTGTGGCAGTGCGTGGTGGCCGCCGTTCTGCTGTGCTGTGCACTGTCCATGACGCTCAGCGCGGCCGCCGCCTGGGTGGTGGTACGGGGCCATGTGTTCGGTCCGGCGCCGCACTCGGTCGTGGAGGCCTACGCGTTGAGCACCGGCGGCCCCTGGGCCGCGACGACCGCCGTGGCACTCGCGTGCGGTGGTGTGTGGACCGCGGCGATGCTGGTCCGCGAGATCGCCCGGGCCCGCGCCCGCCGTCGGCAGAGCAGGACCGAACTCCGGCTGCGCGCACCGCTGTTGCCCGGCGAGGAACCGGCCGCCGACCGGCTGGTGGTCCTGGAGGGGGAGCGCCCTGACGCCTGGTGGCTGCCCGGCGCGGCGCCCCAACTGGTCGTCACCACAGGCGCGTTGCGCCGCCTCAAGGGCCGTCGGCTGGATGCCGTGCTCGCCCATGAGCAGGGCCACGCGCGGGCACGGCACGACTGGCTGCTGCACTGCTCGGGCGCGCTGGCCAACGGATTTCCGCAGGTTCCGGTCTTCGCCGCTTTCCGCGACGAGATGCACCGCCTGGTCGAACTCTCCGCCGACGACATGGCCTCGCGCCGCTTCGGCCGTCTGACCACCGCCCTGGCCCTGGTCGAACTCAACGAGGACCGGGGCGTGTTCGGCCCCGGTGCCGCCCCGCACGCCCACGTCCCGCACCGGGTCCACCGGCTGCTCACTCCCCCGGACCGGCTCACGGCGGCACGGCGCCTGCGGCTGACCGCGACGGCCGCGCTGGTGCCGGTGATCCCGGTGCTGGTGACGTTCGTACCGGGGCTGCGGGCACTGAGCTGACGGGCCTGCCCGACGCCGAGTTGGTTGGGCCTGCCCGACGCTGAGCTGGCCGGGCCTGCCGACACCGAGCCCAGGGGCCATGCCGACCCCCCGAGCGGCACGGGGTTGGCATCGGACCCCGCGCGTCGGCGAGGATCGTTCCATGCACCCCCCGCCTGTCGACTCACCTCCGCGCACGCCGGGCCCGCACAGCACGGCACGCACCGCCACGGCGCTGGCCGTGCCCGCCGTGCTGCTCCTCCTGCTGGTGGCGTTCTCCTGGCCCCCGCTGCTCGACCTCGACTACCACATCGCCCGCACCACACACCCCTGGGCGGTCGACGAACCCGGCCTCACCCACGCGTTCCGCATCCTGACGGACTGGGTGTGGGACCCCTGGGCCATGCGCGCGCTCTGCGCGGCCGTCGTACTGTGGCTGGTGTGGAGACACCGCGCGTGGGCGCCCGCCCTCTGGGTGGCGGCCACCTGCGCGCTGGGGAGCGTGCTGCAACAGGGGCTGAAGTGGCTGATCGGCCGCGAGCGCCCCACCTGGCCCGACCCCGTCGACTCGGCCCACTACGCGGCCTTCCCCTCCGGGCACGCCATGACGGCCATGGTGGTGTGCGGGCTACTGCTGTGGCTGCTGGACGTGTACGGCGCCGGACGCACCCTGCGGCGTACGGCACTCGCGGTTGCCGTGGTCTCCGTCGTCGGCGTCGGTCTGACCCGGGTCTGGCTCGGCGTCCACTGGCCGTCGGACGTGGTCGGCGGCTGGCTCCTCGGGGCGCTGCTGGTCGTGCTGGCGGTGGCCTCGTACGAGCGATGGGCCGCGCCGAGACAGCCTTGACCGGTCCGCGATGTGCCGCGAAGGATCAGCCTCATGACGATCAAAGGTGTGCTGTTCGACTTCTCCGGAACGCTCTTCCGCGTCGAGTCGACCGAGTCCTGGCTGCGCGCGGCGCTCGCGGAGACCGGAACCGCCCTGCCCGAACGGGAGTTGGTCCGCTTCGCCGAGGAACTGGAGTCCGCGGGCGCGCTCCCCGGCGGTGCGGCTCCCGCGGGGCCGCTCCCGGACGAGCTGACCGACGTGTGGGCGGTCCGCGACGAGGACGCCGGCTCGCACCGGGCCGCCTACACCGGGCTCTCCCGCCGGGTGGCGCTGCCCGATCCCCGGCTCCACGACGCGCTCTACGAGCGGCACATGGTCCCGGAGGCCTGGGCGCCCTACCCGGACGCGGACGAGGTGCTGGGCGGGCTGCGCGAGCGCGGGATCGCCGTCGCCGTGGTCAGCAACATCGGCTGGGATCCGCGGCCCGTCTTCCGGGCGCACGGGCTCGACCGGCATATCGGCGCGTACGTACTGTCTTACGAACACGGCGTCCAGAAGCCGCATCCGCGGCTGTTCACCACCGCGTGCGAGGCTCTGGGGGTCGCGCCCGAGGACACGCTGATGGTGGGCGACAACCGGCCCGCGGACGGGGGTGCGGCGGCGCTGGGCTGTGCCGTGCACTTCGTGGACCATCTGCCGGCGGCCGAGCGCCCCGACGGGCTGCGGCCGGTGCTCGGCCTGGTCGGCTGAGGTCCCGCACGTCCGCCTCGGATGATCCCCCGCGTCACCCGAGGCGGACGCAGCCCGGAGCCGACCCACGGAGGGTCTCGGTCCGGACGCGCTGAGTATAGTTGGCTGACAACCAGTCAACGCAGGAGTTTCAGGATGTCCCCGCGCAGCCGATCCGTCAATGAAGAGTTACGGCGGCGTTCCCGGGAGCGACTTCTCCAGGCCGCGGTGGAACTGGTCAGCGAGCGGGGGTACGAAGCGACGACGCTCGGGGACATCGCGGATCGCGCGGGATCGGCGCGCGGACTGGTGTCGTACTACTTCCCCGGCAAGCGCCAGCTCGTGCAGTCCGCCGTGCACAGGCTGATGCACCGCACGCTGGAAGAAGCGCTGGAGCGCGAACCGGAACCCGGAAACGGCCGGGAGCGGATGGCGCGGGCCATCGACGCGGTGCTGGGGCTCGCCCGGGACCAACCGGTGCTGATGCGCCAGCACATGGCCGGGATCCTCCAGCCCGAGGGGTTCGTGCAGTGCCCCGACCAGCAGCGGCTGGCGCAGTTGCTGAGTGAGACCGTCGCCCGCTTCGGCTCGGCGGACACCGCCGCCGACTATCCGATGCTGCGCGCGTTGCTCATGGGCGCGGTGTACGCGGCCGTGGTGCCGGGCGTCCCGATGCCGGTCCCGATGCTGCGGGCCGAGCTCTTCGAACGCTACGGCCTCGACTGGGAGTCGGGCGTCCCGCCGGACACCGAGGTGCCCGGCGGGACGTACGACACGGACCTGTCACGGTTCTTCGCGACCGGACGGCAGCTGCCGTCCGGTCCCTCCGGCTGTGAGTCCGGTCCCCGGCCCGGTCATGAGTCCGAGGACGGGACCGATCGGCTCAACGGTCAGTCGAAGTAGTCCGGCTGCGTCTGGACGTTGAGCTCACGCAGCTTGACTCGCTTCGCCGGGTCGGTGCGCCGGTCGTTGAGCTTCAGCACGTCGAAGCCCTTGATGATGTCGTTCGAGTAGATGTAGCCGTTGTAGTAGTACGCCGACCACGAACCGCCGACCGACAGCGCGTCGGTGGTCAGCGGGCCGCGCTCGAAGTACGCGATCTCCTTCGGCTTGGCCGAGTTGGTGAAGTCCCACACGGAGATACCGCCCTGGTACCAGGCCTGGACCATGAGGTCCTTGCCCTTGACCGGGATGATCGAGCCGTTGTGGGCCACGCAGTTCTCGGTGTCCGCCTGGTAACGGGGGATCTTGTAGTAGCTCTTGAAGACGAGCTTGCGCTTGTCACCCTTGCCGACGATGTCGTAGATGCCGTCGGCGCCGCGGTTGGGACCGATGGCCGCGCTGCACGTGGCCGCGCCACCGCCGCCCAGCTCGTCGGTGAACACCACCTTGTCGGCGTCCTGGTTGAAGGTCGCCGAGTGCCAGAACGCGAAGTTCACGTTGTCCTGGACCCTGTCGATGACCTTCGGGTTCGCCGGGTCCTTGATGGAGAAGAGGATGCCGTCACCCATGCAGGCGCCCGCGGCCAGGTCCTTCGACGGAAGAACCGTGATGTCGTGGCAGCCGGTGGTCTTGGAGACGCCCGGGTTGGTGGGCGAGCCCGGGTTGCCGCCGCCGTCGGTTCCCTCACCGGGGAAGAGGACGGGGAAGCCCACGACCGCGGCCTTCTCCGGGGACTTGCGAGGCACCTTGATGACCGAGATGCCGTCGTGCGGCGGCTGGCAGTCGGGGAAGGTGGCGCTCGGCGAGTACGAGGAGACGTACAGGTAGACGTCCTTGCGCTCCGGCACCAGCGTGTGGGTGTGCGAGCCGCAGGCGGTCTCGACAGCGGCGACGTACTTCGGGTTCGCCTTGTCACTGATGTCGAAGATCTTCATGCCCTCCCACGACGACTTCTCGGTCGCGGGCTGCGAGGTGCTCGCACACGAGTTGTCGCTGCGCGAGGAGTCGGTGGACAGGAAGAGCAGGTCGCCCGAGACGGAGATGTCGTTCTGCGAGCCGGGGCAGAGCACCTGCGCGACCGTCTTGGGGGCCTTCGGGTTCCGGATGTCGAAGATGCGGAAGCCGTCGTAGTTGCCCGCGAAGGCGTAGTTGCCCTGGAAGGCGAGGTCCGAGTTGAAGTTCGGCAGCGCCTCCTTCGGGATGTTCGCGAGGTGCTCGATGTTGTCCGAGTGGACGATCTCGTCCTGTCCGGGTATCTCACCGCTCGCTATGGCCGCCTCGGCGATGGCCTCGTCGCTCTGGGAGATCTTCTTCTGCGCGGCGGGACTGTCCCCGGGGTCGGGGGTGGCGGCCGCCGGGCCTGCCGTGAGCAGCGCGGCCAGGAGTCCGGCCGCGGCAGCGGCGACTCCCAGACGTCTGTGCCGCGTTCGGGGGTCTTTCAACAGGTTCACTGCGTCCTCCCTTGTAGCCGTTCGCAGTTGAACGGTTCACGCACACCCCGCAGTATCGTCTTCACCATGCACAGATCAACAGACAGCAACGCAGTCGTAATGAAAGTTTCTGATCATTCAGGTTCAGCCGCGTGCTAGGACGGTCATCAACACCCTTGAGGTGTTCGCCCATTCGTGTGCCGCAGGAGGTCGCAGTGCTCTTCCGCCGTCCGTCCCACGCGCCCCTGGTCACAGCGTCGCTGGCGATCATCGTGCTCGCGCTGGGCGGCTGTGACTCCGGATCCGAGCCCAAGTCCGCGGGAACGGGCGGGCCTTCGGTGATCGTGCCCGGCAAGCCCGGCGAGGCGGCGGAGACCCTCTCCGCCGAGGACGCGGCGAAACAGCGGATCGACGACGACACCCCCAACTCGGCGGACCTCTCGTACGCCCGGATGATGATCGAGCATCACACGCAGGCGCTGGTGATGACCGAACTGGCCGCGAAGCGGGCGGAGTCGAGCTCGGTGAAGGCGCTCGCCGAGCGGATCGCCGCGGCCCAGGGTCCGGAGATCAAGGCCATGGAGGGCTGGCTCAAGGCGAACGACGGGGAGAAGACCGCCACCGGGCACACGCACGAGGCGATGCCCGGCATGGCGACGGAGACCCAGCTCAAGAATCTCCGGGCCGCCGAGGGCAAGGCGTTCGACCAGCTCTTCCTGACGCTGATGATCACCCACCACAACGGCGCCATCACCATGGCGACGGACGTGAAGGCCCAGGGCAACAACATCCAGATCGAGGAAATGGCCGACGACGTGATCGCCCAGCAGACGAGCGAGATCGGCCGGATGCGGGACATGTCGTAGCGCCGCCCGGAACCACGCGTCGCGGCACCCGCCTCCCGGGCGTGGCCGCGCCCGGGGGTCGCTGAGCGCGTCTCAGCCGGGCGGGAGGTGCGGACACGGGGTGTCCGCGGAGGCGGACTGCGGGACAGGCGGGGGGCGCCGGGCCGGGTGCGGGGCGGGCGGTGTCCGCACGTCATGTCGGACGGGCAGTGCCCGCACGTCGATGCCTGACGCGCAGGGTACGCCGCGCCCGATGCCGGACGGGCAATGTCCGCACGTCGGGGACCGGAGGCGCGGGGTTCACCGCGCCGGATGCCGGACGGGCGGGGTCCGCACGTCGGATGCCAGACGCGCAGGGTACGCCGCACCCGATGCCAGACGGGCGGTGTCCGCACGTCGAGGGCCGGAGGCGCGGGGTTCACCGCGCCGGATGCCGGACGGGCAGTGTCCGCACGCCGGATGCCTGACGCGCAGGGTACGCCGCGCCCGATGCCGGACGGGCAGTGTCCGCACGTCTGGTGCGGGACGCGGGATGCGCCGCGCCGGATACGGGCGACTCGATGGTGGTCGTCGCGCCGGGCGCGGGAGACTCGGTCGCCGTCGCGCCGGACCCCCGCATCCAGGACGCGCGTCCGAGCGCCGCCGAACCCCCGCCCCAAACCGCCCCCTCGTACGCTGGACCGCTGGACCGCTGGACCGCTGGACCGCCGGACCGACCCACCACCCGGCCGCCCGGCCGCCCGCCATGGCGCCCCCGTAACGCCCCACTACCGGCTACCGCCGTACATGCCGCGGTGTCAGGAAGCCGGCGTCGCGGGCTCCGGCGATCAGTTTGAGGGACCGGCGGCGGCTGTGGCCGGTGGCGCTCATCACGGCGAGGACGGCGTCGCGGCCCTCGCCCTGGGCCGCGAGGTACTCCTCGGCAACGAGCCTGCGGCCCTCGATGCCGCGCGGCCACCCGGACCGGGCGCGCCTGGACGGCCCTTCGCCGTCCGATTCCTGCGGCGGCTCCTCCTCGGGCGAAGGCGCGGCCCGCACGCCGCACGCCTCGAAGAGCGGTTCCTCGATCCACTCGGCGAGCAGGTCGAGGTCACCGAAGGACAGCGGGGGCTGGGCCCGGACGTCCTCGATCGACACGTCCCCGTCGCACACCACGGCGAGCAGATCGACCCGGGCACCGTCCGCGAAGGCCAGCCGGACGTCGAACCAGGAGGTCACCCCATCGCGCTCACGCACTTCCCAGGCGGGCCACACCGACACGGCGCCGTCGGCACTGCCGCGGTCACAGACGTCCAGTCGGTCGGACAGATTAAGAGAGGATGCTTCTAGCACATACGGAACGTAACCGCATGATCACATTCCATACGAACGGACACGCGCGCACGAGCTGTGCGCCGACCCTGTCAGCGGAGCACCAGTGGTGCGATCCTGGAGCCATCAGCGATCTCCTCGGACTGTTCAGGTTTCGGACAAGGAGTTCCGCGTGCTGCGTGTCGCCGTCGTCGGATCCGGTCCCAGCGGGGTCTACACCGCCCAGGGACTCGTTCAGCAGAGCCAGGTCCCCGGGGTGCGGGTGGACGTACTGGACCGGCTGCCCTGCCCGTACGGTCTGGTGCGCTACGGCGTGGCGCCCGACCACGAGAAGATCAAGTCCCTCCAGAACAGCCTGCGCGCGGTCCTGGAGGACGAGCGGGTGCGATTCCTGGGCGGCGTACGGATCGGCCCGGACGCGCTCCCGGCGGCCCGGCTCCGCGAGCTCTATCACGCGGTCGTCTACTGCGTCGGCGCCGCCACCGACCGTCGGCTCGGCGTGCCGGGCGAGGATCTGCCCGGCAGTTGGTCGGCGACCGAGTTCGTGTCCTGGTACAGCGCGCACCCCGACAGCGCGGCCGACGCGTTCGTGCTCGGCGCCCGCTCCGCCGTGGTCATCGGCGTCGGGAACGTGGCCGTCGACGTGACCCGCATCCTGGCCCGCGGCGCGGCCGAGCTGAGCCCCACCGACATCCCGCAGGCGGCACTCGCCGCACTGGCCGCGAGCCGGGTGACGGAGATCAGCATGGTGGGACGGCGCGGCCCCTCCCAGGCCCGCTTCACCACCAAGGAGCTGCGCGAGCTCGGCGCCCTGCCGGACACCGAAGTGATCGTGGATCCAAGGGAGTTGGAGCTCGATCCGGCATACGCCGACCCCTCGGGCCTGCCCGCCGCCGGTCGCCGGAACGTGGAGGTGCTGCGGAGCTGGGCCTCCGTGCCACCGCGGGGTGACGCCTCGCGCACGATCCGGCTGCGCTTCTTCCTGCGCCCCGTCGCCCTGCTGGCGGACCAGGAGGGCGGCCTTCTCATGGACCAGCAGGGCGTCGGCGACCGCGTGGGCGCGGTGCGCTTCGAGCGGACGGTGCCCGACGGGCGCGGCGGCGTCACCGGCACCGGCCGGTACGAGGACATCGGGGCGCAGTTGGTGCTGCGCTCGGTGGGCTATCGCGGAGTGCCGCTGGACGGCCTGCCGTTCGACGCCGGCCTCGGCACGGTGCCGCACGTCGCCGGACGGGTCGTACGGGACGGCGCGACCGCCCCGGGCGAGTACGTGGCGGGCTGGATCAAGCGCGGCCCGACCGGTGTCATCGGCACCAACCGGCCGTGCGCCAAGGAGACGGTGACCTCGCTGATCGAGGACGCCCCCGTGCTCGTACGCCGGGAACTGCCCGCGGATCCGCTCGACGCACTGCGGGCGGCGGGGCTGACGCCGGTCGAGTGGGCCGGATGGCAGGCGATCGAGCGGGCCGAGGCGGAGCTGGGCGCCTCGCTCGGGCGGGGTGTCGTCAAGCTTCCGGACTGGGCGGCGCTGCGGGCCGCGGTGGCGCGGACCTCGGGTTCGTAGCCGCGTCGAGGCGGCCGGCGCGTGCCGGTCGCGGGCGGGCGGCGGGGCGTGGCGGCAGACCCCTGGGCTTGCGCACGGAACCGGACCCGGGACCAACTCCGTGGCCATGACACACGTCGGCAACAGGCCAGAAATCAACAAACTGTTCAAGGCCCCTACGGTCTGGTGCTGCCCCCGAATCTCCGATTCCGCGCCGCCCCTGGAGTGCCCATGGCAACCACCACACCCGTGCATCCCGTCGACGAGGTCCCACCCGTACGCCAGTTGGCCGCCTTCGGGCTCCAGCACGTGCTCGCGATGTACGCGGGGGCGGTGGCGGTTCCGCTGATCGTGGGCGGGGCGATGAAGCTGTCGCCCGCGGACCTGGCGTATCTGATCACCGCGGACCTGCTGATCTGCGGTATCGCCACCCTGATCCAGTGCGTGGGCTTCTGGCGCTTCGGAGTGCGGCTGCCGATCATGCAGGGCTGCACGTTCGCGGCGGTCTCGCCGATGGTGCTCATCGGGACGACGGGCGGCGGACTGCCCGCGATCTACGGCTCGGTGATCGTCGCGGGTCTCGCGATCGTGCTGCTCGCACCGGTCTTCGGGAGGCTGCTCCGCTTCTTCCCGCCGCTCGTCACCGGCACGGTGATCCTGATCATCGGCATCTCACTGCTGCCGGTGGCGGGCAACTGGGCGGCCGGCGGCGCGGGCGCGGCGGACTTCGGCGAGCCGAAGAACCTGGCGCTCGCGGGCTTCGTGCTTGCCGTGGTGCTGGGTGTGCAGCGGTTCGCGCCGCCCTTCCTGAGCCGGATCGCGGTGCTCATCGGGATCGCGGTGGGCCTCGCCGTCGCGGTGCCCTTCGGGTTCACGGACTTCGGCGGGGTCGGCGACTCCGACTGGCTCGGGATCAGCACGCCGTTCCACTTCGGCGCGCCCACCTTCCACGCCTCCGCGATCATCTCGATGCTGGTCGTGGCGCTGGTGACGATGACCGAGACGACGGGTGACCTCATCGCGGTCGGCGAGATGACCGACCGGAGGATCGAGCCGCGGACGCTCTCCGACGGTCTGCGGGCCGACGGACTCTCGACGGTCCTCGGCGGGGTGTTCAACACCTTCCCCTACACGGCGTACGCGCAGAACGTCGGCCTCGTCGGGATGACCCGCGTCCGCAGCCGCTGGGTCGTCGCCGCCGCGGGCGGCATCCTCGTACTGCTCGGCCTGCTGCCCAAGCTGGGCGCGGTGGTCGCGGCGATACCGGCGCCGGTGCTCGGCGGCGCGGGCCTGGTGATGTTCGGGACGGTCGCCGCGAGCGGGCTGCGGACGCTGGCCCGGGTCGACTTCGAGGACAACCACAACCTGACCGTCGTGGCCGTCTCGGTGGCCGTCGGAGTGCTGCCGGTCGGTGTGCCGGCGGTGTACGAGCAGTTCCCCGACTGGTTCCAGACGGTGATGAACAGCGGGATCAGCGCGGGCTGCCTGACGGCGATCGTACTCAACCTGCTCTTCAACCACCTTCCGTCCAGGGGCGGTTCAGCCGCTCCCGAGACGAAGGGCCTGGCCGGCGGCAGCGGCGAGGACGCTGTCGAGAAGCCCCGGGAAGAGGTCGTCTAGGTCCTCCCGCCGCAGGCCGTTCATCTTGGCCGTGCCCCGGTAGACCTGCCGGATCACCCCGCTCTCGCGGAGCACCCGGAAGTGGTGCGTGGTCGTGGACTTGGTGACCGGCAGGACGATGTCCGAACAGGAGAGCTCGTCGCCGTCGGCGGCGAGCTCTCGCACGACCCGGAGCCGCATGGGGTCGGAGAACGCGTGCAGCACGGCTTCCAGCCGGATCTCCGCGCGCTCGGGGTGCGGCAGATCGCGACTGCCGGTGGCGGGGACTGCGGTCGTCACGGCGACTCCACATCGTCGGGGAACGGCGTCCGGGAACATCGTCCCGGAAACGCCGTCGGGAAAACGTCGTCGGGGATTGCCATTGTACGAGACCCTTCGTAGTTTGACATCTACCGTACTACGATGCCTATCGTAGTAGACGTCCCCGGCCCCACGACGAAACGGAGTCCGCCGTGAGCGCGCTCTTCCAGCCCTTCACCCTGCGCGACGTGACCATCCCCAACCGGGTGTGGATGCCCCCGATGTGCCAGTACTCGGCCGCACCGGACGGACCGTCGGCGGGCGCCCCGAACGACTGGCACTTCGCCCACTACGCGGCCCGCTCCGCCGGCGGAACCGGCCTGATCATCGTCGAGGCCAGCGCGGTCTCCCCCGAGGGCCGCATCAGCCCGTACGACCTCGGCATCTGGAACGACACCCAGGTCGAGGCGTTCCGGCGCATCACCCGTTTCCTGACGAGCCAGGGCACCGTTCCCGGCATCCAGCTCGCGCACGCCGGCCGCAAGGCGTCGACCGAGCGTCCCTGGAAGGGCGGCGCGCCCGTCGGCCCGGACGCGTACGGCTGGCAGCCGCTCGGCCCGAGCCCGCTTCCCTTCGCCGCCGACCATCCGGTGCCGGCCGAACTGACCGTCGCCGAGATCCAGGAGATCGTCGGGCAGTTCGTCGACGCGGCCCGCCGTGCGCTGGACGCAGGCTTCGAGGTCGCCGAGATCCACGGCGCCCACGGGTACCTGATCAACGAGTTCCTCTCCCCGCACTCCAACCACCGCACCGACTCCTACGGCGGCTCGTACGAGAACCGCACCCGGTTCGCCCTCGAAGTCGTGGACGCCGTAAGGGAGTTGTGGCCCGAGGACAAGCCGCTCTTCTTCCGCATCTCCGCCACCGACTGGCTGGAGGAGGACGGCTGGACGGCGGACGACACCGTCCGGTTCGCCGGGCAGCTCAAGGAGCACGGTGTGGACCTGCTGGACGTCTCGACGGGCGGCAACGCCTCGGGTGTACGTATTCCGGTCGGGCCCGGCTACCAAGTCCCCTTCGCCGCCCGGGTGAAGGCCGAGACGCCGCTGCCGGTCGCCGCCGTCGGCCTCATCACCGATGTCGAGCAGGCCGAGAAGATCGTGGCCAACGGCGAGGCGGACGCCGTCCTGTTGGGCCGCGAGCTGCTCCGCAACCCGTCCTTCGCCCGGCTTGCCGCGCGTACGCTCGGCGCCGACGTGCACGTGCCGGACCAGTACCACCGTTCCGTCTGACGCGCGGCCCGTCCTCTCACCCCTGGGGCGGAAGGGCGGCGCGCGACCGGTGCCGAAAACGCGGAACGGCCCGGTCGCGCCGCAGTCGCACACCGTCCGTGACCGTCACCGCGAGCGCGCCCAGCAGCGCGAGTGCGGCGGCCGGTGCCAGGACGGCCCAGGGGGCGCGTTCGGCGTACGGCTGGTTCTCGGCGAGCAGCAGACCCCATTCGGGGGACGGCGGCTGGGCGCCAAGGCCGAGGAAGCCCAGCGCTGCCAGGGCCAGGGCGACGCCGGGGAGGCGGAGCAGGGCGTGCCGGGTGACGGGCGGCAGGACGGCGGGGAGGAGTTCGCTGCCGAGGAGTTGGAACGGGCTCGCGCCGAGGGCGCGGGTGGCCAGCAGGTGGGTCGTGGCGCGTTCCTGGCGGAGCAGGGCCGTGGTGTGGGCGGCGAGCGGGGCCCAGGCGACGGTGGCCACGGCGAGCGCGGGTGTCGCCGGGCCGCTGCCGGCGACCGCCGTCACCAGCAGTGCCACAAGCACGGGCGGCAGGGCGTTGACCGTGTCGACGAGCGGGCCCGACAAGCGCGGCAGCAGGCCGAGCACCACGCCGGTCAGCAGCGCGGCGGCACTGATCGCGAGCGCGAGCCCGAGGGTGTCGAGCGCGCCGTGGGCGACTCGGGCGAGCACGTCACGGCCCAGGGCGTCGGTCCCGAACGGGTGCGCCCAGGACGGGCGTTGAAGGCGCGCGGTGGTGTCCAGGGCCAACGGGTCGCGGGGCAGCCCGAGTCCGATCACACCGAGCAACGCGGCAGCGTGGAGAAGCGGCCGTCGGGTGGATGTGGTCGCCGTCCGGCCGTGCGGGGACGGCAGGGCGCCGTCCCGTAGCGCCGGGCCGGTCAGGAGCCGGACCGCGAGGCGCGCGAGCAGTCCGGCGGTGGCGGCGAGCAGGATGAGGGCCAGGGTGCCGGCCTGGAGGACGGGCAGGTCCTGGGCCAGGGCGGCCTGGAGCGTGGTGCGGCCGAGTCCGGGGATGTCGAAGATCCGCTCCACGGCGACCGCGCCGCCGGTCAGGCCGACGACGAACAGCCCCAGGTTCGGGAGCAGTCCCGGCACACAACGCCGCAGCGCCCTTCGTGCGATGCTCCGGCCCGGTACCCCGCGCGCGGCGGCGGCCAGCGCCCACGGTTCGGCGAAGGCGCCCGGCAGCAGGTCGGCGAGGAGACGCCCGAGGACCGCCCCGGCGGGCAGCCCGAGCGAGAGCGCGGGCAGCACCATCCACCGCGGCCCGTACCAGCCGAGGGCGGGCAGCCAGCCGAGTTGTACGCCCACGACGGTGGCCAGCACCGACGCGGTCAGGAACTCTGGCAGTGCGGCGAGAAGAGCGGCGCCTCCGCCACTGGTGGGACCGGCGCTGTGTCCGTCGCGTGCTCCGCGCCACAGGGTGCGGGCGCACACCGCCCCCGCGGTGACGGCGGCGACCGCGAGGGCTCCGGCCATCAGGAGCAGGGAGACGCCGAGTGCCTCGGTGACGGCGGGCAGTACGTCGGCGCCGGAGATCCACGAGCGGCCCGCGTCGCCGCGCGTCAGCCCGCCCAGCCACTCCCCCAGCAGCCGCAACGGCCCGTCGTCGAGGCCCAGTTCGTCCTGTACGGCCGCCAGCACCTCGGGGTCGGGCGTACGTTCCGCCGACCGCGCCCTGAGCACGGTGAGCGCCGGGTCGGTGCGCGACAACCAGGGCAACAGGCCGATGGCGCAGAGCAGGAGCGCGGTGAGGGCGGCGCGCCAGAGCAGCACCGGTCCGCCGCCGCGCAGCCCTTCCACCGTCCGTGACGGCCGTGTCCATGACGGCCGTGTCCGTGACGGCCGTGTCCGCGACGGCCGTGTCCGCGACGCCCCTCCCCGCGGCCTGCCCGCCCTCAACTCCCTTGTCCGGGAACCCCGTATCCGCGACTCCTCCGTCCGCGGCTCCCGTACTCGCGACATCCCTGTCCGCACAGGATCGTCAGCGGCGGGTGCCGGTGCCCACGAGGGCCCGTTCGTACGGGTCGAAGAGCACGCCGCTGACGGCGGAGGCGACGCCGGTGATGATGCGCTGGTGGACGAGCGGCACGACCGCGTCGGTGCCGAGGATCTCGGCCTCCGCCTCCATCGCCCTGTCCCGGCGTAGCTCGATGTCGCTCACTCCCCGGGCCGCGTCGACGGCCCGGTCGACCCGCTTGTCGCACAGGAGGGCCAGGTTGTAGCCGCCGTCGCAGGTGTAGTCGCTGGCGAGGACCGAGACGGGGTCACCGGTGTCGAGCATGGCGTTGCGAGCGGAGACGAACGCGTCGAACTTCCCTGCCAGCACGTCGCTTTCGAGGCGCGCGTACTCCCGTACCTCCAGCTTCACCTCGAAACCGGCCTTCTCCAGTTGCTGCTTGAGCACCTGGGCGACCTCGGGCAGTTCGGGCCGGTTGTCGTAGGTGGCGAGGGTGACCGAGGTGCCGTCGGGGTCCGTCGCCCTCGCGCGGCCGACGGGTGCGACGCGCTTGCCCTCGGCCCAGTTCACGGCGGGCCCGTAGATCCCGGCGCCCGCGTCGGCGTGCCCTTCGTACACGCCCTCCGCCAGCGCGGAGGTGTCGACCGCCTCGCGTGCGGCGGCCCGCGTCCCCGCGTCCTTGAACGGACCGGACCCGGCGTTGAGGAAGAGGCTCGTGGTGCGGGTCGTGGCCGTCTCGTGCGCGGTGCCCTTGTCCAGCGAAGCGGCCTGGGAGACCGGGACCGCCTCGGCGAGGTCGGTCTCGCCGGTGCGCAGGGCGTTGGTGCGGGCCGTGCCGTCGGCGACGAACTTCGCGTCGATGCCGGAGGCCTGGGCGCGGCCTCCCCAGTAGTCGTCGAAGCGGTCGAGCGTCGCGGAGGTGGTGCCGGTGGTCGCGGTGAGTTCGAAGGGGCCGGTCGCGGTGCCAACGGGGCTGACGGCGCCCGCCCCGCCGTACGCCCTGGCCGACAGCACGGCCAGACCGGGACTGGACAGGCGCAGCGGCAGTACGGGATCGGGGTCGGCGGTGGTGATCCGGACCCGGTCGGCCCCCTCGGCCTTCGCGGTGAGGTCGACTCCCGACAGCGCGGCCGGAATGACCTTGGCTTCGGTGGCGTGGGTGAGGGCGGCGGCGACGGCGGACGCGGTGACCTTCGTGCCGTCCTGGAACGTCGCCTCGCGCAGGGTGAACAGCCAACCGCGGTCGTTCTCACGGGTCCAGGACTCGGCGAGCGCGGGTACGGCGGTGCCGTTGGCGTCCAGGCCGGTCAGCCCCTCCGTCACGCCGAGCCTGCTGAGGAGGGTGGCGTCGGCGCCGTACGGGGAGAAGCTCTCGGTGGGCGGGAAGGCCAGCGCGACCCGCAGCCGGGCGCCGTCCGCGGACCCCTCGGACGAGGTGTCGCCGCCGGACGCGAAGCAGCCGACGAGCAGGGGGGCGACCAACAGGCCGATGCCTAGGCGCCGGGCACCGCCGGATCCGTGTGCAGATACACCGCGCGGTAGCCGCCTTTCGCCGCCGCGAAGTCCAGCAGTTCGGCGACCAGGCGGCGGGCCAGTCCGCGCCGCCGGTGTTCGGGGCGCACGTACACGCGGCGCAACTGCGCGGTCTCCCCGGACGGGTACCGCGCGGCGAGGTCGCTCGGGTTGGGCGGGTGTGCCGGGCCCCGGGAGTCCAGGGCGGCGGTGGCGACGATCGTGTCGTCTCGCTCGTCGGACACGACCAGCAGGGTGTGCCGTTCGGGGGCCAGGTAAGCGCCGTGGAGGTCGACGATGTCGCGGTGCCACCGCGGGACGTACCCCGTGCCGAAGTCGCGGTAGACGGTGTCGAGCATCACGGCCCGTACGCCGTCCAGGTCTTCGGGTGTCGCTGTCTTTATGCAGTAATCACGCACCTGCACATCATATGTATTAAGGGGTTATCGCTCGCCGTCCGGGGTCGACTCCTTCCTCGCCGGGGCTGAAGGGGCTGGAGTCGAGCCCGAAGGCCCGAACGGGTGCCGGTGCGCGGCCTGTTCGACAGTCACCGGCATCCGTTCGGTCATGCTCACGCCGTCACACCGTCACGCCACCATCGCGACCTGCTCCGTGCGTGGTGGAGTGGCCGACTCTCCCGTCGGATCGTCGGCCTCCGCGAGCAGCGCGAGCAGGGTGGTTCGCGCACGCGCCACACGGGAACGGACCGTGCCGATCGGGCACTCGCTGAGCTGGGCGGCCTCCGCGTAGGGCAGGCCCATCAGTTGGGTGAGGACGAACGCGTCGCGACGCTCGTCGGGCAGGACCGCCAGCAGGTCGAGGAGGGCGATGCCCTCGTCGAAGCCGGGCAGGCCGCGCGGCTGGGCGAACTCGATCGCCAGTTGCCAGTCACGGGTGCCGCTCAGCCTGGGCCGGACGGCGGCGTGCCGGAAACTGTCGATGACGGCACGGCGCGCGATCGACAGCAGCCAGGCGCGGGCCGAGGACCGCCCCTCGAACCGGTGCAGGCTGCCGAGCGCCCGCAGGAACGTGTCCTGGGCCAGATCGTCGGCGGCCTGGGGATCCGAACTGAGATGGGCGACGTAGCGCACGACGTCACGGTGCAACGCGCCTACGAAACGCTCGACGGCGTCCGGGTCACCGCCGCGGGCGGCCAGTGCCCAGGCGGTTATCGACTCGTCGGCCGACGCCGTCTCGTCGAGCGGAATGGGCAGAGCAGAAGTGATCACCAGGTGTCCTTCTCGGGTCATCCGCGATCCGGACCGGCGCGCGGGCGCGGCGGTCCGGTGTGAGGTGCGGCCGTACACCGAGAGGGGTACGGCCGAGACCCGAGGCGCACGACGGGGCCGCCTCGGGGAACCGGCTGTCTCAGACGACAGCGGTCCCCGTGGGCGGGCCCCGAGAGGTGATCGCGTGCACGAGAAGCAGACGGGCGGGCGCCCGGTCCGAGGAGGCGCGGCCCGCACGTACGCGGGGCCGGTGCGGTGGTGTGGGCAGCGCGCGCAGGAGACGCAGCGGTGCGGCGAGCCGGCCGGCCAGGGCGCGCAGGATCCGGAACGCGGCACGTTCGCCACAGCCGAGCCAGAGGCCGCACAACAGCGCGGCCAGCAGGTGGGCTGCGAGCATGCCGGACGAGGACATGCCGCTCATGTCATGGCTCAGGTGCGCCGCGGGAGAGGCGACCAGGTCGCCCATGTCCATGTGATGCAGGTGATCCATGTGCGGTGAGTCCATGTGCATGGAGGCCATGGACCCCGGGGAGTTCATGGATCCCATGGACATGCTGCCCATGTCGTGCCCCATGGCGTCCGCGCCGACCTGGTTTGAGCCGTTACCCGGCGTCCCCGGCGCCGCCACTCCCCCAGCCGACTGCGCGAGGGCGAACGCCGAGTGGAGTACGCCCTGAGTGACCACCACGACGGTCGTGATCAGCGGCAGTCCGCGTTCACGGAGGGACAGGCACCAGCCCAGTCCGGCCGTCGCCACGACCGCGGCGACCATCGCCCACCAGGGCACCGGAGAACCGGACATGAGCACGTGCCCCAGGGCGGCGAGCAGCACACAGACGGCCGCGAACACCGCGGCCCGTACCGTGCGAGAACACCACCCAGCAGCCATGACGGGGCTCATCCTTGCATCCGGGGCTCGTGCGTCATGGAGAGGTACGGGAATCACCCCCGTTCCGTCCTCATCACCGAACAGGTGATCCAGGACACATCAACGTCCGGGAACCCGGCGGGAGTCCACATCAGCGCCACCCCGGCGCCCGGTCGTACGGCGCCGGTTGGGCGGGGTCAGCTGGTTTTGCGCCCCCAGAGGGGCCCGAACCGCTCCCACTCCTCGTCCCACTGGTCCAGGCGTCGCCGTTCCAGCCGACCGCGTAGGAGCTGCCCGCAGACGAAGGGGACGACCGCGGCGCTCACTCCGACCAGGGTCCCCACCAGGGAGGCCCGGAGCCGGGCCTCGGAGGCGGTGGCGGGTCTGGTGACGTGGCGGCCGTCGGAGTCTGTCCAGACGGTGACGGCGGCGCCCTCGGCGGTGCCGGCGAGCACCCGAGCCTGGCCCGCGTGGACGGAGCCGTCCGGCGCGATCCAGCGCACCTTCGCCCAGACCCGGTCCGCGTCGTCCTCCGTGGGAGTCGGCCCCGCCGCGTCCTGGGTGAGCCACGCCGGGACGGAGTGCCACTCGGCGCGCTGCTGGGCGAGACCACGCTCCACGGACTGGGCCGCCGCCAGGCCGACGAGGATTCCGCCGCACACGGTGAGCACCCAGGCGACGAGCATGATCCAGGTCTCCAGGGCGTCGCTACGCCGTCGCAGCGGATTGCGCCGCCAGCGCCACAGCAACCCCTTCGGAACACGGAATGCCGCCATGACTGGCATCCTCCTCACGACCGCACGGACGGGCCACACCCCCCTCCCAATACGCGACCGGTCCCCGCGATACTCACGCCGACTCCGTCGACTCGTCTGACCAGGATCTCCCCCACTTCCCGTCCCCGCCCGGCGAGAGCCGCCCGCAAACCCGGCCGACCTGGCAGAAACTCTGCGCTGACCTGCGCGGACGTCGGATCCAGAGGTGACTGTCAGTGCCGGGGTGCAGACTGGCCCGTACCTGAGACAACGACGTCGCGGAGGTGGTCGGCATGGCCGACGTAATGCTCACCGTGGGTACCCGCAAGGGGCTCTTCATCGGCCGGAGGCGCGGCGGCGCCTGGACTTTCGACGAGAGTCCGTACTTCAACGCGCAGGCCGTGTACTCGGTCGCGATCGACACCCGGGGTGAGACTCCACGGCTGCTGGCCGGCGGGGACAGCGCCCACTGGGGCCCTTCCGTCTTCCACTCCGACGACCTGGGACGCAGCTGGGCGGAGCCGGCGCAGCCCGCGGTCAAATTCCCCAAGGACACCGGGGCCTCGCTGGAGCGGGTGTGGCAGTTGCACCCGGCCGCGGCGGAGCCGGACGTGGTGTACGCGGGCACGGAGCCTGCCGCGCTGTACCGGTCGGAGGACCGGGGCGAGTCCTTCGAGCTCGTGCGTCCACTGTGGGAGCACCCGACGCGGTCGCGCTGGGTGCCCGGCGGCGGCGGGGAGGGGCTGCACACCATCCTCACCGACGACCGCGACCCGCGCGCCGTGACCGTCGCCGTCTCCACGGCCGGGGTGTTCCGCACGGCCGACGGCGGCGCGAGCTGGGAGCCGGCCAACTCCGGTGTCTCCGCGGTGTTCCTGCCCGATCCTGACCCGGAGTTCGGCCAGTGCGTGCACAAGGTCGCCAGGGATGCGGTGACGCCGGACCGCCTGTATCTCCAGAACCACTGGGGTGTGTACCGCAGCGACGACGCCGGCGGCCGGTGGACCGACATCGGCGCCGGCCTGCCCTCCACCTTCGGGTTCGCCGTGGCCACGCATCCGCGCCGCGGTGACACGGCCTATGTCTTCCCGATCAACGCCGACGCCGACCGCGTCCCCGCGGAGCGCCGCTGCCGTGTCTTCCGTACGTCCGACGCGGGCAAGTCCTGGGAACCGCTGACGGCCGGACTCCCGGAGGGAGACCACTACGGAACAGTCCTCCGCGACGGCCTGTGCACGGACGGCGCGGACCCGGCGGGCGTGTACTTCGGCAACCGCAACGGCGAGGTGTACGCCTCGGCGGACGACGGAGACAGCTGGCAGCAACTGGCCTCACACCTGCCGGACGTGCTGTGCGTACGCGCGGCGGTCGTCGACTGAGAGACGGGGACCGGGCACCCCGCACGCCCGGAGTCCGCGAATCGGCTGCCCAGTGGTGCCGCGGGGTGGCCATGAGTACGCACCAGGTCTTGGCGGCGATCAATGATGCCGACCAAGCCCGGGGCCACCATGGTCGCCTGGGTCATGCCCCCGGATCCTCCGTCACGGGCAGGCACTCGGCGAGCAGGTCGACGACGTCGCGCCAGGCTCGCCGCGCGTGCTGCGGGTGGTAGCCGACGCCGGGGACCGTCGGGTGATCTACCGGCGGATGGTGGAAGGCGTGCAAGGCGCCGCCGTAGACCGCGAGGCGCCAGTCGACGCCCGCGGCCTGCATCTCATCGGTGAACGCGTTCCGTTGCGCGGGCGGCATGATCGGGTCTTCCGACCCGACCCCGGCCCACACCGGGCAGCGAATGCGCGCCGCCTCGCCCGGCCGGCCCGTGGTCAGTGCGTTGACCGTGCCGATCGCGCGCAGGTCGATGCCGTCGCGCCCCAGCTCCAGCCCGACAGCGCCGCCGGTGCCGTAGCCGACGGCGGCTGTCCGGTCGGGGTCGGTCCGCGGTTCGGTGCGCAACACGTCGAGCGCCGCATGGCCGATGCTCCGCATCCGGTCGGGATCGGCGAGCAGCGGCAGGCAACGGGCCAGCATCTCCTCGGGGTCGCTCAAATAGCGCCCGCCGTGAAGGTCGAAGGCCAGCGCCACGTAACCCAGCTCGGCGAGAGCATCGGCCCTGCGGCGCTCGACGTCGCTGAGCCCCATGCCCTCCGGTCCGACCAGCACCGCGGGCCGGCGGTCGACACCGCCCGGGAGCGCGAGATGCCCGATCATCGTCAAACCGTCGGCCGGGTACTCGACGGTACGTGTCGTAATCGTCGTCATGAGACCGGACTGTAGTAATCGTCGAACCCGGTCCGCCTGTGTTCTGCCCCTGGCAGAGCAGCACGCGGTGACACCCGAGGGTGTCCGGGGCACATGCGGCGGCGGACGCGTGGGCGTTGGGGCCCGGAACTCACCAGTGCACGTGCCAGGGGGTTCGGGTCACTCCGTTCGCCAGTAGGCGTTGGAGTACGGGGGTGAAGGGCCGTTCGTATCCGTGGTCCTGGGTCAGTTGGAGTTCCCGCAGCCGGGGCATCTCCAGGAGGGGTGTCCAGTCCTGCACCCGGTCGCAGCCGGAGAGGCTGAGCCGCTCCAGTTCCGGGAAGGCGCCGATCCCGCTGATGTCGGTCAGGTCGTCGTGCCGCAGGTCCATCGTGGACAGGGCGGTCAGGCGCTTCAGAGGGGAGAGGTCCGACCATGGGAGTCCGCCCGCCTCCAGGTGGGTGACCTGGGCGGGCAGATCCGTCACCTGGGGGCAGCGGTACAGCCTCAGCCTCTTCAGCTCGGGCTTCGCCTCCAGGGCCGCCAGACTCCGCAGCAGGGGCAGGTTCATCAGTTCGAGCCCGGCGATGTGTGATCCGGCTAGAGCGTCGATGTCGGTCAGCAACGGAAAGTCGCGTATTTCCAGCTGGTCGGCGTCCGGCAGCCCGCCCCGCTCTCCCAGCGTCGTGACCAGGGGCACTTCCCACAGTTCCAGTTCGTCCAGTGCGGGCAGGTGGCCGATGCCGTGAACCGACTTCAGGGCATGGCAGCGCCAGACCATCAGCCTCCGCAGCAGGGGGTAGGCCCGTATGCCGTCCAGGGCCCGGAGCGACGGGCACTCGATGAACCTCATGTGGTTCATCAGCGGCATGGCGGGCAGCTGCGAGAGGTCGGTGAGCGAGTCCAGCTTGAGCATGTCGAGGTCGCGGAGCCTGGGGAGGTGCTCCAGGGCGGAGAAGTCGGCCAGGGCCGGGCAGCTCTCCGCGCGGAACCGGTTTACGGGCGAGCCCTGGAGCCCTTCGAGGGTCGTGAGATGCGCGCAGTCCTTGACGCAGACATAGGTGAGGCCGGTCAGAGCCCCCAGGCCGCGGAGGTCGCGCAGGGCGGAGCAGCCGTCCAGCGTCAGTTCGGCCATGCCCGGATGGGATCCCAGGCCGGTGAGGGTGGCCAATTTGCGGCAATCGGTGATCCGGAGCTCGGCCAGGCCGGTCAGCGCGGCGATCCCGTCCAGGGTGGTCACCGAGGCGCAGCTGCTGAGGTCGAGTTCGGTGAGGGCGGGCAACTTCGCGAGGCCCCGAAGGTCGCGGAGCCCCGTCCAGCCGAGGTCCAGCCTGGTCAGGCGGGTAAGTCCCGCGAGCTGCCGGGCCTCGCGGAAGGAACGGCAGCCGCGCATGGTGAGCGTGCGCAGGTCCGGAAGGGCCGCGGGCAGCCCGGTGACATCGCGCACCCTGGTCATGCTGAGGTCCAGTTCACGCATACCCCTCAGGGTGAACAGTGGACGGATGTCGGTGACCTGGCGGCAGCGGTGCAGATTGAGCCGGGTGAGCGCGGTGAGAGTGCTCAGCGGGGCCAGGTCGGATATCCCGGCGCAGCCGTTGAGGTCGAGGTCGGTGAGGCCGGTGAGCGCGCCGAGGTCGCCGAGGTCGGTGACGTCCTTGCACCGGTCCAGGTGGAGTGTGCGGAGCGTAGTCAGGTGGCGCAGGCCGCGCAACGACTTGATCCGGCGCAACCGCAGCTCCGTACGGCCCTCGCGGGCGAAAGCGGGTGCGAGCAGGAGTTCGCAGAAGCGGTCCGGGTCGGCGGCACGAGGCAGTTCACGCAGCAGGAGGTCACCGGAGTAGGCGGCGGTGGGCGCGAAACGGGCGGCGAGGTCGAGGGCGGCCCCGTCGTCGTGAACCGTGAGCAGTTCACGTATCGCCTTGCGCGCCCGTGCGGGGGTGGCGGCGGCCAGCACGCCGCGCAGTTCGCCGACCACGGGGTGGACGCCGGACGCGTCGGCGGAGACGGGGTGTTGGGCTGTCATGGCGTGGAGCTTAGGGGCGGGGTACGACAACGTGGAGGGAGCGCCCCTGTCCCGGCGGGACAACCCCCGCCCCGCCGCCCTGTGCGCCCGCACCGCACCCCACCGCACCACGCTGCGACGCGCGCATCGGCCTAAGGCAGTCGCCAGTCCACCTGCTGGGCACCCTGCTGTACGAGCAGTTCGTTGACCCGGCTGAACGGTCGGGAGCCGAAGAACCCGCGGTCCGCCGACATGGGAGACGGGTGGGCCGACTCGATCGCCGGAAGATCGCCCAGCAGCGGCCGCAGGTTGCGCGCGTCGCGGCCCCACAGGACGGACACCAGCGGCTTCCCACGTGCCGCCAGCGCACGGATCGCCTGCTCGGTGACTTCCTCCCAGCCCTTGCCGCGGTGTGCCGCGGGGCTGCGCGGTGCGGTGGTGAGCGCCCTGTTCAGCAGCAGCACCCCCTGCTCCGTCCAGGGCGTGAGGTCGCCGTTGGACGGCCTGGGGAGCCCCAGGTCGGAGTTCATCTCCCGGAAGATGTTCTCCAGACTGCCCGGCAACGAACGCACCTCGGGCGCCACCGCGAAGCTCAGCCCGATCGCCATACCCGGCGTGGGATAGGGGTCCTGACCGACGATCAGGACCCGGACATCGTCGAAGGGCTGCTGGAAGGCGCGCAGGACATTCGCCCCGGACGGAAGGTACGTCCGGCCCGCCGCTATCTCGGCCCGGAGGAAGTCCCCCATCGCGGCGATGCGTTCGGCCGCAGGTTCAAGAGCCTTCGCCCAGCCCGCTTCGACAAGTTCATTCAAGGGTCGTGGTGCCACAGCGCGTCACCCTACTGGCACACACGGGCGCCCACACAAACAGGGAAGCCCTCGCACACGGGCGCCGCCCCCGGCACTACCCTTCCTCCTCATCGAGGTCTTCGGGCCGGTCCGCCGGATCACCCGGCCGGGCATCGAGAAGGAGGGGAGCCTGTTGCATCCGGACGCGGCAGGCCATGCCGCTGCTCAAGGACCGGCGCCCACCGTGCTGGCGGTGGACTCGGGAGGTTCGGGGCTGCGCGTGACGCTCGCCGTGCGCGGGCGGGCCCACGGGGTTCACCTGGCGTCGAAGGAGCCGGCGCGCACCGGTCCGCGCGGCATCGACGCCGGTCATCTGCTGGAGCAACTGCTGCCGATGGCCCGGGAGCTGATGGCCGACGCGGGCGTCGACGGCCTCGCGGCGGTGGCCGTCGGTGCCGCGGGCCTGACCACCCTCGGGGACGACCTGCGTGCCGAGCTGCCGTCGGCCCTGGAGCGTGAACTCGGCGTGACGCGGCTCGCGCTGGCCGCAGACGCGGTGACCGCGTACCTGGGCGCGCTCGGCGGACGGCCGGGCGCGGTCGTCGCCGCGGGCACCGGCATGATCGCGGTGGGCATGGACCTGGAGAGCTGGCGGCGGGCGGACGGCTGGGGTCATCTGCTGGGCGACTGCGGCGGCGGGGCCTGGATCGGCCGCGCCGGACTCGAAGCGGCCGTCCGGGACCACGACGGGCGCCGGGGCGGATCGGCAGAGCTGAGAGCACGCGCCGAGGAGATGTTCGGGCCGGTGCCGGGCTGGCCGGGCGTGCTGTATCCGCGCACCGACCGGGCCGCCGTGCTCGCCTCCTTCGCGCCCGAAGTGGCCCGCTGCGCCGCGAGCGACCAGGTCGCGGCGGACATCCTGGGTGCGGCGGCGCGCTGCATCGCCGAGTCGGCGGCCGCCGTGTGCCCGGCCTCGGGAGAGCCCGAAGTCGCCCTCACCGGCGGCCTGTTCAAGATGGGCGCCGCGCTCCTCGTACCGCTGCGGAAGGAACTGGCGGAGCAACTGCCGCACGCCCGGGAGGTACCGGCCGAGGGTGATCCGCTGCATGGCGCCGTGCGGCTCGCCGTCGACCTGGCGAGGGACGAAATCACCATCCCTGGGGACGAACGGATGTTGCAGGTGGTGACGAAAGAGGCGCGGGGACACTTTCGTCATACTGATCACTTCTGATCTGTACGTAACTCATCAGACAAAAGCGGACGGATACCGCTCACCTGCACCCTCCCCGAACAGGGGAACCCAAGAAACCAGTAACATGCGGCGCCATGAGCTCCCCCACTGGGCCCGCGTCCGGCCTGCCAGTACGAATGCCGCGACCCCGCCAGCCCGGGCGGCACCGCCGCCCGGAAGCCCTGGTGGCTCCCGAGGGCGCGCCCGCGCTCGTCCTCGCGGTGCCGGGCACCCCCAGCGCCGCCGTCCGCAGCCTCACCGAGGAGGTCGTGAGCATCGCGCGCTCCGAGCTCCCCGGTCTCGACGCGCGGATCGGGTACCTCGACGGGGACGACGCCGAGTTCCCCACACTTCAGTCCGTGCTGGTCCGCGCGTCCGAGGAGCGCACCGCCCGCTTCGAGCAGTCCCGTGCCGCCGGTTCGGACGTGGCCGAGCCCGACGGGCCCGTGGCCGTCGTGGTGCCCCTGCTCGCCGGGCCGGACAACGCGCTGCTGCGCCGGATCCGCCAGGCCGTCATGGACAGCCGTGTCGCGGCCGACCTGGGCGATGTGCTCGGCCCGCACCCGCTGCTCGCCGAGGGGCTGCACGTACGCCTGTCCGAGGCGGGTCTGGCGCGCGCCGACCGTGCCCGGCTGTTCACCGTGACGACCGCCGCGGACGGCATCATCCTCGCCTCCGTGGGCGGCGAGGAGGCGGTGCAGGCGGCCGGGATCACCGGGATGCTGCTGGCCGCGCGGCTCGCGGTGCCGGTGATGGCGGCGGCGCTCGACGAGGAGGGCGCCATCGCGGCCACCGCCGAGCAGCTGCGCAACTCCGGATCCCAGAATCTGGCCCTCGCGCCGTACCTGATCGGTCCCGAGCTCGACGCGGGTCTGCTCGACGCGGCGGCCAAGGAGGCCGGCTGCGCCGCGGCCGAGGCGCTCGGCCCGTACCCCGCGATCGGCAAGCTGGCGCTGGCCAAGTACACGGCGGCGCTGGGCATCGCCCCGCAGCAGCCGCAGGGGGCGCCGACGCACTGAGCGCGGCACCACCGAGAACGCGAAAGGGCCCACTCCTGTCCGGGAGCGGGCCCTTCGCGCGTGTACCGCGACGAGGTCAGCCGAAGACAGGTCAGCCGAAGACCACGCAGGACGCCGCGGGGGCGTCGACCGAGCCGCCCCGCCTCGGTACGCCCGTGTCGGGGTCGATCGCGAACCAGGTCACGTCGCCGGAGCGCTCGTTGGCGCAGTACAGGAAGCGGCCCGAGGGGTCGAGTGCCAGCGCGCGCGGCCAGGTGCCGCCGCAGGGCACCGTGGCGACCAGCCGCAGCCCCTCGCCCATTGCGTCGGGCGTGAGGACGGAGACGGCGTCCTGGCCGCGTGTGGCGATCCACACGAAGCGGCCGTCGGGCGAGACGACGATGCCCGACGGGTAGGCGTCACCGTCCGGTACGCCGGTCAGCACCGGGACCTCGCCGACGGGCCGCAGGGCCCCTTCGACGGCGTCCCAGCGGCAGACGGTGACGGTGGGCGCGAGTTCGTTGACCACGTAGGCGTGTTCGCCGCCCGGGTGGAAGGCCAGGTGGCGGGGGCCAGAGCCGGGGCGCAGCGCGATCTCGCGGTGCACGGTGAGCGTTCCGCCGTCCAGCGCGCACACCCGCACGGAGTCCGTGCCGAGGTCGATGCTGACCGCCCAGCGACCGCTCGGGTCGGGCTGCACCTGGTGGGCGTGCGGGCCGTGCTGGCGCGGGGTGTGCGGACCCGAGCCGGTGTGCTGGAGCACGCTGGAGACGGTGCCCGCGAGCGCTCCGTCGGCGCGGAGGGGGACGGCGCTGACGCTGCCGGAGCCGTAGTTGGCGGTGAGGACGTGTCCGGCGAAGACGCTCAGGTGCGTGGGGCCGCTGCCGCCGACCGGCACGAGGTCCCCGGTCAGCTCGGGCTTGTCGCCGGTCACGCGGTACGCGGCCACCGCGCCCTCGGCCGTCTCGCTGACCGCGTACAGCGTCTCCAGGGTGGGTGACAGGGCGAGGTACGAGGGGTCGGGGACGCCGTCCACCGCGCTCAGGACGGTCAGCGCGCCGCTGACCGGGTCCACGGCCGCGGTGACGACACCGAGGCCTCCCGCCGCCGTGAACGAGCCGATGAACGCCCGCTGTCGCCGCCTGCCGCCGTCTGCCACTGAGATCCCCTCTCGCTCCCACGTTGTCGGGGGCGACGGTAGCAGTCGGTCACCTGCGGTCTAGACCAGACTTGCGCCGGGGTACCGATTCGTCCGCGCGGGGCTCGGCGGCCCGCCGGGAAGGGCGTGGAGGGCCATGGTTCAGGCGCCGAGCAGGGGCGCGTACCTGGAGGTGCGCAGCGGCGCCTCCAGTTCGGCGAGCGCCCGTTCCAGGCTGTGCAGGTGGGCGAGCGCGGGTCCCGCGACGGCGTGGTGGGGCAGGATGTCGGCGGCTCGGGCGTGCTCGTGCCGTCCCCGCTCGCCGGCCGTCAGAGCTTCCACGGCCGTCCTGACCCGGCCGCAGGCCGCGGCGAGGCGGGCGTCGTGGCCGGCGTCCGGGTCCGCCGCGACGGCCACCAGACCGCGCACTTCGCGGGCACAGCCGTCCAGCAGGCTGATGACCTGGGCGGCTCGCGCCTTGCGGGCCAGGAACGGGTTGAGCGGGTGCACCAAGGGGGCGAGCGCCGTCCGGACCCGGGCCAGCAGCACTTCCAGTTCGGCCGTGTGTGGTGCCGGATCTGCTGTCGGCGAGCCCGCGAGGCGGGCGGCGGCCTCGGCGGTCGCCGCGTGGACGCAGCGCAGCGCGCGCTGGATCCACGCCTCGTTCGTGGCATGGGTGGTGACCGGCAGCACGAGGACCACGGCCAGCGCCGCTCCCACCGCCCCGAGGGCCGTCTCCTGAAGGCGCAGCACCAGCAGGCCGAGGTCCAGAACGCCCAGCAGGCCGTACAGCAGGCCCGCCATCACCGTCACCGACAGCACCATCCAGCTGTACGAGACCGCGGCCGTGTAGAAGATCCCGAAGACGCAGACCGCGACGAGGACCCCGGTCGGTACCGGTGCCCCGTGCAGCGGGATCGCGATCAGCACGCCGACGGCGATGCCGACGACCGTGCCCAGCACCCGGCGGAAGCCGCGGACGAGCGTCTCACCGCGCGAGACCGTGTTGACGAAGACCCACCAGACGGTGCCGACGGCCCAGTACCAGCGGTCCTCGGACAGAGCCTGGCCGAGGACCAGGGCGAAGGCGCAGGCCACCGTGGCCTGGAAGGCCTGCCGGGTGGTGGGGCGGGCCAGGCCGGTGCCGGGCAGTGGCCGAGGCGCGACGGGCGGAGCCGCGCCGCGTTCCAGGGGCCAGAGGACGAACCGTACGAGAGCGGCGGCGCCCAGGGCCAGGCCCACGGCGGCGTACAGCTCGGGCAGCTGCTTCGGGACGGCGTGCAGGAACTGGGTGATGAAGAAGTTCATGAACGCGAAGATCCCGAGCGCGTGTCCGCGAGGTCCCCAGCGGCGGGCGTACACCCCGCCGAAGACCACCAACAGGAAGGCCGCGTCGCGGGCGGGAGCCACACCGTGCAGCAGGGTCGCCAGGGCCAGTACGGGGAATCCGGCGACCGGGAGCAGCGCGGTGGTCGCCCGTTGGGCGCGCACCGTCCCGTCGGCGACGGTGAAGAGAGCGAGCAGCGCCGCCAGTCCACCTGTGATGGCGGCCGTCAGGGACAGCCCGGCGAGTTCCGCCAGGGCAACAGCGAGCCCGATGCCCACGACGGCGCGGCATGAGTTCCGCAGCCTGACACGCCCCGGATCCGGAGCCACGAACATCCCCTTCACGGCGGTCCGCCGCCCCCCTCGACTGCCTCGTGCCGTGAACGCGGGCGCCCGGGGTGGCGGAACTCGCGGACACGACGAAGCGCCGCGGTCCGGTACGGCCTCGTCGCCGTCCGGCGCTGCGCGGCGCCGTTTGTGCATGGATACCGCCCAGGAAAGCATCCGCGGGCCCAACGGCTCAACTCGTCACCTGATCACTGGACCATTGGCACACTCCGGCGAGGTCGGCGTGGTCAGGCAGTCGGCCAACGGACCACCGCCGGAGCGATGACGTCCGAGGTTCTTCGGTGTGTAGGCCGGAAGAAGGGGGGCACCTGTGGTGTCGGAGGCTGATACCGATGATTTCCACTCGCCCCGCACTTCCGGTTCTTCCGGTTCATTCGCGGGTGGGAACGGCAGCCGGTTCGAAAGATTTCTTCGGGACGGAGCAGAATGATGTCGAAATCCGCATCTCCCAAGTACACGGTCCCCGGGCTCAGTACGCACGACGGCGGAGTGATCATTGACCTGCTGCGGATGCGCCTGCACGCGCTGAACGACCTTTCCCTCACGTTGAAGCACGTGCACTGGAATGTCGTCGGTCCGCATTTCATCGCGGTCCACGAAATGCTCGATCCCCAGGTGGACCGGGTGCGTGAGATGGCCGACGACACCGCCGAGCGCATCTCCGCCCTCGGCGGGGTGCCCGAGGGCACCCCGGGTGTCCTCGTGGCCGAGCGGACCTGGGACGACTACGGCGTCGCACGGGCCGACGCCATCGCCCACCTCGGCGCGGTCGACCTCGTCTACACGGGGATCATCGAGGCCCACCGGTCCGCGATGGACGAGATCGGCAAGAGCGACCCGGTGACGGAGGATCTCCTCATCGAACAGCTTCGCGCTCTGGAGCAGTTCCAGTGGTTCGTGCGCGCGCACCTGGAGAGCTCCGGCGGGACGCTGGCCACGGCCGACTCCCGCACCGAGCGCCAGGCGGCGAAGGCCGCCAAGGCGGGCTCCAAGCGCTAGCCGACCGGCGGCAGAGGCCCGGACCCCTGTACGGGGCCGGGCCTTCGTGCGTGCGTTCCCGAGTGTCAGGCAGCGGTGTCCGGCAGCGGTGCGAAATCCCCACCGGATCACGCGAGCGCCGTACCGGATCAGGTACGAGCGACGTAACTGCGGAACGTCGTCCCCTTCTCGCCGGTGTGTACGCGGACGAGGTCGGAGAGGTAGTGGACGAGGAACAGGCCGCGGCCACCGAGCTGGTCGGGGCGTACCGGGTGCCGGCCGGCGAGCGGGTCGGCCAGCTGTCCGTCGTCCTGGACCTCGCAGACGATCTGCTCGCTCTCGGCCCAGATCCGCAGCGTTCCCGAGCCGCCCCCGTGCACCACGCTGTTGGTCGTCAGCTCCGCCACGATCAGGGCCAGATCCTGCACGCGGACGGGGCTCATCCCGCGCTCCCGGGCCTCGTCCAGCGCGAAGTCGCGAGAGGTCGGCAGGGCGTCGGCGTCGAAGTGGACCGTCGCCGCGCCCGGCGGGTGCCGCAGGGCCTCGTTGCAGCGCGTGAGGGCCCGGTCGAGGCCGTAGTCGGCACTGGACCGCTCCCGGCCCCCGTCGATGACCACGGGGTGCGTGGCGTGCGCGTCGGCGAGGACGTCGGCGGAGAGGGCGCGTGCGTCGTAGGGACAGAGGATCGTCACCTCGCGCCCCTGGAAGGCGACGTTGATCAGGGCCTCGTGCTGGACGCAGGCCGGGTACTCCGCAGGGGTGCGGCCGGGCCAGATCGGCTCCCCGATGATCCGGACGCGGCTGTGGGTGCGGGAGTCGGCGAACGAGCGCAGGACCGACGGGATGATGCGGCCGGGATTCCGGCCGGCCCGAGTCATGTCGACGTAGTGCACGTCCGCGGCGGCCGGGCCGAGTTCCGCGCGGATCAGGTCGAGGCGCTCGACGGGCGCGGCCACCGCGACGGGTTCCGCGGCGGCCATGCCCTCCAGGAGGAACGGCACCGTGCCGTCCACGTACTCCTGATCGCCGCGGTAGAACAGCGCGGGGTGAATAAACGGTTCTGCGAGGGTGGCGGAGTCGGTCATGCCGCTACCTCGATCGTCCGGAGTTCGGGCCAGAACATGTCAAGGATCCTCGGCAACTCGGGCGGCGGCCGTTCCAGGACCAGTCGCCGTCTCTCGGTCAACGCCTGCGCGGTGCGCGCGAGTTCCGACGCGCCAGCGACATCGACGAACGTGATGGCGGACAGTTCGAGGAAGCAGACGTGATCGCGCCGGCCGGACAGCTGTGCCAGGGCCTGCCGCCAGACGGGCCGCGTGGACGGGCTGATCTCGCCGACCAGCCGGATGCCGGGACGCTCCGCGAGCGAGTAGAGCCGCAGACCGGCCCCGCCGCGGTCTGCCGAGGCGGCGTCCGCCGCCGGCCCGCCGTCGCCGTACGCCATGCCGCCCCCGCTTCCCGGAACCCCGCCGTACGCCTTCCCGGCCCCGGCTCTGGGGTCCCAGGGTACCCGGACGCCCCGGACCACGACCGGGCTCCCGAAGCCCGGACGTCGCCGCCACGGACGTCCTGAAAGATTTCCGCGACATGTGTGGTGTGATCTCCGGCAACCGGGGCACACGAGCGGTGTCAGGAATGCCTTCGAGGTTTTTTCGAGGATTTGGGGTGGACGGCATGGCAGCCGTGACGACGCTGGGGACAACGGCCACGGCACCACGGACGTCCGAAGTGGCGGGGGCCGACGAGGAGTCGGAGCTTCCCTTCATCGACGATCCCTCCAAGGTCAAGCCGAAGGACGCACGCGACCTCTCGCGCCAGTTCTTCGACCGGCTCGCCGTCCTCGAAGAGGGCACGCACGAATACCAGTACGCCCGCAACACCCTGATCGAGATGAACCTCTCCCTGGTCCGGTACGCCGCCTCGCGCTTCCGCAGCCGCGGCGACTCCATGGAGGACATCGTCCAGGTCGGCACCATCGGTCTGATCAAGGCCATCGACCGTTTCGAGCTCACCCGCGAGGTCGAGTTCACCTCCTTCGCGATCCCCTACATCGTCGGCGAGATCAAGCGCTTCTTCCGCGACACCAGTTGGACGGTGCACGTCCCCCGCCGTCTCCAGGAGGCCCGCGTCGAGCTCGCGAAGGCCACCGAGGAGCTGCAGACCCGGCTGGACCGGATGCCCACGACCCGTGAGCTGGCCGAGCTCATGTCGCTGTCCGAGGAAGACGTCATCGAGGCCCGCAAGGCCTCCAACGCCTACACCTCGACCTCGCTCGACGCCGCCCTCACGAGCAACGGCTCGGCGGACGGCGAGGGCGTCCTCGCCGACTTCATCGGTGAGGAGGACCCGGCGCTCCAGCTCGTCGAGGACTTCCACTCGCTGGCTCCGCTGCTCGCCGAACTCGACGACCGTTCTCGTCTGATCGTCCACCTGCGCTTCGTCGAAGAGCGCACCCAGGCTCAGATCGGCGAGGAGCTCGGCATCTCCCAGATGCACGTGTCCCGGTTGATCACCCGCATCATCAAGCGACTTCGCACAGGGCTGATGGACCCGGCCGTCGCCTGAGCAACCCTCCGAGGGATCCGATCCCGCCGTTCCGGCCGTCACCCCCCACCCGGTGACCCGGCGCGGCGGGATCTCGGCGTAGTGCCCCCCACACCGCGCCGCCGCCATCTCTGGAGCGGGCGGGTCCGGGCGGGCCGAGAGGGTCCTGTGTATCCCCGTCTCGCGTGGTCATGCCTCTTTTTCCGAAACTTTTCGGGCCGCCTCCGGATTCCGGACACCACTTTGTTCATCCCATGATTTCTGGGTTAGCCTGCGGCGTATTTTCTCAGCGGGCGCATCCGTGATTTGCGGGAATGCCGCGGAACCGCACACATCGATCGTGCGTGGGTCCGGCGTGGGTCCGAGTCCCGTCCCGGGACTCCTGGGGAGCGGAACGAGGGTACGCATGACCGTCACAGCGACCGGGCCTTCGAGCCGAACGCCGGGCGAGCAGGAGCTACGTCAACTGCTCGCGGGGCTGACCGCCGTGCGCGACGGGGACTTCGGCACACGTCTGCCGGACGACGCCGGTGGCCTCCTCGGCGACATCGCGACCGTGTTCAACGGGATGGTCGACCAGTTGTCGGTGTTCACCTCCGAGGTGACCCGGGTGGCACGCGAGGTCGGCACCGAGGGCACCCTCGGCGGCCAGGCGGAGGTCCCCGGGGTCTCCGGAACCTGGGCCGACCTGACCGACTCGGTCAACGCCATGGCCGGCAACCTCACCACGCAGGTCCGTGACATCGCGCAGGTGGCCACGGCGGTGGCCAAGGGCGACCTCTCCCAGAAGATCGACGTGCCCGCCCGCGGCGAGATCCTCCAGCTCAAAGAGACCGTCAACACGATGGTCGACCAGCTCTCCGCCTTCGCCGACGAGGTCACCCGCGTCGCCCGCGAGGTCGGCAGCGAGGGACGCCTCGGCGGACAGGCCCAGGTGCCCGGCGTCGGCGGCGTCTGGCGGGACCTGACCGACTCCGTGAACCTGATGGCGGGCAACCTCACCGCCCAGGTCCGCAACGTGGCGCAGGTGACCACAGCCGTCGCCAAGGGCGACCTCTCGCAGAAGATCACCGTCGACGCCCGCGGCGAGATCCTCGAACTGAAGAACACCATCAACACGATGGTGGGACAGCTCTCGGCGTTCGCCGACGAGGTCACCCGCGTCGCCCGCGAGGTCGGCACCGACGGGCGGCTCGGCGGACAGGCCGACGTGAAGGGCGTCAAGGGCACCTGGCGTGACCTCACCGACTCGGTGAACTTCATGGCGGGCAACCTCACCGCCCAGGTCCGCTCCATCGCCCAGGTGGCGACCGCCGTCGCCAAGGGCGACCTCTCGCAGAAGATCACCGTCGACGCCCGCGGCGAGATCCTCGAACTCAAGGACACCATCAACACGATGGTCGACCAGCTCTCCGCCTTCGCCGACGAGGTCACCCGCGTCGCCCGCGAGGTCGGCACCGCCGGCAACCTGGGCGGCCAGGCCACCGTGCGAGGTGTCTCCGGAACCTGGAAGGACCTCACCGACAACGTCAACGTGATGGCGTCGAACCTGACCGGCCAGGTCCGCTCGATCGCGCAGGTGGCCGCCGCCGTCGCCAAGGGAGACCTGTCCCAGAAGATCACCGTCGAGGCCAAGGGCGAGGTCGCGGCGCTGGCGGACGTCATCAACACGATGGTCGACACGCTGTCCGCGTTCGCCGACGAGGTGACCCGGGTGGCCCGCGAGGTCGGCACCGAGGGACGGCTCGGCGGACAGGCGCACGTGCCGAACGTGGCGGGCACCTGGAAGGACCTCACCGACAACGTCAACTCGATGGCCAACAACCTCACCGGCCAGGTCCGGAACATCGCCCTGGTGACCACCGCGGTGGCCAAGGGCGACCTCTCCAAGAAGATCGACGTGGACGCCCGCGGCGAGATCCTGGAGCTCAAGACGACCATCAACACGATGGTCGACCAGCTCTCCGCCTTCGCCGCCGAGGTCACCCGGGTGGCCCGGGAGGTCGGCAGCGAGGGCCGGCTCGGCGGACAGGCCGAGGTGGAAGGCGTTTCCGGTACGTGGAAGCGCCTGACGGAGAACGTGAACGAACTGGCGGGCAACCTCACCCGGCAGGTGCGGGCGATCGCCGAGGTGGCCAGCGCCGTGGCCGAGGGCGACCTGACCCGCTCGATCACCGTCGAGGCGTCCGGCGAGGTCTCGGAGCTCAAGGACAACATCAACTCCATGGTGGAGTCGCTGCGCGAGACCACGCGGGCCAACCACGAGCAGGACTGGCTGAAGACCAACCTGGCCCGCGTCTCGGGCCTGATGCAGGGGTACCGCGACCTGGACGTGGTCGCCGAGCTGATCATGGACGAGCTCACCCCGCTGGTCGCCGCCCAGTTCGGCGCCTTCTACCTCGCCGAGGAGACGGCCCACGGGACGGAGCTCCGGCTCGTCGGGTCCTACGGCTACCCGGACGACACGGACCGGCCCTCCCGGATCCCGATGGGCCGCTCGCTGGTCGGCCAGGCCGCCCGCAGCCGCCGGGCCATCACGGTGGAGGAGCTGCCGCCGGGATACGTGACCATCTCCTCGGGACTCGGCAGTACGGTACCGACGGCGCTGGTGGTGCTGCCCATCGTGGTCGAGGAGCAGGTGCTCGGCGTGATCGAGCTGGCCTCGGTCACCCGCTACACACCGGTCCACCAGACCTTCCTGGAACAGCTGATGGAGACCATCGGCGTCAACGTCAGCACCATCGTGGCCAACGCCCGTACCGATGAGCTCCTGGGCGAGTCGCAGCGCCTTACCGCCGAACTCCAGGCCCGCTCCGAGGAGTTGCAGGTCCAGCAGGACGAACTCCAGCGCTCCAACGCCGAGCTGGAGGACAAGGCCTCGCTCCTGGCCACCCAGAACAGGGACATCGAGGCCAAGAACCTCCAGATCGAGCAGGCCCGGCAGGAACTCGAAGCCCGTGCCCAGCAGCTCTCGCTGGCCTCGAAGTACAAGTCCGAGTTCCTCGCCAACATGAGCCACGAGCTGCGGACCCCGCTCAACAGCCTGCTGATCCTCGCCCAGTTGCTGGCCCAGAATCCCTCACGCAACCTCACGCCGAAGCAGGTCGAGTACGCGGGCATCATCCACTCCGCGGGCTCCGACCTGCTGCAGCTGATCAACGACATCCTCGACCTGTCGAAGGTCGAGGCGGGCAAGATGGACCTCTCCCCCGAGCGGGTCCCCATGCGCCGCCTGCTGGAGTACGTCGAGGCCACCTTCCGGCCGATGACCTCGCAGAAGAACCTGGATTTCACGATCAGCACCGCGCCCGGCGCGCCGGACGAACTGCTCACCGACGACTCCCGGTTGCGTCAGGTCCTGCGCAACCTGCTGTCGAACGCGGTCAAGTTCACCGAGCAGGGGCGCGTCGAACTGCGTATCGAACCGGCGACCGGACACGAGGTCCCCGACGGGGTGCTGCGGGCCGGCACCGTCATCGCCTTCCGGGTGAAGGACACCGGCATCGGTATCCCGGAACAGCAGCTGGAGACGATCTTCGGGGCCTTCCAGCAGGCCGACGGCACCACGAGCCGCAAGTACGGCGGTACCGGCCTCGGGCTGTCCATCACCCGGGAGATCGCCCACCTGCTCGGAGGCGCGGTCACCGTCGACAGCACGCCCGGCCAGGGCAGTGCCTTCACCCTCTTCCTGCCCATGGACCGGCCGGACTTCGAGGAACTGCTCAGCGGCAGCCGACCGTCCGAGTCCGCGCCGCGCGAGGACACCACCGACCTGGTGCCGGCCCTTCCCGCGCCGGGTCCGGTCGGCCCGCCCCGACAGGGCCGGCGTCGGCTGCTGGTCGTCGAGGAGCGGCCGCGCGGTCTGCTCACACTCGTCGCGGAGAGCGCTGTCGGGGACCTCACCCGCAGCCGTGACGACAGCGCCACCCGGGAGAGCGTCGACGTGATCACCGTGGTGGGTGCGCAGGAGGCGGCGAGCGCGCTGGCCGCCGGGGCGTGCCACTGCGTCGTCCTCGAACTCGGCATGGCGGACGGCGAGGCGGCCAGTTTCCTGGAGGCCGTGGAAGGCGACTCGGCGCTGGCGAACGTCCCCGTGCTCGTCCACAACGGCAGCCGGGTGGACCTCGCCCAGGAACAGGCCCTCCAGTCCCGGTCCGGCCCCCGGACACTGGAATTCCTCTCCAGCCTCGACGAGTTGCGTGAGCGCATCGCCCTGCACCTGTCCGCCGAGGAGCCGGGTGACGTGCTCCCTCTGGTCCGCGCCGAGGAGCCGCAGCCCCAGCTCCCGCGGCTCGGCGGCGACGCGTCGCACGGCACCACCGTGCTCGTGGTCGACGACGACGCCCGTAACCTCTTCGCCCTCAGCGGGGTCCTGGAACTCCACGGTTTCCAGGTGCTGCACGCCGAGAACGGCAGGAAGGGCATCGAGACCCTGCTCAGCCGTCCCGACGTCGCGGTGGTCCTGATGGACGTGATGATGCCGGAGATGGACGGCTACACGGCCACGGCGGAGATCCGCAAGATGCCGCAGTACGCCGACCTGCCGATCATCGCGGTCACCGCGAAGGCGATGCCCGGCGACCGGGAGAAGAGTTTGCTGTCGGGCGCGAGTGACTACGTGACCAAGCCGGTCGACACCGATGACCTCATCGCCTGCGTCCGGCGCTGGCTGAGCAGGTGACGCCGGAGGGCGCCCGCCGGTCCGGGCGGGCGCCCTCGCCGCACCTCTTCCTCTCCCCCGCGTACGCGGCCCGTCACAACCGAGGAGCAACCGCACGTGAGCACCCCCGAACAGCCACCGGACACCGGGACGACCGAGTCGGCGTGCACGCCGCCCGATGTCGCCTCGACGTCCATGGTGGGCAGACTGGCCGCCACGGTGGACCGGCTGCGGCGCGAGGTGCAGGCCGCCCAGGCCGAAGCCGACGGACGCGCCCTGATCGAGCTGGCGAAGGGCATCCTGGTCGAACGGCTCGGCTGCGGCCCCGCGCAGGCCGCGCGGCAGCTCACCGAGCTGACCGAGCAGGGCAACGTGGGAATGCTCGAACTCGCCGTCGACGTCATCAACCAGGCGGCCCGGGACCGGCTGTCCGAGGTGACCAGCGGTTTCCTCGCCGCCACGGCCGGTACGGACGACACCGACGACGCCTCCTCGGCCGTACGGCTGCGGGAGGCGGAGAGCGGTGCGCTGGCCGCCGACGACACCCAGTCGGTGGCGGACTCGCTGCTCCAGCACGCGCTGACCCCGCTCGGAGCGGTGGCCGTGGCCATCTGGGCGGTCGGCGCCGACGGCTCTCTCACCCTGGCGGGCAGCGCGGGGTTCTCCGCGGCGGAGGCCGGACGCTGGCGCTACGTGCCGCCCGGCGTGGCGACGGTGGCACGCCGGGCGCTGTCCGCCCGTACGACGCAGTGGACCGAGTCACTCGCCGAGGCCGGGCCGCCGACCATCGGCCGTACCCACCACCCGCGCGGCGGGCGGGTCGCGGCGCCGGCCGGTGTCGCCGGCCGTATCCACGGCGTCCTGGAGATCGCCTGGCCCTCCCCGCTGGAGCCGCAGTCGCCGCAGGTCGCCCGGCAGGTCGAGGCGCTGGCCGAGCTGTGCGCGCACACCCTGGAGAGCCGCCCGCTGCTGGGCGACCGCGGGCACACCACCGGCACGCTGATCACGCCGGGGGTCGCGGAACTCATCGACCTGGTCGACGGGCTGCACGATCCCGCGCTGGTCCTGGAACCGCACCTCGACAAGAGCGGACAGCTCGCGGACTTCCGGATCCGCCATGTGAACAGCCGGTTCCTCGACCCGGCGGGCCGGCCACCCGGGCTCATCAACGGCGCGTTCCTGATGGAGGCGTATCCACTGGCCGCCGGCGAGAGCGACCTGTTCCAGCACATCGAGCGGGTCTACGCGACGGGCGAGCCGTTCCGGGACCACCGGATGGACCTCACGGCGCTGGTCGACCAGGTGCCGCTGTCCAGCGTGGCCGACATCAGCCTCAGCCGGCACGGCGACAGCGTGCTGCTCCTGTGGCGCGTCGAGGACGAGAACGCGCGGCTCGCGAGCCTGCTCCAGCACGCCCAGCGGCTCGGCAGGATCGGCGGCTTCGAGGAGAACCTGCTCACCGGCGAGATCACCTGGAACGGCACGCTCTTCAGCCTGTACGGGCGCTCCGCCACCGAGACTCCCGTGCCGCTGGAGGACCTGCCCGCGCACGCGCACCCGGACGACGCCGTCTCGATCGGCCGGTTCCTGCGCACCCTCCTGCACCACCGCCGGCCGGCCACGGCGGCGTTCCGGCTCCAGCGGCCCGACGGAGTGACCCGGCATCTGCGGGTGGTGGCCGAGCCGGTGGTCGACGCCGACAACCGGCTGTTCGTCGTACGCGGTGCCTGCCAGGACATCTCGGCCCAGCACTGGACGGAGGTCGCGCTCGCGGCGACGCGTGACCAACTGGCCCACACCAAGCAGCAGTCGGACGAGCGCAACCGGCTGACGCTCCAGCTGCAACACGCGATCATGCCTCCGTCGCAGGCCCCGCTCCAGGCGCCCGGCCTCCAGGTGGCCGTCCGCTACCGCCCGGCGGAGACCGAGCGGCTCGTGGGCGGTGACTGGTACGACGCGGTGGTCCTGCCCTCCAGGCTGGTCCTCCTGTGCGTGGGCGACGTGGCCGGTCACGGGATCGAGGCGGCGACCAGCATGGTCGTCCTGCGCAACGCGCTGCGCGGCCTCGCCGTGACGGGCGCGGGCCCCGGCCAGCTGCTGTCGTGGCTCAACATCGTGGCGCACCATCTGACGGGCTCCATCACCGCGACAGCGGTCTGCGGGCTGTACGACCCGGCCCGGCGCACCCTGCGGTGGGCCAGGGCCGGTCACCTGCCGCCCGTTCTGGTCCGTGACACGGAGGCGACCCCGCTTCCCCTCCTGAAGGGGATCCTGCTCGGTGCCGTGCCCGAGGCCAGGTACGAGGAGGGCGAGGTTCAACTCGCCGTCGAGGACACCTTGTTGATGTACACGGACGGCCTGGTGGAGCGCCGGGACAGCTCGGTGGAGGAGTCGATGGCCCAGCTGCTGACCACCGCGCGGACGGCCCTGACCACCCTGGACCACCAGTTGGACCGGCTTCTCACGTACAGCAGGTCGGACACGGACGACGACACCTGCATTGTCGGGATAAGGGTGTCCTAGCGACAGGCCGACGTCGTAGCGGTACCCGATACGCCGACGTCGTAGCGGTACCCCGTCGGGGCGCTCAGTCGGGTCTCTCGCCGGTTCCGCAGACCTGGCGGGCGATCTCGCGGAGCTTGACGTTGCGGTCCTGGGAGGCCTTCTTGAGGGCCTTGAAGGCGGTCTCCTCGCTCAGGCCGTGCCGCTCCATGAGAATGCCCATCGCCTCACCGATCTCGTGCCGCGTCTCCAGGGCGTGGCTGAGCTGCTGGTGCGTGCGGGCCGCGGAGAAGGCCACGGCCGCGTGGGAGGCGAGCACCCAGCCGGCACGCCGTGCCATGTCGTCGAAGGCGTGCGGCCTGCGGGAGTAGAGGTTCAGCGCGCCCAGCTCGTCGTCCTCGGTGAACAGCAGGAAGCCCATCGTGCTCCCCATTCCGAACCTGCTCAGCTCGGGAGCGAAGCGTGACCAGCGTTCGTGGGGCTCGCGCAGGTCGTCGATCGCGTAGACCTGGTGGCGGTCGACGACGGCGTCGAAGCAGGGCCCTTCCCGCAGCTCCTGCTGGATCCGGTCGGCGGCGCGTACGAGGTCGCTCGTCGCACACAGGGAGTACACCTCCCCGCGACGCACGGTGAGGATGCCCGCGTCGTCGCATCCCCCGATCAGAACGGACGCGTGCTCCACTATCCGGTCCAGGGTGGCCTGGACGGAGTCCTGGGCCAGCAGGTCCCGTGCCATCTCCGCCAGGCTGACGGCGAACTGCCCCCAGATGTCGTCGGGTTCGACGGATTCATCGGATCCATCGGATCCATCGGGTTCATCGGGTTCGTCGGGCATTACCCACCTCCTCCACTCGTCGAAGAACAGCAACTGACGCGACTGCCACGCTCCCGGCGCCGGCACGTCGTCCGCCTGGCTCCGCATCCGTTTTCCCTGGTTGCTCAATGTTCAAGCAGGCGGATATCGGCAGGAGATTCCGGTGCCATCGGCGGACGATCCGGGCCCGGAGGGCATTCACTCAGGTACGAGTCGGACATTCGGGTCATGTTTCGGCAGGACATTCGGGTCAGCGGGACATTTCTGTTTCACCTGTGCCATGGCGGTGACCCGAATACCGAACGCCAACGCACCGATGACACGACTGCGAGCCCAGGAGGCCCCCATGTCCAACTGGCGCGAATCCGCGGCATGCCGCTCCGTCGACCCCGACCTGTTCTTCCCGATCGGCAGCACAGGTCCCGCGCTTTTCCAGATCAACGAGGCGAAGGCCGTGTGCCAGGGCTGCCCGGTCCGTGAGCAGTGCCTGGAGTGGGCGCTCGAGACGGGGCAGAGCCTCGGGGTCTGGGGTGGTACAAGTGAGAACGAGCGGCGTGCGCTCCTGCGGCGCGCCTCCCGGCGGTCCCGGAACACCACGGCGTGAACGGCCCCCGAGAGGGCTGAAAAGCACCACGCGGGGGAACACCGTGGGGGAGCCCGCACGGGAAGGCGAAATGGCAAGCGAACCGAGTGAGGACAGGAAGCCGTCGCAGGATGGTGTCGAGACGCTCACCAGAGCATTCGCCGGCCAGTTGCGCAATGTGACCGATGCGCGCCTGACGGCGGAGGGATATCTCAGCACGCTCGCGCGGGCGTCACCGCCCACCGCGGTCGAGCACTGGGACGACATCCTGCTGGTGGTCACCGAACTGGTCGCCAACTCGATCCAGTACGCGCCCGGCCCCTTCGAGCTGCATATGCGCCGCACGTTCGACGGCGTCCATGTGACGGTGCGGGACAGCAGCACCACCCCGCCCGCCCCCCGCCCCTTCCATCCGCAGCACGGCGGGGGCGGGATCGGCTGGCACCTCATCCACACACTGTGCGATCAGGTGAGTGTGGTGGTACGGCCCGACGGCAAGGACGTGCACACGTTCCTGCCATGGTGAGCATCGCGTACGAAATCTCGCGTACAGAGCGTACGAAGTCTCACGTACAGAGTGGACCGGGCCGGCACTGCGGCCCGGTCCGGCCGGCCTCAGTGACCGGATCCGTAGTGGCCGCCGAGCTGGTCACGGTAGGCGGGGTCGCCCAGGTGCTTGTCCTTGTCGAACTCGGGTGACGCCTTGATCTCGGCCTTGCTGCGGGACACGTGGACCTTCCTGGCCTCGTGGTCGATGCCCACGACGGTGCCGGCGGGCAGCATGACCTGCCTGCCGAAGATCCACACCCCGGTGTCCACCACGATGTACTGGTCGACCACGTCGCCGGAGTGCTTGTCGACGGTGCCGATGTGACCGTCGGTTGCCTCGACGGCGTAGCCGGTCAGGTCGTCGTCCGGCGTGTGACCGCTGGTGGGCGTGTAGTTCCACAGTGACTCGTGCACAGGTGCTCCAGGTGGCGGGGCCGGCTCGGCCGGCAGGTCGGTTCGGTGGTGCGGCGGGTTCGGTCCTTCAGCGGGTCCGGTCGTGCGGCTGGTCCGGTCGTGCGGCGGGGTCACCGGCTCAGTCGCTGGTGTAGCGGTAACGCACCCACAGGGGCAGGACCAGCCAGCTGAACAGATACCAGGCGACCACCCCGGCGACCAGCCAGGGCACGTACGCGTCGTGCGTGGCCACCCGAAGGATCAGCAGGAGCGAGGCGGTCATGGTCGCGAGGAGCAGGACGAGCCCGACGAACGTCAGCCGGGCGGCCCACCTGACCGCCTGGGCCTTGACCCGCCGCCCGGCGACGATCCGGTGCAGGGCCACGGGTCCTATCAGCGCACCCGTGGCGGCGGCTCCGAGGACGACCGTGACGATGTAGATGCCCTTGTCCGTCTGCGCGAGCTGCGTGTACCGCGGGGTGAACACGACCGTGAGCAGGAAGCCGAACAGGATCTGCACGCCCGTCTGGGCCACCCGGATCTCCTGGATGAGCTCACCCCATCTGCGGTCGGCTCCCTCTTCCTCGGTCTCGTCGCGACCTGGTTCGCCGCCCACTTGGTCTTTCGAGACCGTCAACTTTCCTCCTGCTGCGTATGGTTCGGTCGAGGTGCGGCGCATGCGAGACCCGGGTCAGTCACTCATCGCGGGTATCGGGGCCGTCGCGTCGGCGAGTTGACGACGGGCAGCCGCAAGCGCCTGGCGCACATCGCGGGTACCGGTCGAGACGCAGAGCGTGTACGCCACGTCCTGCGCCCGCCTGCCCGGTCTCACCGAGTTGTCCACGGCTTCCTGGGCGGCGAGTTCCTCGTACTCCGCCACGAGTTTGCGCAGCGTCTCGGGGTGGGGCATGAGCATGTCCGTACTCCTTGGTGAGGTGAGAGCAAGCAAGAACAAGCGGGGGGGAACTGGGTAGTCAGTGCTGTCAGAGCTGTCAGTGGTGTCAGAGCTGTCAGTCGGTCTGCGTCGGCTCTCCCGGGCTCTGGCGGCGGGAGTCCTCGCCCAGCGCCTCGGCGCGCACCCGGGCACAGCTGCTGCTGATGAGCCGGGAGACGTGCATCTGGGAGATGCCGAGCTGGTCGGCGATCCGGTTCTGGGTCATGTCCTCGAAGAACCGCATGTAGAGGATGGCGCGTTCACGCTCGGGCAGGCGGCTCAGTCCCCGCTTGGCGGCTTCCCGGTTCTCCACGGTGACGAAGGAGGAGTCGGACGTGCCGAGCGTGTCGGCGAGGCTGTAGCCGTCGTCGCTGGAGGACAGTTCGGCGTCCAGGGACAGCGTGCTGAAGCTCTCCATCGCCTCCATCCCGTCGTTGACCTCCTCCTCCGAGAGACCGGTCCGGGCGGCGATCTCGGCGGTCGAGGGCTCGGGGGAACCGGGAAGGTCGGTGAGCTCGCGCCGTGCGACGCGCACCTTGTTCCTGAGTTCCTGCACCCGCCGCGGAACCCGCAGCGCCCACATGCGGTCACGGAAGTGACGCTTGATCTCACCGGTGATGGTCGGTACGGCGTAGCTCTCGAACGCTCCGCGCTCGGGGTCGAAGCGGTCGACGGCCTTCACCAGGCCGAGCGCGGCGACCTGCCGAAGGTCCTCGATCGACTCACCGCGGTCCCGGAAGCGGCCGGCGATGCGATGGGCCATCGGCAGCCAGGACTCGACCAGTTCGTCGCGGATGAGGTCGCGCTCGGGCCCGTCGCTCAGACCTACCAGCCGGGCGAAGGCCGACGCGCTGTCCGGTGCGTCGTCGTAGGGCCGCTTGGCTGCGGAACCGGTGGTGTCGGCGGACCCGTTGGCGGTGGTGGACTCGGTGGCGACGGTGGACCCGTTGGCGGTGTTGCCGGGGGAAAGGCCTGCGGATACGTCAGTGAGCATGTTGAGTTGCTCCTCCACGGTTCGTCTGGGGATGACCGCGGGCCGCGGCGCCATCGGCCCGCCGGACGGCGGCCGAACGGCATACCACTCCCGCCGGCGCGCCTCCGGTCCGAAGCACGGAATCCAGTTGCCCGGCATTACTCGGGCCAAACAGGCGCGTTCACTTCTTCCGTGACACCGCGCCGCTTCTTCCGTGACACCCGCGTCGGAGCCGGCCTCTTCGCCAAAGGGCACGTGAACACGCGGGTGCCCGCCTCCGCGTGAGCTTGTCTCTCGCGGAGGCGGGCGTGTCCGTCTTGGTCGGCAGGCTTGTCGTCGCGGACGGCGGGCTTGACCGTCATGGTTCCGAGCTCGGAAATCCTGGTGCTCTCGTGTGAACTCCCGCCGGAGCCCGGTGAGCCGTCAGCAGGGCGAGAGGGGCACCACAGCCGTGATGCGCTTTCCTCCCGCGCGCAGAGCCGAGACGACGACATCGCGCGCCAGCCGGCAGACGATCGGCCAGCCGTGGCCTCCCACCCGCAGCTCTTCCGCGTCTTCGAACCGGCGCGAGTTCAGGGGCAGTTCGTCGCTGCCGTCACTGACCGACACGCATACCTCGCGGTCCGCGAGCGTCACCTCGAAATCCGTGACACCGCCTCCGTGCAGAATCGCGTTGGTGGTGAGCTCGGAGACCACGAGCAGCGCGTCGCCGACCCCGTCCTCTTCACCAGGCCTGCCGTGGCCAGGGAATCGCCCCTGGAGTGCCTGCCTGACCGCCTGGCGCGCCTCGGCCGGACTGCGTGGCCCCGCCTGCGGCCGGTCCAGGGCGGCCGCCGTGCCGGTGGAGGGCGTCCGAGGCGTTCGGTGTTCCCCGCACATCCTGCGCTCCTCAGTGTCGTCGGTCTCGTCGTGTGACCTTTTCTCGTGACCCCGTCGTCTTTCAGCTCGTCCGCTCAGGTTCGGCGGAGGTTCCCTCTCTACGGCTGACCACGTAAGGCCGCCCCAAACCCCGTAGGACACGGATCGGCGGGCAGTCCGGCACCAGTCCGGCGGACACCCCCGGAACCGAGCCGTTGGTACAGTCGGAATGATCATCCGAGGCGGCAGGAGGGCGAGGGACCATGGCCGTGGACGAGCTCGACACGCGCATCCTGCGACTGCTGCTGGAGCAGCCGCGCACCAGCGTGCGCGAGTACGCCCGCATGCTCGGCATCGCCCGCGGCACCCTCCAGGCCCGTCTCGACCGGCTGGAGCGGGACGGCGTGATCACCGGTACCAGCCCGGCCCTGTCCCCCGCGGCGCTCGGACACCCGGTCCTCGCCTTCGTGCACATCGAGGTCACGCAGGGCCATCTCGACGACGTGGGCGACGCGTTGGCCGCCGTACCGGAGATCATCGAGGCGTTCTCGATCACCGGCGGCGGTGATCTGCTGACCCGGGTCGTGGCGCGCGACAACGCGCACCTGGAGGACGTCATCCAGGCGCTGATCAGCCTGCCGGGCGTCGTACGCACCCGCACGGAGGTGGCGCTGCGCGAGCGCGTCCCGCAGCGGGTGCTTCCGCTGGTGGAGTCGGTGGGCCGCGCGGCGAGAGGTTCCGACGACGGCCGGTAGCCGCGGTACCGGCGGCCTGGGCGGTACCGGCGGCGCGGGCGGCTCGGGCGGTACCGGCAGCCCGGGACTCCGCAGGCCACTGATCCTTGGCATCCTGGAACCCATGAGCACTCTCGGCGGCACCGCGGTCATCTTCGACCTGGACGGAACGCTCGTGGACAGCGAGCCGAACTACTTCGAGGCGGGCCGGCGCACGCTGGCCGAGCACGGCGTCACCGACTTCGGCTGGGCCGACCACGAGAGTTACGTCGGCATCAGCACCCAGGAGACGCTGGCGCTCTGGAAGGAGCGCTACGGACTGACGGTCCCGCTCGACGCACTCCTCGCCGATCTGAACCAGCGCTATCTGGAGCTGGCCCGCGCCTCCACGCGTGAGTACCCGGAGATGCGCAAGTTCGTGGAACTGCTGGCCGACGCGGGCGTTCCGATGGCCGTGGCCTCGGGATCCTCGCGGGAGGCCATCGAGGCGATCCTGACGGGCACGGGCCTGGCCGTCCTCCTGCCGACCGTCGTCTCGTCCGACGAGGTCGCGCACGGCAAGCCCGCGCCCGATGTCTTCCTGGAGGCGGCGCGCCGCCTGGGGGCGGCCCCGTCGGACTGCGTGGTCCTGGAGGACGCCGCCCCCGGCGTGGCCGCCGCGCACGCCGCCGGGATGCGCTGCCTGGCCGTCCCGTACGTAGCCGACCAGGCCGACGATCCCCGGTTCGGCACGGCGGGGCTGCTGTTTCGCGGCGGCCAGGCCGAGTTCACGGCACGGGCGGCGTACGGCTGGCTCGTGGGCCCGGCCACCTGAGGCGTACGCCTTCGGTCACTTGACGCGTACGCCTCTGGCCACCTGACCCGTACGCCCTCGGCCTGAGGGCCCGTTCGCCTCGGCCGGCCGTCACCGGGTCACGCGGCCGCCTCGGCGTCCGCCTCCGCGCCCGTCTCCCTCCTGTCCACGTCGTGGTGGATCGGCGTGCCAGAGCCGGTCAGCGGGACGCCCGTCCCGCCCCGCCGGGCCGCGACGATCTCCGCCCCGATCGACAGGGCGGTCTCCTCGGGCGTACGGGCTCCGAGGTCGAGCCCGATCGGGGACCGGAGGCGGGCCAACTCGCCCTCGGTGAGCCCGACTTCGCGCAGTCGGCGGTCGCGGTCCTCATGGGTGCGCCGCGAACCCATCGCACCGACGAACGCGACCGGCAGCCGCAGTGCCGTCTCCAGCAGCGGAATGTCGAACTTGGCGTCGTGCGTGAGCACGCACAGCACCGTACGGCCGTCGGTCGTGGTGTTCCGGAGATAGCGGTGCGGCCAGTCGACCACGACCTCGTCGGCCTCGGGGAAGCGCGAGGGCGTGGCGAAGACGGGGCGCGCGTCGCACACGGTCACGTGATAGCCGAGGAACCTGCCCGTCCGGACCAGCGCCGCGGCGAAGTCCACGGCACCGAACACGATCATGCGGGGCGGCGGCACCCTCGTCTCGACGAACAGCGTCACTCCGCCGGGGCAGCGCGATCCGTCCTCCGAGATCTCGACCGCGCCGGTGCGACCGGCGTCCAGCATCCCGCGGGCTTCCGCCACCGCCGTACGGTCCAGAGCCGGGAGGCGGTCTCCGTCGCCCGCCCCGGCACCGTCCTGGCGCGAGCTGTCGAGGTTCCCGTCGTGCGTCCCGTCGGCGTGGACCGACAGTGCCCTGCCGAGCAGGGCGGCCGGGCCCCGGGCCACCCGGGCGACCGCGACCGTCTCCCCGCGCGCGGCGGCCGACAGAGCCGCCGTGAGCACCTTCGCCTCCGGAGTGCCCGCTGCCTCCGGAGTGCCCGCGCGGACCGGTGTGACCAGGACCTCGATGGTTCCACCGCAGGTGAGGCCCACCGCGAAGGCGTCCTCGTCGCTGTAGCCGAACCGTTCGAGCACCGTGTCACCGTCCTGGAGCGCCTGGACGCACAGGTCGTACACCGCACCCTCGACGCAGCCGCCGGAGACCGAGCCGATCACCGTGCCACCGCCGTCGACAGCGAGCGCGGCGCCGGGACCGCGCGGCGCGCTGCCGCCGACGGAGACCACCGTGGCGACGGCGAAGTCCCGGCCCTCCTCGGCCCACCGGTTCAACTCGTCGGCGAGGTCAAGCATGTCCGCCCGCAGTCGCCGTCAGCACACGGTCGGGCCGGATCGGCAGGTTCCGGTGGCGTACGCCGGTCGCGTGCCAGACCGCGTTGGCGATCGCCGCGGCCGTGCCCACGACACCGATCTCCCCGATGCCCTTGATACCGACGGGGTCGTCGGGGTCCGGGTCGTCCACCCAGTCGGCCTCGATGGGCGGGATGTCGGCGTGGGCGGCGAAGTGGTAGCCCGCGAGGTCGGCGCCGACGTGGCCGCCCGAGGCCTGGTCCCTGTGGGCCTCCTCATGCAGCGCCATGGAGAGTCCCCAGACCATGCCGCCCATGAACTGGCCGCGCGCCGTCAGGGGGTTGACGATCCGGCCGGCGGCGAAGATACCGAGCAGCCTGCGTACGCGCACCTCACCGCTGGCCCTGTCGACGGCCACCTCGGCGAACTGCGCCCCGAACGCGTTCCGTTCCTTCGCGTCCAGCGCGCCGACGGCCTGGGAGGTGTCGGACCGTACGGTGATCCCCTCGGGCGGAACGCCGTCGCCCAGGGCGAGTCGCTCGCGCAGCTCACCGGCCGCGACCGTGATCGCCCAGGCCCAGGAGCGGGTGCCCATCGAGCCGCCGGCGATGCTGGCGGGACCGAAGTCGCTGTCGGCGATCCGTACCCGCACCCGCTGCGGTGCCACCTCCAGCGCGTCCGCGGCGATCTGGGTCAGCGCCGTACGTGCCCCGGTTCCGATGTCCGACGCGGTGATCCGCACGACGAAGGTACCGTCCGCGTGCGCCGTGATGGCCGCCGTCGAGGGCGAGGAGATCGTCGGGAACGCGGACGCCGCCATACCCGTGCCCAGCAGCCAGCGTCCTTCGCGGCGGACGCCGGGGCGCGGGTCCCGGTCCGCCCAGCCGAACCGGCGGGCGCCCTCGCGGTAGCAGGCGAGGATGTTGCGGCTGCTGAAGGGCAGCCCGGAGACCGGACCCGCCGCCGGTTCGTTGCGTACGCGCAGCGCGATCGGGTCGATGCCGCACTTCTCGGCGAGTTCGTCGAGGGCCGATTCCACCGCGAACGAGCCCGGTGCCTCGCCGGGGGCGCGCATCCAGCTCGGCGTCGGCACATCGAGCCGTACGACCCGGTTCACGGTGTGATGCGCGTCGGCGGCGTACATGGCGTGCCCGAAGTTGGCGCTGCTCTCGACGAACTCGTGGACGGTCGAGGTCTGGCTGTACGCCTGGTGGTCGAACGCGCGGAGCCGCCCGTCGGGGTCGGCGCCGAGCCGTACGCGCTGTGCGGTGGGGCTGCGGTAGCCGACCAGCGAGAACATCTGACGGCGGGTCAGTACGACCCGGACCGGGCGGTGCAGGACGGTCGCCGCCATCACGGCGAGGACCGAGTGCGGACGGGTGGCCTTGGCTCCGAAGCCGCCGCCGACGTGCTCGGACCGCACCCGCACGGAGCCGGGGTCGAGCGAGAACAGCTTGGCGAGTTCGTCCGCCACGAAGGCGCTGCCCTGGTTGGAGTCGACGACCTCCAGCCGGCCGTTGTCCCAGCGCGCCATCGCCGCGTGCGGCTCCATGGGGCTGTGGTGTTCCTCCGGCGTGGTGTACTCGGCGTCCACGAGGACGGCGGACGCGGCGAGTTCGGACTCCAGGTCGCCCTTCGCCGTCTCCGAGCCCTCGGGCGTGTACGTCCCCGGGCGTCCGGCGGAGAACGCGACGTCGTGCGTCTCCTCGTCGTACCGGACCACCAACGACTCGGCGGCCTCTCGGGCCTGTTCGGCCGTCTCGGCGACGACCATCGCCACCGGCCAGCCGACGTAGGGAATGCGGTCGTGCTGGAAGAGCTGGAGGACGGGGTCGGGCAGGCCGAACGGGCTCAGGTAACTCCCGTCGACCCGCGGCGCGTTCCCGTGGTGCAGGACGGTGAGGACGCCGGGCATCGCGAGCACCGGCGCGCCCTCCACCGAGCGGACGCGTCCGCGGGCCACGGTCGACAACACCAGCCAGCCGTGCGCGAGTTCGGCGAAGGGGACCTCTCCGGCGTAGCGGGCCTCTCCGGTGACCTTGGCCTTGCCCTCCACGCGGGTGTGGGCGGTGCCGACGGCCCGGTTCACGGCCGCCTTGTTGGTCGTGGTGGTCATCGGGCGGCCTCCTCGGCGAGTTCGGTCAGCACGGCCACGACGAGGTTGCGCATCAGCGTCACTTTGTATCCGTTGTGCGGCAGCGTCTCGGCGGCGGCCAGTTCGGCGTCGGCCGCGGCGGCGAAGGCCTCGGCGGTCGCCGGTCCCCCGGTCAGCACCCGCTCGGCCTCCGAGGCCCGCCACGGCCGGGACGCCACCGCTCCGAAGGCCAGCCGCACTTCGCGTACGACATCTCCCTGGACGTCGAGAGCGGCGGCGACCGAGCCGATGGCGAAGGCGTAGGAGGCCCGTTCGCGCACCTTGCGATAGCGGGAGTTGGCGGCCACCCGGGCCGGCGGCAGGGTGACGCCGGTGATCAGCGCGCCGGGCGGCAGGGCCGTCTCCAGGTGCGGGGTGTCGCCGACGGGGAGATAGAGCTCCGCGAGCGGCAACTCGCCCGGTCCGTGCGCCGTTTCGTACGAGACGACGGCGTCGAACGCGGCGAGGGCGACCGCCATGTCCGAGGGGTGGGTGGCCACGCAGTGCTCGGAGGCGCCGAGGACGGCGTGGTTGTGGTGCTCGCCCTCGATCGCGGAGCAACCGCTGCCGGGAGAGCGCTTGTTGCACGGCTTGGCCAGGTCGGTGAAGTAGCCGCAGCGGGTGCGCTGGAGCAGGTTCCCGCCGACCGTGGCCATGTTGCGTAGCTGACCGGAGGCGCCCGCCAGGACGGCCTGGGTCAACGCCGGGTAGTGGCGGCGGACTTCGGGGTGTGCGGCCAGGTCGCTGTTGGTGACCGTCGCGCCGACGCGCAGCCCGTCCTGCGGCGTGAACTCGATCCGGTCGAGCGGGAGTTCGCGCACGTCGACAAGTCGGGCGGGCCGCTCCACACCGGCCTTCATCAGGTCGACGAGGTTGGTGCCACCGCCGAGGAAGCGCGCCTCGGGATCCGCGTCTAGGAGGGCGACCGCGCCGGAGACGTCGAACGCCCGCTGGTAGTCGAACTCCCTCATGCGGCCGCTCCCTCGTTCTCGGCCGACCGCGCCCGCGCGGCCTGTTCGACGGCCCGCACGATCGAGACGTACGCGCCGCAGCGGCACAGGTTGCCGCTCATCCGCTCGCGGATCTCCTCGGGGGTCAGCTCCGGGATCCCCGCCTCGGGCCGGACGTCGGCGGTCGCGGCGCTCGGCCAGCCCGCCGCGTGTTCCTCGATCACCGCGAGGGCCGAACAGATCTGGCCCGGCGTGCAGTACCCGCACTGATAGCCGTCGAGGTCGAGAAATGCCTGCTGGACGGGGTGCAGTCGCTCGCCGTCCGCCACCCCTTCGATGGTGGTGACCTCGCGCCCCTCGGCGGCGACGGCGAGCTGGAGACACGAGAGGGCCCGACGCCCGTCCAGGAGTACCGTGCAGGCGCCACACTGGCCTTGGTCGCAGCCCTTCTTGGTGCCGGTGAGATCAAGACGCTCGCGCAGCGCGTCGAGCAGGGTGGTGCGGTGGTCGATGGGCAGCGTGTATTTCTCCCCGTTGATGTTGAGGGTGATGGCGCTCGACGTCGAGGGGGCCATGATCGGCCTTCTTTCGCGTAGCACTGCGGGTGAAGGAGTCGAGAGAGACGAGAATCGGCCGCGCTGGCCTGATCTACCGCTACAGTGGACTCTAAGTGGACAACTGTCCGGTGGACCGAACCTAACGGACAGCTGTCCGCTTAGCAAGACCCGAAACCCGGGAGGACGCGTGCGCCCCGACGACGGCAAGGACGCTTCGCTGCGCTCGGACGCGCAGCGCAACCGCGAGCGCATCCTCGCGGTGGCACTGACGGAGCTGACGCGCTCGGCGGACGCCCCGCTGAGCGCGATCGCGAAGAAGGCGGGCGTCGGGCAGGGGACGTTCTACCGGAACTTCCCCAACCGCGAGGCGCTCGTGCTTGAGGTCTACCGCTACGAGGTGCAGCAGGTCGCCGAGACGGCGGCCACGCTGCTGGAGACCCGCGCTCCCGACCAGGCCCTGCGGGAGTGGATGGACCGTCTCGCCCAGTACGCCATGGCCAAGGCCGGTCTGGCCGACGCGCTGCGCAAGGCCACCAACCCGCAGCCCGGCGCCCTGGCCAAGCTGGGGTACGGTCCGGTGTCCTCCGCCGTCGACCTGCTGCTGCGGGCGAACGAGGAGGCGGGCACCATCCGGCCGGGGGTGACCTCCGACGACTTCGTGCTCGCCATCGCCGGTCTCTGGCAGATCGACCCGCACGGGGACTGGCAGCCGCGCGCCCGCCGCCTGCTGGACCTGGTCATGGACGGCCTGCGCGCGGGCGCGCCGAGGCCCTGATCCCCACCGGGTCACGGGTGACCGGGTGCGCCGGGGCCCCGGTCCACGGGCGGCGCCGCCTCGGTCCATGGGCGGGCGGCGCCTCGGTTCACGGGCGGGCGGCGCCTCCGGCCGTGCCGGCGGCGACTAAGGCGGTCCCCCGCGACTAGCCGGGCGGCGGCGGGTCAGCGGCGGACCAGCAGGGCGTGCGTGGCGGCCGGTGAGCTGACCAGCTCGGCCACCCGGTAGCCGTCGATGCCGTCGTCCAGGTTGTCGAGGAGGCGCTCCCCCTTCCCGAGGAGGGCGGGGACGATGGCCAGGTGCAGCTCGTCGACCAGGCCGGCGCGCAGGTACTGCTGGACGGTGGACGCGCCGCCGCCGAGCCGCACGTCCCTGCCGTCCGCCGCCTTGAAGGCCCGTTCCAGCACCGTCTCCACGCTCTCGTCGGTGAAGTGGAACGTGGTCCCGCCCTCCATCGCCAACGAGGGCCGCAGGTGGTGCGTGTGCACGAACACGTCGTTGTGGTAGGGCGGGTTGTCGCCCCACCAGCCCTGCCAGGACTCGTCCGCCCACGGTCCACGCCGGGGCCCGAACATGTTGCGCCCCATGATGGTGGCCCCGATGTTCTCCTCGGCGCGCCGGCACCGGTCGACGTCGATCCCCGTGCCGCCCTCGGCCAACTCACGCATCGCGGCGAACATCCAATCGTGCATGCCCGCGAAGCCTTCGCCGAGCGGGTACTCCAGCCGCTGGTGCGGACCGGCGGCGAAGCCGTCCAGCGAGATCGTGAGGTTGTGCACACGCAGTTTCGGCATGGTCGTACTCCCTGGTTCCGTGTTCGTCGTTCCCGCTCTCACCTGTGCGTCGAACGGGGAACACCGGGATCGACAGCCGGCGGCGACGAATTCTCGGATCGGTGCGGATCAAGCGTAGAAGTTGCGCTGCCACCGGTGCCGGGCGAGGACGGTGAGCTGGTCGGGGGTGAGCGGGCGTCCGTCGCTCAGGGCCGTGTTGCGCTCGACGTTGCGCACGGAGCGCATACCGGGAATGACGGTGGAGACTGCCGGCGAGCTCAGGACGAACCGCAGAGCGTACTCGGCGAGTTCGTCGGGGGCGATCCCGAGATCGGCGGTGATCGCGGCGGCCCGCTGTTCGACCTGTGCCGGGCGGTCGCCGCGGAAGTAGCGGGCGCGGAAGTCGCCCTCGGGGAACGTCGATCCGGCGGTGATCGCCCCGGTGAGACCGCCCTCGTCGAGGGCCACCCGCACGATGACACCGACGCCGTGCTCCGCGCAGGCGGGGAGGAGCTCGTCGGCGGGCGCCTGGTCGAAGACGTTGTAGATGACCTGCACGCTGTCCACGGCACCGCTGCGGACGAGTGCGAGTGCGCTGTCGGGCTGGTGGTCGTTGACGGACACGCCGAACAGGCGGATCTTGCCCTCCCGCTTCAGCTCGGCGATCGTCTCCAGCCAGTCGCCACGGCCGAGCCAGTCGTCGCTCCAGACATGGAACTGGAGTACGTCGAAGTGGTCCAGGCCGCTCGCGCGCAGACTGGCCTCCAGGCTGGCGCGGATGTGCTCCCCGGGGAACGTCTCCACCGGGTCCAGCCCTTCGGGCGCGGGCCACGCACGGTTCTTCGGGGGCACCTTGGTCGCGACGCGCACCTCGTCGCCGGACCGTTCCCGCACGACCCTGCCGACGATCCGCTCGCTCTCGCCGTAGCCCCGGGCGGTGTCGATGAGGTTCACACCGAGGTCGATGGCCCGGTGCAGGGCGCGTACGGACTCAGCCTCGGTGGCGCCGACCCAGGCGGACTCGCCGATCCCCCACGCGCCGTAACCGATCTCGGACACGGACAGTCCACTGCGTCCCAGTTCGCGATAGCGCACCGTCAACCTCCACGTCTTGGTCCTCGTCCCGGCCGGGCCGGTCCGGGGATCCGCCAGGAACCCCGCCTGACGATAGGCGACTCGGGACGGTCGGGGCAGGCGGGTTTAGCGGGAGCCGCGTTCCTGGTCAGGACACGTTCGCGGCCGGCTCCTTCTCGGGCAGCGGTGCCCGGTCGTGGCGCGGGAGCAGCAACGGAGTGGCCACTACGAGGAGTCCGGCGACCGCGATGGCCGTACGGGTGCCGGTGACACCGGCGAGCAGGCCCCACAGCGCGGTGACGGCGGCGACGGTCGCCTTGCCGGTGACCGACCAGGCGGACAGTGTGCGGACGACCCGGTCGGGCGGGGTGCGGTCGAGCCGGTGGGTGGCGAACACCGGGTTGAACACGGCGCAGCAGGTGATGAGACCGAGTTCGACGGCCATGACGAACAGGAGGCCGGCGGTGCCGGGGCCGATGAAGGCCAGAGGCAGCGACCAGCACGCGCGCAGCACACCCGAGACGAGCAGGACCCGGTGCCGGCCGAAGCGCGTGACCAGGCGGCGGGCGAGCCGGGAGCCGACCAGGCCGCCGACGCAGGGCACCGCGAAGGCGAGGCCGTACTGCCAGGGCGCGAATCCGAGGTGGCCGATCATGAGGACGGCGAGCAGCGGCGTGGTCGCCATGATCAGGCTGTTGAACAGCACCGAGTTGAAGAACAGCGGGCGCAGCGCCGGGTCGCGCAGGATGTACCGCCATCCGTCGAGCAGGTCGCCTGCGCGCAGCCGAACCGGTTCGCCGGTGCGGACGGGTACCGGCTCGTCCTCGCCGCCGATCGCCCGGATTCCCATGGCCGAGAGCAGAAAGCTGACGGCGTTCGCAACCACGCTCATCACCGGGCCCAGCAGCCCGATGGCGGCCGTGCCGAGCGGCGGTCCCAGCATCGCGGCGGTCCAGTTGGTGCCCTCGAACCGGCCGTTCGCGACCAGCAGATCCTCCGGCGGCACCAGTGACTTCAGATACGCGCCGCTCGCCGCGGTGAAGGCGATGTCGGCCGCAGCGACGACGACCGACACCACCAGGAGCTGGACGAAGCCGAGCAGGCCGAACGCGTATGCGGCGGGGATGCTCAGCAGCGCCGCGAAACGCGCCAGGTCCATCGCGACCATCACCGGCCGCTTGCGGCGGAACTCCACCCACGGTCCGAGCGGCAGCGCCACCGCCGCCCCGACCGCCAGGCCCGCCGCGGCCAGCAGCGACACCGCCGTGGGCCCGGCGTCCAGCACCAGGATCGCGATCAGGGCGAACGCGTCGAAGGCGAGCCACGTACCGAACGTGCTGACCGCGTACGCCACCCACAGCCACCCGAACTTGCGTCCCAGTGACCGTCTGGCCCCCATGCCGCGCACACTCCTCGCCGTTCCGTCCGCCTGACCGGGGCACCCTACGGGCTGCCGGTCGGCGACGGTACACCGAGGTGGGAGGACCTGTCCTGGGCCCCTGACGGCGACAGGACTCAGGCGCCGCTGGCGTCCAGCATCTCGTGGCGCTCGACGAGCTTCACGCGCTCGCGGCCCTGCGGTTCACCGAGCGCCTTCTCCGCCGCGTCCAGCCGGTACCAGCCCTCCCACGTGGTGTAACGCACGTCGCGTCCGGCCAGGAACGCGTCCACGGCCTCGGGGGCGGGCTCGCTGGGCGTGTGCAGGCGGCCGTTGACGTGGTCGTCGATCAGGCTGGCGACGGTCTCGTTGGCGTCGCCCTTGGTGTGGCCGATCAGGCCGACGGGGCCGCGCCGGATCCAGCCGGTGACGTACGTCGACGCGAGGTGCTCGCCGGTCTCCTCGATCACCCGGCCGCCCTTGTCCGGCACCGTGCCCGAGTCGACGTCCCAGGGGAGCTTGGGGAGCTTGTCGGAGAGGTAGCCGACCGCGCGGTAGACGGCACCGAGGTCCCAGTCCTTGAACTGGCCGGTGCCCTTCACGTTGCCGGTGCCGTCGAGGGCGGTGCGCTCGGTGCGCAGGCCGACGACCTTGCCGTCCTCGCCGAGGATCTCGGTCGGCGACTCGAAGAAGTGCAGGAACAGCTTGTGCCGCCGGTCGCCGACGTCGCGGATGGCCCAGTTCTCCAGGGTCTTGGCGACCATGTCGGTCTGCTTCTCACCGCGCCGGGCGGCGATCGAGCCCTCGTCGTAGTCGATGTCCTCGGGGTCGACGATGACCTCGATGTTCGGCGAGTGGTCCAGCTCCCGCAGCTCCATCGGGCTGAACTTCGCCTGCGCCGGGCCGCGGCGGCCGAAGACGTGGACCTCCAGGGCCTTGTTGGCCTTGAGGCCCTCGTAGACGTTCGGCGGGATCTCGGTGGGCAGCAGTTCGTCGGCGGTCTTGGCGAGGATGCGCGCCACGTCGAGAGCGACGTTGCCGACGCCCAGGACGGCGACCTTCTCCGCGTCGAGCGGCCAGGTGCGCGGCACGTCCGGGTGCCCGTCGTACCAGGAGACGAAGTCCGCCGCGCCGTACGAGCCGTCGAGGTCGATGCCCGGTATGTCGAGGGCCCGGTCGGCCGTGGCGCCGGTGGAGAACACGACCGCGTCGTAGAAGGCACGCAGGTCGTCGAGGTTGATGTCGCCCGGGTAGTCGACGTTGCCGAAGAGCCGGACCTGGGGCTTGTCGAGCACCTGGTTCAGCGCCTTGACGATGCCCTTGATCCGCGGGTGGTCGGGGGCGACGCCGTAGCGGATCAGACCGAAGGGGGCCGGCATCCGCTCGAAGAGGTCGATGGAGACACCGGGATCGGCTGCCACTGCGGACTTCAGCAGCGCGTCGGCAGCGTAGATCCCGGCGGGGCCGGCTCCGACAATGGCTACCCGCAGAGGGCGAGGCATGATCAGGTTCCCTTCGAGCGATGACACGAGGACTCGCGGGGAAGCCTAAACTAAGGCAAGCCTAAGTCAGTAGCCGGGTTCGATCTATGACCTCATAAGCCCGACTTATGACACGGTTCGCCCTATAAAAACGCCTTCTGTACGCCGGTTCTCCTGCCCTTCTGGCCCTCCTTCGCGTCAGACCAGCCAGATCACGAGCACGACGACGACCACGGCCAGTGCGATCACGGCCGGGAGGGCGCGCTTGAGGACGGCGCCGCGGGCGACGCTCATCAGGTCGAGGGGTTCCGGCGCCGGGGGCGCCGAACCGGCCACGGGTCGCTTCTCGGGCTCCGCCTGGGGGTCCCGCGCCGGAGTCACCGCTTCCCCTACGGGAGACACGGTTTGCGGTCGCACCGGCGTCGCCGTCCGCTGCTCCGGAACAGGTGAAACAGGTGGAACAGGTGGAACAGGGACAGGCGTCACCACGCCGTGCTCCTGGCTCTCCCGGCTTTCCTGACTCTCCTGGCTCTCCTGCCGCTTCTCGGTCGCGAGCTGCGCCTCCAGGTTGGCGACGAACTGGGTGAGCAGCTTCGCGCTGACCTCCTCGATCATCCCTTTGCCGAACTGCGCGATCTTGCCGGTGATGGTGAGCCGGGTGACCACCGTCACGCGCGTGCCGTCGCCGTCCGGAACCAGCCGGGCGGTGACGCGGGCGTCGGCGTTGCCCTGCCCGCGGGTGTCACGGCCGCGGGCGTGGAGGACCGCTGTGCGCGCCGCGCTGTCCTTCTCCTCGAAGGAGACGGTGCCCCGGTACTGGACGGTCACGGGACCGACCTTGATCTTGACGACCCCCTTGTAGGTTTCCCCGTCCACGCCGGTGAGCTGCGCGCCGGGCATGCAGGGAGCGATCCGCTCCACGTCCGTCAGCAGCGCCCAGGCCCGTTCGGCCGGCAGATTCACTCGGAACTCGTTGGTGAAGTCCATGACGGACACACGATGGGCACACCCCACCGGGGCGTCAATGCGCTCTTCAGGGTTTGCTTAAGACAGTGCCGACGTCAGCTCAGGACAGTGCCGGCGCCGGACATGAGAGACCGTCAGCTCCAGATCGTGACATGGACCGGCGGCCGGAACTCGTTCATGGGAACACCCTTGGACCGGGTCAGCACCGCCTGCGTCGCGGCCGGCGTCGTGACGAACCGGCAGAGCGCGGCGGCTGTCGTCGACCTCCGTTCGCCGGCGAGGGCGCTCGCGTACAGCATGCCGCCGAGCCGGGCACCGGGGAGGTCGAGCACCGCGAGCGACCCGCGCCGCAGTTCGTCGCGCACCACGTGCAGGAACGCGATGGACAGCCCCGCCCCGCCGGCCACCGCGTTCAGTGCGGCCGTGACGCTGGGGAAGGCCTTCGCCCTGCTCGCCTCGACGCCGATGTGGGTGAGGAAGGCGCCGGAGACGGTGTCCGGATCCATTCCCGCCGGGCCCAGCAGCCAGGTCTCGTGGGCCAGTTGGGCGGGCGCCGGCCGCTGCCGGTGCCGCAGTGGGTGGTCCGGGGCGGCCACGACGACCAGTTGGAAACGCAGGAACGGTATAGACTCGATGGCCGGTTCCCGTCGCGGCGCCGGGCCGATCGTGACATCGGCCCGGCGGTCGCGGAGCAGGTCGCCGAAACCCGACGCCGGTACGGCGAGGGTGTCGGCGTCCAGGTCGGGCTGGCGCCGGCCGAACGCCGCGAGCAGCGAGGGGAGCACCTGCTCGGCGCCGGCCTCGGTGGACGCCACCCGCAGGTGCACGGTTCCCGAACTCGCCTGCCGTACGCGGTGCCTGGTCTCCTCGGCGAGGCCGACGATCTCCGCGGCGCCCGCCGCCAGGCGACGGCCGCCCGGCGTGAGGCTGATCCCGCCCGCGGCCCGGATGAACAGCACGTCGCCGAGTTCGCGCCGCAGGACGCCGACCGCACCGGAGACCGCGGCCTCCGTGACGCCGAGCGAGGCGGCGGCCGCCTTGACCGAGCCGAGGCGGGCCACCGTGACGAACGCGCGGAGCTGAGTCAGCGTCATGAACGCCATTACAGCCGCTGTTCGAGCGGCTGGACCCTTCCCTGCGGGGGTCTCTTAAGCATTCGCTTCAGTCGCCGTTGACCGCCGCACCCGGTGGCGCGAAAGTTCCCCCGGGCCCCCCGGACACCGGTTCGGTCCTCAATCGACGGACGGTTCCCCGCGTGCGGCCCGGAGTTCCCGCCCGGGCCGACCGGGAGGCTCGGTCCGGGAGGGAGCGTGCCGTGCAGGTACCCGCTTCGTTCGACTACCAGCGTGCCGAAAGCGTGGACGAGGCGCTGGAGTTGCTGCGGCGCTACGGCGAGGAGGCGCGGGTGGTGGCAGGCGGCCACAGCCTGCTGCCCATGATGAAGCTGCGCCTGGCAAGCCCCGAGGTCCTCATCGACATCAACGACCTGCACGAACTCGACCATATCGACCTGGTCGGCGGCGAGTTGCGCATCGGCGCGCTCACCAGGCACCGCGCGCTGCTGGAATCGGAGCCGGTCGGCCGGTACTTCCCCATCGTCCACGACGCCGAGCGGGTGATCGCCGATCCGCCGGTCCGCAACCGCGGCACCATCGGCGGCTCCCTGTGCCAGGCCGACCCGTCCGAGGACCTGTCGGCGGTGTGCGCCGCCCTGCACGCGAGGGCCGTGATCCGCGGGACCGACGGTGAACGGACCGTCGCCATGGCCGACTTCCACCAGGGTCCGTACGAGACGGCGGTGGGCGTCGGCGAGATGCTGGTCGAGGTGCGGTTCCCGGTTCTGACGGGGGGCCGGCAGCGCGTACGAGAAGGTCGAGCGCAAGGCCGGTGACTGGGCCGTCGCCGCCGCGGGTGTCGCGCTGACCCTGCGGGAAGGGCTGATCGCGGACGCGGGCGTGGGCCTGGCCGCCGTCGGTGCCGGAGCGCTGAACCTGCACGCGGTCCAGACCCTGCTGAACGGCAGCGAGCCGTCCGAGGCGCTGTACCAGGAGGCGGGGCGGCTGGCGTCCGACAACTGCTCGCCGGTCACCGACGGCCGGGGCAGCGCGGAGTACAAGCGGCATCTGGCGGGCGAACTCACCAGGCGGGCACTGCGACGGGCCGTCGCCCGCGCCGCCGGGTCCACGGCAAGGGAGGCGTGAACCGTATGCGGATCACCGTCAACGTCAACGGCGAGGACCACACCCGGGAGGTGGAGGCCCGCCATCTGCTCGTGCGCTTCCTCCGCGACGACCTGGAACTGACCGGCACCCACTGGGGCTGCGACACCAGCAACTGCGGTACGTGCGTGGTGCTGATGGACGGGGAGCCAGTCAAGAGCTGTACGGTGCTGGCCGCCATGGCGGCCGGTCACGAGATCCGTACGGTCGAGGACCTGGCGGACGGCGACCGGCTCGACCCGGTCCAGCAGGGCTTCATCGAACAGCACGGCCTCCAGTGCGGGTTCTGCACCCCGGGAATGATGCTGACCGGCCGGGCGCTCCTGGACCGCAACCCGGACCCGTCCGACCAGGAGATCCGCGAGGCCATCGCCGGCCAGTTGTGCCGGTGCACCGGCTATCTGAACATCGTCAGGTCCATCCAGTGGGCGGCGCGGAACCAGGCAGGGTCCACCGACGCCGCGGGGAGCCGGACATGACAGCCACCGAGGAACGGCCCATCGGCTACGGCCGGATGAAGCGCAAGGAGGACCCCCGGTTCGTCCGCGGCAAGGGCCGCTACGTGGACGACATCCATCTGCCCGGCATGCTGCACGGCGCCGTCCTGCGCAGCCCGTTCGCGCACGCCCGGATCGTCTCCATCGACACCTCCGCCGCCGAGGCCCATCCCAAGGTCAGGGCGGTGATCACCGGCGAGACGCTGGCGGGCCTCGGCCTCGCCTGGATGCCGACCCTGTCACTGGACACACAGGCCGTGCTCGCCACCGACAAGGTGCGCTTCCAGGGCCAGGAGGTCGCGTTCGTCGTCGCCGAGGACCACTACGCGGCGCGCGACGCGATCGAGCTGATCGACGTCGAGTACGAGCCCCTGGACCCGGTGGTCAACGCCCGCCGCGCACTCGATCCGGACGCCCCGGTCATCCGTGACGACCTCGAAGGCCGCGTCGACAACCACATCTTCGACTGGGAGGCGGGCGACAAGGCCGCCACGGACGACGTGTTCGCGCGGGCCGACGTCGTGGTCGAGCAGCGGATGCTCTACCCGCGCGTCCACCCCGCCCCGTTGGAGACCTGCGGCGCGGTCGCCGCCATGGACCCGGTCGACGGCAAGCTCACCCTCTACTCCACCACCCAGGCCCCGCACGCCCACCGCACCCTGTACGCGATGGTGGCCGGCATCCCCGAGCACAAGATCCGGGTCGTCTCGCCCGACATCGGCGGTGGCTTCGGCAACAAGGTGGGCATCTACCCGGGATACGTCTGCGCGGTCGTCGGCTCGATCGTCACCGGGCGGCCCGTGAAGTGGATGGAGGACCGCTCCGAGAACCTGATGAGCACCTCCTTCGCCCGCGATTACCACATGGCCGGCGAGATAGCCGCGACCCGGGACGGGAAGATCCTCGGCGTACGCGTCAAGGTCCTCGCCGACCACGGCGCCTCCAACTCCACGGCGCAGCCCACCAAGTACCCGGCCGGCTTCTTCCACATCTTCACCGGCTCGTACGACATCGAGGCCGCGCACTGCCAGGTCACCGGCGTCTACACCAACAAGGCCCCGGGCGGTGTGGCCTACGCCTGCTCCTTCCGCGTGACCGAGGCCGTCTACCTGATCGAGCGGCTGGTGGACTGCCTGGCATCAGAACTCGGCGCCGATCCGGCCGAGTTGAGGATGCGGAACCTGATCCGCCCGGAACAGTTCCCCTACGAGAACAGGACCGGCTGGACGTACGACTCCGGGGACTACCCCGTCTGTCTGCGCAAGGCCCTTGATCTCGCAGGGTACGAGGAGCTGCGCAAGGAGCAGAGCGAGAAGCGGGCCAGGGGTGAACTCATGGGCATCGGGCTGTCGTTCTTCACCGAGACGGTCGGTGCCGGGCCGCGCAAGCACATGGACATCCTGGGCCTCGGCATGGCCGACGGCTGCGAACTGCGCGTCCATCCGACGGGCAAGGCCGTGGTCCGGCTGAGCGTGCAGACGCAGGGGCAGGGCCATGAGACGACGTTCGCGCAGATCGTCGCCGAGGAACTGGGCATCCCGCCCGAGGACATCGACGTCGTGCACGGCGACACCGACCAGACCCCCTTCGGACTCGGCACCTACGGCAGCCGCTCCACCCCGGTGTCCGGAGCCGCCGCGGCCGTCGTCGCGCGCAAGGTGCGGGACAAGGCGCGGATCATCGCGGGCGCCATGCTGGAGGTCCACCCGGACGATCTGGAGTGGACGAAGGGCCGTTGGTCGGTCGCGGGCGACCCGGCGATGACGAGGACGATCCAGGAGATCGCGCTGGCCGCGCACGGTTCGCTGGAACTGCCCGACGGTGTGGAGGGCCACCTGGAGGCGACGACCGTCTACAACCCGCCCGAGATGACCTACCCGTTCGGCGCGTACGTCTGCGTGGTCGACGTCGATCCCGGCACGGGCGCGGTGAAGGTGCGGCGTTTCATCGCCGTGGACGACTGCGGCACCCGTATCAACCCCATGATCATCGAGGGGCAGGTGCACGGCGGTCTGGCCGACGGCGTCGGCATGGCGCTGATGGAGATCATCAGCTTCGACGAGGACGGCAACTGTCTGTGCGGCTCGTTCATGGACTATCTGCTGCCGACCGCACTGGAGGTCCCCGCCTGGGAACTCGACCACACCGTCACCCCCTCCCCGCACCATCCGATCGGAGCGAAGGGCATCGGCGAGTCCGCGACGGTGGGTTCACCGCCGGCCGTGGTCAACGCGGTCCTCGACGCCATCGGCGTACGTCACGCCGACATGCCGCTGACGCCCGGCCGGGTGTGGGCGGCGATGCGTCACGGCGAGGTGGAGGCACCTCAATGAGTCGTCCCGCGGCCCTGCTTGAGGCACGCATCGCCGAACTGACCGGGCGTCACGAGCCGTTCGTCAAAGCCACCGTGGTGCGCGCCCGCCGTCCGGCGAGCGCGCGGCCCGGCGACACCGCGCTGATCCTCGCGGACGGCCGTATCGAGGGTTTCATCGGCGGTGTCTGCGCGGAGGCGACCGTACGGGTCCAGGCGCTGCGGACCCTGCTCAGCGGTGAGTCGCTGCTGCTGCGCATCTCGCCGGACGTCACGGCGGGCGGCGGCGGAGAGCCCGTCGCCGAGGACGGCGCCATGCGTGTCGCCAACCCCTGCCTGTCCGGCGGCGAGTTGGAGATCTTCCTTGAGCCGTTGCGGCCGCCGCCGCGAGTGGTCGTGACGGGTGACTCGCCCATCGCCCGCGCGCTGTCCGCCTTCGGACCGGCGCTCGGCTACGAGATCACGACGGCCGCCGCCGACCGGACCACACCGGAGGCGCTGGCCGGTGTCCAGGCGGTGGTGATCGCCTCGCACGGCCGGGACGAGGAGACGGTACTGGTCTCAGCGGCGCGGGCCGGTGTGCCCTACGTCGGACTCGTCGCCGGACCCAGACGCGGAGCGGCGGTGCTGGCCGGGCTCGACCTCGACGAGGAGCGGCTCGCGCGGATCCACACCCCGGCAGGACTGTGGATCGGCGCCCGCACGCCGGGCGAGATCGCGGTGTCGATCCTGGCGGAGATCATTCGGGTGGTGGGGGGCGATGCCGCGCCGGGAGGGCCGGTGGCTACGGCAGCGCCGGTGATAGCGGCAGCGCCGGTGGCTGCGGCTGGGTCCATGGCGGTCCCGGACTCCTCGACGATCGCGGACTTCGGGACGGTCCGGGACTTCGGGACGGTCTCGGACCCCTCGACGATCCCGGACTTCGGGACGGTCTCGGACCCCTCAACGCTCCCGGACCTCGCGACGGTCACCGACTTCGCGGGCGGCACGACGACCCACTCGCCGCGCCCGACCACCGCCACGGACCCCGTGTGCGGTATGACGGTCGCCGTCGTGGACGGCACGCCGTACTCGGACGCGGGTGACGGTGGTCGTCGCTGGTTCTGCCGTACCGGTTGCCGGACCGCGTACGAGAAGGACCCCGCCCGCTACCGGGAAACCGACGTCTCGTGAGCGAACACGTCGAGCGGTGTCTGCCGGACGTGAACAGTCTGCGCGCCGGGCTCGGAGCACTCGGCTATCTCGCCGACGACGGCCTGCTCACCGCTCTCTTCCTCGCCCTGCGACTCCCCCAGCCGCTGCTTCTGGAGGGCGAGGCGGGCGTCGGCAAGACGGAGGCGGCCAAGGCGGTGGCCGCCGTGCTGGGCAGCCCCCTCATCCGGCTCCAGTGCTACGACGGTCTGGACGCGGCCGAGGCGTTGTACGAGTGGAACTATCCGCGCCAGTTGCTCGGTATCCGGCTGGCCGAGAGCCGGCACGAACAGCTCACCGAGGCCGATCTGTTCAGCGAGGACTACCTGCTCCGTCGCCCCGTGCTCGCGGCCCTCACCCATCCCGGGCCCGCGCCCGCCGTTCTGCTCATCGACGAGATCGACCGTGCCGACGACGACTTCGAGGCCTTCCTCCTGGAGGTGCTGGCCGAGGCCGCCGTGACCATTCCCGAGATCGGCACCGTCCGGGCCACCGTGCCGCCCGTCGTGCTGCTCACCTCCAACCGCACCCGTGATCTGCACGACGCGCTCAAACGCCGTTGCCTGTACCACTGGATCGACTATCCGGACACCGAGCGGCTCGTCGAGATCGTGCGCGGACGTGTGCCTGGAACGTCGAGGGAGCTGGCGGTCTCGGTCGCGGGCGCCGTACGACGGCTGCGGACCCTGGAGTTGCAGAAGGCTCCGGGTATCGCCGAGACCATCGACTGGATCTCCGCGCTGCGCCTGCTCGGCGTGCCGCGTCTGGACGCCGACATCACCGGGAGCACCCTCGGCTCCCTGCTCAAGTACCGGGACGACCAGGAGCTGGCACGGGACCGCGGCCTGGACTGGCTGGTGGCGGGCGGGCAGCCGTGACCGCGCACTCGCCCTCGTCCCGTCCCCCGCCCGCTGCCTCGCCCGGCGCGGTTCCGCTGTTCGAGCGGGCCGAGTTCGGCGGCCGACTGGGCGAGGAGCTGTGGCGCGCCGGGGTGCCGGTGACGCCGCAGGGGTCCGTACGGTTCCTGGAGGCGTTGCGTCTGCTGCCGCCGGTGGACCGTACGGCGTTGTACTGGGCGGCACGGCTGGCCTTCGTGACGGGGCGCGAGCAGGTCGAGCCGTTCGACCGGGTCTTCGACGCGGTGTTCGGGGGCGTGCCGCGGGCGGTGACAGTGCGCCGCGTTCCCGGGCCGTCACCCGGAGCCGAACCCGATCCGGAACGGGCCCCGGCGCCCACCGGAACCGGGGCGGTCGGCAGCGGCAGCGCGCCTCTGCCGCACGGCGCCCTCTCCGTGTCGGCGGTGGCCGGCCGGGACCGTACGCGAACGGCGGGGCTACGCACTGCGGGCAGTGCGGCCGAGGTCCTCGCGCACAAGGACTTCGCCGCGATCGAACCAGGCGAGCTGGCCGAACTGAACCGGCTGCTGGCCCTGTTGGTGGTGCGGGTGCCGCTGCGGCGCGGCCGCCGAAGGGAGGCCGACCGCCATGGGCGGCGCGTCGACCTGCGCCGTACGCTGCGCACCGCGCAACGCACGGGCGGCGAGGCGGTGCCGCTGTCGCTCAGCCGCAACCGGCCGCGGCGGCGACGGCTGGTACTGCTGTGCGACATCTCCCGGTCCATGGAGCCGTACACCCGCGCTTACCTGCGTCTCTTTCCGCGAGCGGCGGCGGGGGCGGCGGCCGAGGCGTTCGTCTTCGCCACCAGGCTCACGCGGCTCACACCGGTGCTGCGGCACACCGGCCCGTCCGGCGTGGACGGCGCGCTGCGACGGGCGGGGGCCGCCGCGTCCGACTGGTCGGGTGGCACACGGATCGGCCATGCGCTGGCCGAGTTCAACAACCGGTTCGGGCGCCGGGGCATGGCACGCGGCGCCGTGGTGGTGATCTTCTCCGACGGCTGGGAGGGCGAGGACCCCGGCGCCGTCGCGCGCGAGATGGCCCGCCTGGCACGGCTCGCCCACCGCGTCATATGGGTCAACCCCCGCAAGGCTGCGCCTAGTTACACCCCCCGCACGGGCGGCATGGCCGCCGCCCTCCCGCACTGCGACAGGTTCATCAGCGGCCACAACCTCACGGCTCTCGCCGAGCTGATCGAGGCGATCGCCGACTGAACCCTCGGCCGGCACGGCGAGCAGACCCGCCGAGCGGATCACCCACCAACCTTCCGAAGAGTGCCGCGAGCCACCGTCCCGGCGATGCCGCGGCGAGCCAACTCTCGCGGCGATATGCCGGATTGGCCCCCACCCGATGCCGCGGGCTGATTCCCGCGAACGGTGCCACGGCCTGGTTCCCCCGAGCGGCACCGCAAGCAGACCCCACTCGCGTTACCGCGGCCCAACTCCCGCAAGATGCCACAGACAAGCCCCCGCGAGCGCCATCACGAACCAACCCCCGAGACGGCCCCACGGCCCGATACCCCCGAGCAGCACCGCAAGCAGGCCCCCACTTGCGTTACCGCGACCCGATCCCCGCAAGCAGCGCGGCAGGCAGGCTTGCACAAGCGGTGCCGCAGGCAGGCTCCCGCGAGCCGTATCGCGGACCGACCCCCGGGACGGCCTCACGACCCGAATCCCACCGCAGCCGGAATGGCCCACGGCGCAACGCAGTTGCAGCAAGCAGCCGAGTGCGGTGGTGGGTGCTGCTGTGCCTGCCTCCGCAACTGCCATGCGGAGGAGCGGACATGACGGTCCAGGACGTCGACCTGGTGAGTTTCGTGCGGGATTGGGAGCAGTGGCACAGCGCGAAGGAGGAGGTGCTCTCCGGCCCGCACGGGTTTCTCGCGATCACGAGTCTGCGCTGGCTGAGTGCGGAGCCGGCCCGGTTCGAGGACGCCCCGGGAGCCTGGTCGAGCACGCCCGACGGGGTGGTGGTCGAGTTGGAGGAGGGAGAGGAACTGACCGTCGAGGGCGTGACCGTACGCGGCCGTCACGACTTCGGCGTCATCGCCGAGCGAGCCAGTGTGAACGCGGGCTGGGACGACGCGGTGATCGAGGTCGCCAAACGCGGCGGTCACGACATCGTGCGGCCCCGCCACCCCGACAGCGCGCTCCGCAGGGCCTTCTCGCACACCCCTGCCTACGCCCCCGAGCCCCACTGGGTCCGCACCGGGCGTTTCCTGTCGTTCGGCGAACCCCGCCCGGTGACCGTCGGTGCCGCCGTCGAGGGACTGGAGCACGTCTACGACTCCCCCGGCCAGGTCGAGTTCGACCTCGACGGCACGCCGTACCGGCTCACGGCGTTCAACGGCAGGACCCCCGGCAGCCTGATGGTGCTGTTCACGGACGGGACGTCCGGCGTGACCACGTACGCCGCGAACCGCTCCCTCCAGATCGGTTCTCCCGACGCCGAGGGCAGGGTGACGGTCGACTTCAACCGCGCGGGCAACCTCCCCTGCGCCTACACGGACCTGGCGACCTGCCCGCTCCCGCCCGCCGAGAACCGGCTGCCGGTCGCGGTCGAAGCGGGCGAGCGGATTCCGCTGGAGCGAGGCGGACAGCCCTGACCTGGGGCAAACACCCGCCCCGAGCCCGGTAGGCGGCCCGCGCTAGGGAGCCGCCGCAGTACTGTCACGCACCACCAGCCTCGTGGGAACGAGCGTCGTCCCGTGCTCCGCTCCCTCATGGCGCATCCGACGGAGCACACCCTCGACGCACAGGCGCCCCACCTCGGCGAAGTCCTGGTGGACGGTGGTCAGCGGAGGCAGGAAGGAACCGGCCTCGGGGATGTCGTCGAAGCCGATGACACTGACGTCCTCGGGGATCCTCCGGCCGCGTTCGTGCAGGGCCCGCAGCAGCCCCAGTGCCATCTGGTCGTTCGCGGCGAACACCGCCGTACAGGCCTCCTCGTCGGCGAGTCTCAGACCGGCCCGGTAGCCGGACTCCGCCGACCAGTCGCCCCTTACCAGGGGCGGCGGGACGCGGCCCGCCTCGGTGAGTCCGGCGCGCCAGGCGTCCTCCCGGCGCTGGGCCGCGAAGGACTCCTCGGGTCCGGCGAGATGCCAGACCGTGCGATGCCCCAGGTCCAGCAGATGCCGTACGGCCGCGCGGGCGCCCATGGCCTGGTCGGTGTCGACCACGCTGTAGCGGTCGCCGGCGTCCGAGTCGGCCACCACGACCTGGACGTGCGGCGGCAGGGAGATCGTCGCGGCGTCGAGGAGGTGCACCTCCATGATGGCGATGACGGCGTCGACGGCGAGTTCCCCCAGCCGGGAGAAGGCGCCCCGCACCTCGTCGTGGGTCGGCACGGCGACGGGCAGCAGCGTGACGGCGTAACCCTCCTGCGCCGCGGACGTCGCGATCGCCTCCAGGGTCCGCATGTTGCCCGTGGTGGAGAGGTTGAAGGTGATGACACCTATGGTGCGGAACTCGCCGCGCTTGAGGGCACGGGCGGCGCTGTTGGGCCGGTAACCCAGCTCCTTCATGGCGGCGAGCACATGTCGCCGGGTCTCCTCGTTGACGCCCGCGTAGCCGTTGGACACCCGGGACACGGTCTGCGAGGAGACACCGGCCAGTTGGGCGACATCCGCCATGGACACGCTCTGCCCACGACGCCCGGTCCGTTGCTCCGTGCGTACCCGATCCCTGCTCGCCGAGGCGCCGTCCGCGGTGTCCACCTGTCTCCCCTGTTCCTCAGGTCCCAGTTGCCGTTTTGTTATACAAGGTGACTCTTGACCACCGACATTGGGGCGGTGTAGACATGCCGCCATCAGATGTTTACGTAAACATAACAGCCCGCGGCTCCTTTCGGACCTGGATGTTTACGCAAACATCGCGGCGGCGTGTGACGCCGGTTCCGAGATGGACGAGCGAGGAACGACATGACGACGCTTCAGCCCCCTGCGGCGGTAACACGGCAGCCGGACCGGCCTCCGGCGAAACGGGACCGCCGCTCCTGGACGGGGTGGGGGTTCATCGGCCCCTTCGTGGTCGTCTTCGCCCTCGTCTTCCTGGCGCCGATCGGTTACTCGATCTACCTCAGCCTCTTCAGGGACCAACTGATCGGCGGCACCAGCTTCGTCGGTCTGGACAACTACCAACAGGCCTTGCAGGACGACCAGTTCTGGGCATCCCTGGTGCGGGTGTCACTCTTCCTGGCCGTACAGGTGCCGATCATGCTCGGTATCGGACTGCTGGTGGCCCTCGCTCTGGACAGCGGCCGTCTGTACGGCACGGACTTCTTCCGCATCACGATCTTCCTGCCGTACGCCGTGCCCGCCGTGGTGGCCACCCTGATGTGGGGCTTCATGTACGGCACCAAGTACGGGCTGGTGGGTGACATCAACAGCGCGTTCGACGTCACCCTGCCCGACCCGCTCTCCAGCGACCTGGTCCTGGCGTCGATCGGCAACATCGTCACCTGGGAGTTCGTCGGCTACAACATGCTGATCTTCTACTCCGCGCTGCGGGTCATCCCGCAGTCGCTGTACGAGGCCGCGGAGATCGACGGCGCCGGGCAGCTCCGCATCATCACCGCCATCAAGCTCCCGGCGATCCGCGGCGCCCTCGTGATCGCGACGATCTTCTCGATCATCGGCAGCTTCCAGCTGTTCAACGAGCCGAGCATCCTGCGGCCGCTGGCGCGCAACGCCATCACGACCGACTTCACCCCGAACTTCTACACGTACTCGCTGTCCTTCAACGGCCAGCAGCACAACTACTCCGCGGCGGTCGCCATCATCATGGGGCTGATCACCATGGTCATCGCCTATGTCGTACAGCTTCGCGGCATGCGCAAGGGAGCCTGACCGATGAGCAGCACCAGCAGCCCCGCCACCACCGTGTCCGCTCCCGCTCAGGCCGAGGGCCGGTCAACACCTCGGCTGCGTACGGCCCGCAAGGGCGTCGCCGGGGGCCCCAAGCGCAAGCGCAGCGTTCTGCTGACCGTACTCACCGGCCTGATCCTGCTCTACACCGTGGTACCCCTGGTGTGGCTGGTCATCAGCGCCACCAAGACCCAGGAGGGGCTGGCCAACTCCTCGGGGCTCTGGTTCAGCGACGATTTCGCTCTCTGGGACAACATCAGCCAGACGTTCACCTACCACGACGGCATCTTCGTCCGCTGGCTGCTGAACACGCTGTTGTACGTCGTCCTCGGCGCCGGCGGCGCGACCCTCCTGGCGATCCTGGGCGGTTACGCGCTGGCCAAGTTCGACTTCCCCGGGAAGCGCGCGGTGTTCGCCGTGGTCATCGGTGCCGTCGCCGTCCCGGGAACCGCCCTCGCGGTGCCCACCTTCCTGATGTTCAGCAAGATGGGGCTGACCGACACCCCGTGGGCGGTGATCATCCCCTCGCTGGTCTCGCCCTTCGGCCTGTACCTGATGTGGGTCTTCGCCTCCGAGGCCATCCCCGTCGAACTCCTCGAAGCGGCTCGTATCGACGGGGCGGGCGAGGTGCGCACCTTCTTCCAGGTCGCCCTTCCGCTGCTCGCCCCCGGCACCGTGACCGTGCTGCTCTTCACCACGGTCGCCACCTGGAACAACTACTTCCTGCCGCTGATCATGCTCAAGGACCCCAACTGGTACCCCCTGACCCTGGGCCTGGACTCCTGGAACAACCAGGCCCAGACGATCGGCGGCGACGTGATCTTCAACCTGGTGATCACCGGCTCGCTGCTCACCATCGTGCCGCTGATCGCCGCCTTCCTGTTCCTCCAGAAGTACTGGCAGTCCGGCCTGGCCGCCGGAAGCGTCAAGGAGTAGCCCTCCCTCCAGCCCACCCCCCTGAGCCTCACCTCTACAACCCTCGTCTGTCCCGCCCACGAAGAAGTGGAAGCATCTCGATGCGCAGAACGACAAGCCGCCTGATGCGCGGTATCACCCTCCTCTCCGTCCTCGCCCTGGGAGCGACCGCCTGCGGCGGCTCCGACGACGACAGCTCCGGCTCGAAGCCTGTCTCCGCCACGGACATCCAGGCGGCCCTGGAGAAGGGCGGCTCGGTCACGGTCTGGGCCTGGGAGCCCACGCTCAAGACGGTCGCCGCCGACTTCGAGAAGAAGTACCCCAAGGTCAAGATCAACCTGGTCAGCGAGCGGTCGGGCGACAAGCACTACACCGCGCTGTCGAACGCCATCTCGGCCGGGAAGGGTGTTCCCGACGTCGCGCAGGTCGAGTACTTCGCGCTGGGGCAGTACTCCCTCACCAAGGGCCTGAGCGACCTCGCCCCCTACGGCGCCGACAAGCTCGCCGACAAGTACACCCCGGGTCCGTGGAACGCCGTGAACGACGGCGACAAGGTATACGGCCTGCCGATGGACTCCGGGCCCATGGCGATGTTCTACAACAAGAAGATCTTCGACAAGTACAAGATCGCCGTCCCGACCACCTGGGACGAGTACGTCGAGGCGGCCCGCAAGCTGCACAAGGCCGACCCGAAGGTATACATCGCCAACGACGCCGGTGACGCCGGCTTCACCACCAGCATGCTGTGGCAGGCCGGTTCGCGTCCCTACAAGGTCGACGGCACCAAGGTGTCGGTCAACTTCGACGACGCGGGCGCCAAGAAGTACACCGACACCTGGCAGAAGCTGATCGACGAGAAGCTCGTCTCCCCGATCAACGGCTGGACCGACGACTGGTACAAGGGGCTCGGCGACGGCACCATCGCCACCCTGACCACCGGCGCCTGGATGCCCGCCAACTTCGTCTCCGGCGTGCCGAACGCCTCCGGTGACTGGCGGGCGGCCCCGATGCCGCAGTGGACCAAGGGCGACAAGGCGAGCGCGGAGAACGGCGGCAGCTCCCTGACGCTGCCCACGCTCGGCAAGAACAAGGAACTCGCCTACGCCTTCGTCGAGTACGCGAACTCCGGTGACGGCGTCAAGACCCGCATCGACGAGGGCGCCTTCCCCGCGACCAAGGCAGAGCTCCAGGCCTCCTCGTTCCAGAACAAGGAGTTCGAGTACTTCGGCGGCCAGAAGGCCAACGAGATCTTCGCCGCCTCCGCGGCCGAGGTCGCCGACGACTGGTCGTACCTGCCCTTCCAGCAGTACGCCAACTCGATCTTCAACGACACCGTCGGCAAGGCCTACGTCTCGGGCACCTCGCTCTCCGAGGGCCTGAAGTCCTGGCAGGACGCCTCCGTCAAGTACGGCAAGGAACAGGGCTTCACCGTCGAGTAGCCGAGCCGTACCCAACCCCGCCGCCCCGTGCGACTCACCGGAAGGACCACCATGATCTCCACCCTCCTGTCCCAGCTGCACGGGCCGGACGGTGACCCCACCCCACGCCTCGTGTACGGCGCCGACTACAACCCCGAGCAGTGGCCGCGCGAGGTGTGGGAGGAAGACGTACGGCTGATGCGCGAGGCCGGCGTCAACATCGTCTCCGTGGGGATCTTCTCCTGGGCCCGCATCCAGCCGGCCCGGGACGAGTGGGACTTCTCCTGGCTCGACGAGATCATGGATCTGTTGCACGCGGGCGGCATCGGGGTCGACCTGGCCACCGCCACCGCCTCCCCGCCGCCCTGGCTCACCACGGCGCACCCGGAGATCCTTCCGGTGACCGCCGCCGGTGAGACGCTGTGGCCGGGAGCGCGGCAGCACTGGCGACCGACCTCGCCCGTCTTCCGCGACCACGCGCTGCACCTGGTACGGAAGATGGCCGAGCGGTACGCGAACCACCCCGCGCTGGTCGCCTGGCACGTCTCCAACGAGCTGGGCTGCCACAACGTGTACGACCACTCCGACGACGCGGCCCGTGCCTTCCGCGACTGGCTGCGCGCCCGCTACAGCACGCTCGACGGGCTCAACCACGCCTGGGGCACGGCGTTCTGGTCCCAGAAGTACAGCGACTGGGACCAGATCCTGCCGCCCCGGCTCGCGGCCTCCCACCCGAACCCCACGCAGCAGCTCGACTTCAAGCGGTTCTCCTCCGACGCGCTGAAGGAGTATCTGCGCGCCGAGCGGGACCTGTTGCGCGAACTCACGCCCGCGGTACCGGTCACCACCAACTTCATGGTGATGGGCGGCACCAAGGGGATGAACTACGCGGACTGGGCGGGCGAGATCGACTTCGTCTCCAACGACCACTACGTCGTGCCCGGTCCGCAGGCCAGGGACGAACTGTCCTTCTCGGCCAACCTGGTCAGCGGGATCTCCGGCGGCCGCCCGTGGTTCCTCATGGAGCACTCCACCAGCGCCGTCAACTGGCAGCCCGTCAACGTCGCGAAGCGGCCGGGCGAACTGGCCCGTGACTCGCTGCTGCACGTCGCGCACGGCGCGGACGCCGTCTGCTTCTTCCAGTGGCGCCAGTCGGCGGCCGGCGCCGAGAAGTACCACTCGGCGATGGTCCCGCACGCCGGTCCGGACAGCGAGGTCTTCCGCGCGGTGACCGGCCTCGGGCAGACCCTGCGGACGCTGGCCCCGGTCGCCGGGACCGAGCGCGAGCCCGCCCGCGTCGGAATCGTCTTCGACTGGGAGTCGTGGTGGGCGAGCGAGCAGGACTCGCACCCCACCGCCCTCCTCGACTACCGCGCGGAGGGCCTCGACTGGTACTCCGCCCTCCTCGCCCTCGGCATCCGCGCCGACATCGTCACCGCGCAGTCCGACCTCGCCCGCTACGAACTCCTGATCACCCCCGTGCTGCACATGGTCCCCGCGGCCCTGTCCAAGGAGCTCACGCGGTACGTCGAGCACGGCGGCCACCTGGTCACCACGTACTTCTCCGGTGTCGTCGACGAGAACGACCACGTCTGGCTGGGCGGTTACCCGGGAGCCCTGCGCGAGTTGCTCGGCATCCGGGTCGAGGAGTTCGGCCCGCTGCTCGCCGGCGAGAGCGCCGGCCTCGACAACGGCGCCACGGGCACCCTGTGGACCGACCGGATCAGCGTCACCGACCCGGACACGCAGGTGCTGGCCCACTACAGCGGGGGCACCTACGCCGGCCGGCCGGCGATCACCCGCCGTACGGTGGGCGGCGGTTCGGCCGCGTACGTCTCCACCCGGCTGGGGACGGACGGCCTCACCGGTCTGCTGCCGGAACTGCTCAGCCACGCCGGCATAGCCAGCGAACTGCCCGACTCGGCGCGGGGCCGGGTCGAGCTGGTCGTACGGCGCGACGGCGACAGCCGTTTCCTCTTCCTGGTCAACCGGACCGACGAGCCGGTGCCGGTGCCCGGCCTCGCCGGGGACGTCCTGGTCGGCCCGGCGGACGCCGACGGCGAACTCGTCCTGCCGCCGCGGGAGGTCGTCGTACTGCGACAGCCCGCCCACTGACCCCCTGATCCGAGGGGCACACCGCCGTGCCCTGTTCGCGGGGTACGGCGGTCCGTTGAAGCGAAGCGACCACCTACGAGTTGGGAGCACACCTTGGCACGGCGTACCCGCACAAGACGGCTTCTGGGAACCATCGGAGTCACCGCCCTGGCCACCGGGGCAGCCCTGGTCACCGCTCCACCGACAAGTGCGGAGACGGTGACGGCCGCCGCCGTCACCGTCCGGCCGGATCCCTCGTACAAGGCGGACAGTTTCGAGGGCTGGGGCACCAGCCTGGTGTGGTTCGCCAACGCGACCGGCGACTACCCGAAGGAGATCCGGGAGAAACTGGCCCAACTCCTGTTCGGTGACGACGGTCTCGCCCTCAACCTCGCCCGCTACAACATAGGCGGCGGCAACGCCCCCGACGTCCCGGACTACCTGCGCGCCGGCGGGGCGGTCGAGGGCTGGTGGAAGGCCCCCGCGGGCACCACCCGCGAGGACACCGACTGGTGGAGCGCCGAAGACGCGGCCGACTGGAACCCGAAGGCCGACGCCACGCAGCGCTGGTGGGTGGACCGGATCAAGAAGGACATCACCCACTGGGAGACGTTCAGCAACTCACCGCCCTGGTTCATGACCAACAGCGGTTACGTGTCGGGTGGGTTCGACGCCAATGCCGACCAGCTCAAGGCCGACTCCGTCGACGACTTCGCCGCCTATCTGGCGGGCGCGACCAAGCGGCTGGAGAAGGCGCACGGCATCAAGGTCGACACCCTCGACCCGTTCAACGAGCCCAACACGGGTTACTGGAGCACGCGGTTGGGCGCCGACGGCCAGCCTGTGGGCGGCCGTCAGGAAGGGGCGCACATCGGCCCCGAACTCCAGCAGAAGGTGATCGACGCCCTGGCCCCCGCCCTGAAGAGTTCGAGGACCGGCACCGAGATCTCCGCGATGGACGAGACCAACCCCAGCCTCTTCGCACGGAACTGGAACACCTACCCGCAGGAAGTGCGCGACCTGGTCAGCCAGTTGAACGTCCACACCTACGGAACGGGCGGCCGCACCAGCGCGCGCGACCTGGCGAAGGCGGCCGACAAGCCGCTGTGGATGAGCGAGGTGGAGGGCGACTGGGGCGACGGCCAGAGCTTCACCGACATGCGGCCCGGCCTCGGGCTCGCCCAGCAGATGGTCGACGACCTGCGCGAACTGGAGCCCAGCGCCTGGGTGTTCTGGCAGCCGGTCGAGGACTACGACAACATGAAGCCCGGCGGTGAGTCCGCCAAGGGCGGCAACTGGGGAAGCATCCAGCTCCCCTTCAGCTGCACCTCCGCGGACACCCTGGCCACCTGCCCGGTGTACACGAACACGAAGTTCGACACCGCCCGCAACTTCACGCACTACATCAAGCCCGGTGACCGGCTGATCGGGACCGACGACACGTCGAGTGCCGCCGCCGTGGCCAAGAAGGGCGACGCGGCGACGGTCGTCCACGTCAACAGCGCCACCGAGGCCCGCGCGGTCACCATCGACCTGTCCAAGTTCGGGCACGTCGCCCGCAACGCGACCGTGACGCCCGTCGTGACGAGCGCCGACGGCAAGCTCGAACGACAGGCACCCGTCGCCGTCGACGGACGGCAGGCCACCCTCACCGTGCCCGCCCAGTCCGTGACGTCCTTCCTCGTCAAGGGCGTGTCGGGCGTGGCGAAGGACGCCGCGCTCCTGAAGAAGGGCCACACCTACGAACTGACCGGCGTACAGAGCGGCAAGGCCCTCACCGTGGCGGACGACGGCACCAGGCTCGTCATCAGGACCGCGGCAGCCGACACGACCGGCGCCGGCCGGCGCTGGCAGCTTCGTCCGACCGGCGACGGCACCGGCAACCGGCAGCGTTACCTGGTCACCAGCCCGGCGGAGGGCAGGCGTCTGGCCGTCCGGGACGGCTCCCCGGTACTGGAAGCGGACACCGGCCGGCGTGACAGGGCCGTCCAGTGGATCGGGTCGACCACCGGTGACGGCACCTGGACCCTGGTCAACGCCGCGACCGGCGGGGTCCTGGAGGTGGGCGGTCAGGCCACCGCCGACGGATCCGCCGTCACGACATGGACCCCCAACTCCGGGTCCAACCAACGGTGGAGGATCGCCGACGTGACCGGCCAGGGCTGAGACGGGCGCCTCCGCGCCGCCCGCTTCTGTGCCCGCCGCTCCCCCGGCGGGCACGGAGGCGTTCGCGGAATCGTTCGCGGAGTCGCGACCGGGAAGCACGTTTTGCCTGGCGGCCACCCACTTTGGGATCCATATGCCTAGATTGTGGATCCTGAAGGACGAGTCCTCCCGTACTCGGTCCCCCCTCTCGCCAAGGAGCACAGGCCCATGCAGCGACCCCACCCGGACCCCTCTTGACACGGCGCTGATCCGGGACCCCGCCCTGCGCCGCCGCTTCTACGGCTCCCCCGCGTACCAGCCCGTTCTGCCAGGGCCGGGCGAGCCGCTGGAGGAAGCCCTCGACGCGGCCAGCATCCCGCTGGACGCGATCCACGCGGTGGCCGTCAGCCACCTGCACGCCGATCACGCGGGCGGACTGAAGCACTTCGCGGGCCGGGTGCCCGTGCACGTGCGGCGCGCGGAGTTGGCGTACGGGCTCTCCGGGCAGCCGGAGGTGGAGCGCAACTCGATCTTCCGGGTCGACTTCGACGATCCCCGTCTCGACTGGCAACAGGCCGACGGTGACAGGGAGATCGCCCCCGGGGTGACCGCCGTACTGACCGCGGGGCACACCCCGGGACACCAGAGTTTCGTGGTGGACCTCGCGGACGGCGGCGGGTTCGTGTTCGCCTTAGACGCGGCCGACCTGACCGAGAACATCGAGCACGAGCGGGCCATCGGCGCGTCCATCGGGGTCGATCCCGCGCGGACGGTGGAACCATCCGCCGGCTCAAGAGCATCGCCGCGGAGCGCGGCCGGCGAGTACCCCGACCAGGCCGAGCCCGGCGCGGACGGCGTACACAAGTGGCAGGAGGAGAACCGGTCGTTGGACGGTACCGAACTGGTGCTGTGGGCGACGGTCGGCTCGCACCACTTCCCCCGCCCCGAGGAGTGGCCGGTGATGCCGGTGGCCAGGGCGCGGCTGCGGCTGGAGCCCGACGGGTTCTTCGACCGCAATCCGGCCCTGGACGTACCGGCGCCCGTCTCCTGCCACGCGCCGGTTCCCACGGCGGCGGCCGAGGACCACTGCTGCGGGTGATCCCTTGACCGTCACCGTCACTGCCTCCCCTGCCCGTCGCCATCGCCCGTCCCCCGTCGCCCGTCCCCCGTCGCCATGGTCATTTCGCGCGACGGGGCACAGGAGATGGGTCGTCCGGCGCCGAGGTCAGGGGCGCAGGTACTGGGTCAGCCGGTCGAGCAGGTGGGCGGCGTCCTGGAGGCTCCGGGCGGTATCGGAGAAGTCGCCGGCGAGCAGTTGCTCCGCGCCCGTGCCGTCCTCCTCAACGGATACGGGAGCGGGGACGCTCGTGCCTCGATACCCCACGGGTTCCGTGCCGACGAGGTGCAGATAGCCGACGAAGTCGGAGACGCCGGGCTGCGGGGGTGTGTCGCCGCCGTCGACGTCGAAGAACTGCACTCGGGACAACTGGGTCTCGGTACCACCGGAGTTGGCGGTGATGCGCAGGCGATAGTGGCGGTAGCCCACGGTGTTGGGAAACGGGAACTCCCTGGTGTCGAAGCGCCCGCCGAACCGCTCGTTCTCCCGCGTGTCCAGTCGTGCCCAGGACCTGCCGTCGTGGGAGCCCTCCAGCAGCCAGTCCGACGGGTCGCGGTCCGGGCAGTCGTTGGCGGAGGTCAAGCTGTAGGCGTTGACGGTGACAGGGCTGTCGAAAGTGAACTCCAGGTCGGCGGAGTCCTCGTGGGCCAGCCACTTGCTGCTCGCCTTGTGCAGGAGATTGGCCGCGACCTCGCCCCAGTCGTCGAACTCCTCGCTGGCCTCCACCCTGGACACCTTGCCGGTGACGTCGCGTCGCTCGCCGGTCGCCGACGGGCCGGAGATCCCGGTGACGGCGGTCCGCAGGGTGAGCGAGGTCGCGTCGCCCTTGCGGTCGCTCCACGTCACGCGCTCCACCGGCGCGCCGCCGTCGTCGAGCAGCAGCCGCAGTCGGCCGACGGGACGCCACACACCGTCGCGCTCCTCCTCGGTGGCGAAGTACCTCCCGAGGTCGTCGGCGGCGGCGTCCGCGACCGCGCGGCGCTCGGTGAACGTGCCCCGCAGTTCACCGATGACGCCGTCGGCGGCCCGGAAGTGGCCGTGGAAGCCGGACAGATCGCTGCGGAACGCGATGGCCGACTCCGCGCCGTCGGTCCCACGCCACGACAGTCGTGCGGCGGATTCCCCTTCCCCCCGGTCGAGGTGGAACAGCAGGCGCGGCCCCGGCTGCCAGGTGGGCGCGTCGAGGGTGCGCCGCTCGGTGGCGAAGGTCCAGACGGACCGTCCGCCCGTCCTCACCCTGAGGTCCCGCTCCGCGCGACCGGCGTCCTCGGCGGGGTTCACCGTGATCGCGCGCACCCGGAGCAGACTGTCATCGGCGTCGGCGTCGGCGGTATTGCGTATGCGAAGGACGTTCACGCCCTGCTGAAGGATCTTGCCGGGCACGCTCACCAGGTACTCCCGCACACCGCCCGGATCCTCGTCGTCGGACAGCGAGAGCCCGTCCAACACCATCTCGTCGTTCAGCGTGACGTCCATGGGGACAGCCGCGCCGAGCACCGTGACGCTCAGCACGGTCTCCGCGATGTCCTTCCCGCCCTCCACCGCGAAGTCGACCTTGAGATGGCCGCCGGACGCCACCACGACGTACGAGGAGTCGATCACGCAGCGGTGATGGCGGACGACGGCGTTCGCCAACTCGGCGGGACGAGTGGCGAAATCGACAAGAACAGGGTCCATCTGCGGTTCTCCTCAGGGTCGTTGCGCGGACCGTCAGCGGTCGAGCGGCCGGGCGGTCGTCCCAGACGCTAGCGGCTCCCTCTGACAACAGGGCTCAACTCCCGCCCCAGCGGCACCACTTACGCCGACGATCGCGGCGAACCGGCATCACGGATGCCGGGGCCCTGCGGATCGGACTCGACTCGGCACCCGACAGTCAGGTGGATCGGCGGACATACAATGCACCTCGCCGACCACGCATCGGAGGAGCCCTGTTGAGCACGCAGCCGCCCCAGGAGACCGCTTCCGCCGGGAGCTGGCGCGTGTACGGGCCGCTCGACCTGCACCCGATCCTGATGCACACCGTCGAGGCGTTCAACGAGCACGGCTACCACGGAACTTCGGTGCGGGACATCGCGGGCCGGGTGGGCGTGACGGTGCCCGCCCTCTACTACCACTACGAGAACAAGCAGGCGCTCCTCGCGACCCTGCTGGAGACGTCCATGAAGGACGTCCTCGACCGCTGCCGGGCCGCGGCCGCCGAGGCGGGCGACGATCCGCTGCCGCGCTACTGCGCCATGGTCGAGTCGATCGTGCTGTACATGACCCACCGCAAGGGACTCGCGTTCCTGGACACCGAAATCCGCAGCCTGGACCCCGGCAACCGCGCACGCTACGTGGCCCTGCGCGACTACCTGGAGCACATGCTCCTCGACACCGTGAAGTCGGGCATCGCGCAGGGGGTGTTCACCACCCCGCTGCCCGCCGATGCCGTCCGGGCGGTCCTGATCATGTGTCAGGGCGTCGCCAACTGGTTCCGGGCGGACGGCCCGCTCACCGCCGAGGAGGTCGCCCGGCGTCATGTGCTCCTCGGCCTCGGCACCGTGGGTCATCCGGGAACGGTGACCGGTTCGGACCCGTACCCGCTCGACATCGCGGAACCGGCCGGGCCCGCACGCAGGCGGCGAACCCGTCGGGCCGGGGCCGCCTGAACCGGCTCCCGGGACCAAAAGCGGGCCCGGGAGATCGAACCCCTCAGCGGTCCCAGAGCACGTGCAGCGCGGCGGGCTTGCGGAAGACCAGCCCGTGCGGAGCGGTGGGACGGTCAGGGTCCAGACGCAGGCCCGGGAGCCGTTCCAGCAGACGCTGGAGGGCGATGCGGGTCTCCAGGCGGGCGAGGTGCGCGGCCAGGCAGTAGTGCGGGCCGTGTGCGAAGGCCAGTTGGAGGCGGGCGTTCTCGCGGCGGACGTCGAAGCGGTCGGGGTCGGGGAAGACCGCGGGGTCGCGGTTGGCGCCCGTCAGGGAGACGGTCACCAGATCACCGCGGCGGATCGTGGCCGGGCCGAGCACGGTGTCACGGGTGGCATAGCGGTCCACGACCGCCGCCCCGGGCTCCAGACGCAGGGACTCCTCTATCGCGCCGTCCAACAGATCGAAGTCGGCTCTGACCAGTGCGAGTTGGTCCGGGCGCGGCAGCAGATGCAGCAGCGCGTTGGTGATCATCGCCTCGGTCGTCTCGATGCCGCCGAACATCAGCACCGCGGCATTGGACGCCACCTCGGGCACCGCCAGTAGCCCGGCGGCCGAGCCGAGGAGCGACGACGTACCCCGTTCCGCGACGGTGACCTCCACGGCCGCGCGCAGTTCCGCGTACGCGGCGGCGCCGGCGGATCCCGCCTCGTGTCCCGCGGTGATGTCCGAGACCGCGCGCACGATCGAGTCGTACCAGGCGAGGACCGTGACCGGCGTCGTGCCGACCAGCCCGAGCGCCTCGGTCACGACGGCGACCGCGAGCGGGCCCGCGAAGGCGCGCCGCAGTTCGACGGCGCCCGCCGGTTCCAGCGCGGCGATGAGCCGGTCCGTCTCCCGCTCGATGAACGTGGCGAAGCCCTCACGCACCTCCCGGGGGCGGAACGGAGCGGTGAAGGGCTCACGGTGGCGGGCGTGTTCGGCGCCGTCCAGGGAGAGCATGCTCGGGCCGACGACCTGGGCGGTGGAGAACCGGGGGTCGTCGACGGTGAACGTCGCGGCGTCCCGCATCACGCCGAGCGCGAGATCGCGGCGGGTCACCAGCCAGCCGTCCAACTCGGGCAGCCAGGAGACGGGTTCGTGCTCACGAAGCAGCGCCAGTCGCCGATGCGGGTCCTGCGCGAGCTCGGCCAGCGAGGTCGCGGCGCCGAGCGGGAAGGTATCGAGGTCGCTCATGCCGAGCCTTGGCCGGGAAGGGGGTAACCGATCACAGCCAAGGCTAACAACCGCTCCGTACGCGGGACGGGTCAGGAGCCGACGTACGCCGCGAGGTGCTCGCCGGTGAGCGTGGAGCGGGCGGCGACGAGGTCGGCCGGGGTGCCCTCGAAGACGATCTCGCCGCCGTCGTGACCCGCTCCCGGGCCGAGGTCGATGATCCAGTCGGCGTGCGCCATGACCGCCTGGTGGTGCTCGACGACGATGACCGACTTGCCGGAGTCGACGAGCCGGTCGAGCAGGCCGAGGAGTTGCTCGACGTCGGCGAGGTGGAGCCCCGCCGTCGGTTCGTCCAGGACGTAGATGCCGCCCTTCTCCGCCATGTGGGTCGCCAGCTTGAGCCGCTGCCGCTCGCCGCCGGAAAGCGTGGTGAGGGGCTGCCCGAGGCTGAGGTAGCCGAGCCCGACGTCGGCGAGCCGGCCGAGGATGGTGTGCGCGGCCGGGGTGCGCGCGTCACCGGTGCCGAAGAACTCCTCCGCCTCGGTGACCGACATCGCCAGCACTTCGCTGATGTCCTTGCCGCCGAGGTGGTATTCGAGGACCGAGGCGTCGAACCGCTTCCCCTCGCAGTCCTCGCAGGTGGTGGCCACGCCGGCCATGATCGCCAGGTCGGTGTAGATCACTCCGGCGCCGTTGCAGGTGGGGCACGCGCCCTCGGAGTTCGCGCTGAACAGGGCCGGCTTGACGCCGTTGGCCTTGGCGAACGCCTTGCGGATCGGTTCGAGCAGCCCGGTGTACGTGGCCGGGTTGCTCCGCCGGGAGCCGCGGATCGCCCCCTGGTCGACCGACACCACGTTCTCCCCGGCCGGGATAGACCCGTGCACCAGCGAGCTCTTGCCGGATCCGGCCACGCCCGTGACGACCGTCAGCACTCCGAGCGGGACATCGACATCGACGCTCTTGAGGTTGTGCGTCGACGCGCCCCGGATCTCCAGGACCCCGGTGGGCTTGCGTACGTCCTCCTTGACGGCGGCCCGGTCGTCGAAATGGCGGCCGGTGATGGTGCCGCCGGTCCGCAGCCCCTCCACGGTGCCCTCGAAGCAGACGGTGCCGCCCGCCGTGCCGGCGCCGGGGCCCAGGTCGACAACGTGGTCGGCGATCACGATGGTCTCCGGCTTGTGCTCGACGACGAGCACCGTGTTGCCCTTGTCCCGGAGCCGCAGCAGCAGGTCGTTCATCCGCTGGATGTCGTGCGGGTGGAGCCCGATGGTGGGCTCGTCGAAGACGTAGGTGATGTCGGTGAGCGCGGAACCGAGGTGCCGGATCATCTTGACGCGCTGCGCCTCACCGCCCGACAGCGTGCCCGAGGGCCGGTCGAGCGCGAGGTAGCCGAGGCCGATCTCCACGAACGAGTCGAGGGTCTGCTGGAGCGCGGTGAGCAGCGGCGCCACCGAGGGCTCCCTGAGTCCGCGGACCCATTCGGCCAGGTCCCTGATCTCCATCGCGCAGGCGTCGGCGATGGAGATCCGCTTGATCTTCGAGGAGCGCGCCCCCTCGCTGAGCCGCGTCCCCTCGCAGTCGGGGCAGGTGGTGAAGGTGACCGCCCGCTCCACGAACGCCCTGATGTGCGGCTGCAGCGCCTCCTTGTCCTTGGACAAGAACGACTTCTGGATCTTCGGGATCAGTCCCTCGTAGGTGAGGTTGACGCCGTTGACCTTGACCTTGACCGGCTCCCCGTAGAGGAAGTCCTGAAGCTCCTTCTTGGTGTACTCGCGGATCGGCTTGTCCGGGTCGACGAAGCCGGACTGGGCGTACACCTGCACGGTCCACTGGCTGTCCGACTTCCAGCCGGGGATGGTGAACGCGCCCTCGGCCAGCGACTTGGAGTCGTCGTAGAGCTGGGTGAGGTCGATGTCGGAGACCGAACCGCGGCCCTCGCAGCGCGTGCACATGCCGCCGGTGCGCTGGAAGGTCGCCTTCTGCGCCTTGGTCTTGTTGCCGCGCTCGACGGTGATCGCGCCGCTCGCCCGGACCGAGGCCGTGTTGAAGGAGTACGCGCTGGGGGGACCGATGCTCGGCTCGCCGAGCCGGCTGAAGAGGATGCGCAGCATCGCGTTGGCGTCGGTGGCGGTGCCCACGGTGGAGCGGGGGTCGGCGCCCATCCGCTGCTGGTCGACGGTGATCACGGTCGTCAGCCCGTCGAGGACGTCGACCTCGGGCCGCGCGAGTGTCGGCATGAACCCCTGCACGAACGTGCTGTACGTCTCGTTGATCAGCCGCTGCGACTCCGCCGCGATCGTGTTGAAGACCAGCGAGCTCTTGCCCGAGCCGGAGACACCGGTGAACACCGTCAGCCTGCGCTTCGGGATCTCGATGCTGACGTCCTTGAGATTGTTCTCGCGCGCGCCGTGCACGCGGATCAGGTCGTGGCTGTCGGCAGCGGTGTGCTGCGCAGGCGACTGCGCGTCCGTCCTCGTGGCCATGGTTCGTCGTGTCTCCATCTGTCGGGCGGGCCGCCTGCGCGGTCCCCGTCGGCGTCGCCTGGCTCGTGCCTGACCGGCTGTCCGGCCGATCACCTGACCGGCTGGCTGTCCGGCTGTCCGGCCGATCACCTGACCGGCTGGCTGTCCGGCTGTCCGGCCGACGGCCTGATCATCTGCCTGATCGGGTTCGAGAGGTACGTCTGGTTCTACATTTATGGGTGCGGTCGCGGCAATGGTCCGCCGCCCATTCGATCAGTGGCGTCGTCGGCGTTGCGGTTGGCGGAGGGGGCGCCGCCGCGCCGGTCAAGGCAGACACCGGCACCCGCACCCGCACCCGCACCGACCCACCCAGGTCGAACGAGTGTACGCATCACGCCGCCCCGAGACCCGGCGCCACGACGACACCGGACGGACACGTGAGCGGAGCCGACGCTCACTGGTCCTGGAGCAGCCCGAGGACGTTCCCGTCGAGGTCGACGACGGAGGCCACCAGGCGGCCGCCACCGACGTCGTGCGCGGCCTCCTTCACGGTGGCACCCGCGGCCGTGACCTCGGCGAGCTTCGCCTCGATGTCCGGCACGTGCCAGTAGGCCACGGGTGAGGTCATGTCCTGCGGTCCGCCCTTCGGCACCAGCCCGATGTGCTGGCCCCCGGTGTCGAACCCGACGTAGTACGACTCGTCGGCCGTCGGCTCGACACCGAGCAGGGCGGCGTACACCGCCTTGGCCTTTCCGAGGTCGGACACGGGGTGCAGCACGGTCTTGATCCCCTGCGTGGAAGAACTGGTCATGGTCTCTCCTGAAGCCGTGGGTCGCGTCGACCCGGCGGGATGGTCAGGCTTCGCCGGCCATGGCATTCACGCTAGCTCCGGCACGCTGACCGGCGCTTCTCGAATCCTGACCGGTCCGGCTCAGCCGCACCTTCCGCCGAGGTTCAGGGGGTCGGGATGCCGCCAGGCCGGGCGGGGCGGCCCAGCCGGACCGGTACGCCCGGTGAGTACAGGACGCTGACCGGCTCGCCCAGCGGGGCCGGTATCCCGGCGGCCGCGACGAGGTTCTCCTCGCAGGTGATCAGCTCGGCGCGGTGCAGTGGCCAGCGCGGATGGTGGTTGGGAAGGAATCCGACGTCGCCGAGGAACGCGTTGTGCATCCCCCAGCGCGCCGTGAGGAAGTGCTCCAGCCGGGTCGGCTCCACCAGGCGTTCACCTTTGCGCAGGACGACACGGCTGTAGGCGCCGCGGGACCCCGGCCAGCGCCTGGAGCTGGTGTAGCTGACGAGGTCGCCGTCGGTACGGACGGCCATCCGGGACCACACGTACGGCAATCGGAAGCCGGCCCGTCCCATCAGTACGGGCACGAGCCTGGAGGCGTCCATCGACCGGAAGACCACGCCGCGCCGACCATGGGCGTCCACCGAGTACAGGCGCACGTTCGTCTCCGGGAACGTCCCCAGATACGGCACCCCCGGCGACCCCAGCCAGCCCACCCGGTGCATCCGGAAGGCGACCAGGCCCACGTAGCTCACCCCGTCGAGCGTGTCGGGGACCGTGCCGTCCGGCAGCAGGCCGGCGACGTCACCCGGGTCGACCGCCCAGTGGACGAAGGCGAGGTCCAGCCACTGCTGCGTGAGCAATGGCCACTTCAGGACCATCGGCGGGTCCGGGGTGACGGGCTCGGGTATCCGCGGTGTGGTCGTCACCGCGCCAGCATCCCAGACCCCGCCTTCGCTCCCACTCTCCGGTGCCCGTGGGCACCGAACGGCGAGCGTCGGGACCTGTCCGACTCCCACCTGGATGTCGGATGACTTCACCGGTGCCGGTCCTAGTCTGTTGTCACGACACCGGAGTCAGCACTGACTCCTTCTGACAACGACGACGGCGGGGACCCAGCCCCGCGGTGAGGACAAGGAACGGCGCGTGGACGAGGCGGCGGGAGGATCTGCCCCGGGAGAGCCCGAGCAGCAGGCGCTCTTCGAGTGGTCGGACACCGCACCGGCGCACGTCCCGGGCGGAGCGTTCCGGGACAGCCCACAGGCACGTCGGATGCTCGACGTGCGGGAGGTCTACGCGGAGCCGGCGGCCCTCGACTCCCCGCGCGGGCAGGAGATCATGGCCCGGCTGCCGGGCGTGCGCGTGACCGAGGTCGCCAGCCACTGGCGCATCCCCTCCCTCCACGGCAACGACGGCAACATCGCCCGGTGGGTCCGCGTCAAGACCGAGACGCTCGTCCTGGGGGTCAAGCACACGCTCACGACGCGCCCCAACGGCAGGTCGGCCGACTGGATCGCCCCGGGCCCCTCCAACGGCTGCGCGATGGCCTGCGCCTACTGCTACGTCCCCCGCCGCAAGGGCTACGCCAACCCCATCACGCTGTTCACCAACATCGAAGCGATCGTGGCCCATGTCCGGCGTCACGTACGGGCCCAGGGTCCCAAGACCGAACCCAACCAGTGTGATCCGACGGCATGGGTCTACGACATCGGCGAGAACGGCGACTGCTCCGTCGACGCCCTGGTCTGCGACAACACGGCGGATCTCATCGCGGCGTTCCGCGGCCTCCCGACAGCGAAGGCCTCCTTCGCGACCAAGTTCGTCAATCCCGACCTGCTCGCGCTCGACCCGCGGGGGCGAACCCGAGTGCGCTTCTCCGTCATGCCTGAGGCCGACGCCCGGCTGCTGGACATCCGCACCAGCCCGGTCGGCGAGCGGATCGCGGCGGCCGCCGACTTCCTCGACGCCGGGTACGAGGTCCACTTCAACCTCTCCCCCGTCGTACTGCGCCCGGGGTGGCAGCGGGACTGGGCCGATCTCCTCACCCACCTCGACGACGTCCTGCCCGCCCGGGTGAAGGAACAGGCGGCGGCCGAGATCATCATGCTGACCCACAATCAGCAGCTCCACGAAGTCAACCTGGGCTGGCATCCCCGCGCCGAGGACGTGCTGTGGCAACCCGCCGTCCAGGAGACCAAGCGCTCCCAGAACGGAGCCCTCAACGTCCGCTACGACCTCGAGACCAAGCAGCGCTCCCTGACGCGGCTGAGACAACTCCTGGCAGAACACACACCGTGGCTGCGCGTCAGGTACGCCTTCTGAGGGCGGCCTCTCAGGCATCCGAGCGGAGATCCTGGACTCGGTGCCCCGAGGTGACCTTGCATCTCACTGCTCAGCAGGACTCGGTCAGTTTGACCGTGGCGAAGTCGATGGTCGTCTCGACGGGGTGCACGCCCGGCTCCGGGGTCTGGGAGCAGACCCGCCAGTTGCGGTCGAGTACCTGGAACCGGCCCGCGCCGGTGGCATCGGACGAGGTGAGGCCGTAAAAGCCGAGGGCCTGGGCCTCGTCCTGTGCGGTCTGGAGGACCTTGCCCGTCATGTCGGGGAGCGTCGCGGTCTCCGGTTCCGCGCCGAGGGTCTCCTCGTCGGCCCTCGGCGTGGCGGCGACGGGGGCGCTGGGGGCGGGCGCGGCCTCCTGGACAGGGGCGCTTTCCTGGCTGGTCGCCGGTGCCTGCGTCCGGGTGCCGGTGTCCTCGGCCGCGCATGCCGAGAGCGCGAGGAGTGCGGTGCAGCCGAGTGCGACGGCGGTACGGGTGTTCACGGGTCCCCCAGAGGCTCAGGTGTGGATGCGAGGGGTACGACACCTGTGTGGGCCGCGGGGTTGCGGATGCTGCCAGGTGCCACTCGTACGGGTGGCCAACTCGGCAGTGTTGCCAAGGGCATTGACGTTCCGTCCGGAGGCTCGTCCTGGCGCCGAAGGGTGTCTACGCTCATGAGAACGGCTGCGCTCTCGCAGGCGCTCCTTTGGCTCGCGAATGAGGATGGGGTGGAGGTGTGACCGGTGGCGGACATTCGATCAGGCGGTGATGGGCCGACCCAGGATCAGACCGCGGAACTGCGGGCTCGGGCCGAGGCCGGAGACCGGAACGCGGCAGGACGGTTGGGAGAGTTGCTGGCCAAGGCCGGTGATCTGGAAGGCGCCCTGAGACTGTGGGCCCGAACCTATGGTGACGACTCGCCCACCACGAAGCGGCTGGCCGAACTGTTCGCCGGGGACGGCGACTTGGCGGGCGCCGTGCGCGTGTGGCAGTTCTCGGACGTCGTGTGGCAGAACCCGGCCGGTCTCCAGGCGGAGTACCTGGACACGCTGGATGCCCTGGACCGTCTGGAGTGCGAGGACGATCCCGAGGACTGGGCCTTCATGGAGGCGGAGGAGTTGGCCGAACTGCTGGCTCAGCGGGGCGACGAGGCCGCCCTCACGGAGTTGCGGGCCCGCGCCGACGCGGGTGACACGGCCGCGGCGAAACGACTGGCCCGACTGAGCGGCTGACCCTCAAGACCCTCTCCGTCGTGAGGTTATGGCGCGTGCCGGTTGTTGTGCGCCGGTAGCTGCCGGCCGGCCGGGATCGGTGCGTGAACGGCCGGTCGATCGTGGCTGTCGTCGTTCTGGCCGACCAGCATGTCGGGGTCGAACATCACGATGCTCGCGGCGATGATGAGGACGGCGACCGGTCCCGCGACGACCGGCAGCAGGAAGGTGAAAAGGGCCACCGAGGGGTCGGACGACACAGCGGACCCGTGCTCGTTGAGGTGGACGGACACCGCGGCCATTCCGGTGTAGTGCATTCCGGTTACCGCGAGCCCCATGACGGCACTCGCGGCGACGGAGGTCCACAAAGCGTGCAGCGACACGGCGGCCCACAGCGCCGCCGTGGCCGCCACGATCGCGATGATCACGGATACGGCGACAGTCACCGGGTCGAAAGAGAAATCTCCGTCCACATGCATACTGCTCATCCCGAGGTAGTGCATGGCCGCGACACCGACACCGGTGAAAATCCCCGCCGCCGCGAGTGTGGAGCGCGAGACGCCCCGGTAGCCGACGGTGAATACGCCGACCGCCACCACAGCCACGGCGACTCCGAGACTGAGAAACGTCAGCCTCGTGTCGTAGGTGATGGACGCGCCCCGGATACTGAAGCCGATCATGGCGATGAAGTGCATTGTCCATATTCCGGTTCCGATGGAGATGGACCCCAGCGCCAGCCACCGCCCACGGTGGTACGTGCGGCGCAGCGACCTGGTGGTACAGCGCAGCCCCAGCGCCGAGCCGAAACAGGCCATCAGAAATGCCGTGACAGGAGTAATCATCCCGAACCCGAACTGACTTACCGTGCCGTTCACTGAGCCCCCCATGCCGCCCCGGGGGCGACATTTTGCAGAAACGTTCCTGTTCGATGGCTATGCAAGTTCTTGCGTGCCAGTCCCAGAATTGAGATCCCGACGGCATGCCTCGGCCGACGAGGCATGCGGATTTGTCGAGGGTGCCGAATTCCGCGCGTCCCTTTCTCGGCGCGGCGAAGATCGACGGCGGTCGCGTGGAGTGTGAAGTGAGACGTGGTCACACACCCGGGGCGAGCGCGAGCGTCACGTTAGTGACGGAAGAGGGCTTTGTCATCAGATACTCATTGGTAAAGATGAATCAGTATCTTTGGCGTCATATGCACATTGCACGTGCTCTCCAGCGGGGGTCCCGCGAGAGCGACGGCGCGGCGCTGAAAGGGCGTTCCCGGGCAGTCGCGCGTGTGGTCGGTGAATGAACGCTGGTTGATGAATTCGTGGGGCGCGGCAACGCGATCGAAGGTCCCGTCCAGCGCGGGTGCGGACGCCGCTCCATGCGTGCCGCCCCGCCACCCCCGCCGGAGAGGACCTCGGCGGCAAGGTCCTCGTGTGACCGGGCGCCGCCATCTCGAAGCACGCCGGTCAAGTCCGTTTCAGTGCATGGCACTTCATGGGCACTTCACCCGCGCCGCGTCCTCACGTCTGCTGAGCGGGCTCGTACGTCTCGGCGGCGAGTCCGAACGTCCACGCCACTCCCTCGCGGGCCGTGCGGGTCGTGGGCGGGACACGCAGCCAGTAGGTGCGGCTCGTGCCGTCGGGCTCCGGTGTGGAGTTGACGACCTCCACCATCACCACGTCCTCGTCACCGACCAGTTCGACCCGCCACAGCACGCCGGTCTCGTCGCGGTGCACCGGAATCGCGTTGGACTCCTCCAGATAGCGGTCGTAGCCGTAGAACTCCAGCATCACTCGGCGCAGTTCGGCGTTCTCCTCGCCGCGGATCCGCTCCGGTGTCAGCGCGGCGAGTTCGGCGAGGAAGGTGCTCGGGACGGGCATCCCGCGCCACGCGTAGAGCTCGAAACCGTCCGCGTAGCGCAGTGCCGGGCCGTCTCCCCTGTCCAGGCGGCCGGCCTCGTCGCGATGCAGGCTCAGTGGGCGTTCGCTGATGACCGCCACCTTCTCGTAGGGCCACCACCAGCCCGCGTTGCGGGCGACCTCGGCGATTCCGGCCAGGGGACTCGTGTCGTCAGGGTCGAACGCGCTCAGCCACGCCGCGTCGTGCTGGCCCAGCGTCGCGTCCAGGAGCAGCAGCCGGATCCGGCTCTCCTGGTGCCGGTCGGAGGCGAGGCTCTCGACCATCCCCGCCCGCACCCGCTCGGTCAGCATGCGGGTCGACTCCCAGAGGGCCTCCCCCGTGGCTCTCCAGTGGCCGCTCCATCCGGCGGGTCCGAGCCGTTCGTGCGCGCGATCGCGCTCCGCCGCCCAGATCCTGCTCACGACGGCCTCGCGGACGCAGGGGCCGGTGTCCCCGATTCCCGCCGTGGCCCCGAGTTCCCCCGTGGCCCCGAGTCCCGCCGTGTCCCCGGATCCCGCCATGTCCCCCAGCTCCCCCGTAGCCCCGAGTCCCGCCGTGGCCCCGGGTCCCGCCGTGGCCCCAAGCTCCCCCGTAGCCCCGGGTCCCGCCGTGTCGCCGGGCGTGGCGTCCATCAGCATGCGCACGGCCTCGTGGGGCGAACGCGCCCAGACGATGCGGGCGGGTTCGTCGAGTCCTGCCTGCCGGTAGGCGCGCCGGACGCCCTCCTCGGCCGCCGCGCGGTCGCCCGCCCCGGTCCTCGTCGCCGTGGCCCGCCAACTGCTCTGCTCCATCACACCGTTCCTCTCCGAAATCCCCTGTGCCCGGCCGGCAGACCCCACCGGTACTCCTCGCCCCCACCGGGCGAGGATGCTGTTCACGCTCTCTCGCGAGCCGCCCCGCCGCAGCGGCGTGGAACACCGCCGGACGTGTCAGTCGGCGACGATCCGAACCGAGCCCGGCACGTACTCCCGCTGCCGGATCACCCGGTACCAGCCCTTGTGCAGCGAGATCGCCCCGTGCTCCTCGTGGACGACCCGCGCGCCGTCGGGGACGTGCAGCAGCATCGGGCCGAACACTCCGGCTTCCCGGATCAGCCGTCCCGGACCGACCACGGCGTGGGCGTGGCCGGTGACTTCACCGAGGGCCAGCACCAGCCGGCCGCGTCCGTCCCGCGGCTCGGACAGCGCGTCCAAGGCGTGGTCCGGCACCGCCTTCTCGTCCAACGGCACGATCAGCACGTCTCCTTGGCGGAACATGGGTCTCCCTCCCGTCACGGCACGGTGTGTGCCGTGGGAAAAACGGTAGAGGCGACCACTGACAATCGACTTCCGAGCCGCGTGCCGCACCCACCGGGTCGTGTGCCGAACCCACCGGGCCGGGCGTCGCACCCACCGAGGGCTCCGTCCCGTCGTGCCCAACTGGCGACCCTGTCCGCCGCGATGTCAGTGGGGCTTGGTAGAACTCCTCTACCTGGATGCGGTCCGCGGGGCGGACCCATCACGATCGTCGACCAAACGGCAGCGGTACGAAGGAGCGGGCGCGCATGACCATCGGGAGCCACCTCAAGGAGTTCCACGGCCTGCCGGCCTTCACTTTCCCGGACGCGGGGGACACGGCGCCCGGGGCCGAGGCGCTTCCCTCGCCCGAGACCGTGGCCTGGCGCATCGCCGTGGACTCCTACGACAGCCAGGAGGAGTGGCAGGACGCGTTCGCGCGCTTCCTGGCGGCCGTGGACACCCAGAAGGTGCGGGCGCTGATCGTCGGCGCGTGGAGCGATGTGTACGAGACCGCCCCGGACGCGGTGATCGCGGCGTTGGTGGCCGCGCGGGACCAACTGCCGTCACTGCGCGGCCTGTTCCTGGGCGACATCGTGATGGAGGAGTGCGAGATCTCCTGGATCGTCCAGGGCGACGTGTCGCCGCTCCTGCAAGCCTTCCCGGCCCTGGAGGAGTTCGGCGTCCGGGGTGGCAACCAGCTGGTCTTCCCCGCCGTACGGCACGAGCGACTGCGCAGCCTGACCGTCGAGACCGGCGGGCTGCCCGTCGAGGCGGTGCGCGGTATCGCGGGCAGCGACCTGCCCGCGCTGGTCTCCCTCGACCTGTGGCTCGGCACCTCCGAGTACGGGGGCGACGCCGAGGTCTCCGACCTGGAGCCGTTCTTCGCCGGTGACCGGCTGCCCAGCCTGGTCCGGCTGGGCCTGCGCAACAGCGAGATGCAGGACGACGTGTGCAGATCCCTGGCCTCGGCCCCCGTCGTGGCACGCCTGGAGGTCCTCGACGTCTCCATGGGCGTGCTCACGGACGACGGCGCGACCTCCCTCCTGTCGGGGCAGCCGCTGACGCACCTCAAGAAGCTCGACCTGCACCACAACTACCTCAGCTCGGGCCTGCGTACGCGCCTGCTGGAGACGCTGGAACCCGCGGGCGTGCAGGTCGACGCCGACCAGGACGACGCGGAGTCCGACGAGGAGGAGGACGGGACCGTCTGGCGTTTCGTGGCGGTGGGTGAGTAGTACCGACCGGGACGACGGGGGACACGGAGGGGGACGAGCGAGATGGAGCAGCGGGGCGCGCCGGTGAAGTGGGCTGTCGTGGCCAACGGGGAGAACCGTCGGGTGCACCTGTTCGCGGCGGCGGCCGAGGAGGCGGGCTGCGGCACGCCTCGTGTCGTCGAGTGGCGTCACGTACTGCGGGACGGCGGCCACGACTTCGCCGACGACGAGGTGGTCCGGCTGGACTCCCCCGGCGAGAACGCGGAAGTCGACCGCCTGCTGCGCGGCACCGCCGAGCCGACCCGGGTGGAGGGTTCCGCCCGCTGGTACGCGCGCTTCCTGGACGGCGTGCGTTCGCTGCGCGGCGGCCGGCGCCTCGACGATCCGGCGGATCTGGCCGTGCTCTTCGACAAGCGGCTGTGTCACGCTCGTCTCGACGCCGCGGGCGTGCCGGTGCCTCCGTCTCCCACCTCGGGTGGCGTGCGGCCGGTGGAGGGCTGGAGCGACGTGCGGCGTCTGATGGAGGAAGCCGGGCTGCGGCGTGCCTTCGTCAAGCTCGCGCACGGTTCGTCCGCGTCGGGGGTGCTCGCCGTGGAGACGGCCACCGGCGGGCGGGTCCGGGCCACCACTTCGGTGGAGCGCACGGCGGACGGCGGCCTCCACAACTCCCTGCGGGTCCGCAGCTACACGGACGAGTCGGAGATCGCCGCGATCGTGGACAGGCTCGCGCCGGACGGGCTGCACATCGAGCGCTGGCTGCCGAAGGCCTCCCTCGGCGACAGGTCCGCCGACCTGCGTGTCGTGGTCGTGGCCGGGCGCGCGACCCACGCCGTGGTCCGGACGAGCCGCTCTCCCCTGACCAACCTGCATCTGGGCGGGGCACGCGGCGATCTCTCGGCCGTGCGCGCGCTGGCCGGTGACCGGTGGGCACAGGCGCTCACCATCAGCGAAGAGGCCGCGGCGTGCTTCCCCGGCACCCTGTGCGTGGGCGTCGACCTGCTGCCCGCCGTCGGCTGGCGCCGGTTCGCCGTCGGGGAGGTCAACGCCTTCGGTGACCTGCTTCCCCGCCTGACCGGTCTGCCGGGCAGTGGCGCCGAGGGGCTGGACACGTACGCGGCGCAGGTCGCGGCGGTCCGGTCCCTGTCCGCCGACCGGCTCGCCGAATGCCCCGCTCCCCCGCCCGGCGTCCGCCCCGCTCCCCCGCTCGACGCGCCACCGAGGACAGCTCATGCCCCCGCCTGACCCCGCCACTTCCGCCCCCGGTCCGGCCGGCACACCGAACATGAACGAGGTGGTGGGCCGCGACGACCTGCTCCTGCTCACGCTCGACACCCTGCGCTACGACATCGCCGTCGAACTCACCGCGGCAGGCCGCCTTCCGAACCTCGCCGCGCACCTGCCCGGCGGCACCTGGGAGCGGCGGCACGCGCCGGGCAACTTCACCTATGCCTCGCACCAGGCGATGTTCGCCGGATTCCTCCCCACCCCGGCATCGCCGGGACCGCATCCGCGGCTGTTCGCGGCACGGTTCGCGGGCAGCGAGACGACGGCCGAGCGCACGTTCGTCTTCGACACCCCGGATCTGGTGTCCGGTCTCGCCGCCCGCGGCTACCGCACGGTGTGCGTCGGCGGCGTCGGCTTCTTCAACAAGCAGGGCGCGCTGGGCGACGTACTCCCCGGGATGTTCCAGGAGAGCCACTGGGAGCCGGAGTTCTCGGTGGCGTCTCCCACCTCGTTCGAGGCCCAGGTCACGCGGGCGGAGAAGACGGTGGCCGAACTTCCGGCGCGGCAGCGGCTGTTCCTGTTCGTCAATGCCTCGGCGCTCCACCAGCCGAACTGGTTCCACCTGCCCGGGGCCACCCGGGAGACGGGCGACAGCCGGGAGACCCACGCCGCGGCCCTGGAATACATCGACCGCCATGTCGGGCGGCTGTTCGCCGCCATGAGTTCGCGGCGCCGGTGTTTCGCCATCGTCTGCTCCGACCACGGCACCGCCTACGGGGACGACGGTTACACCGGCCACCGCCTCGGCCACGACTGCGTCTGGACCGTGCCCTACAGCCATTTCTTCCTGGAGCCGCCCGCATGACCGTCACCCAGGTGGCCGCCCCGACCGACACCCCGCGCCCCTACCAGAGCTACACCTACGCCTACCCGCACAAGACCGCCTACCGGCCGCTCACCCCGCGCCCCGGGTTGCGGGACCTGTGGGCGGGCGAGTCACGGCGATCGCTCTCCCTGTACGTGCACATACCGTTCTGCGAGATCCGCTGCGGGTTCTGCAACCTGTTCACGCGGATCGGCGCGCCCGACGACCTGACGGGACGTTACCTGGACGCGGTGCGCCGCCAGGCCGTCGCGGTGCGCAAGGCGCTGGGCGACGAGGAGACCCCGCGGTTCGCCAACGCCGCGTTCGGCGGGGGCACACCCACGTTCCTGGAGGCCGGCGAACTGGAACGGCTGTGCGACATCACTGAGCAGGAGATGGGAGCCGACCTCCGCGCGATCCCGCTGTCCGTCGAGGCCTCGCCCGCCACCGCCACGGCAGACCGGCTGGCCGTACTGGTCGCACGTGGCACCACCCGTCTCAGCCTGGGAGTGCAGACCTTCGTCGAGGAGGAGTCCCGCGCCGCCGTCCGGCCACAGCGCCGCTCGGACGTCGAAGCGGCACTGGGACGGATCCGTGAGGCGGGCGTCCCCGTCCTCAACATCGACTTGATCTACGGCATCGACGGTCAGACGGCGGCAAGTTGGCGCCACTCCCTGGACGCGGCCCTGGCCTGGCGGCCCGAGGAGATCTACCTCTATCCCCTCTACATCCGGCCTCTCACCGGTCTCGGCCGGCACACCGATCCGCACACGGCCGACCGTGACTGGGACGAGGAGCGCCTGCGCCGTTACCGCGAGGGCCGGGACCACCTGCTGGCCCACGGCTACGAGCAGGTGTCGATGCGCATGTTCCGCCGCGCGGACGCGCCGCCCCAGGGACCGGACGACTACGCCTGCCAGACCGACGGCATGATCGGCCTCGGCTGCGGCGCCCGTTCGTACACCTCGACGCTGCACTACTCCTTCGACTACGCCGTGTCGATGCGGGAGATCCGCGGCATCATCGACGACTACACCGCCACCGAGGACTTCTCCCAGGTCCCGCACGGCCGCCACGTCGACGAGGACGAGGCACGACGCCGACACCTGCTGCAGTCCCTGCTCCAGGCGGAGGGCCTGCCCGTCGCGGACTACCGGCTGCGCTTCGGCTCCGCCCCATGGGACGACTTCCGCCGCGAACTGGACGTACTCACCGCCCGGGGATGGCTCACGCGGGGCGACGACCGGCTGTCCCTCTCCCCCGAAGGGCTCGCCCACTCGGACGCGATCGGCCCCGAGTTCTTCTCCCCGGCCGTGCGGGACGCCATGGCCGCCTACGAGCTGAAGTGAGACCGCCGTGGACCTGACGATCCTGTACCGCGGCCCGCTCGCCTCCTGCGACTACGACTGTCCCTACTGCCCGTTCGCCAAGCGCCGCGACACCACAGACCGACTGCGCGCCGACCGCGTGGCGCTGGAACGGTTCACCACGTGGGCGGGCGAACAGCACGAGGACCGGCTCTCCGTCCTCTTCACCCCCTGGGGTGAGGGACTGGTCCGCTCCTGGTACCGCCGCGCCCTCGTGGAGCTCTCCCACCGGCCGCACATCCAGCGCGTCGCGATCCAGACGAACCTGAGCTGCCGCACAGACTGGCTCCGGGAGGCCGACCGGGACACGGTGGCACTGTGGTGCACGTACCACCCCGGGCAGACACCGCACGACCGCTTCCTGGACAAGACGCGCCAACTCACCTCCCTGGGCGTCCGCTTCAGCGTCGGCGTCGTCGGCCTGCCCGAGCACAGGGAGCCCGCGCTGAGACTGCGCGACCAGCTCCCCGAGCAGGTGTACCTGTGGGTGAACGCCGCGGAGGGACACACCTACACGGACGAGCAGGCCGCCGAGTGGACCGCGCTCGACCCGCTCTTCCCCTTCAGCCGCCACCCGCACCGATCGGCCGGCCTGCCCTGCCGCACCGGAGAGTCCGTCATCTCGGTGGACGGCGACGGAACGGTGCGCCGCTGTCACTTCGTCCGGAGTGAACTGGGCAACCTGTACGACGGTTCCTACCGGACCGCCCTCGCCCCTCGCCCCTGCCCCCTGACCGAGTGCGACTGTCACATCGGTTACGTGCACCTGGAGACGCTTCCGCTGTACGACGTCTTCGCCGGCGGCATCCTGGAACGCGTGCCGCGTGCGCTGCCGGACCGGCCTCTCCTGCCCCTGATCCCGACGAGCCGGACGGTGTGACCGACAGGATCTCCTGTGGATACGCGCTGTACCCGAAATCGGCACTCAGGGTGCTCGATTACGGTCTTTGTGCCGGGAGAGGCAAGAATGTGCCGCTGAGGGGCAGCATGCGTGGGCGCGAGGACGGGTCGGCCACGGAGCGAGGTGAAGGGGTCGCCGGTGAACGAGCGGGAACCGGAGTTCGGCGCGCTCCTGCGACAGCTCCGGCTGAATGCGTACATGACCATGAAGGATCTGTCCGAGGCCTCGGGTGTGAGCGTCAGAGGCATCGGTGATCTGGAACGGGGAAGGCGCGCGGCGCCGCAGCGGCGGACGGTGGCCGCTCTCGCCGTCGGCCTCGGGCTGGACGAGGGCCGAAGCGATGAACTCCTGGTGGCCGCGCGGAGAGGCGCCGCCGCCCCGGACGGATCCGTCGCCGTCCGCACCTTTCCCCGCGGTATCAACGATTTCGTCGGCCGCGACCAGGAGCTGGCATGGCTCCAGGCGCGGGCGTCGGAGCAGAGGGACGACACGGGCGGTGCGGATCACCGGCCCGTGGTGGTGACGGTGTCGGGTCCGCCGGGCGCGGGAAAGACGACCCTCACCCTGCACGCGGCACAGGAGTTGGCGGATCGTTTCCCCGACGGCCGGATGGTCCTGGACCTGCGCGGTATGGACGACACCCCGGCCTCGACGGCCGAGCTCATGCTGAGCGTCTGCAAGGCCTTCCGCGTGGTGGACCAGGAACTCGCGACGGCCGGCCCCCAGGGACACGCCGCGCTCTACCAGGACCTCCTCTCCAAGAAGCGCTGCCTGCTGGTCCTGGACAACGCTCGGGACGAGGCCCAGGTGCGGGAGCTGCTTCCGGCGCACGGCACGGCAGTGGTGATGGTGACCAGCCGACGCATGCTCACCGGCCTGGACGGTGCGCACCGGCTGGTCCTCGGCGAACTGTCTTCCGGCGAGGCGATCGCGTTCCTCACCGCCATGATCGGGACGCGACGCGCGTCCACCGAGCCGTCCGCGGTCGAGGACGTGGCGCGGCAGTGCGCGTATCTCCCCCTCGCCCTGCGGGTGGCGGGGAGCTGGCTGGCCACCCGGACCGGCTGGACGGTGCGCAGGCTGGCCGACAGGCTCGCCGGGGAAGAGCGCCGTCTGGACGCCCTGGTCGCCGGCGACAGGGGGGTGGCGGCCGCGTTCGACCTTTCCTACCGTCAGCTCACGCCCGACGCCGCTCGCCTGTTCAGACGTCTCGCTCTGGTACCCGGCCCCGACGCGGGGTCGGCCTGTGCCGCGCAGCTGATCGGGAAGGACCTGTCCGCCGCGGAGGACACGCTGGAGGAACTGGTCGAGACGGGCCTGCTCGGTACGCACGGGAACCGTTTCAAGCTGCATGACCTGCTCCGCCTCTACGCACACGTCCGTCTCGACGCCGACGAGGAGGCGGGAGAGGCGGAGAAGGTCCGGGCCGATCTGTACCGCTGGCTGCTGGAGACCACCGTCGTCGCCGGCCGCTGGTTCGAGCCGGACCACGGCGCGCCCCCCGCGGACTGGGGAGGGCTGGTGGATCTCTCCTCGGCCGCCATGGCTCGCGACTGGCTGCGGACGCAGGGGGTGAACTGGCTGACCGCGCTGCGCGCCGCCGCGGAAGAAGGGGATCATGCTCTGGTGGTGGAGGTGGCCGAGTCCCTCCACTGGTTCTCCGACCAGTGGATCTTCTGGGGACACTGGCCCGAGGTGTTCGGCATGGCCGCGCTCAGCGCCAAGGCCCTGGGCGACCCGGTCGTGGAAGCGACTCAGCTCGACTATCACGCCTGGGCCGTACTCGTCTGCGAGAGCCGTCCCGAGGCGAGTCTGCCCCTGTCCGCCGCAGCCCCGGCGATCGCGGTGGTACCAGGGAAGGCGCCCGCGTCATCGCCACCGACGTCACCGAGGCACCCGGCTGCCGCCGCCTCGACGTCACCGACGAGAAGGAGTGGGCCGAACTCGCGGCCGAGCTGAAGGCGTCCTACGGGCAGGTGCACGGGCTGGTGAACAACGCCGGCATGGCGGTGGCGCAGAAGAACCGGTCTTGCAGCCCCTTGCCCGTGCCGGTGTTGATCGCCTCGCGGTCTCCGCCGTCACGGTAGGTGGTCCGCTCTCCGTTGACGTAGAGCACCGCGCGCCTTCTCCGAAGCGGCGTCTCCGAAGGCCACTGTGTCCAGGCGGTCGTGGGGGGGGGGGGGGGGCCCCCCCCCCCCCGGGGGGGGGGGCCCGGGGGGCCCCCCCCCCCCCACGACCCAGGGCAGGACGACGCACCAACGCCGTCAGGTGCCGCACGAATCGTCCCGCACGGGTGCGCGGTGTGCCCCCCGCGTCCGCTGACGCCATGTCCTCGGCCACAGACATCAATTTCTCGTCCAAGGGCCGCTACGACCCCACACCCGCCGACCGGCCGGCGCACCGCACGACGCCGCCCGCACCCTGTTCACCAAGACCCCGGCGGTCTCGGGCCGGCCGGCACCTTCGCGGTCGACCGCGGCCCCTTCCACCGCGCGCACCTGGAGATCGCCGCCGACGGGCGGCCACCGGCCTCGCCTTCCCGTCGCGTCCACTCGGTGCTCCCAGGCGTACGGCATGCGGGTGACCAGCGACGCCGGCTGCCGGTCTGCGACTTACCCACCACCCTCACCCGGCACCGGAACACACGCCTACGTGTCCGCCAGCACCGACGTCAGGACGAAGTCCACGAACCGCTCGGCATAGTCCATGACGTCCTCCGGCGAGAGGGGGCGCAGCGCCGCCGGGAGGGCCATCGCGTGATTCATCGCTCCACCGGCCAGCGCGTCGAGGAGGAAGGTGACTGACGTGCCCTTCGGAAGTTCCCCACTGCGGATGCCCCGCCGGACCATGGCACGGGCCGCGGTGATTTGCGCTTGCGCCAGCTCCTCGTGGCGCTTGGCGAGCTCCGGGTTTCCCCGCGCTTCGAACCCGAGCCGCAGGGCGGCCGGACCGCACTCACCCGCGTAGAGCTCCAATTGCTGCCGGACGAGCTGGACCAGGTCGCCGCGGACCGTACCCGTGTCGACGTCGGACACCCGCTCCAGGCGCTGGGAGAGGGCCTGGATGAGCAGGTCCTCCTTGTTGCGCCAGCGCAGATAGACGGAAGCCTTGCCGACGCCCGCCCGGCGGGCCACCGCCTCGACGCTGAAGGACGACCAGCCGTGCTGCCCGAACAGCTCGACGGCGGCGTCCGCGATCCGGCGGTCCACCTGGTCGTCGCGCGGCCTTCCCGGCATGGCCCTCGATGTAGTCATGGCGCCATTTTCCTACACGACCGCCCCCACACCTATTGCTGAACGCATCCCGTCCGTTTTACAGTCGGAGTTACTGACGGTTTCCGTTCAGTTAACGCCCGGCCATCGCGTCGGCCGACTCAGTGAGGACCCGCATGTCCACCGCACCCTTCACGCCCATGGACCACGACGAGATCTCTGCCTTCGCCGAAAGCGTGCGAGGCGGTCTGAAGCGGCACTGGGCCGGATCCACCGCCGCCGCCGCGACCGACCTCGCGAAGCTGTGGCAGACGGCCGCCGACAACGGCTGGCTCGAACTCGGTGCCGAAGGGGCCCTCGGCGCGACGGTCACCGCGGTGCGCGAACTCGGGCGCGTCGCCTGTCCGCTGCCCGTGATGGACTCCTTCGTCGCCGCCCGCCTGCTCGCCCACGACAAGGGACTGCTCGACGGCATCGGCCGGGGCGATATACGGGTCGTCGCATGTGTCGGTGACGGCACCGAGTCGCAGCTCCGCCACCTGGACGCGGCGCAGTGGGCCACCCACCTGCTCATCCTCCCCCCGGGCGGCGGCACCGCGGTGCTGCGCCCCATCGGGCGGACGGAGGACACGGCGGGCCTCGCAGTTCCGGCCTGGTCCACGGCGACGCCGGGTGCCCCGAAAGCCTCGGCCGAGGTGGACGCGGACGCCGCCGACGAAGCCGTGGTGCTGCTCCGCCTCCAGCTCGGCGTCCGGGCCCTCGCCGCCGCCGAACGGGCGCATGAGATGGCCGTCGAACATGCCAAGCAGCGCGTCCAGTTCGGCAAGGTCATCGGCGCCTTCGGCGCGGTACAGCAGCGCACGGCCACCTGCCAGATCGACGTCAGCGCGGGAAACCTGCTGATCGACGACGCCGTACGCGCCCTTGAGCAGGGACTGCCCGACCGACTGCTCTCCGCCGAGTTCGCCGTCGAGCACGCTCGCGCCGCGGCCCCCCGCGTCCAGCTCGGCGCACACCACACCCTTGCGGCCATCGGCTACTTCGAGGAACACGACGCCCCGTGGCTGTTCCGCCGCGTCCACGGCGACATCACCCGGCTGCAGACCCTGCCGCGCGCCACCGGCGACCTGGCCGACATCCTCGTCGAAGGCAGCGGATCGCTCCCGGCACGCGAACTCGGCGAGACGGCCGAGGCGTTCCGCACCGAAGTGCGCGCGCTGTTCGAGGAGTACGCCGACCGGATCGGCGGCGTCGGCCTGAAGCAGGACCCTGAGCTGACGAACGCGGTCGCGGAGCGCGGCTGGCTCGGATTCGCCTGGCCCGAGGAGGACGGCGGCCGAGGTGCCTCCCTGGCCGAGCAGGTCGTCCTGAGCGAGGAGAGCGCCTACCGGCGGGCTCCGGTCAGCAAGGCGCTGGGCGCGGTCCTGCTGCTGGGCAACTCCATCCGCAAGCACGGCACCCAGGAGCAGCGGGACACCTTCCTGCCCCTCATCCGGCGCGGCCGCCTTGCCTTCTGCCTGGGCTACAGCGAACCGGAGGCCGGTTCCGACCTGGCCTCGCTGCGCACGCGCGCGGTCCGCGACGGCGAGAACTGGGTGATCAACGGGCAGAAGCTGTGGACCACCGGGGGCCACGAGTCCGACTGGGTGTGGCTCGCGGTCCGTACCGACCCCGACGCCTCCCCCCGGCACGCGGGCATCACCATGTTCCTCGTCCCGATGGACACCCCCGGCATCACCGTGCAGCAGCACCGGGCACTGTCCGGCGAGATCTCCTGCACCGTCTTCTACGACGACGTGCGGGTGCCCGACAGCATGCGCGTCGGCGAGGTGAACGGCGGCTGGAAGGTCATCACCGACGCGCTGGCCGGTGAGCGCATCAGCATGGGCAACATCGCCGCCGCCCTGCACCGCCAGCTCGACGATCTGCTGGCTTTCGTCCGTGAGGACCCGGCGGGCCGGACGGGCCCGCGCGGCTCCCACTCCCGCGCCCTGCTGAGGGAACTGGCCGTCGGCGTTCAGGCCACCCGCGCGCTGGTGGCCGCCGCGCTCCGGGCGACCTCGGGTGACACCGGCGCGCGGCTGGCGGCCCCCATGGCCGGTGTCCTGGGCGGCGAACTCGCCGAGCGGTTCGGCCAGACGGTCCTGGAGATACTCGGCCCCGACGCCGCGCTGTCCGCGTCGGTTTCGGGCGTGCCCGGCGGCGGTGCCTTCGAGTACGGGCTGCGCCTGTCCGTCATGTACGTCGTCGGCGGCGGCACCAACGACATCCAGCGCGGCATCATCGCCCGCGGTCTGGGTCTTCCGCGCTGACCCGCCGCCCGCCGGCAAACCGGTCGGGTGACGCGTACGGACACATGCACATGAGGGAATCGGCAATGGTCAACCGCGGTTCCCGGTGCCAGCATCGACGTGAACAGAGGTTCACGCGGCTGACACGGGGACGTCACACGTACGGGGACGAGCCGTTCCCCGTCACCCACCCCTCCCGCGTCCACGGGCACGTCACGATGCCCCGCTTCCGCGCGCGACAGAGCGCGTCTCGCCGCAGCGTACAAAGGAGTACACGTTCCATGCAGATCACCGCAGCCCTTTCCCGGGGCCCCGAGTCGCCGTTCAGTCTGGAAGAGGTCACGCTTGGTCCGTTGCGCGCGGACGAGGTGCGGGTGCGAATGGTCGCCGCCGGCATCTGCCACACCGACCTCGTGTCGAAGGCCGGTGTGCCGGCGGCGCCCGCCGCGGTGTTCGGTCACGAAGGCGCCGGGATCGTGGAGGAGACCGGCTCACGGGTAGAAGGGGTGAGCGTCGGTGACAAGGTCCTGCTCACCTTCCGCAGCTGTGGCCGATGCCTCCCCTGTACGCAAGGGCGCCCTTCCTACTGCGTGTCCTTCGTCTCGCTCAACTCCTCCGGCGCCCGGCCGGACGGGACCTCGACACTGAGCCAGGACGGGGAGCCGCTGCGCGCCCCCTTCTTCGGCCAGTCCAGCTTCGCCACGTACGCGGTGGCCACCCGGGACAACGTGGTCGTCGTCGATCCGTCGACCGATCTGGTGGCCGCGGCCCCGTTCGCCTGCGGCTTCCAGACCGGTGCCGGCGCCGTCCTCAACGTGCTCGATCCGGGCGCCGATGCACGGCTGGTCGTCTACGGCGTCGGGGGTGTCGGCATCGCGGCCGTCATGGCTGCCCGGGCTCTGGGAGTCGGGACGGTCGTCGCCGTCGACCTGTCCGAGGAACGCCGCAGGACGGCGCTGGCCGTCGGCGCCACCGCCGCCTTCGACGGCCGGTCCGCCGACCTCGCGGAGCAGTTGGCGGAGATCACCGCGGGCGGTGCGACGCACGCCGTGGACACCACCGCCGTCCCTGCCGTGATCCGCTCGGCCGTCGCGTCGCTGGCACCGCTCGGCACGCTGGTCCTGCTGGGCCTCGGCGCACCGGAGGTGACCTTCGACGCAATGGACCTGATCAGCAACGGGAAGACGATCCGCGGCTGCATCGAGGGCGACGCGGATCCGCAGTCCTTCATCCCGCGGCTGCTCCGCCTGCAGGCAGCGGGCAGGCTCCCGGTCGACGACGTGGTCCGGCCCTATCCGTTCGCGGACATCAACGCCGCGATCGCCGACGCCGTCTCCGGTGCCGCGATCAAGCCGGTGCTCGTGTTCGACGAGCCCCCGGAGAGCTGAGGCGACCAGCGCGCAGCCGTCGCCATGTCCTGTCCCGCGATGCGGCACGACAGACGGCCGCCCAGCCCCCCTCGCTCGCCCTGCTCGCCCTGCTCGCCCTGCTCGACGTTCATGAAAGAAGCCTGATGTTGGCCAGTTCTGACACCACCCCCGCCTCCCCCGTTCCGCCGGAGGGCATTTCAGCCGCCGGGCTCCGCGAGCTGCTGGCCGCCCAGCAGCGTGCCTTCCTCGCGGAGGGGCCGCCGAGCGCGGAGGTACGGCGCAACCGGATCGACCGGCTGACGGCGGCCCTTCTGGAGCACGCCGACGAGCTGACGGCCGCACTCGCCGCCGACTTCGGCAACCGGCCCGAGGTGAACTCCCTCAGCAGTGACGTGCTCGGTTCGATGGGCGACGTGGCGCTCGTCCGCGCCGAACTCGAAGCGTGGATGGCGGACACCGAGATACCGGCCGCGGCCGACAACGGGCTTCCCACCTTCGTACAGAGCAGGCCCAAGGGTGTCGTCGGCATCGTGGGGCCGTGGAACTTCCCGGTCTCGCTGGTGTTCCAGCCGGCCGTCGAGGCGTTCGCCGCGGGCAACCGCGTCATGATCAAGTTCTCGGAGGTTCCGTCGCGTACCGCCGAGGTCTTCGCACGCGCGGTGGCCGGCCGGTTCTCTCCCGACGAGGCCGTGGTGGTACGCGGCGGTACCGAGACCTCCGTCGCGTTCTCCGAACTCCCCTTCGATCACCTCTTTTTCACCGGCTCCCCCTCTGTGGGACGGCATGTGGCGGCGGCGGCGGGGCGCAATCTCACGCCCGTCACCCTGGAGCTGGGCGGCAAGAACCCGGTGGTGGTCGGCCACGACGCCGATGTGCGCGTCGCGGCGGAGCGGGTCTCCGCGGCCCGCATGATGAACGGCGGGCAGCTGTGCCTGTGCCCCGACTACGTCCTCGTGCCGACGGAGAAGGTCGAGGAGTTCGTCGGCGCGTACCGGACGGCGATGAGCGGCTACTTCCCCGCCTTCCGCGAGAATCCCGACGTGGTCACGCTGGTCGACGACCGCAACTTCGCCCGTGTCGACGGCCTGGTCGAGGACGCCCGGTCCAAGGGCGCGGAGATCATCACGCTGGTTCCCGACGACGAACTCGCCTCTCTCCCGGACGCCGCGTCCCGGCGGATGCCGCCGACGCTGGTGCTGGGTGTCACCGACGAGATGACCATCGCCCACGAGGAGGTGTTCGGTCCGGTGATCGCCGTCCTCCCCTACGACACCGTGCATGACGCCGTCGAGTACGTCACCGCGCGCCCCCATCCGCTGGCCGCGTACTGGTACGGCGAGGACACCGCGGACTTCCGCGAGTTCGTGCACCGCACCACTTCCGGTGGCCTGACCCGCAACGACATGGCGCTGCACTACGGGATCGAGGGCGCCCCGTTCGGCGGCGTCGGGCAGAGCGGTTCGGGCGCGTACCACGGCAAGGTCGGCTTCGACACCTTCAGCCACCAGCGCACGATCACGCAGAGCTTGCTGCCGGTCGGCGTGGCTCCCTCGGCGATGCCGCCGTACACCGACGAGCGCCTGGCGCAGCTGCGGGGAGCGGTCGCGCGGAACCTCGCCGACGTCAGGAAGCGGCTGGGCGAGTCGGACTGACACACCGGGACGCACTTCGGGGCCCGCGGGTTCTCCCGCGGGCCCTGCTGTGTTTCGGGCGGTTCCGGCTCAGCGGCTCGCGTACCACTCGCGTTCCGCGAGGCGCTGGAGCGGCCTGCCAAGGGTGAGCCCCACCCACCGCATGGCCTTGTACCACGTGGCGCCGCTGATTCAGTCGTCCACCAGGCTGCCGGCTTTCGCCGTACTCGCGGTGGCCGCTCTGACGAGCACGTGGCTACGGTGGTCGGGCATGTCGGCCCGACCGCTGCTGTTTGGCAAGTTGGTTTTTCTGTGGGGCAGTATTTGTTGCGGCGCACCGACAGACGAAGGCGGCCGAAGTCCGGCAGTACGAAGACGCTGTCGACGAGCATCATGAAAACACCGCTCAGTCGCTGGTCGGCGAGCGGGCCGACGGCGAACGGCCGCGGGCCCGCGCCATGAGAGAGACGGGCGTGTCCCCGAGGACGAGTGCCAGGCCGATGAGGCCCGAGACCACTCCTGCGATCAGTACCGCCACGGAGCGCGGCGCGGCCAGGCTCTGCCGGGGGTCGCCGAGGACCAGGCCCCAGAACAGCGCACCGGTACAGAAGAAGAGGAGGAGGCCCGAGAACAGGCCTTCCGCCCCCCGTCCCCGTGAACGCCGTGTGCGCCTTCGGGTCACAGTCGGCGAACAGTGCCGCCGCGAACAGGAGCGCTGCCGACGGCAGCAGTGCCCTGACCACGCCGACGGGCAGGGTCCGCCGTCCCAGAAACAGCAGGGCTGCCACTACGAGGGGCGGAGCCGCGACCATCAGGAGCATCCCCTGTTCCATCATGACGAGATGCGAGGCGGCGGCGGCCGCCCTGACGGCCGGCAGCAGCGCGAGGACGCCTGCGATCGCTCCGAAGGCGACCGCGGTCAGGGCGAAGGTCGCCCGCCGTGACACGGCCCGTGCCCAACTGCCGCTCGGGGCAAGTCCGTTCAAGACGAACAGCGCGTCGGCGGCACACAGCACCACGAGCAGCGTCCAGAACACCAAACCGGTCGCGGAGGCCGGGTCGGCCATGGTGTGCGACAGGTGCACACCGGTGTCCCGCCCGTCCGTGGCGCGGTCACCGCCGGTGCCGGACGTCAGCGACCTCCGGCTCAGACCATGGCGCGGAAGACGAGGAGGGCAGAGGCGGTCTCGGCTACGGAGGCGACGGCGAGCAGTGCGAGCCGCCGCCGGTCGGGCGGCTGTTCCGGTGACATGACCGGGCCTCTGACTGAAGTGCCGATCGCTGTGTCGACTGCTGTGCCGACCGATGTGCCGGTGCCGGTGGACAAGGGCTTCCTGGCCTATGTGCCGTCGCCCAGCCGGAAGACGGGTACGGCCTCCGCGTCGGGCGTCGGGCGTTCGAAGGCCACGGTGACGGCCGCCCCCGTGGTCGGGGCGGTCTGCCCGGCGTCGACGACTCGTGCGTGCAGCCAGGGGCCCTCGGCCAGTTCGACGAGGCCGACAGTGGTGCGGGAGGCCGGGCCGCCGTCCTTGGGGGGCCTTCCGTGCACGGCGGTCCAGGAGATCAGGGTGCCGGTGCCCCGGGCGGGGGTCCAAGTCAGTTCCCCGGAGCCGCACGACGGGCAGGAGCGTTCCTGCGGGGCCCCGTACTCCCCGCAGGAGGCGCAGTGGCGGATCAGCAATTCACCGCGGGCCGTGCCGTCGAAGAACGTTGCCGTGTCGGCATCCCGCAGGACGGTGGGAACGGGGGGCATGGCGGGCCTTTCTGTGCGGCCGGCGCGGTCGGCCGGCGAAGAGGGGGCGGTGTCACGCGTGGGCGTGGGGGCTGAGCACCAGCGTCGAGTGGTGGTCCAGAATTCCGCCGTTGCCGCTGACCAGCACGGTGTCGTGGCGCGGCACCTGGCGTTCGCCCGCCTCGCCCCGGGCCTGGACGATCGCCTCGGACAGCGGTGTCATGCCCCACATGTAGTACGAGGAGAGCTGGCCGCCGCCGGTGTTCAGCGGCAGTGTCCCGGCCGGGCCGAGCGCGCCGCTTGAGACGAACGCACCGCCCTGTCCCTTCTCGCAGAACCCGTAGTCCTCCAGGGTGATGAGGACCGTGTAGGTGTAGCAGTCGTACAGCTCGACGACGTCGATGTCGCCGATGGAGACGCCCGCCATCTTCAGGGCCGCGGGACCCGACGTGGCCGCGCCGCTCACCAGTCCGAAGTCGCTTCCGCGGCGCATCGGATACCCCGGGTGAGACTGGCCCCAGCCGAGGACGTGCACCGGCGGCCTGCGCAGCGTCGCCGCACGTTCGGCGGTCGTGACGATCACGGCGATGCCGCCGTTGCTGACCAGGCAGCAGTCGAGCAGGCGGAAGGGGTCCGCGATGGGCCGCGAGGTCTGGTGGTCCTCGACGGTGATTTGCGTACGCAGCTGCGCGAGGGGGTTCTTGCCGGCCCACTCGCGCTGGGCGACGGCGATGTGGGCCAGCTGCTCGCTCGTCGTCCCGTAGGTGTCCATGTGACGGCGGGCGGCCATGGCGTAGAGCGGGTTGGCGCCCGCGATGCCCGCCGCGGCGTTCAGCCCGCGCCAGCCGGAGGCCGTGCGGCCTGCGCCGGAGTAGGCCGCGCCCGCCGACCGCTTCTCCTTCAACGGCGCGTCGGCGAAGACGCACGCCACGACCTCCGCCATGCCCGACCGCACGGCCATGGACGCGTACTGCACCATGGCGCCGGCGGTCGAGCCGTACGCCTGCACCTCGGAGAGCATGCGCAGGTCGCGCAGGCCGAGATCGCGCTGGAGGCCCAGTCCGACACCTCCTCCGACGCCCTGGCTGGTGAGCAGCCCGTCGATGTCGCTGAGGGCGAGCCCGGCGTCCTGTGCCGCGCGTCGTACGGCGTCGGCCGCGAAGTCGGCGGCGCCGCGCCCGTACACCTTTCCCATCTCGGTGATGCCCAGGCCGGCGATGGCCGGTCCACGGCCGGCGTTGTGTGTGACGGTCACGGGGATGCAACTGCCTTTCCCGGCCCGGGGAGCGGGCCTTCTGCATGGGACGGAGGAAGGTACGGGGGTTCAGCGGGCCTGCCAGACGGGGGCCCGCTTCTCAGCAAAGGCGCGGGGCCCTTCCTTCGCGTCGGCGGACCGCATCACCGCGCGGGCCTCGGCGTGGGAGTGGGACCAGCGGTCCTCCTCCGCGGCGACAGAGCCGTCCGAGATGCCCTTGGCGATACGTTTGCTGGCCTGGACCGCGAGAGGCGCGTTGGCGGCTATGCGCTCCGCGAGGGCCACGGCCTCCGCCAGCACGCGGTCCTGCGGTACGACGCGGTTGACGAGTCCCAGGTCCTTCGCCTCGGCGGCGCTCAGCGTGTCGCCGGTCAGGAGCAGTTCCATGGCCACCTTGGGCGGCAGCTGCGCGACCAGGCGGAAGGCGCCGCCGGCCGCGGCGATGATGCCGCGCCGTACCTCGGGCAGTCCGAAGGCTGCGGTGTCGGCGGCGACCACCAGGTCGCTGGCGAGCGCGATCTCCGTACCGCCGCCCAGGGCGAAGCCGTTGACCGCCGCGATGACCGGTTTGCCGATGGGGTGGTCGACGTATCCGGCGAATCCCCAGGCCTCGCGGCCCGGCGGGATGATGGTCTCGCCGCGGGCCACCGCCTTGAGGTCCGCGCCGGCGCAGAACGCCTTGTCCCCGGCGCCGGTCACCACGACGGCGCGTACGACGGGGTCGGCTTCGGCCTCCTCCAGGGCGGTGCCGAGGAGCAGGGAGAGTTCCTGGTCGACGGCGTTGCGGGCTTCGGGCCGGTTGAGGGTGACGACCCGGACGTGCCCTCGGTCCTCGACGAGGACCGCCCGCCGCGTGGCTTCGAGCAGTTCCTCCCGCTCCCGGTCCGCCATCACCTCAAGCACTCCGTCGGCGATGAGTTCGTCGGTCCGCTCCTCGCTGAGGCCCAGCAGTTCTCCGCTCAGCTCGCGGGTGTGCTGGCCCTGGAGGGGCGCGGGCCGAAGCGGCGGATCGGCCAGCCGCAGCGAGTGCGCGGGGCGGGCCTCGGTCGGCAGCGCCTCGCTCAGGGTGGGCTGGCGCAGCCGGGCGAAGAAGCCACGTTCGGCGAGGTGCGGGTCGGTGAGCAGTTCACCGACCCTCAGCATGGCCCCGGCCGGGACTCCGGCGCTCTGCAGGAGATCCATGACGTCGCGCGGGGCGCGCGAGCGCGTCCACTCTGCCACGGCCTCGGCGATACGGTCCCGGTGGGCGACGCGGCCGGCCGCGTCGGCCAGGGCCGGGTCCGCCGCCAGGTCCTGCCTGCCGATGGCCGCGCAGAGCCGCCGCCAGTCCGCGTCGTCCCGTACGGACACCACGCACCACTCGTCGTCGCCTGCACACGGGAAGACCCCGTCGGGCGCGTCGGAGCCGAGTTGCCCGGCAGCAAGGGAGCCGGGGCTCAGCCACTCGCCGAGCAGCCGGTCCGCCAGGGCACCGAGGATGATCTCGGCCTGGGAGATGCTGACCGTGCCTCCCGTGCCGGTCCGGTGCAGCCTGATCAGCTGGGCGAGCACGGCGGCGGCACCGACGCGGCCGACCACATGGTCCGGGTAGATGGTGACCGCGTCGCTGTGGCCCTGGCCGGGTGAGTCGGGGTACCGCCACAGGTCGCTGAGACCGGTCGCCGCCCGCACCAGCGGACCGTAGCCCATGCGCTTGCTCCAGGGGCCGCTGGAACCGAGGGCGCTGCTGTCGGCCATCACCAGGCGGGGGTTGATCTCGCGGAGGGTCTCGTAGCCGAGGCCGAGGGACTCCAGGGTGCCGGGCTTGAAGTTGGACAGCACCACATCGCTCTCCGCGACCAGCCGCTTGAACAGCTCGACGCCGTCGGGGGAACGCAGGTTCAGCCCGAGGCTGCGCTTGTTGCGGTGGCCCCAGGAGCTGGAGGCGGTGATGACCTCACCGGTGCGCGACTGCCGGCCGCCGTCGGGGAACGCCTTGTTCTCGACCTTGATGACGTCGGCGCCGTGGTCGGCGAGCAGCCTGCCCAGTTCGGCTCCGGCGACGATGACACCGAGATCCAGGACGCGCAGGCCGGCCAGCGGGTGCCGCCGCCCGGTGGCACCGGCGCCGATGGCGGCGGTGCTGCCCCAGTTGCCGGGCGCGCGCGGTTCGGTCGCGGGGGCGCCGAGTATCTCCTCGTTGTGCTCCCCCGGCAGGGGCGCGCGGTGGCGCAGGCCTGCCCGGTGGCCGTCGACCTCCAGGAAACCGGTGGGCATGCGGCCGTCCAGGCCCGGCGCCACCTCCACGTCCTGCAGCGCACCCCGCGCCAGATAGTGGTCGGCGCGCAGGACCTCACCGGCGTCGAGCAGGCCGGCGATCGGAACACCGTGGCGCTGTCCCTCGGCCGCCAGGTCGTCGCGGGTGCGGTCTCGGAAAAGTTCGCCGATACGGGCGTGGATGCGGTCCGCCTCCTTGAACCGCACTCCCAGCTGTTCGTAGCGCGGGTCGGCGAACTCCTCCGGCTCTCCCATCCAGGCGCGCATTCCACGCCACTGGCGCGGGCTGAGCACGCAGATCCGCACCGATCCGTCCGCGCAGGGAAAGATCGGGTACATGTGTCCGGCGGAGGGCCTGCCCCGGGGCAGGTCAACGGCACGCAGCCCGCCCGTGGCGGAACCGCCGATACCGAACCCGGGGTCGATGACCTGGGCGATGCCCTCGTGCAGGGAGAAGTCGATGTGGTCGCCCAGGCCTGTGGTGAGGGCGGAGAAGTGGGCGAGGAGCGCGACGTACGCGGCCTGGAGGCACGCCGATTCGGCGCCCAGGGAACCCGGCGGAGGCAGGGGCGGGCGGCCGGGCAGCCCGGAGCGGCACAGCGCCCCGCCGAGTGCGGCGTGCACGGCGTCCGTCGCCACGTGGTCGCGGTACGGGCCGGTTAGCCCGAAGTCCGTGATGGTGAGCAGGACGATCGCGGGGTTGCGGCGGGCCAGGGACGCGTGATCGAGGCCTTCGCCCCGGGCCCGGTCCGACTCGATCCAGATATCGGCCCTGTCCAGGAGCCGCAGCAGGGCGGCGCGGCCCTCGTCGGTCTCCGTGTCGAGCGTCAGGCCGCGCTTGTTGGCGTTGTGGGTGGCGAAGTAGAGGCTCGTCCCGTCGTGCAGGGGTGCGCGCCGGCGTGCCGCCGCTCCGCCCGGGGGTTCCACCAGGATGACATCCGCGCCCAGGTCGGCGAGGAAGCGCCCGGCTGTCTCACCCCGGCCGTCCGTGGTGTCCACCACGGTCAGACCGCGCAGCGGTCCCCGCCGCGCGCCGTCGTCCGCTGTTCGCGTCATCCGCTCCTCCAGAGCCTGCCAGGCATGGCGTCCTGACGGCTCGACCGAGCCGTTGACGTACCTGCGTGTGAGGGGCGTACGGGTGGCAGGGACGTCGCCCGTACCGTTTCGTACGCATGCCACGCGTGTGCTTCGTATGAACACCGCGTTACGCCTTCAGCGTGGCCCCCGGTCAGGACACATGTACATGTCCGATTCAGTGACGTGCTCGTGTGCGAAGCCGCAACGTGGCCGGGGGCCTGCGTCAGTGGTGGCCGGGGTTGGTGTTCTACTGAGCCGGTGGACATCCAGCAGCTCCGGTACTTCCTGGCGGTGGCGGACGAACTTCATTTCGGCCATGCGGCGGAACGGCTCCACATCACGGCCTCCCCGCTCAGCCGCAGGATCCGCGAGCTGGAGCAGGAGTTGCGGCGCGATCTCTTCGTCCGGGAGCACCACCACGTCGAGTTGACGCAGTTCGGCGAGCTGTTCAGAGAGCGCGCACAGGACGCGGTGAATGTCTTCGACACGCTGCGCGGGCTTCCGGACGAGCATGTGGATGTGCCCCGGTGCCGGATCGGGGCGGCGCCGCTGGCACCGGCGGTGGTGCTGGACCGGGTGCTTGAGACGTACCACCGGGTACTGCCGGACGCCGATCTGCCGGTGACCCTCGCGCCTTCGGCGGAGACGCTGGTCATGTTGTCCGCGGACCGTGTCGACCTCGCGGTGGTGCACCTGCCCGTGGACACGGAGGGGGTGGAGAGCCTGTTGCTGTCACGCGCGCCCTACGGCGTCGCGATGCGGTCCGATGACGCCCTCGCCGGCCACAGCTCGCTCAGGCTACGTGATCTGAGGCAACGACAGGTCCTGGTGACTTCGCCCAAGGTGCACCCACAGGTGATGGGCGAGACGCGGACCGCTCTGCTGGAGGCAGGTGTCACCCGTCATGTCCCACTGCCGCACAACGACGTCGTGCAGATGGCCGCCCATGTGCTGCGCACGGGGGTACTCTCCCTCACGACCATGAGTGCCGACACCCCTGCGGCACGCATCTTCGCCCCTCCGCACTTCACCGTCGTTCCACTCGACGAACCGGCGCTGGTACTGCGGGCCGGCATCGCGTGGCGGCCGAAGGCCGAGAGCCGCGTACCGGGGCTGCGGACTGTCGTGGACGCCTTGCGCATGCGGTACGGCACGCGGCCTTCGAGCCCGTGACCCGATCGCGGCCCGGAGGATGCTCCCCTCCGGTGAGGTACCGGCGGCCGCCCGTCACCGCACCTGGGCGGCCTTGCCGAGGAAGGCGTCCGCGTACGTATGCAGCGCCGCCCCAACCACCTCGACGCTGTCGCCCGGTGGCCACCACGAACGAGGTGACTCCGGCGTCCTGGAGCCGGCCCAGGTAGTCACGGTGTTCCTCGTCGGAGCCGCCCGCTGCCATGTAGCCGCTCGCCGGGGTCTGGACCTGGAAGTCGAGGCCGGCGTCCGGCCCCTGCTCGGCCTCGGCCCGTCCCCGCACTTCGGTGATACGCGCGGCGAGTTGGCCGAGGCGGGCAGACGCCGTGGCCGACCGGGGAACACGTCGGCGCCCCGGGCGAGGCCGGCTGCTCGGCCGGAGCCGACCACCGGACCGCCGGTCAGACGGTTCGTATTTCTTCTCCACCCGGGGCGGCGATCGTGTCGACTCCCAGGCGGGGCATGACCTCCTCGGTGAACAGTTGGAACGAGCGGCGGAAGACGTCGGGATCGTCGAGCGAGCCGAAAACGAAGCGCAGGTGCACGTGCGGCAGGCCGGCCGCCCGGTAGCCGGCCAGTTCGGCGGCGACCGTCTCCGGGCTGCCGACGACGACGGTGCGGCGCAGAAAAGCCGCCTGGCTCTCCGGGACCCCCATCGCGGGGGCGAACGGGCCGGGGTCCGACCGGTAGATCCTGCGCAGCGGCCAGCCCTCCTGGGCGGGATCGCGCCGGACCCACGGCGCCATGACCATGGGGCCGGTGAGCAGGTGCTCAGCCGCCTTCCATGCCTCGTCGTCCGTCTCGCCGACAAGGACGATCTTGGTGTGGATGAGCCAGCGCAGGTTCTCCTCGACCAGACCGGCCGGATGCCCGGCCTCCTCCATGCTCGTACGGTAGAGCGCCGCCAACCGGGCGGCGCCACCGGGATCGAAGGGCCCGAGGTGGACCTTCTGCCCCTGTCGGCCCGCCTCGACGATCTTCGCCGGGGTGTTCGTGCCGATGGCGTACAGCGGATGCGGCAGCCGGTACGGGGCCGGCATGATGCGGCCCTCCATGACGCCGTGCTCGTCGTCGGTGGCGAACTCCAGGGGCCCGTCCTCCACCTGGTGCGCCCAGGCCCTGAGCATCACCGCCAGCTTCTGGTCGAACAGCCTGGCGCGCTGTTCCGGCGCCAGGTCGTGCTTGTGCCAGACCTTGCCCTCTCGTGGTCGCCCGCCCGACATGCCCAGGATGAAACGGCCACCGGTGAGCTGGTCCAGCAGATTGGCCCGCTCGACCATGAACAGCGGATGGTGCAGGACCAGGGGTACGACGCTGGTCCCCAGGTAGGCCCGCCGCAGGCGTCCCGCCAGGAACGCGGCCATGGTCAGGCCGTCGGCGTACGGTTCGTAGTTGTTGAAATGCTGTTCACCGACGTAGACCGCGGTGAAGCCGGCCGCGTCGGCCGCGACCGCCTGCTCGATGCCGAGGGTGATGGCGAGCCGGTCCTCGTGCGGGCCACGCACGCCCGGGCCGAGGAACAGGGAGAAGTACATGGTGCTCCGTTCAGGTCGTCCGGCAGCGCGCGGGCCTCACCGGAACAGGTGCGCCAGCTCGGCGGTCGCGGCACCGGTGCCGAGGTGCTCGGGACGGATGCGCTCGCGCGCCGGTCCGGGAATCTGCCGGGCGCCGACCAGGGGCATGACCTGCTCGGCGAAGAGGTTGAACCCGCGCCAGGCCTCGGCCGCGTCGAAGTCGCCGTAGACGAAGCGGGCGTTGATGCCGGCGACGCCCGCGTCGGCGTACTCGAGCAGTTGGCGGGCCACGGTCTCGGGGCTGCCGACGACGGCGGAGGCCTGGATCCACTCGGGTGCGGTGAACGTGCTGTTGGCGATGTCGACCGGCCCTTCGACGGTGTCGTCCCACAGCTCCTTCATGGACCGGGTGTCCGCCAGCTTGCGCCGGGTGGCCACGGAGTAGGTGAAGTTCATGAAGCCCCGCAACTGCCGCTCCGCGATCCGCCACGCCTCCTCGTCGGTGTCGGCGATGACGATCGCCTTCGTCACGCTCGACAGCGCGAGGCACTCCGTGCGTACGTCGTCCGGGTGCGCGGCGGCGTCGAGCGCGTCGCGGTAGATCTTCATCTTGCGGGCGGCCTCGGCCAGGTTGTAGCGCCCCAGCGCGACGGGCCAGCCCTGCGTACCGGCGCGCACGATGGTGGCGTCCGTGTTGGTGGCGAATCCGATGACCGGGTGCTGTCTGCGGTACCCGACCGGCATGACCCGCAGCGCGAGGACGCCCTCCTCCAGGTCGGTCCGCCATTCCAGCGGTTCGTCGCCGGGCTCCTTCGCCCACGCCCGCAGGGCCACCTCGATCCGTTGCAGCGCCACCTCCTTGCCGTAGGACGCGGGGACCCCCCACTGCGACGCGATGAAGGGCAGGTGGCCGGTGGACAGGCCGAGGAAGCACTTGCCGCGGGTGAGCAGGTCGATGAGGTTGGCCTGCTCGGCCAGCGCGATCGGGTTGTGGTAGGCGAGGTTGACCACGGTGGTGCCGAACCAGGCCCGTTCGAGGTGGCGGGCCAGCTGCGCGCCCATCATGAACGGCGAACTGTAGGGCTCGTAGCCGGTGAAGTGCTGCTCGCCGACGTTGACCAGCGCGAAGCCCGCCTTGTCGGCGGCAAGCGCCATGTCGTGGCAGAAGTCGATCAGCGGCAGGTCGTCCGCCGCTCCGCGGCCGGTGGGCCCCAGGAAGCAACCGATGTACATCAGAGCACCTTCTTTCCGAGGAGGTCCGCTCCGCGAGCGAGCACCGCGTCCACCTCGGACGGGGTCAGCCGGCTCCGGAGTTCGTTCGTGACCCGGGTGGCGCTGCCCCACGGGGTGTCCGACCCGAACACGAGCCGGCCGACCGCGTCGGCCTCCCGGGCGGCCAGGGTCAGCACCGGGTCGATGGACGACGTGTCGAACCACAGGCCGTCCAGCGCCGCGAGCACCCCGGGCGCGTCGAAGCCGTTGCCGTGCTGGGACCCGCGCTCGAGGCTCTCGGCGAGTTTCGCCCGGGCCACGAGGAGGGTCCCGCCCATGGCGCCGACCAGCAGCCGGACGTGCGGGAAGCGCGTCATGACCCCGGCGAGCGCGAGCCGCGTGACCGCGATCGCCGTCTCGGCGGGTGATCCGAACACTGGGCCGAGCAGCATCGGATGGTCCGCCACACCCACTCCGAGACCGTTCGCGACTCCCGGATGGAGGTGGACGACGGCGGACCGGGCGTCCAGCTCGGCCCAGAGCGGATCGAATCGTGGATCGTCGAGCGGGACTCCGTCGGCCGAACAGCCCAGGCCGATCCCGTCGAAGCGCAGGTCGTCGAGGCAGCGGACCGCCTCGGCGATCGCGTCGTCCGGGTGCGGCAGCGGCACGGCGGCGAAGGCACGGAGCCGGTCGTCGTGGTCGGCGACCGTGCGGGCGTACAGGTCGTTGGCGAACCGCGCGCCCTCGACGGCGGCCCGGCGGTCGGACCAGTACGGCTGGACCGCGCCGAGCCCCAGCACCTGCCGGTCCACGCCTGCTTGGTCGAGATCGGCGATACGGCGGGACTGGTCCTCGGAGTGCCGAAGCGGGTACGGACGTCCGCTCAAGGCGGTGAAACGTTCACCCAGCACGGTCGGCAGGTGATGGGCGTGCACATCGACGGTGACCAAGTGTTGCCTCCACGGCCTGCGACGGTCCTCGGCAGTTCTGACGGTTCTGCGGCTTACGGTCCCGACGGCCCTGTGATCGGCCGTCAGCGGTCCTGACGGCTTTTCACGTCTGCCCCGATCGAGAAACCAGACTGGACTGGTTCAGTTTGGTCTGTCAAGATTCCTCCACCGCCGACCACCCGGCGCGGCCCGACCCACACCGGCACGCGCTTTCCGAGGAGACACCCCATGGCCGACGCACTCCGTGCACCGCAACAGGACCGGAGCCGCGACAAGCTCGAACGCATCTACGAGGTGAGCGTCGAGCTGCTCGTCGAGGGCGGCTGGGACGCCGTCACCGTCGGGAGCGTGGAGCGGCGCTCAGGTGTCAGCCGCGGAGCGTTCTACCTGCGCTTCCCCCATCGTGAGGCCCTGCTCGACTACACCCGCCGACGCCTCGTCGCGACCGTCGGCGAGGACCAGGACGCGGCCTTCGAGAGGGCCCGGGCGGCGGGCGCGCGAACCCTCGACGAGGCCGTTCTCGTCGCCGTGGAGGCCATCGCCCACGTCTTCCGACGGCACGGCCCGGCCCTGCTGCGACTGGACCGGCAGGAGGAGGAGAACGAGGCGGAGAAGGGGGCCGGCGCGACGGCGATGAACCGGCTCAGTGAGGAGTTCCGGTCCGTCCTCGAACCCGTCACCGGGACCGGGACCGGCCGGACGGGACGGGCGCACCTGGAGTTCGCGATGGAGATCGTCTTCTCGATGCTCGTGCTCAAGGCCCGCCCCCGCGTCACCTTCTCCGAACACACCGAGCGCGACTGGGAGTCGTTCATCCACATGCTGTCCGGCGCGGTCACCGACTTCCTGCGCGCCCGGATCCCACTGCCCGGCTGACGGCCACGGCTGGCACATCCGCGGGGCCGACCGTTCCCCTCAATGTCGAGGAGCCGACGATGACCACGGACCAACCCCTGCTCAGCCACGATGCGTCGAAGTCCCCTCCGCAGGGCCGGCCGGGACGCGGGTTCGTCGTCACCTTCGCCCTGGCGAGCCTCGGGCTGTGGATCGCGACACTCACGCCCGTGATCGTGTCGCTGCCCCTCAAGGTGGCCGAGATCAACCCCGACCGCAGTTCGCAGGGGACCACTCTGTCCGTGGTGCTCGGCGTCGGAGCGGTGTTCGGGATCCTCGCGAACCCGGTCTTCGGGCGCATCTCCGACCGCACGACCTGGCGCGTCGGCATGCGCAGGCCGTGGCTCGTGATCGGGGCACTCCTGTCACTGGCCGGTGCGGTCGTGCTCGGCCTCTCCTCGGACGTCGGCCTCGCCACCGTCGGATGGTCCATCAACCAGATCGGCGTCAACGCGACCATGGCGGTCCTGCTGGCGACCATGCCCGACCAGGTCCCCGCCGAGCACCGCGGCCGGATATCGGGACTGTTCGGCGTCACCCAGGCCGTCGCCGCCGTACTCGGGGTCGCCCTCGTCGGCGGCCTCTCGCAGGTCTCGCTCATGCTGGCGATCATCGTCCCGACCACGATCGCGCTCGTACTCGTCACCATCGCCGCCGTCGTCCTGCCCGACAGGCGGTTGACGAGAGCGGAGCGGCCCGCGTTCAGCCTCCGCGAGTTCGCGGGCAGCTTCTGGGTGGACCCCCGCAGGTTTCCCGACTTCGGCTGGGCATGGATCAGTCGATTTGCCATGTTCATGGCAATATCGTTCGTGCTGAACTACCAGATCTTCTACCTGACCTCCCACCTCGGCCTGACCGAAGCGGAGGCGACGGACCTCGTACCGGCGGCCATCGGCATCCAGACGGTCGTGGTCGTCCTGGTCAGCATGACCGTCGGACCGCTCTCCGACCGGCTGCGCCGACGCAAGGTGTTCGTCCTCGCGTCCGCCCTGGTCGCGAGCGCCGGCCTGGCCATCGTCGCGTTCGCACCGCCCGACCCCGCCTCGGTGCCACTCTTCCTTCTGGCGATGGCGCTCCTCGGGCTGGGCCAGGGCACCTACTTCGCGATCGATCTCGCACTCGTCGCCGACGTGCTGCCGAACAAGGACCAGGACGCCGCGAAGGACCTCGGCGTCCTCGGCATGGCCAACCTCATCCCGCAGTCCGTCGCTCCCGCCTTCGCCCCTCTCTTCCTGGCCGTGCCGCTGTTCTCCCTCACCGACCGTGCCGGGCAGAACTACACGGCGCTCTTCCTGGTCGGGGTGCTGTTCGCGGTGGGCGCCGGGCTGACGATCCTGCGGGTCCGGGGTGTGCGGTGAAACGGGCCGGCGTCAGACCTTCCTCGGCGCCAGTTGGGCCGTCAGCGTCGTCAGGAGGACGTCGAACGCCGCGATCGTGTCGATGTCCGGCTCCAGCAGCCACTGGGTCTGCAGCCCGTTGATGGCCGCCGCGACGAGCGTACTGACAGCCTCCACGTCGGTGCCGGGGGCGATCTCGCCGTCCGCGACGCTGCGCTCCAGTCGCACCCTCACCTCCGCGCGTACCAGCTGGGACCGGCGTGCGGTGTAGGCGAGGGCGGCCGGGTTGCCGGCCGCGGCCTCGCCTTCCAGCACGTGGATGAGCCGCAACGGGACGCGCGACGCGGGAGAGCGGCCGAGGAAGGCGGCCAGTTCCCGCATGGCGGGCAGACCGTCGCCCGTGAGGTGCCGCTCCACCTGCGCCCTGCCCCAGGCGTGCAGTTCCTCGATGACGGCCTCGAACAGGGCGTCCTTGGAGGGAAAGTGGTGCAGGATGCCCTGGCGGCTGAGCCCCACGCGCTTGCCGATGTCGGCCAGGGTCGTCTGCGCGAAGCCGGCCTCGGCGAAGACGATCATCGCCTCCTGGACGATGCGGGCCTTGTGCCGTGCGCTCTCCTCAAGCTGGCGGGCGGAGCGGTTGCGGGGCCGGCCGGCTTCCCTCGGCGTACTCGACGAGGCTACCGACTCGTCAGTCTGTTCTGACATGTGATCAGCGTACGCCACGTACCGGGACGATGGTCACGGCGCTGGCGACCGCGAAGGCGGTGCCGGCGAGGAAGAGCGCGGTGTAGTTGTCACCACCGCCCAGTCCGATGAACACGGGCGCGAAGGCGGGTGCGATCGACTGGGGCAGGATGTTGGCGATGTTGATGACTCCCAGGTCCTTGGCCGCACGCGTGCGGCTGTCGGGCAGGACGTCGGTGACAAGGGCGAGGTCGACGGCGAAGTAGACGCCCTGCCCCAGACCGACGAGTGCCATGGCGCACAGGAACCAGGTGACGGACTGCCCGAGGGCGAGGGTGAGCAGACCCGCCGCGCCGATCGCCGCGGCCGTCACGACGAACGGTTTACGTCGCGCCAGACGGTCCGACAGCCAGCCGAAGAGGTAGCTCCCGACCACCACCACACCGGTCTGTACGGCGATCCCGACGGCGACCATGCGGGTGCTCTCGTCCTTGCTGAGTCCGAGCTGGTCGGTGAGGTAGTACACCTGGTAGTTGAGGACCGAAGAGATCGCCATGAAGATCATGAAGCGGCTGAGCCAGGCCCAGGCGAAGTCCGGGTGGCGGCGCGGGTCCACCCAGAAGCTGTGCAGCAGCTCGCGCCAGGAGAACGGCGAGCGGGCGGGCCCCTTCAGCCGCCGGTCGGGGAGCACGGCCACGAGCCATCCGCAGGTCGCGCAGGCGACCAGGCCGGGGATCACGAAGGCCATCGCGGAGTGCGGGCCGGTGATCTGGGCGAGGGCCGCGCCGCTGACGGCCGCCAGTGCCTGGCAGACACCCAGGACGCCGGAGACCAGGCCCCGGCGGGGAGCCGGTACGTGGTCCGGCAGCAGCGCCAACATCGTGGCGAGCATGGCGTTGAACGCGGCCTGCGTCACGCACCAGCCGAGCAGGAGGACCGGCAGGCTGGTGGCAGTGCCTGTCACGACGAGCCCGCCGGTGCCGGTCACCACGCTTCCGACGAGCCAGGGGCGTCTCCTGCCCCAGCGGGAGGTCGTGCGGTCGCTCAGCTGTCCGAAGATCGGATTGCAGAGCAGGCCGAGCACGGCCCCGGCACCGAGGACGGCGGAGAGCGCCGTCTCCTTGCCGTCGGGCGCGATGCGTTCGACCTTGACCGCCAGGGTCAGGATGACGGGGGTGAGGATCGCCATCCACATGCCGAGCGTGGCGGCGGCGTAGGGGGCGAGGAAACGGGCGGGTACGCGGTGGGATTCCGGTGGCACCACCGGTTTCGCCGCGGCCGGGGCGGCGGTGCCGTCCGGGGCGTCGGTGGACAAGGCGGACCTCTCAGCGCAGGTATCGGTACGAGCTCCGGAAGAACAGAAGCGGGTCGGTCGCGTCCTTGCGGGTGCTCAGGGCGAGGACACGTCCCACGACCAGTTGGTGGTCGCCCGCGTCGTGGACGACGGTGAGTGCGCACTCGACGTGGGCGAGCGCGCCGTCGATCAGGGGCGGCCCGGTGGCGCCCGGGTGCCACGGATGGCGCGCGAACTTGTCGGCCCCGGAGGCCGCGAAGGAGGCGCTGACCGCTGCCTGGTCGGCGGCCAGGATGCTGACGGCGAAGGCGCCGCCCCGTCGGATGCGTGGCCAGCTGGTGGAGGTCCTCGCCGCGGCGAACGACACCAGGGGCGGATCGAGCGACAGCGAGGTGAAGGACTGGCAGGTCATGCCGACCGGTTCGGCGCCGTCGAGACCCGTGACGACGACGACCCCGGAACAGAAGGTGGACAGCGTCTCCTTGAAGGCCAGGACGTCCGGCACCACCGTGCTCATCGCACCGTCTGCGCGAAGTCGAAGAGGGACAGGGCGTTGGTGTCGAGGATCGAGGTCTTCTCCTCCTCGGTGAGGTACGCGGAGTTCTCGATGTAGGTGACGGCCTTGACGGCGGAGGCGAAGATCGCGTCACTGCCGAGGAGCAGCCGATCGGTGCCGACGGTCTCCTTGGCCACGAGGAGTGCGGCCGGGATGTCCTGGACGGCCGTGTCGTACCAGAAGTTCCGCAGGGGCCCCATCGGGTCGTCCGAATCCAGCCCCAGGTCGTCGATCCAGGCGAAGTAGCCCGCGCCGACCGCCTTGGTGGCGCTGAGGGTCAGACCGCGCCGGAGGTTGACCTCGATCCTCGGCCAGAGGAAGGGCAGGGTGCCCGCTCCCATCGCGAACACGAAACGCAGGGCGGGGTGGCGGCGGGCGAGTCCGGAGTACACGACCCGTACGGGAGCCGCGGCGATCTGCGTGGGACTGCCGAACGCGGTGTGCAGTTGCCAGTCGTCCAGTCCCGGGTGGCAGGCGGAGTCGCTGCCGACAGGGTGGACGTACACGACTGCCCGGTGGCGGGCGGCGTTCGCCCAGAACGGCTCGAAACGCGGATCGTCGATGGCGACCCCGTCCACCGAGCAGGGCAGTGCGATTCCGGCGAAGCCGAGTTCGCCGAGGCAGCGGTCCGTCTCCGAGACGGCGTGTTCCAGGTGGTTGAGCGGCACATGGCCGAATGCCTGGAACCGTCCACCGTGCCGGTCGACGGTTGCGGCGTAGGCGTCGTTCAGGTGGCGGGCCGCGCGCAGCGCGGCGTCCGGCTCGGGGACCACGAGGCTGGGGCCGACGGCGCTGAGGATCTGGATGTCGATCTCGGCCACGTCGAGTTCCCGAACTCGCTCGCCGAGGTCGTCGGACTGGCCGATGAACCGCAGGTCGGGCCGCCCGTTCGCGGCGAGGAGGTCGGCGAAGGACCGCGGGAAGTAGTGCGCGTGGACGTCGATCCTCATGACCGCCCCTCCCCCACCGTGCCGGTGCGGTACTCGGCGCTGACCTCGGCCGGCTCCAGGTCCGCGAAGAGCTGCGGGGACAGCATGGGCACAACCTCGCGGGAGAAGAGTCCGAACGAGTCACGGATCGCGTCCGGGTTGTACGTGCCCACCGTGAAGCGGGTGTTGAGGTGCGGGATGCCGGATTTCTCGTAGTCGAGTATCTGCTCGGTGACCTGGTCGGGCGTGCCCGCGATGATCCAGGACTGGACGTGCGCCGCGTTGCGGTTGCGCGGATCGTGCATCGCTGTCGGGTCGAACGGAGCCCGGGCGAGTTCGCGCAGCGATCGTGGATCCGCGCTGCGGTCCATCATGGGGGCCCGGCCCGCCATCAACTCCGCCCGCTCCCACGCCTCGTCCTCGGTCGTGCCGACGATGACGTGCCGCGTGACGAAGGATTTCGAGGTCGCGTCGTCGACGACCGACCGCGGCAGCCCCGCCTCGGCCATCGTGTCCCGGTGCAACTTGAGCTTGCGGGCCGCCATTCGGGGGTGACAGGGGCCGAGGAAGAGCGGCCAGCCCAGCTCGGCGAAGCGCTCGATGGTGGCGTCGGTGTTCGTGCCGATGGCCAGTTGCGGTCCGCCCGAGCGGTAGGACATTGGCATCAGACGGCCGCTGATTGCGCAGGTGTCCCAGGGCGTCTCGAAGGAGAGCGGACCGTCCTCCTCCCGGTGGGCCCGGGCGCGCAGCAGGATGTCCAGCTTGGCGTCGAAGACGGCGTCGCGCCGGGCGGGGTCGATGCCGAAGTTGGCGAAGTCCGGGGAGAAGCCGACCCGTCCCGCCGACAGACCCATGAGGAAGCGGCCGCGAGTGAGCACATCGGCGACGGCCGCGTTCTCGGCCACGCGCAGCGGATGGTTCAGCACAAGCGGGACGATCGTGGTCCCGAACCAGGTGCCGCCCAGGTCGGGAGCCAGCCGCGCGGCCATCATGAACGGATTCGCGTAGGGCTCGTAGTTGTTGAAGTGCTGTTCGCCGAAGGTGACCATGCAGCACCCCGCCTGTGCGGCAGCCACCGCCTGCTCCAGACAGAGGTCGATCAGAGGAAGGTCTTCGGCCGGGGTCCGGGAGGCCGGTCCCATGAAGACGGATATGAACATGACGACTCCTGCGCTCGGTCAGCGTCCGACGTTTCGCAACCGGCAGCCATTACCGGTGCCGCCGCAGTGCGAGCAACGTACCGACCGACTCGTAAGTAAGTCAATGCAGGGAGATCACATTCGACCGGCCCAGAGTTAATGACACTTCACGCCGTAAATGTTAAGGTCGCAGCGTGCCATAAATGTCGGTGCGTCCGGCATACGGCTGGAAAGGACATCCCCATGCGTGCATTGCGTCTCCACGGCCCCCGCGACGTCCGCCTCGACGACGTTCCCGAACCCCTACTGCGTCCCGGCACCGTCAAGGTCAAGGTCGAGTGGGCGGGAATCTGCGGGACGGACCTCCACAGCTATCTGCACGACGCGCTGCCCGAGGACTACGTGAACCCCACGCTCGCGGATCCGAAGCCGTTCGTCCTCGGCCACGAGTTCTCGGGACGTGTCGTCGAGATCGCCGACGACGTCCCCGCGGCGCTCGGACTCGAGGAAGGCACACTGATCGCGGCTGAACCCCTGGTGTCCGACGGAACCTGCGCGGCGTGTCTGCGCGGCGAGTACAACCTCTGTGACGCCTTCGGCTTCATCGGCGTGATGGGTGGTGGCGGCGGCATGTCCGAGTACGTGGTGATCCCGGCCGAGAAGGCTCATATCGTGCCCGCCGGCATCACCCCTGAGACAGCCGCCCTGGTCGAACCGTTGACGGTCTCCTGGCATGCCGTGCGCCGCAGCGGTCTCGGCGTCGGCGGCACGGCCGTCGTCGTGGGTGGTGGACCCATCGGTCTCGGACTGCTGCTGGCCGCCAAGGCCCAGGGAGCCGGATTCGTCGCCGTGAGCGAGGTCAGCCCGGCCCGGAAGGAGATCGCGCGCGCACTCGGGGCGGACCTCGTTCTCGACCCCACCGTCGAAGACGTGGTCGCACGCGTCCACGAGGCGGTACCCGGCGGGGTCGATGCCTCCTTCGAGGCCTCCGGAGCCGGGAAGCCGGCGGTCGACGCGCTCATCGGCGTACTGCGCAAAGGCGGCACCGCCGTCACCGTGGCCGCCGGGCGGCCCGCCGAGTTCGACCCGAACCGGCTGATGATGGCCGAGATCAACTTCACCGGCAGTTTCGGCTACAACGGCCCGGACTTCCCCGCAGTGATCACGGCGATCAGCGAAGGACGGCTCGACCCGTCGCCTCTCGTCTCCGACCGCATCGTGCTGGAGGAGGCGCCGGAGAAGGGGTACCAGGAGCTGGTCGACAACGCGGCCGCGCACGTCAAGGTTCTGGTCCGACCGTAGCGACACGGAAAAGGCGGGTCGTGCACTGCATGTGTACGACCCGCCCGTCCGCGGTCCCGTGCCGCTACTGGATGCCCGCCCTGAGCGAGAACCCGCCGTCCACCGTGAGCACGACACCGGTGATGAACGCCGCTTCGTCCGAGGCGAGGAACAGGGCCGCCTGCGCCACGTCCCAGCCGTTGCCCTGGCGGCGCATCGGGACCATGGCCGCCCGCTTCGCCGCCACCTCCTCGCGCGAGACACCGCCCGCGCGGGCGTTGGCGTCGACGCCCATGGGGGTGTCCATCATGCCGGGAGCGACGCAGTTCACCCGCACGCCGTGCGGGGCGTACTCGATGGCGAGGCTGCGGGTGAGCGAGTGGACCGCCGCCTTCGAGGTGTTGTACGCGATGGTCTCGCCGCCCGCGAGCAGCCCGGCCATCGAGGAGATGTTGACGATGGCACCGCTGCCGCGTTCCCGCATGTGCGGCAGCACGGCCTTGCAGGTGAGCCACATGCCGGTGAGGTTGATCTCGAAGCCCCTGCGCCATGCCCCGGCCGAGAGGTCCTCGGTTCGGCCGGCCGGCACCACACCCACGTTGTTGTGGAGGATGTCGATCCGCCCGTAGGCGTCGAGCGCGGCGCGGGCGATGCTCTCGCAGTCCGCCTCGACGGTGATGTCCGCCCGGTGGGCCAGCGCGGTGCCGTCCTCCTTGCGGATCAGCTCGGCGGTCTCCTCGGCCGAGTCCAGGTCGCGGTCGACGACCAGGACGTCGGCACCCTCGCGGGCGTACGTCAGGGCCGCCGCGCGGCCGTTGCCGATGGTCTCACCCGGGGTCTGGCCGCCGCCCACGACGACCGCTGTCCGGCCGGCCAATCTCTGTGTCATGCCTGATTCTCCTCTGTCGTGTCCGAGCCGCTCGTTGCCGGGCCGTCCGAGCCGGTCCCACGCTTGGCGTCCTCCTCGTCGACCACCCAGGAGAAGCCGGTGGCCAGCGGCCACCCCGCGTACGGCGCCAGCTGCACACCGATCTCCCGCAGTTCCTCGGCGGTAAGGTCGCCGCTGTCCAGGGCCGCCTTCACGTGCAGCGTGCCGTGCGCCGCCATCTGGCCGTGCATGGCCAGCGCGGTGAGGGTCACGATGCGGCGCTCGCGGCGGCTGAGGCCCGGGCGGTTCCAGATGTCGCCGAAGACGACCTTGTTGGCGAGGTCCGCGAGGGAGCCGGTCGCCGGGGTGAGGGACTCCTCCGAGATGCCGAGCGCCTTCAGCTGCTCCCGCAGCCGCTCCGGCGGCGGGTAGGCCATGACCTCCGCCTGGGTGGCCGTGCCGACCTCCTCCAGGTGAGCGAAGTTGTCCTTCGCTCCGGCCTCGCTCACCAGGTCACCGGCAGCGTGTCGAGCCCGTAGGTGAGGGCGTCGTTGTGAAAGTGCAGTTCGCTCTCGTCGACGGCGAGACGGAGCGAGGGCACGCGCTCGAACAGGCGCGGCCAGGCGACCTGCATCTCCACGCGGGAGAGGTTCTGTCCGAGGCACTGGTGGACGCCGAAACCGAAACCGATGTGCATGCGTTCGGTGCGGGTGATGTCCAGGACCTCGGGATCGGCGAAGACCTCGGGGTCCCGGTTGGCCGCGGGCAGGTTGCAGATGACGCCCTCGCCGGCCTTGATCAGCACGCCGCCGACCTCGGTGTCCTGGAGGCAGACACGGCGGGGTTCGGTCTGCACCATGCTCCAGTAGCGCATCATCTCCTCGACCGCCGTGGGGGCGTACTTGGCGGGGTCGGACAGCAGGATGCGCAGCTGCTCGGGCTCGCGCAGGAAGGCCAGGACGCCCAGGCCGATCATGTTGGCCGTGGTCTCGTGACCCGCGCCGATCACGAGCATGCCCAGGCGCACGGCTTCTTCGAAGGTGAAGTCGCCGCGCTCGTCCACATGGGTGTTGACCAGGCGGGACAGCAGTGCGTCGTCGGGGGTGGTGCGCTTGCGCTCCATGTGCTGGGTGAGGTTGGCGTGCAGCGCCGCCATGGCCGCCAGCTTCTCCTCGTGCGGGGCGTCGAGTTCCACGAACTTCTTCGAGGACTCGTGCACGGTGTGCCGCTCCTCGTAGGGCACGCCGAGGACCTCGCAGATGACGACGGTGGGCAGGGCCAGGGCGAAGGCGTCGATCAGGTCGGCGGGACGCTCGGTCCGGGTGAGGAGGTCGTCGATCAGTTGGTCGGTGAGTTCGACGATGCGCGGCCGCAGCGACTCGGAGCGCTTGGCGGTGAAGTCCGGGTTCAGGATGCGGCGTATGGGCAGGTGTTCCGCGCCGTCCTTGCGGAAGAAGATGTCGCCTTCGACGGCGGGCTGCGCACTGCTGGTGTTGGGGAAGCCGGGCGCGGTGACGTCGGCGCCGAACCGGTCGGTCGCGCTCAGCACCTGCCGGATCTGGTCGTGCCGGGTGATCAGCCAGGGCTGGTCGCCGTTCCAGATGGTGACCCGGTGCGGGGCGCCGGCCTCGCGGTAGGCGGTGGCCTGCTCCGGCGGGGCGAAGGGGCAGCCGCGGTGCAGTGGGAAGGCGGGTGCTTCCGCGGCGTTCGCGGATTCGGTCACTGTGGTCATGTGAGACTCCTGGGGGGAGTGGGTGTGGTTCAGGCCGCGGGCGTGACAAGGCCCGCCAGCGCGGTGTCCCAGTCGGCGTGTTCGGCGACGAGGGGGCGCAGGGCGCGCAGCGGGCGCATCATGTTCACGCCCAGGGCCGCGGTGACCCGGCCTTTGCTCCGGTACAAGGCGGTGAACTGCCGCTGCTCCAGGCTGCCGTCGACGATGCGCACCTCGTCGGCGCCGCGGGTGCGTCCGTGTATCTGGATCTTCAGGTCGTACTGGTCGGACCAGACGTACGGGACCGTGCGGAAGGGGACCGCCGCGCCGGGTCCGGCCAGGATGTTGCGGGCGACGGCGAGTCCTTGTTCGCCGGCGTTGGTGCGGTGCTCGATCCGCAGCCGCTCCCCGGTGTCCGGGTCGGGCCACGAGGCCACGTCTCCGGCGGCCCACACCCCGTTCCCGGCGTACAGGCGCTCGTCGCACTCGACACCGTCGCCGACCGGGACGCCGCTGCCCGAGAGCCATTCGACGTTGGGCCGGGCGCCGATGCCGACGATCACGGCGTCGGCGGGTAGGGTGCGGCCGCCGGCGAGGCACACCCCGGTGGCCCGGAAGCCGTCCGTGACAACGCCTTCCACCAGGACACCCGTCTCGATCCGTACGCCGTTCTCCCGGTGCAGCCTCGTCAGCATCGCCCCGATGTCGGCGCCCACGGCGTCGGCGAGCGGCACGGGCTGGTCGGTGACCATCGTGACCTCGCAGCCGAGAGCCCGGGCGACGTACGCCGCCTCCGCCCCGATGAAGCCGCCGCCGACGATCACCAGCCGCGGCCTGGCCGCCAGGGCGGACTTCAGCGCGACGGCGTCGTCCAGGGTACGCAGCAGATGGACCCCCGGCATGTGGTCGGTGCCCGGCAGCGCCCGGGCGCGCACACCGGTGGCGACGACGACCTCGTCGTAGCTCTCGCGGCTTCCGTCCGTGAAGACCACTTCCCGGTTGCCGGTGTCGAGCGCGGTGGCCGTCACGCCGGTGCGCAGGTGCACGTCCAAGGCCGGGTAGACCCCGGGCTGCCGCAGCCTGAGCCGGTCCACGTCCCACTCACCGGACAGGAACTGTTTGGACAGTGGCGGGCGGTCGTAGGGCAGGTGCGGCTCGTCGCCGATGAGGGTCAGCCGGCCGGTGAACCCTCCCCGGCGCAGTCCCTCGGCTGCGGCGAGCCCGGCCGAACCGGCGCCGACGACCACGACTTGGTCCGGTGTGCTCACGCCTCGACCTCGATCGCGGCGGCGGGGCACACGGCGGCGGCGTTGCGGACGGTCTCCAGCTGGTCGTCGGCCGGCGCGGCGTCGAGCAGGACGACGACACCGTCCTCGTCGCGCTGGTCGAAGGCCTCGGGGGCGACCAGGACACACTGTCCCGCGCCGCAGCACTTCTCCTCGTGGATGACGATCTTCATGAGGGTTCCCCTTGTCGGCGGGCGGTGTCCGGGGGCGGAGCGCCGCGTGAGTAAATGAACGGTTATCAATTTACGTTCGTTTACTTATTTTTCCAGCTCCAACTTGCTGGATCAAGATGTGAGTTGACACACGACACGGTCGGTCGACCAGCTGTGTCAGGCTGGAGTCATGTCCCAGCACGTGAGCACCGCCCAGGCCGGCGGTCGCAGAGCCCGCAACGCCCGGGGATCCGGCGACCGCCTGCGCACCGAGATCCTCGACGCCATGAGCCGTCTGGTGGCCGACGAGGACCGGATGCGGCCGGTGCCGCTGTCGATGAGGGAGGTGGCCCGCGAGGCCGGCGTCACCGCCCCCGCGATCTACCGCCATTTCGCGGACAAGGAGAGCCTCACCCAGGCGGTGATAGACCGGTTCTTCAGCCAGTTGCTGGAGACACTCGATCACGCGGAGGAGGCCCACCGCGACCGGGCGCCGGAACATCGTCTGGCCGCGCTGGCCCACGCCTACGCCGGCTTCGCCCAGGAGCACCCCGGCTGGTTCTCCGTCATGTTCTCCGACGGAGCACCGAACGAAACCGGGGTGGAGCAGGTCGCGGCGCGCTGGCGCACCGCTGTGTCCGGGCTGGCCGAGACCGGTCTGCGGCTTTCGCAGGACCCGGAGACCGCCGCGGTGTCCGTGTGGTCCTCCGTCCACGGTCGTGTCCTCCTCCACCGGTCCGTCGGCGCACTGTGGTCGCTCGGCGACGTGCACACCTTCATCGACGAACTCACCAGGGCACTCGTGACAGCGGGCCCCGCACGGGAGTGACCCGGAGGCCCTCCCCCTGCGGGGCCTGCCGACGGACGCGGCCCCGCGCCGTCCTGGTGGCGTCGCGTCCTCAGCCGATACGGCCGATCACCGTGCCGACCTGGTACGTCTCCCCTTCCTTGCCCAGGACCTCGACGACACCGGCCGCGGGCGACTCGATCTCGGTCTCCGTCTTGTCGGTCGCGAGGACGTACAGCACCTGGCCCTCGGTGACGGTCTCACCGTTCTCGACCACCCATTCGGTGATCTCGCCCTCGGTCATGGTCACACCGAGCTGGGGGACACGCAGTTCGTGGCTCATGTCGAGCTGACTCTCTTTCCCTCGTGCCTACTTGCCACCGAGCCCGACGACATCGCGGACGGCGGCCTCGATGCGGGCGGGACCGGGCAGGAAGGCGTCTTCGAGTGTCTTGGCGTACGGAACCGGGATGTCCGGCGCCGTCACCCGCCGTACCGGAGCGGCGAGTTCCCCGAACAGTTCCTCGTGCAGCGTCGCGGCCAGCTCCGCGCCGAAGCCGGCCCGCCGCACCGCCTCGTGCACGACGACCGCGCGTTTGGTACGCGCCACGGACCCGAGAACGGTGTCCGTGTCGAGCGGGTTGAGTGTGCGCAGGTCGATCACCTCGACGTCGACGCCCTCACCGGCGAGCCGCTCGGCGACGGCGAGCGAGTCGACCACCTGCCGCCCGTAGGTGAGCACTGTGACGTCGGCGCCCGCGCGCGCCACCCGGGCCTTGCCCAACGGGACACGGTGGTCCCCGTCCGGCACTTCCGCCTTGCCCGAGTAGTACAGGCCGCTCATCTCGACGAAGACGACCGGGTCGTCATCGAAGATCGCGGAGAGCAGCAGACCTTTCGCGTCGGCCGGGTTGCTCGGGACGACGACCTTCAGGCCGGCCGCGTGGACGAGTGGTCCTTCCAGCATGTCCGAGTGCTGGGCGCCGAAGCCGCCGCCGGTGCCCGTCGTCGTACGGACGGTCAGCGGGACCGGAGTGCGGCCACCGGACATGTAGCGCAGTTTGGCCGCGTGGTTGATCAGCTGGTCCGCGCAGACGTGCACGAAGTTCATCAGCATGATCTCGGCGACGGGGCGCATCCCGGAGATCGCGGAACCGATGGCCGCGCCCATGATGGCCTGCTCCGAGATGGGCGTGTGCCGGACCCGGGCAGCGCCGTACTTGGTGCTGAGGCCCGTGTGGATGCCCCAGCCGCCACCGGACGGGTCCTGGATGTCCTCGCCGAGCTGGAAGACGGAATCGTCCAGGCCGAGCGCGACGTCGAGGGCGTCGCCGATGGCCTGGGCCATGCCCATCCTCCGCGGCCCGGCCTGCTTCTTCTCGCTCTCGCGTGTCGCTGCCGTGGTCATCGGACCGCCACCTCCGGGGCATACACATCGGTCGTGAGCTCGGAGACGTCCGGCAGCTCGGCCTTGAGGGCGAAGTCGGCGGCGTCGTCGACCTCAGCCTGGGCCCCGTCCTCGATGGCCCGGAGTTCGGCCTCGCCGGCGACACCGTCGGCGAGGAGCCGGGCACGGAAGCGCGGCACCGGGTCGGCGGCCACCTTGGCCGCCAGCAGTTCCTTGGGCATGTACTTCTGCGTGTCGCCCATGACGTGCCCGTGGTAGCGGAAGGTGTCCACCTCCAGGAGCGTCGGCCCGTCCCCGCGCCGGGCCCGGTCGATCGCCTCACCCGCCGAGTGCCACACCGCGACCGGGTCCTCGCCGTCCACGGTGACGCCCGGCATGGAGTATCCGGCGGCCCGGTCCGCGATGTGCGCCACCGAGGTGCCCTCCAGCAGCGGCGTGTACTCGGCGAACTGGTTGTTCTGACACACGAAGACCACGGGGAGGTGCCAGACCGAGGCGAGGTTGAGCGACTCGTGGAAGGCGCCGATGTTGGAGGCGCCGTCCCCGAAGTTGCAGACGGTGACCTGGTCGGTCCCGCGCAGTTGTGCGGAGAGGGCGAGTCCGGTGGCGATCGGCAGACCCGACCCGACCACGCCGGTGGTGACCATGAGGCCGTGGTCCGGGGCGGTGACGTGCATGGGGCCGCCCTTGCCCTTGCAGGTGCCGGCCGCCTTGCCGAGGTATTCGGCCCACAGCTCGCGCAGCGGCACCCCCTTGGCGATCTGGTCGTGAAGACCCCGGTAGATCGTGACCACGTAGTCGTCCCGGCGCAGATGCTGCGCCACCGAGACGGCCGCGAACTCCTGGCCCCTGGGCGAGTAGTACATGCCGCCGATGTGGCCGGCCTTCATCAGGGCCCGGTACTTCTCGTCGAAGAGCTTGATCCGGGTGGCGTCGGTGAACAGTTCCAGCAGCACCTTGGCGTCGGGTTCTGCGAGGTGAGGCGTCATCGGGATTCCTTGCCGTGGGAGGCGGACGGCCGCGCGGTGACGGGCGAGCGGGTGGTGCGGGCGGCGTGCTCGCCGGCCCGGCGGCCGGAGAAGACCGCATCGGCCAGCGAGAGGCCGGACACATAGCTGTTGGAGCAGATCCCGACCGCGGAGCGGCCGGCCGCGTAGAGGCCCCGGATGTCGCTTCCGTCCTGCTTCCTGGCCTGTCCGGTCTCCTCGTTCACGACGATGCCGCCGAGGGTGATGAAAGCCATCGGATAGAACATCCGCGAGGAGTCGGGCGAGATGTCGTAGGCGTAGAAGGGGCCGTGGCCGAGGGCGTGCCGGTACTCGTCCTTCTTCCCGTACGCGTCCGGCTCGCCCGCGGCGATGGCGGCGTCGTGCTCGGCGGCGGTGCGGATCAGTCCGACCGGGTCGATGCCGAGGCGCCGGCCGAGCTGCTCCAGCGTGTCGGCCTTGGTGTGCCCGGCGGGGCTGAAGAGGAACGAGAGCTGCGGAACGTGGAAGAAGGCGGCCTGGGTACGCACTTGACGGCGTGCCTTGTGCCAGGTGGCGGCGTCCATCACCACCCAGCCCCGGCCGCCGCGCTCCTCCATCAGCGGCTTGCTCATGGTGGCGCCGTAGAGGAACTCGTTGGCGAAGCGCTGCCCGGCGCTGTCGACGACGACGCCCTCCATGAAGGCCGAGCACGGGGAGATGAACCGCCAGGCGGAGATCGAGTCCATCCGGTCGAACGCGGCGTCCGCCTGCCGTCCCAGCCGCACCGCGGAGCCGTCCTCGCCGCCGGGGCCGAGGGCCCCCATGTCGATGTAGGTCGGCGCGTACTTGCGTACCAGTTCCTTGTCGAAACCGAAACCGCCGGTGGCGATGACGACTCCGCCGCGGGCCCGGACCCGCCAGGTGCGGCTGCGCCGGCGGCGCACCCCGGCGGCGACCTGGTTCATCCTGGTCCCGACCGGCCGGTAGTAGATCACCATCTTCCCGGCGATCTTGTCGAACTTCTCGTGCCAGTGACCGGGCGCGCGACCCGGCTCCGGCGCCTCGAACTCGACGCCGACGACCTTGCCCTCCTCGATCACCAGCCGCTTCACGTCGGCGAGCGGCCGGAACACGACACCCTTGGCGAGGGCCGACTCCCGGAGCCTCGCGTAGAAGACGGCACCGGTGAAGTTCTTGGCGTGGGCCCGGTGGCCACGGGGCGCGGGGGCGGCGGCATCGGCGTATCCGGCGGCCAGTTCGTTGCCCGAGTAGTAGAGGTAGTGGCGGTTGGTGGGGTACGACGTCTTGTAGTCGCACAGGCTGCCCTCGAATTCGAGGCCCTGTGCGCGCAGCCAGTCGATCATCCCGGGGCTGCCGTCCACGAAGGTCCGCAGCGTGTCGTCGGACACGACCCCCTGGGTCTCCTGCTTGAGGTACGCGAACATCGCCTCGGGGGTGTCCTCGACGCCGGCGGCCTTCTGCACGTCGGTGCCGCCGCCCGCGTAGACCACTCCCCCGGAGTGCGCGGTGGAGCCGCCGCCGTAGTGGCGTTCCAGGACCAGCACGGAGGCGCCCGCATCCGCCGCCGCTATCGCGGCGGCCGCCCCCGCGCCGCCGAATCCGACGACGACGACGTCATAGGTGTCGCCCTCGGACGCACGTGTTCCGTGTTTCTGTGCCATGGGTGTTCCTCGGTTCTCCTCCGGCGCCGCGAGCGCCGGTGGTCGGTGGGCCTCACGCCGCGGTGTCGTCCGCGGGCTTGGCCCCCTTCTTCTCGACGGTGACCGCACCGGTCACCGTGAGCCTGCAGGCCAGCCTGGTGTCCCGCTGGGACCCCCGGCGGCGTTGTGCCAACTGCCGCAGCACGCCCTGCTCCTCGGCCTGAGCGGGGTCGGTGTTGGCATGTCCTTCGAGCACCTTGAGCACACACGCCGTACACCTGACCTGTCCGAAGCAGATGGTGGGCCAGGTCAGGCCCGCGCGCAGCGCGGCTTCGAAGACCGTCTCGCCGGCCCGTACGTCGAGTTCGGCGCCGGCCGGCTCGATCCGTACCCGCGCCATGCCGTTCAGGGCCGCCTCAGGTACGTGTCGATCACCGCATGGCTGTTGATGATCATCGCCTCGTACGGCTCCGACATGACCATCTCGTCGAAGCCCTCGGTGTGGATACCGCGCTGCTGGGCGATGATGTTGCGGTAGTCCTCCTTGAAGATCTGCGGCCACTCCTCGACGGGGACCGGTCCCTCCAGTTCGGGCCGCTCGGGATCTCCCGCGTCGGCGGTCGGTATCTGCACCGCCCAGACCTCGAAGACGCACTTCTCGGGGTCGTCCTCGTAGGGGCGTGTCCGGTAGATGATCGAGTTCCCGTAGGCTGGCAGGAAGGTGAGGTTGGGGAAGATGTGCCCGTAGCCGGTGGTCTCGGTGGCCGGGGCAGGCAGGTCGATGCCGGCGCCCTGCGCGTACTCGTACAGGGCCTTGAAGAACGCCGGGATGAACTCCTCCTGCGGAATGTCCTTCTCCAGCAACCCCTGCTGCACGAACATCTCGCGTTCGGTGGTGTACGAGTCGGTGCCGAAGTACAGGGCGTTGTTGAACTGGATGAAGTAGTCCGCCATCGACATGCCCTTGACGGGGGACTCCCCGCCTTCGGAGACCGGCGCCGGCGTCGCGTGGGAGTGTCCCTGCGGCAGGCACTCGAACGGCCCGCCCTGGAGGTCGAGGTCGTAGTCCTCGTCGGCGGCACCCATGCTCAGGCTGGGGTGAGCCTGCATGACGTGGTAGGCCTCCAGGAAGGCCTCCTGCGCCATCTTCCAGTTGCCCGGCAGGATGACGTGCTTCCACCAGCGCACCCGCATACGGTCGAAGCCGATGGGTTCCAGGATCTTGGCGATCGAGCCGATGAAGTCCTCGAAGGACTCGCACTCGGGGTCGAGGTTGACGAAGACCATGTGACCCCACACCCCGGTCTTCGCCTCGCGCAGCCGCAGGAAGTCCTTGTCCAGACAGGCCGGGGTGAAGCCGCGTTCGGCGTAGACGTAGGAGTTGCTGCCGTCGAGGTTCCAGCGCCAGCCGTGGTACGGACACACGATCTGCTTGCCGTGGAACGTGCCGGTGCCGGTACCGAGCGCCGTCGCGCGGTGCCGGCAGGCGTTGAAGTACGCCTTGACGCCCTCATTGCCGTCGGCCTCGCGGACGATCAGCAGAGACTGGTCGTTGATCGTGTACTCGGTGAAGTCGCCGACCCGGGGGATCTCCTCCAGACGGGCGGCCACCTGCCAGACCCGGGACCAGAGCTTCTCCTTCTCCGACTCGTGGAACGCCCGGGAGTAGTAGCGCTGGGCGGGGACCCTCTTGGGGTCGGTGATTTCGAACGGCACGGCGTTTTCACGCGGTGCAGCGGTGGATGCCACGTCGTCGCCTCCTTTGGCGCAACGTAAGTAAATGAACGATTATTAACTTACGAAGGCGCACCGATGGGGTCAATAGGCGAGCGAGAGATACTCCGCAGACAGCACCCGGACCACCACCGGCACTCCGGCCAACCGCACTCCGCCTGCCACCGAGGCTAGAACATAACTAACTACGTGCGCTAGGTTCCGTACGTGGCCAAAGGCAGCACTGCCGACATTTCCCGCGAACTCGGCCCGCATCCTGGGGAGTGTCGAGCACGGTGCCCGGCTTGCTGAGGACCGGTCCGGGGCGGGTGCGGGCGGCGGTACGGGAGGCATAGAAGACGCTGTCGAGGTCCACCCGCAGGGCCTTGTACCCCTCATCGGGCGACAGTTCGGTGACGCGCGCCACCGAGCCGATGCCCGCCTTGTTGACCTAGACGAGTAGTTCCGTTGTGGCTCAGTGGTCGTAGGCGATCAGTGACCTGGTGATGGGTGAGGTTGGGCTCGTCGTCGATGAGCGCGGCCAGGACCTGCCGTTCGTCGATCTTCGGGTCGGCGAGGGCCCAGGTGACGGGCAGGCGTGCCGGGGTGCACACCAGGTGCAGTTTCGGGCCCCGGTAGAAACGTGAGTGGGAGTGGCAGTAGCCGTAGTTCGCCCAGCCGGCGAGCTCAGAACGGCGCACGGTCTCGCGGGAGCGGACGCACTCGACCGGTGTGGAGTCCACGATCCACAGGGGGTCGAGCCACAGGTCGGTGTCCGCGGCCAGGGACCGGATGGCCCGTTTGACCAGGGGCAGAGCGGCTCGCAGTCGCTTGTTGCAGGCCGGGCGCTGGGGCAGGTACGGGAACACTCCGTGCAGATGCGCGTGGGCGAAGCGTAGCCAGCGGGCTTCACAGTGAAAGCCCAGGATCGCCTGGGCCACGGCCAGTGTCACCAGTTCCACGTCGGTCAGCCGAGGCGGCCGCCCAGGCCATCGCGGGGTCTTCGAACGGTCATCTACATACACGTGCAGTGCCGTCAAGAGGGTGTCTCGATCGGTCGTCACAACCCGCTGGACACCCTCCCCCTCGCCTGAGAACCCCACAATTGGAACTGCTCGCCTAGGTGTCGGCACGCCCGAAGGGCCGCACTGCCGCGGCCCATCCGTCAGGCCGACGTCTCCGGGACGGAACTCACTCACCCCGAGGCAGCAGCGATCCCGTGGCGAGGAGTTGTTCCACCTGCCGGACCGCCGCGGCATGCCGGTCCGGGGGTGCCACGGCCGCCAGATGCGTCAGGCCCCAGACGATCGCGAGCAGCATGTCGGTGATGGCCCGGTGGTCGACACCCGCGGGCAACTCGCCCGCGCTCACCGCGTCCTCGATGAGCCGGCCGTACAGCTTCTCCTCCGCCACCTGCCTCGCCTGCACGACCTCCAGGAACTCCGGGTGGCGCCCGGCCTCCAACTGGATGACTTCATGCAGCCGCAGCACGGACGGATGGTCCCGCGCGCTGGCGATCGCCTCCTCCATGAAGGCCACGAACCGCTCCCGCAGCGAGCCCTGGATCCTGGTCGCCTCGTCGAGGCGGCGCATGATGTCGTCGACCGCCTCCCCCAGCACGGCGCTCACCAGCGCCTGCTTGGAAGGAAAGTAACGGTAGATGGCCGCGCCCGTGAGCCCGGCGCGCTCGGCGATGGACTTCATGGTCGCGTTGCCGTAGCCGGTCGCGGACACATGCTCCAACGCGACGGCCATGATCCGGCGCCGCGTCTGTTCCCCGTCCACACCCGCCGGCCGTCCGCGCCGGACCTGCCCCGCCATACCGCCTCCTGCTCCGCCCGCGGTCGCCCCTCTGACGCCCCGCGCTCGCCGTATGCCCTCGCACTTTCAGCCGCCGCCGGCCTCAGCCACGGGCACCGCCCTCACCGCCGGCGTCGTCCGAGAGTCTGCCGAGCAGGCGTGCGGTGGTGCGGATGTCGGCCAGGTCCTCGTCCTTCAGCACCCCGCGGATCTGTTCGAGGATCGCCGCGTCCATGTGATCGATGACCTCGCGCCCCCGCGCGGTGAGCCGTACCAGCTGGACTCGCGCGTCCCCCGGGTCCCGCACCCGCTCCACCAGCCCCTCCCGCTCCAGCAGTGCAGCCTGGCGGGTCACGTGCGGCGCCCTGACCAGCAGCCGGTCGGCGATGTCCCCCACTCGCAGGGGTTCCTCCGCCTTGCGCAGCGCACGCAGCAGCGACACCCCGGCCCGCTCGACCTTGACGTCGAGCGTGGCGGCGAGCGCCGAGTGCACCTGCGAGCGGGTCATGGCGTAGGCGAACGTCATGAGCGCCCGCATCAGGTCGGTAACCGCGGATTCCTGCTGGTCGGACACCACCCCATCTTCTCGCACCCCTCGGGCTCCGCGTACCGACCCATCGCGCTATCATTACCTAAGTTAAGTAATAACTAGTGCGCCGCCCACCGGTCGGCCGAAAGGGGTCATATGTCCGAGGAACAGAAGAAATCCGGGCTCCTGCCCACGTTGGCGGGAGGTCTGTGGTTTCCGGCGCTCTTCTTCTTCGGGTTCCTGCTCTGCTACATGATCCCGTTCCACTCCCCCACCCCGCACGACGTCAAGGTCGCCGTCTCCACTCCGGCGGTCGCCGGCCAGTTGCAGAGCGCGCTGGACACCAAGGCGGAGGGGGCGTTCGACATCTCGCCCGTCGCGGACGCGAAGACCGCCGAGCGGGCGGTACTCGACCGGGACGCCGTGGCGGCCTTCTCCGTCGGCTCCGACGGCTCCACGCTGTACGTCGCCAAGGCCAACGGCACGATGCTGGAGACCACGCTCACCCAGACATTCACCCAGGTCGCGACGGCCAACGGTGACGAACTGACCACCAAGGAGGTCGCCCCCACCGCGCCGGGGGACGTCACGGGCACCTCGCTCTTCTACCTCACGATGGTCTGGACGATCATCCCGTACGTGTCCGTGATGATGATGCTCCGCATCGTGACCCTGGGGCGCCGGGCCAAGCTGCTGACCTTCGCCGGTGTCGGCCTGTTCACGAGCGTCGTCGGGTATGTCATAGGACTCGCGATCGACGTCATCCCGAACGAGCCGCTGGCCATGCTGTACGCGTTCGTGGTGACACAGCTCGTGGCCTGGGTCACCTACGGCCTGGTGCCGTTCGTCCGCCAGTTCATCCCGGGCGTGGCCATCGGCCTCTTCGTCCTGCTGAACATCCCGTCCAGTGGTGGCGCGATCCCGTACCAGATGGTGCCCGGATTCTTCCGCTGGCTGCACCCGGTGATGCCGCTGGGCAACCTGGTCGACGCCCTGCACGGCATCTTCTACTTCGACAACAAGGGCCTGCTGCGGCCGACGCTGGTGCTGAGCGCGTGGCTGATCGCCGGGGCCGCCCTGGTCGGCGTAGGTGTGCTGCGCGAGCGGCGGATGCGCCGCGCCGCCGCGTCCGCCGGGGAAGCCGAGGAGTTCATGGAAACCGTCGTGGAGGATCCATCGATCGAGGCCCCCGCCCCGCACGGCACATCCGCCTCGCCGGGCGGCTGGTCCATCGGGGCTCCGGAGCTGTATGGCACGGTCGCCGAGGAAACGGGTGAACCCATCATCCACGCGCGCGTGACCGTCACGGACACGCAGGGCAAGCAGGTGGCCCGTACGCGTACGGACGAGCGGGGCGGCTACGGGCTCACCGGGCTGCCGGAGGAGTTCCTGGTGCTCATCCTGTCCGCTCCCGGACGCCTGCCGGCGACCACCTCGCTCTTCCCGCAGCAGGGCAGCACGCAGCGCAAGGACTTCGTGCTGCCGCATCGCGCGACACACGCGGGGGCTCCCGTCTGAGGCCGTGGGCGCCGCTCGCCGCACCACCGGAAGGTAACGTAGTTTACTACGTGCGTTACGTTGCGAACGGACCCGCCCAGCATCGGTGCGTGTCTCCGTCGGGGCCCCTCGTCCGTCGACTCGGAAAGGTTACTCGTGGGCATCGCAGGCCAGGAAGACCGGGAACCGGCATCCGTCCTCGTCCGGGCGCACGGGGCGGTCGCCGTCGCCACCCTCAACCGCCCGGAGAAGCTCAACGCGATGACGGGCCCCATGCAGGCCGAATACGCCTGTGCCCTGCGCGGTCTCGACGAGGATCCCGCCGTGCCCGCCATCGTCGTCACCGGGGCCGGACGCGGTTTCTGCGCGGGGGCCGATCTCGGCACACTTCGGGAAGGCGCGGAGGCCGTACGGGCCTTCGCGCCCGCGGCGGAAGACCTGCCCCTGCTGGTGCTGCGGCTGCGCACGCCCGTCCTCGCGGCGGTCAACCGTCCGGTGGCCGGGGTGCGGTTCGCCTACATGCTGGGCAGCGATGTGCGTTTCGCCCCCGCACGGCGACGATGAGCACCACGTTCGCGCGGCTCGGGCTGGTCGCCGAGTACGGACTGTCACGGCTGCTGCCCCGTCTCATCGGCACCGGACCGGCCATGGAGCTGCTGCTGAGCGGGCGCACCTTCGACGCGCGGGAGGCCGCGGCGCTGGGCCTGGTGCACCGGGTCACGGAACCCGGCCGGCTCCTGGACGACGCCGTCGACCATGCCGGGCAGCTCGCCGCGCACTGCTCACCGGCCTCGATGGCAGCGGTGAAGGAGCAGGTGTGGGGGGATCTGGATCGCGACGCCGACACGGCGGCGCTGCGTGCCCTGCTGCTGATGGACGCCACGTTCGACGGTCCGGATCTCAGGGAGGCCATGGCAGCCCGGACCGAGAGCGGAGTCCGTCCTTCGCGCCCCTGCCCGGCAGCCGCCGGTGACTCCGCCCACCGCCCAGTGACACCCTTACGCCACTCGCGGGAAGCCCGCGGCCGCCCTGTCAGAGCGGCAGGCCCCGCGCGGCCACCGCGGTCGCGTGTTCCAGGGCGGCCGCCAGCGTCCCGCCCTCCTCACCGGGCTCCCGCCAGGCGAAGTCCCGCACCGCCACATGCAGGGCGGACAGCAGCATGGCCGCCTGCACGTCGTCCTCCAGGCCGGGCTTCGCACGCCCGGCCCGCTCGGCGAACACCGTCGCCACCGCCGGATGAGCCTCGAACGTCTGGCGCAACCACACCGCCTGCAGAACCGGCTCCGTCCGGGTCAGCCGCATCAGGTCGAGGACCAGCCGGGTCGTGTCCGGGCCCTCGTCCGTGAGCCAGTGTTCCCGTCGCACGGCCTCCAGCAGCGACGCGTCGGCGTTCTGCTCCCGAAGTTGCCGGGTGAGACGCCGCACGCCGAGCGCGAGCAGCGGTGCGACGCACTCCTCCTTGGACGGGAAGTAGCGCCAGAGCGTACGGCTGGAGATGCCTGCCGCCGCCGCGATCTGTGCGGCGGAGACGCCCTCCACGCCCCGCTCCGTGAAGAGTTCCACCGCCGCCCGGGCGATCTCCAGACGGGCAGCCTCCTTGCGCCGCTCAGTGAGCGGGGGCCGTCCCGCACGCGCCCGCCGGGCCTTTTCCTGCGCCTGCCCGGCCTCGGCCGCGCCGTTCCCGCCAGCCATGCCCACTCCCCGTCCGACCACCGTTGCGAGACACCCTAAACAAGCAAGGAAACCCAGCTCCAGGGACACCCTGGAGGGACGCACCGCGGTCATCGCCGGTGGTGGCCGCGGCCTCGGCCACCACGCTCGCGCGGGCCGCCCGGCAGGCGCACCTCGCGGTGGCGGACCGGGACGAGGCGGCGGCCGACGCGGACGCCTCACCGATCGCGGCGAGCGGTGGGCGCGCCGTGCCGGTCGGAGCGGACGTCGGCGCGGCAGACACGTTCCCGATGCCGCGCGACGACGCTGGCCGGGTTCGGCTGCGTCGACCTCGTCATGAACAACGTGGCCGTCCTCGACATCAACCCGGCCCCTTCCCTGCCCCTGTCACCGCCTGGCCAACCGCTTCATGGTCACGACCGACGACCGGGTCGCGACGTGCTGGTGCGCCGCGACCCGGTCGGGACGGCTTCCTCGACTCCCGGATCGCCGGACTGGGACTGACGGCCGGCCCTCACTCCAATACGTCGAGCACCCGCATCGCCTCGTGCCCCGCGAGAACCAGTTGGTCGGAGACCTCCAGGTGGCGCCGCCAGAAGGTCTCGGCGGCGTCCCCCTTTCCGGCACGCAGTAGCTTGACGAGCTTGACGTAGGCGCGCAGAGCCTTCCCGTACGACTCCTGCACCGTCGGATCGGCCACGGGGCGGGCGTTGGCCCGGACGGCCGTCTGCGTCTGGCGCAGGATGATCTCGTGCACCATGCCTGCCATCAGGCCGAGCGTACGGTTGCCGCACAGCTGGGCCAGTTGCAGGTGGAAGTGGGCTGAGCAGGCGGCGAAGCGGTCGGCGTCGTCGACCACGGCGCGGGCCTGTTCCAGGGACTCCTCCAGCGCGGCGCACGCCTCCTCGTCCCCGGCTTCCGCGAGCAGCCGGGCGGCGAGGGGTTCGATGGCCCCGCGGGCGACATAGACGTCGGCGAGCGTCGCCCCGCCCAGCTGGAGCTGGAGGCCGGCCGGCCGCGCCACCGCCTCGGGGCCCGGAATGGTGACCCTCGCGCCCGTGCGCGAACCGCGCCGCAGTTCGACGAGGCCCTCCGACTCCAACACCCGCACAGCCTCGCGCAGGGTCGGCCGGGAGACACCGAAGTGCTCGATGAGGGCTGCCTCGTTGGGCAGTGAGTCGCCTTCTCCCAGCTCGCCCTCGACGATCATGCGCCGCAGTCGGCGTGCCACCAGCTCACCGGTCTTCGGCGGACGGACCTCGCGGGGAACGTCCCCAAGAGCCGGTGTCCTTCTTCTCGCCGTCTCCGGCTGTGCCATGGCGTTCCCTCCACGCGAAGCTGTCTCCACTGAGTTATCGAGGATAGTCAGGTGACCTACGTACCGGAGACCCGTCTCGCGGCGCGGGTGAAGCGCGGCGCGGGGGCCGGGGCCGGGTGCCCGTCGTGGTCCCGGTGCGCGGCGCGTGCCCGCAAGTGGGGTTCCCGTACGGCGTCGGTCCAGTTCAGGACGGGTGAGGCACAGGCGTCCGTGCCGTCGAAGACGGTGTCCCACTCGGCTCTGGTCCGTGTGGCGAAGGCCTTGGCGAAATCCTCGCGCATCTCGGGCCACGCCGCCCGGTCCTGCTGCCGACCGGCCCACCCCGGCAGTCCCAGGAGCTCCACGAGGCACCGGTAGAACTTGGGCTCCAGGGCGCCGACCGCGTACCAGCCGCCGTCGGCGGTCCGGTACACGTCGTAGAAGGGGGTTCCGCCGTCGAGCAGATTGGTGCCGCGCTCGTCCCGCCAGCCGCCTGCGGCACGCTCAGCCCAGACGCTCGCGCAGAGGTGGGTGACTCCGTCGACGATGGCCGCGTCGACGACCTGCCCCTCCCCCGTGGCCCGGGCGTGGTGGAGGGCGGCGAGTACCCCGGTGACCAGGTAGAGCGACCCGCCGCCGAAGTCGCCCAGGAGGTTGAGCGGAATCTGCGGCGGGCCACCGGCCCGTCCGATGGCGGCCAGGGCACCGGTGACGGAGAGGTAGTTGATGTCGTGGCCGGCCGTGCGGGCGCGGGGGCCGTGCTGACCCCAGCCCGTCATCCGTCCGTACACGAGGGCCGGGTTGCGCGCGTGCGCCTGATCGGGCCCCACGCCGAGGCGCTCGGTGACTCCGGGCCGCAGTCCCTCCAGCAGGATGTCGGCGCTCGCCGCGAGCCGCAGGACCTCCTCGGCGCCCTCCGGCTGCTTGAGGTCCACGGTGACGTTCCGCTTGCCCCTGGTCAGGCGGTCGGCCAGCGGTCCGGGCGCGGGCCGGTCGACCCGGACGACGTCGGCACCGAGCTCGGCGAGCAGGAGTCCCGCCAGGGGGACGGGGCCGATGGCGGCCAGTTCGACGACGCGGACCCCGTGCAGCGGCCCGTGGGCGGTTTCGGTCACACGTCCTCCCCGCGCAGGCCGGCCATGAGGTCCACGGCGGCGGCGGCGTAGTGCTCGCGGCGCCGGTCCCCCACCATGAAGGCGGGCGTCGACAGGAAGGCGAGGTCGGGCAGGGCCCGCCGGGCGGCGAGCCGCTGCCGGGCCTCCTCGGTGGTGCCGCACAGGGCGATGGCGTCGAGCATCTCGTCGGTGACCGAGCCGGCCATGGTGTCCAGGTCTCCGGTGCGGAAGGCCGCCCGGACACGGTCCGTCTCGTCCTGCCAGCCGTGCAGGTCGACGAGGGTGTCGTACGTCCGGACCGTGAGGTAGAAGGCGATCTGGAGGCGCGCGTCGCGCCGGGCCCGGGCCGGGTCGTCGTCGTTCACGGCGGTGATCAGCCAGCCCCAGCGCTTGGGCGCGAAGTCCTCGCGTCCGGCGCGCCGGGCGCCTTCGGCGAGTTCGTGGTCCACCGTCTCGGTCCACCAGCGGTCGGTGAACAGGCCGTGTCCGAGGACGCCGTCGGCGACGGAGCCGGCCGTGCGGAGCATGAGCTTGTTGAAGGCACCGATGAGCACGGGGATGTCGAGCCGGCCCAGGACCGGTGCCTTGATGTCGGCGGTCACCGGGTAGTACTCGCCCTCGTGGACGACCCGTTCCCCGTTCTCCGCCGTGAGATAGGCGCGGATCGCGCCCACCAGGTCGGCCATGCGCCGTACCGGCTTGTCCGCCTCGGCCGCGAACCAGTCCAGGTTCATCCGGTGGGTGCCCGAGCCGAGGCCCAGGAACAGCCGTCCCGGGGCCCGCTTGGACAGGTGCCGCAGGGCCGAGGCGTGCACGAAGGGCGACCGGGCGAAGGCATAGGCGATGCCCGGTCCCACCATCGCGCGTTCGGTCGCGGCGACCATCTCGCCGGCCGCCAGGTAGGCGTTGACGTCGGCGAACTCACCGGAGCAGAAGGCCGCGGCGCCCGCCTTCTCGGCCCGCGCCGCCACGTCCGGGCCGGGCCAGGGGAGTCCCCATTCCATGACATTTCGCATTGGTCGTCCTCTCGCTACTGCCCATCTATGGTCGCTAACCTAGTAAGCGATGTAACGTGCAGGGAAGCCCAACCGGGCGATGACTTGTCCGTTGCGTCGATGCGTCCCCATCGCCGAGGGCGCGGCCAGGAGGTGCCATGTCCACCCTCTCGACCGAGGACGACGGCGAGCCGACCGCGGGGGCCGCCTTCCTCGGCCGGCTCCGCGACTTCGTCCGCGACCATCCAACCCGGCCGCCGCGGGACAGAGCCGAGCGTCTCTCCTGGGCCCGTGCCTGGCACGCGGCCCTGACGGACGCCGGGCTCGCCGCGCCCGGCTGGCCAGCCGACGCAGGCGGCATGGACCTCTCCCTGCCCGACCAGATCGCCTACCACCGCGAGATGAGCCGGCTGCGGGCCCCGAAGCATCCCTGCGGTCTCATGGGCATCGTCGCGCCGACCCTCATCCGGCACGGCACCGCCGAGCAGAAGCAGCGCTTCCTGCGGCCGATGCTGCGCGCCGACGAACTGTGGTGCCAGGGATTCTCCGAGCCCGACGCCGGCAGCGACCTGCCCGCGCTGACCACCCGCGCCGTACCCGACCCGGCCGACCCCGGCACGTACGTGGTGACCGGGCAGAAGGTGTGGACGAGCCAGGCGCAGCAGTCGGACTGGATGTTCGCCCTGGTGCGGACCGGGGCGCCGGATTCCCGCGGGGACGGCATCAGCTATCTGCTGATTCCCATGGACTCGCCCGGCGTCACCGTGCGCCCGCTGCGGGACCTCTCCGGCGGGGCGCACTTCGCCGAGGTGTTCCTCGACGAGGTACGGGTCCCCGTCGCGAATCGGGTCGGTGCGGAGAACGGCGGCTGGGCCATCGCGCGCACCAGCCTCGGGCACGAACGGGCCACCGCCTTCCTCGCCGACGAGTTCCGCTACCGGCGGGTCGTCGACGAGCTGACCGACCTCGCCGTGCGGACCGGCGCCGCCGCCGACCCCGTCGTACGCCAGGAGATCGCCCGTACCGAGGCGGGCGTCCGCGCTGTGGCGGCCAACAGCAGGCGGGCCCTCGACACCGTACTGGCCGGCCGCGATCCGGGGCCCGCCGCCTCGGTGAACCGGCTGATCCGGGCCGAGTTCGACCAGAGCCTGCACAGCCTGGCGCTGCGCGTGCTCGGGCCCGACGCCGTCCTCGGCAGCCGCGAGCCCACCGCGCCCGAGAAGGGCCGCTGGACCTACGGGTACCTGATGAGCCGCGCCTCCACCATCGGCGCCGGCACCGCGGAGATCCAGCGCAACACCATCGCCGAGCGTGTGCTCGGCCTGCCCAAGGAGTCCTGAGCATGGCCGATACGGCCCCAGGGGCGCCCCGCCCGCACCCGCCGGCCGAGCCCCCGAAGACGACGACGGTCACCGCGCACCTCGCCGACGACCACGTCCTGACCCTCACGCTCGCCCGTCCCGAGCGGCTCAACGCCTTCAACCAGACGATGCTGGAGGAGTTCCGCGCCCTGTGGGAGTGGGCCGGTGTCCGGCCGGACGTGCACGCGGTGGTGCTGCGCGCCGAGGGCGACCGGGCGTTCTGCACCGGGGTCGACGTCGTCGAGGGCATCGACCGCCACCCCGACCCGTTCAGCGAGCGCGACCCCGGGACGTATCTGGGGCCCAAGCACAACCGCTGCTGGAAGCCCCTGGTCTGCGCGGTCCACGGCATGGCCGCGGGCGGCGCGCTGTACTGGCTGAACGAGGCGGACATCATCATCGCCTCCGAGGAGGCGACCTTCTTCGACCCGCATGTCACCTACGGGATGACGTCCGCTCTTGAGCCCATCGGGCTGGCCCGCCGCATCCCGCTCGGCGAGGTGCTGCGCATGGCGCTGCTGGGCAACGACGAGCGGATGTCGGCGGCACGGGCCCGCGAGATCGGCTTCGTCAGCGAGGTGGTGCACCGCGCGGCGCTGTGGGACCGGGCCCAGCACCTGGCCGCCCGGATCGCGGCGAAGCCGCCGGCCGCCGTGCAGGGCACGGTCAGGGCGATCTGGGAGTCCCTCGACGCCACTCGCTCCCAGGCGCTGGCCACCGCCCTGTCCTACACCCAGCTCGGCAACCCGCTGGGCATGGCGCAGATCGACCGGTCGGCGGTCGACAACAGCGGGTTCGAGGTGAGGTGACATGACCGCCCTGAACGTGGGAGAGGTGGAGCACGAACTGCGGGAGGCGGTGGGTGGCCTGCTGGACACCCGGTGCGGGCTCGTAGCCGTGCGCCGGCTGGCGGAGCGGGATCCCTGCTGGGACACCGGGCTCTGGCGTGAGCTGGCCGGGATGGGCGTGGTGGGGCTGGCCACGCCGGCCGACGTGGGCGGCGAGGGCGGGGGCATGGCCCTGGCCTGCGCGGTCCAGGAAGAACTGGGCCGACGTCTCGCCCCGGTTCCGGTGTGGTCGTCGCTGACCGGGCAGGCCCTGCTGCTGGCCGCGGGCGGCACGGCGGCGCTGGAACGACTGCCCGCGGTGACCTCCGGCGAGGTCCCGGTGACGGTGGTCGTGGGACGCGGCGTGGACGGGTGGGGAGTGGCCGACTCGGTCGGCGCGGAGCAGGACGCCGGCGGGGGATGGTCGCTGACCGGTGAGGTGCCCGTGGTGGCGGAGGCGGCCGGCGCGGGGCTGTTGCTGGTGGCGGCCCGTGGCCCCGATGGGCCGCAGTGGTTCGGCGTGGCGCGGACGGAGGGCGTCCGGGTGCGGCCGCTGGACGCGCTCGACCCCACCCGTCCGCTGTCGGCCGTCGCCTTCGACGCGGTGCCCGCCGAGCCGCTGGCGCCGGCCGGTGACTTCGGCCGGATCCTGGCTGCGGCCCGCCGCACCGCGCTGATCGCGCTCGCCGCCGACGCCGTGGGGGTGGCCGCCGCCGCGACCGGCCTGGCGGTCGAGTACGCCAAGGAACGGCGGCAGTTCGAGCGGCCCATCGGCTCCTTCCAGGCGGTCTCGCACCGGCTCGCGGACATGTTCCTGGGCGTGGAGACGGCCCGCGCGCTGGTCCGGGCCGCCGCCGACGCGCTGGACGAGCACGACCCGGCGGAGTCCGCCGCCACCGCCTCGGGGACCGGCCTCGACATCGCGGCCGCCCTCGCCGCCTCGTCCGCGCTGGACGCGGCCGTCGCCGCCGCGCAGGGCTGTGTACAGGTGCACGGCGGCATGGGCTTCACCTGGGAGCACGCGGCGCACAGCTATCTGCGCAGGGCCAAGGCCGACGAGGCGCTGGTGGCCCTGCCCGACCGGCTGCGCGACCAGGCCGCCGGGCTGCTGGTGGACGCCGCCCGCCGCCGCGCCGCGCAGTGAGCCCGCTGCCTGCCGAACGACCTGCCCCGCACTCGTACTCGCTCGTCCTGACTGACGCTCGTACTGACTGACAAAGGAGTCGGTTCCCGATGCAGCTCAGCACCACCTTGCAGTACGCCCGTGAGCCCCGGGCCACCGCCGCCCAGGCCGTCGCGATGGAACGGGCCGGCCTGGACGCCGCCTGGGTCGCCGAGGCCTACGGCTTCGACGCACCGACTCTGATGGGCTTTCTCGCCGCCCGCACCGAGCGCCTGCTCATCGGCAGCGGCATCATCAACGTCTACTCCCGAACCCCGGCCCTGCTGGCCCAGACGGCGGCGGGAATCGACGCGCTCTCCGAGGGACGTGCCCTGCTGGGCCTGGGTGTCTCGGGCCCCCAGGTCGTGGAGGGCTGGCACGGCCTGCCGTACGACAAACCCCTCGCCCGCACCCGGGAAAGCGTCGCGGTCGTCCGCGCCGTCCTGCGCCGCGAGGTCCTCGCTTACGAGGGACGGACGGTCGCCGTGCCGCTGCCGCCGGAGCGCGGTACGGGGCTCGGCAAACCACTGAAGATGCTCACCCGTCCCGTACGGACGGACATCCCCGTCTTCCTGGCGGCGCTCGGCAACCGCAACGTCCGGCTCACCGCGGAGATCGCGCAGGGCTGGTTGACCTTCCTCTACCTTCCCGAGCGGGCGAAGGACGTATGGGGCGGCGCACTCGCCGAAGGACGCGCCGAACGCGCGGCTGACCTCGGCGGCCTCCAGGTCGTCGCCGGCGGCATCCTCGCCCTCGGCGAGGACCGGGCCGCGCTACGCGACCTGGCCCGTCCGCAACTGGCCCTGTACATCGGGGGCATGGGGGCGCGAGGCAAGAACTTCTACCACCGGCTCGTCAGCCACTACGGCTACGAGAAGGAGGCCGAGACCATCCAGGACCTCTACCTCGCCGGCCGCAAGCGCGAGGCGGAGGCGGCGGTCCCCGACGATCTGATAGACCGCGTCAACCTCCTCGGCCCCGAGGGGTACGTCCGCGAACGCGTCGCGGCCTACCGCGAGTCGGGCGTCACCATGCTGAACGTGGAACCGGCCCCGGGCAGCGACGCGGTCGCGCTGGTCGAGAAGGTCCGGGGGTGGCTGTGATGGCATCGGCCTCCCCGGCGCCCCCGCTCACCCTGGACGGCGCCCTGCGCCGGGGAGCCGCCGCACACGCCGCTGCCCGGCTGGTCTTCCACTCCCCCGCCGCGCTGGTCGAGACGGATCTCGCCACGGTCCACCAGCGGGCGCTGCGGGTGGCCGAGGGACTGGGCCGGCTGGGGGTGCGTCCGGGCGAGGTCGTGGCGGTCCAGCTGACGAACAGCCCCGAGAGCCTGGTCGCGCACGCCGCCGTCCTGCTGCGCGGCGCCGTGCTGCTGCCCGTCATCGCCATCTACGGCAACCGTGAACTGGGCTTCATCCTCCGGCAGTCCAAGGCGGTCGCCCTGATCGCGGTCGCCGGACGAGCCGCCCGCGCACTGAACAAAGAACTCTCCGCCGACCTGCGGCATGTGGTCTCCGTCGGACCGGACCACCCGCAGGGGGCTGTCCCTTGGGAAGCGGTCGAGAACCCCGCCGCCGCCCTGGGCCCGCAGGCCGCTTCGGTGCCGCCGGGCAGTCCGGACGACCTGGCCGCACTCGTGTACACCTCCGGCACCACCGGCGAACCCAAGGGCGTGCGGCACACCCACCGGTCGCTGCTCGCCGAGGTCGCCACAATGCCCAACACCCCCGTGGCCGGGGCCTACCTCAATCCCTTCCCGCCCGGACACATCGCCTCCCTCGGCGTCCTGCTGCGCACCATGATCCGCGGGATCTCCGCCGTCTTCCTGCAGAAGTGGGACGGCGACGCGGCCCTGGACCTCATCCACACGTACGACGTCCGCAGTTCCGGCGGCGTGCCCTTCCACCTCGCCGGTCTGCTCGATGCCGCCCAGCGCTCGGGGCGCGGCACCGGTCCGCTGCGGGACTACCTGGTGGGTGCGGCGAACGTGGCACCGGTCCTGGTGCGGCGAGCGGCCCAGGCCGGGATCGCCGCGTACCGGTCGTACGGTTCCAGCGAGCACCCGACCATCACCTCCGGCCGCCCCGAGGACCCTTTGCGGTGGCGCGCCCACACCGACGGCCGTCCCCAGCCGGGGTGCGAGATCCGCGTCGTGGGATTCGACGGCACGGACGTGGCACCCGGCCAGGACGGCGAGATCCTCTCCCGGGGCCCGGAGCTGTTCGCCGGCTACACCGACCCGGCGCTGAACGAAGGGGTGCTGACCCCCGACGGCTGGCTGCACACCGGGGACATCGGCCACCTGGACGACAACGGCTGTCTGACCATCACCGACCGGCTCAAGGACCTCATCGTGCGCGGCGGCGAGAAGATCGCGTCCAAGGAGGTGGAGGACATCCTCGCCACACACCCGTCGGTGGCCGAGGCAGCCGTCGTCGCCGAACCCGACACCCGCTACGGCGAACGGGTCTGCGCCTTCGTCGTCGTACGCGACGGACGGGAACTGACCCCGGACGAGGTGGCCGCGCACTTCGCGCGGGCCGGGGTGGCCCGGCAGAAAACCCCAGAGCGTCTGATCCTCCTGCCCGAGATGCCGCGCACACCCGCCGGCAAGATCCGCAAGCACGACCTGCGGGCCCGGCTGAGGCCCGCTCCCGCCCCCATGGACCCCGTGGAAAGGCCCTCCGTATGAACGGCTCCGGACCCTTCGATCTGAGCGGCAGGGTCGCGCTCGTCACCGGCGGCAACAGCGGCATCGGCCTCGGCATGGCCCGGGCGCTGGCCCGGGCGGGCGCCGACCTTGCGGTGTGGGGCACCGATGAGACGCGGAACGCCGCCGCCGCGGACGAACTACTGTCCCTCGGGATCAAGGCGGCGGCGTTCCGCTGCGACGTCGGCGACCCGCGGCAGGTGACGGAGGCGTTCGCCGCGACGCTCGGAGCCTTCGGACGGGTCGACGCCTGTTTCGCCAACGCCGGCATCGGCGGCAGCGGGGCACCCTTCCTCGACCAGTCCTACGAGGAGTGGCGCAGGGTCACCCGGGTCGACCTGGACGGTGTCTTCCTGACCCTCCAGGCAGCGGGCCGGCACATGGTGGAGCGCGGCAAGGGCGGCAGCCTGGTCGCCGTGTCCAGCCTGATCGGTCCCACCGGCGGGTACCCGACCACCCAGGCGTACGCGGCGTCGAAGTCGGGTGTGCTCGGCATGGTCCGCTCCATCGCCGTGGAACTGGGCCGCCACGGGGTGCGGGCCAACACCCTGATCCCCGGCTGGGTCGAGACCCCGATGGCCGACGATCTGCTGGCCTGGGAGAAGTTCGCGCGCCGCACCAAGGGGCGCACGCCGCTCAAACGCTACGGAACTCCCGAGGACATCGGCGGCATCGCCGTCTATCTGGCCGCCGATGCCTCGCGCTTCCACACCGGCGACGAGATCGCCCTGGACGGCGGCTACCGCATCGGTTGACCACACGCCTCGGCACGTCCGGGTGGCCGGCGCGGCCGCCACCGGCTCCGGGCGGTGCTCAGACGCCGAGGTCGCGTCCCACGATCTCTTTCATGATCTCGGTCGTGCCGCCGTAGATCGTCTGGATGCGGGCGTCGGTGAAGGCCCTGCCGACCGGGTATTCCGTCATGTAACCGTATCCGCCGTGCAGTTGCAGGCAAGCGGTGACGACGCGCTGTTGCAGCTCGCTCGTCCACCACTTCGCCTTCGCGGCCTGGACGGCCGTCAGTTCGCCCTTCACCAGCGCCGCGAGGCAGCGGTCGAGGAACACCTGCGCGATGTCGAGTTCGGTGTCCATCTCGGCGAGCACGAACCGGCTGTGCTGGAAGGACGCCACGGGCTGCCCGAAGGCGGTTCGGCTCTTGGTGTACTCCAGGGTCCGGTCGAAGACGGCACGGGCGCCGGCGATGGAACCGATCGCGATGGACATCCGCTCTTCGGGGAGATTGTGCATGAGGTGGTAGAAACCGCGGTTCTCCTCCCCGAGGAGGTTGGCGGCGGGCACCCGGACCTCGTAGAAGTGGAGTTCGGCGGTGTCCTGCGCCTTCAGCCCGATCTTGTCGAGGTTGCGGCCCCGGGTGAAGCCGTCCATGCCCCGTTCCACGATGAGGAGGCTGAACGCCTTGTGCCCGGCGTCCGGTGACGGATCGGTACGGGCGACGACGATGACCCGGTCGGCGTTGATGCCGTTGGAGATGAACGTCTTGGCGCCGGTGACGACCCAGTGGTCACCGTCCTTGCGGGCGCTGGTGCGGATGCCCGCGAGGTCGCTGCCGGTGCCCGGCTCGGTCATACCGATCGCCCAGATCTCCTCGCCCGAGGCGAAGCCGGACAGCCAGCGGGCGCGCTGCCCGTCGTCCGCGAGGTTCAACAGATACGGCGCTATGACGTCGTTGTGCAGAACGAAGCCGGGCCCGGAGGCGGCGGCCGCCGCGAACTCCTCGGTGACCACGGCGTTGAGGCGGAAGTCCCGGACCCCGCCGCCGCCGAACTCCGGCGGCACCTGGAATCCGATCACGCCCTGCTTGGCCGCCGCCCGGAACGTCTCACGGGGGACGATTCCGTCCTTCTCCCACTGAGCGTGGTGCGGGGTGATCTTCCGGGCGAGGAACTCTTTCACGATCTCGCGGAACTGATCGTGCTCCGCCTCGAATATCTCGCGTTCCATGATGGCTGCTCCTTGTGGGGAACGGGGTCAGAGCAGTTCGAGAATGGTCGCGTTGGCCATGCCGCCGCCTTCGCACATCGTCTGCAGGCCGTAGCGGATGCCGTTGTCGCGCATGTGGTGCACCAGCGTGGTCATGATGCGAGCTCCCGAGCCGCCGAGCGGGTGGCCGAGGGCGATGGCCCCGCCGAGCGGATTGAGATTCTTCTCGTCGGCGCCGGTCTCCTGAAGCCAGGCCAGCGGGACGGGCGCGAACGCCTCGTTCACCTCGTAGGCACCGATCTGGTCCGGGGTGAGGCCGGAGCGCTTGAGGGCCTTGGCGGTGGCCGGGATCGGCGCGGTCAGCATGATCACCGGATCGTCCCCTGCGAGAACGGCGGTGTGGACGCGGGCGATGGGTGTGAGACCCAGGGCGCGGGCCTTCTCGGAGGTCGTCATCAGCAGGGCGGCGCTGCCGTCGCTGATCTGCGAGCTGTTGCCCGCGTGGATGACACCGTCCGCCTTGAAGGCGGGCTTGAGCTGAGCCAGGGTCTGCACCGTCCCGCCCCTGCGGATACCCTCGTCGGCGTCCACGACCGTGCCGTCGGGCAGGGTCACCGGCGCGATCTGCCCACGGAAGCGTCCCGCGTCCGCGGCTGCCGCCGCCTTCGCGTGCGAGGCGAGCGCGAACTCGTCGAGCACGGTCCGCGACAGCCCCCAGCGCTCCGCGATCATCTCGGCGCCGACGCCCTGGCCCGCGACCGGTATGCCGTAACGCTTCAGGAAGCCGGGACCCATCGCGTCCAACTCGCCCGCCGAACTGCCCATCGGCACCCGGGACATGGACTCGACGCCGCCGGCTACCACGACGTCGTACTGGCCGCTGACCAGACCGGCGGCGGCGAAGTGAACGGCCTGCTGCGAGGAGCCGCACTGGCGGTCCACGCTGGTGCCGGGGACGGACTCGGGCCAGTCGGCGGACAGGACCGCGTTGCGCCCGATGTTCAGGGCCTGCTCGGCGACCTGCCCGACACAGCCCCAGATCACGTCGTCGACCTCGGCCGGGTCGATGCCCGTGCGGTCGGCGAGTGATCGCAGTACGTGTGCCGACAGGTCCACCGGATGCACACCGGACAGGGCACCGTTGCGCCGGCCCACCGGGGTCCGGACGGCCTCGACGATCACAGCGTCACGCATGGGTTCCTCCTGGACGGGCATGGGACGGGATGTTCGCGCACACCGGGAAGGGCGGGGCGTTCACTCGCCGCGCCACTGGGGCGCGCGCTTCTCGGCGAAGGCCGCGGCGCCCTCACGGGCGTCGGCGGAGGTGAAGACGGGGGCCATCACCTGGTCCTGCCGGTCGAACGCCTCCGCGGCGCTCCAGTCCGCGGCGGAGACGATGATGTCCTTGGTGACGGCGACGGCTGGCGGGCCGTTGGCCGCGATACGGGCGGCCAGTTCCTGGGCGCCGGCGAGTGCTTCGCCAGGCGCGGTGAGCCGGTTGACGAGCCCGTGGCGGTGGGCGTCGGGGGCGTCCAGGAAGTCGCCGGTGAGGGCGAGTTCCATGGCGAGGGCGTACGGGATCCGCCGGGGCAGCCGGAGGAGTCCGCCGGCACCTGCCACCAGACCTCGTTTGACCTCGGGCAGACCGAAGCGGGCGTTCTCGGCCGCGACGATCAGGTCGCAGGCCAGGGCCACTTCGCAGCCGCCGGCGAGGGCGTACCCCTCGACCGCGGCGATGACCGGCTTGCGGGGTGGGCGCCGGGTGATCCCGGCGAAGCCCCCCTCGGCGACCGACACGTCCTCCCCGGCGAGGAACGCCTTGAGGTCCATGCCGGAGCAGAAGGTACCGCCCGCGCCGGTGACGACGGCGACCGTGAGGTCGCGACGGGACTCGAACTCGTCGAGGGCGGCGGCGATCCCCTCGGACACCGCGCGGTTCACCGCGTTGCGCGCCTGCGGCCGGTTGATGGTGATGACGGTGACACCGTCGGCGTGTCGCAGCAGGACTTCGTCGGACACAGGCTGCCTCTCCTGGTGGGCGGGACGGGATGGCGGGTCAGCGCGGGGCCATGCGGATGGCTCCGTCGAGGCGGATGGTCTCGCCGTTGACATAGGAGTTCTCCAGGATGAACCGGGCGGTGTTCCCGTACTCCTGCGCCGACCCGAGACGCCTGGGGTGCGGCACCGTCGCCGCGAGGGAGGCGCGGATGTCTTCGCGCAGCGTGCCCAGGAGCGGCGTGTCCATCAGGCCCGGGGCGATGGTGTTGACCCGGACCCCGCGGCCGGCGAGGTCCCGCGCGGCGCAGATGGTCATGGCGACGACGCCGCCCTTGGAGGCGCTGTAGGCGATCTGGCCGATCTGCCCTTCGTACGCGGCGACCGAGGCGGTCATGACGACGGCGCCGCGTTCGCCGTCGGAGCCGTCGGCGGGGTCGGTGGCGGCGATCGCCGCGGCGCCCAGGCGCAGCGCGTTGTACGAGCCGATGAGGTTGACCCGGACGACCTTCTCGAAGCCCTCCAGCTCACCGGGGTTCCCGTCGCGGTCCACGACCCGGATGGCGTTGCCGATGCCGGCGCAGTGCACCACGGCGCGCAGTGGGCCGTTCTGCTGGGCGGCGGTTATCGCGGCGCCGAGCTGGTCCGGTTCGGTGACGTCAGCGGGTACGAAGCGGACGGCGGCGCCGAGTTCGTCGGCGACGGCCTTGCCGGGCGAGCCGGGCAGATCGGCGATGACGACGCGGGCGCCGCCCGCGACGAGCCGCTGGACGGCTCCCAGGCCCAGCCCGGACGCACCGCCCGTGACCACGGCGGAGATTCCCTCTATGCGCATGGCGTGTGCTCCCCTGCGAGTGCGGGTGGATGGCGAGTGGGCCCCACCATACCCAAGGTGGATTACTTAGTGAACTATGTAGGGGAGAGACCTGTTACGCGCAGACCCGCGTGGGTCCGGTAGCGACGGCTCACTGAGATGAGATTGGCCGTGAACGCCTCGACCTGAGCGGCGTTGTACGTCCCGCCGCCGGACACCGCGCGGACCCCCGGGATGAGTTCGGCCAGTCGGCTCACCGACGCGACCGCTTCCGGGCAGTCCCCGAGGACCAGCACATCGCTGTCCACGGACCTGGTGAGGTCGCCGAGCACGACGGCGGACAGGTGGTGGAACGCCGCCGTCACGATCGACCGCGGCGGCAGGTCCCGCGCCTGCTCGGCCGCGCCGTCCTCGGGCACGGTGAGGGGGTGCGGGCCACGGCGCCCGAAGCCCAGCGGGTTGACACAATCGACGACGACCTTGCCGGCCAGCTCCTCGCGCAGCCGCTCCGGCAACTCCGCGTGCCCGACGTACGGCACGGCGACGAGCACGATACCGGCGCGCCGGGCGCACTCCTCGTTGTCCGCTCCCTCGATCCCCCGCAGACCGGACACCTCGGAGATCTCCTCGGCCGTCTCGCGGGCGCGGTGCGCGTCCCGGGAGCCGAGGAGCACCCGCAGCCCGGCGGACGCGAAGCGCGCTGCCAGCCCCCTGCCCTGCGCACCGGTGCCGCCCAGGATGCCGACCGGACATTCCTCCCCGTCCTCCGGGACGGTTCGTTCGTCGGCCTGCTCCTCGGCCTCGGCGGAAGGACCGGCGCCCGGCAGGACCGTCAGCCGCCCGTCCTGGTCCAGGCGTCCGAGGTCCCCGGTGCTCCACCAGCCGTCGCCGGACCTCGGACCCAGCTCGGGGGCGGGGTGGTGTCCCCGGTCGAAGGACGTCCGGACCTGGACCGTTCCCATGTCGCCGGTGGGCAGGGGCGCACCGTCGGGCGCCATGACGCGGATCTCGCAACCGGGCACCGGCAGGCCGCGGGCCGTCGCCCGCCGCTCCAGCGGATCGTCGGGTGTGCCCACCGTGACGCGTACGGAAGCAGGGGAGCAGTATCCGCGGTAGACACGGATGCCCGCCTCATCGGCGCGTTCGCTCAGCGTCCGCCCCGGCTCGGGGCCGGCCGGTAGGCAGCCCTCCGGCGTCGGCACCCGGTCGACACCCCGGTCGATGACATCGAGGATGCCCGTCGGCTGCGACGGCAGCAGCACGGCCGACAGGAGGTGCCGCCGCCGGACGAGACCGAAGACCGCCTTGGCGTCCCAGCGCTCGGTGAAGACGGTCGGAACACCGTGGGCCAGGCCACCCATGGTCGGGCGGCACCAGGCAGAGATGTGTACGGCCCCGCCGCGCGGCCTGCTGCCGGTCGAAGGCGAGCAGGTCGGGCAGCAGGGCGCGCGGGGTACGGCGGACCAGGTGCGGCGGCCGGCTTCCCGTGCCGGGCACGGACAGCAGCAGGCAGTCGTCGGGCGTCGCCCCGCTGGGTGCCGCCGTCGGACGGAACGCCTCCAGCATCGCCCAGTCGACCGCGTCCGCCGGGATCGCGGCGGCGGGCCAGGTCCCGGACACCGCGATCACCTGCCCGACCGGACGCGGACCGCGGACCGCGCCGGGTGAGCGCAGTACCTCGTGGGCGTGCCAGGCGGTCGTCACGAACGCGGTCGCCCGCGCCTCCTCCAGCGCCGACCGCACGGCCGCCGGGCCGGCGGACGAGGACAGCGGCAGCACCACGGCCCCGGCGTGGAGGGCGGCGCACTGGGTGACCACCGCCTCGACCCGGTGCGGCAGTTGCACGGCGACCACGCCCCGTCCGACCCCCAGCGCGGTGAGTCCGGCGGCGACCCGCAGAGCGTGGCCGAAGATCTCGGAGAGGGTGAAGCCGGCGATCCCGCCCGCGCCCCGAAAGGAGAACCGGACGGCCGGGCGGCGCTGGGCCGCGTCCTTCAGCAGTACGGGAAGCGTGGGCACCCAGGAGGTGCTGTGCACCGGCCACGGCGGGGCGGTCGTGGTGGGTTCTCCGAGCAGCATGTCCCTCACTTCGGGTCCTTGAGCCGGTAGCGCTCCAGTTCGTGTTCCACCATGCCGCTCATGGAGGACGCGGGCGGCGCCGGCAGATCGACACGCGGGCGGCGCCGGGTCGGCAACAGGACGACGGCGGTACCCGGGGTGGTCCGCTCGCCCCGCTGGTTCTCGCACCACACTTCGAGGTGCACCTCGTGCCGGCCCTGGTGCTCCTGTTTGCCGGTCACCTTGCCGCGCACCCATGTGGTGTCACCGAGGTAGTTGAACCGGCGGTGCTCGCAGCGCAGCTTCCACAGCCACCCGTCGTCGCCCATCCAGTCGGTCAGTGCGTGGGTGAGCCAGGTCTCGCGCATGGCTCCGTAGTCGTACGACGACGGCAGCCCCAGCTCCTGGGCCCGCTGCGGCTCCCAGTGCAGGCGCTGGACGGTGTCGGGCACGTTCAGCGCGTTGGGCGGGTACAGCCCTGGCGCCTTGGCCCGCACCCGGTGCGCGAGGCGGAAGCTCCCCGGCGGAGTGAGCTGCATCCCCCAGCCCATGTGCCACACGACCACGTCCGTGGTGGTGAGCGGGCCCTTGACCCTCGGCTGTATCTCGTCACCGACGCGCACGTCCTCCCAGAAGCGCGGCTCGGCACCGCGGCGCGTCTCGGCGGCGTAGGCCGCGTCGATCTCTTCGAGCTGCCCCGGGGTGTACGGCTCCTGGCGCAGCACCTCCTTGGACCTCTCCCTCGACGTGTGCCGTTCGGCGTTGATCCAGGTGCCACGGCGTACGGCGTGCATCTGCCCGTCGCCGTTCTCGTACAGGAAGTCGTGGGTGATGTGCGCGGTGCGACCCCCGAAGCTGCTCTTCTTCTCCTGGACGCCCACCTGCGCCTGGAGCATGCGGCAGCGGTCCCCGAGACGCAGCGGACGCCACCACTCGAACTCCATCACCGCCTGGTACGAGCCCAGGCCGGCGAAGGGATCGCCCTTGAGTAGAGACTTGGTCTCGGCGACGGGCTTCGGCGCGGCGTCCTCCCCCATCGTGTAGAGGAAGGCAGGCGGGGCGATCAGGGTGTCCCAGCGGCCGGCGCGCCCGTACTCGGGGTCGCAGTAGAGCGGGTTGTCGTCCCCGTACCCGTAGGCGAAGTGGCGGGACGCGTCCCGGCTCACCTCGTAGTTGTGCGGCGGGTTGTGCTGCGGCTGCGGTACGCCCAGCCGGGCGCGGGAACGTTCCAGGGCGGCGTCGGTGAGGACGCCGAGGGTCTCCTGCGACTGGGGTGCTGCGGATGGGCTGGCGGTCATGGCGGTCACTCCCGTTCGGCGGCGTTCGAAGGTGCGGGGCGGTGGCGATCAGCGGGGCTCGCGGGGCAGCCCCAACGCACGCTCCGCGACGACGGTGCGCAGGACCTCGTTGGCTCCGCCCGCGATCGTGTAGGCCCTGGCGTACAGGAAGGCGTCCTGCCACCAGCCGTCGGCGACCGCTCCCGGCTCTCCCTCGGTCAGCAGTCCGTCCGTGCCTTGCAGAGCCAGGGCGAGTTCGGCGGCGGCGTGGTTGGCCTCGCTGAAGAAGACCTTCACCAGGGGCGCGTCGGCGACGTCGTCCGTGCCGTGCGCCATCCTCGACTGGGCCGCCTTGCTCATCAGGTCGGCCACGTGGACCCGGGCGGCGAGATTGCCGATGCTCCGGCGCACGGCGCTGTCCTCGATGCCGGGTCCGCCGCTCGCGTCCCGTTCCCCGGCGAGGGCCAGGATGTCGTCGAGCTGGCCGCGCAGTTCCACGCCGCGCGCCGCGACCCCACCGCGTTCGTGGGCGAGGCTGGAGTTGGCCACCTTCCAGCCCTCCCCCGGGCTGCCGATCACCCTGCTCGCGGGCACGCGTACGGAGTCCAGGAAGACCTCGTTGAAGTCACAGCTGCCGGTGATCTCCCGCAGCGGCCGGATGTCGATGCCCGGGGTGCGCATGTCGAGGGCGAAGGCCGTGATGCCCTGGTGCTTGGGGACGTCCGGATCGGTACGGGCCAGCAGGTATCCCACGTCGGCGTGCTGGCCGTTGGTGGTCCACACCTTCTGGCCGTCAATGACGTACTCGTCTCCATCCCGGCGGGCGCGGGTGGCGAGGGAGGCCAGGTCGCTGCCCGCGCCGGGTTCGCTGAACAACTGGCACCAGATGTCCTCGGCCCGGCGGATGCGGGGCAGGTGGTACGCCCGCTGGTCCGGCGTACCGAACTCGATCAGCGCGGCGGCGGCCAGAGTGCCCGCGCCGATGGGCTCCCAGGTACGGGCGCGGGCGATCTCCTCCGCCACCACAAAGGCCTCACGGAGATCCGCCCGCGTGTCCCGGCCGCCGTACTCCGCCGGCCATTCCGAACCGAGGTAGCCGGCCTCGAACAGGGCCGCCGTCCAGGCCCGGATCGCGGGGATCAGCTCGGGATCGGGGGCTCGGACACCCGCGTGCGGTTTCACCCCGGGGGCCCGCTCGGCGACGAAGGCGCGGACCCGCTCGCGGAAGGCTTCCAGCTCCGGGGAACTCTCCAGTCGCACGGCGTCCTCCAGGTCCCTCGACGAGTTACGTACGAGTTAGGTATCTGAGTTACCTAGGTTATAGCATGGGGCATCCTGCGGAGGCCGCAGTGCGGGACCGGGCCCGGCGGGCGGACTCCGGGCGGAGCGAAAGGCGGGGCACATGGACTTCGAGCTCAGCGAGGAACAGGTCATGTTGCGGGATGTCTCCCGCGACGCGCTCCGGAGCCACTGCACCCCGGACCAGGTGCGGGCCTGGGCCGGCGACGCCTTCGCGCAGGACGCCGGCCTGTGGAAGCTGGGCACCGGGCTCGGCTGGACCGGGCTGGCCGCCCCGGAGGAGCACGGCGGAAGCGCGCAGGGGCTGACCGAGCTGTGCCTGGTCGCGGAGGAACTGGGCCGCTCCGCCGCACCCGGTCCCTTCGCGACCACCGCGCTGGTCGGCCTCGCCCTGACCCGCGCGAAGGCGTCCGCCGGTTCGGGTGCGGTTCCCGCCGCGCTCGCCGCCGGCACCGCCGCCGCGACCTGGGCGGCGGCCGACACCACCGGCTCCACCACCCTCGCGACGCCCCTCGACGACGGCGGGTACCGGCTGGACGGCCGCAAGACCCTGGTCCAGGACGCCGGCCGGACTTCCTGGCTGCTCGTCTCGGCGCGCACCCCGGACGGACCGGCCCTGTTCCTGGTGTCCGGGGACCTGCCGGGGCTCGCCGTGCGCCGGCAGCGCACGGTGGACCTGAGCCGCGCTTTCCACGAGGTGGTTCTCGACGGGGTGCGGGTGCCGGCCGGACAACTGCTGCCGCTCGGGGCGGATCAGCGACGGTGGATCGCGGACGCGGCGGCCGTTCTCACTGCCGCCGACGCACTGGGGGCCGGCGAGCGGCTGCTGGAGATGACCGTCGAGTACGTCACGGTGCGCCGGCAGTTCGGCCGGGCCATCGGCGGTTTCCAGGCGGTCAAGCACAAGTGCGCCGACATGCTGATGACGCTGCGCGGCTCACGGGCGGCCGTGTCGTACGCGGCGATGGCCCTGGACGCGGACGCCCCCGACGCGGCACGGGCCGCGAGCGCCGCCAAGGCGTTCGTCCCGGACGGCGTGAGCCGGGTGGCGGGCGAGGCGCTGCAACTGCACGGCGGCATCGGGTTCACCTGGGAGCACGACCTCCATCTGTATCTGCGCCGGGCCAAGGCCGACCAGGTGCTGCACGGGGACGCCGCGTTCCACGAGGACCGGCTCTGTGCCCTGCTCGTCGCGGAGCGCGCCACCGCCGGGTGAGCGAAGGGGGCGCCGTCCGTCACGACGACGGACGGCGCCCCCCGCTTGGAGGAAGACCCCGGTCAGGCCGCGCGCGCCGCGGCCATGGACTTCCCGATCAGCTCCAGGAGTTCGACGCGGCTGACCTTCGACGACGGGGTGCGGGGCAGTGCGTCGACCACGGCGATGTGCACCGGCACCTCGTACGGGGTGAGGATCTCCCGGCAGCAGGCGGTCAGCTCGTCCGTGCCGGGTACCGGGTGCCCCGGCCGCACCTCGACGGCCGCCACCGGCACGTGGCCCAGCCGTTCGTCCGCCAATCCGGCGACCGCCGCCTCGCGCACGGCGGGGTGGCGTTCGAGTGCGGCCCGCACCTGCTCGGGCTGCACCTTGAAGCCGCCGCGGACGATGGCGTCGTCGGCCCGGCCCTCGATCCAGACGAAGCCGTCCTCGTCGACCCGCCCGAGGTCGCTGGTACGGGTCCAGGCATCCTCGCCCCGGGGCGCCTGGGACGTGCGCACCTCCAGCACGCCCGTCTCCCCGGGCGCCCTTTCAGTGCCCTCCGCCGGGTCCACGACGCGGATCCGCACACCGGGTACGGGCCGCCCGGCGCTGCCTGCCTTGGTGCTCCACCACTTCTCGTGCAGCGGGAGGGTCCAGGCGGTGACGGCGCCGGCGAACTCGGTGGCCCCGTAGGTCATCAGGACCCGGGCGCCGTAGGTACGGAAGAACGCGTCGGCCAGCTCCGCCGGGCACGGCGAGGTGCCGCAGGTGACGACACGCAGACTGGACAGCTTCTCCGGGGGGACTCTCGCGTCCAGGACGGTGCGCAGCGCGGCCGGTACGAGCCCGGCGGCGGACGGCCGGTGCCGCTCGACGGCACTCACCCACGGGTCCAGGTCGAACCTGGGCAGCAGGGCCAGCCGCCGGCCGGCGTACAGCGCGGAGACGGCTCCCCACAGGCCGCCGATGTGCACCATGGGCGTGGCCACGATGACGGTGCCGCTGCGCAGCAGGGTGCCCGGCTTGGGCACCTGTCCACTGGAGACCAGGGCCGCGTCGAACTGCCGGTCGCCCAGCCGGACCCGCTTGGGCGGGCCTGTGGTGCCGGAGGTCAGCATCTCGATGGTGACACCGGGGGCGGACACGGCCGCGCCGCCGACGCCCGCCGCTTCCACGGTCCCGTCCTCGGCCAGCCGGACGGCGAGTCCCGAGCGCAGTACGGCTTCCCGTACCGCGTCATGGGCCAGCACCCGGGGCGAGCAGATCACCGCACTCGCCTCGCTGCGCAGGATGTCGGCCGCGAGGCGCTCCGGGGGCTGGAGCGGGCTGAGCGTGACCAGGCAGTGTCCCTGTGCCAGCAACGACACAGTGGCGGCGAGGTGTTCGGGGCGGTTCTCCAGAACGATCCCGATCCGGGCGGCCGGCGCGGTGCCGGCCTCGGTCCAGACCCCTGCGAGCCGCCTGGCCACGTCCTTCAGGTCACCCCAGGTCCACCACGCCTCGTCGAATTCCACGGCGGGCGCGCCCGCGGGGACGTTGTCGAGCAGTTCGGCCAGGCGAGCGCGGGCTGCCATGTGCCACCTCCACGTCACGATGAACGGACAACTGAAGAGCCCGGACGCGCGGAACGCGGGCGGGAACGGGCCGAAGGAGCCGCGGCACGGCTCAGGTGCCGGGGCCCGGTCCGGCCAACGGCGCGCGTCGCCAGTGCGGCGGCGAGCCCGGGACCTCCTCGGCGAGCCCCAGATGGCGCAGACGTCCCAGCAGCATGAGCGCGCGGGTGACCACGGCGTGCAGGGGAAAGCCGCTCAGCCCTTCGAGGGTGCCCCGGCGGGCGAGCCGCTCGGCGACCTGCCAGGCCGTCGCGGGCCCGTCGCCCAGGATGCGCAGCGCCGAGGCGACCAGCGCCCGGTGCCGTCCCCGGACCTCGGTGAGACGGCCGGACAGATCGGTGAACCGGTACTCGTGCGCCGGCAGGATCTCGCCCGGCGCGAGCGCCTCCAGCCGGTCGAGCGAGGTCAGGTACGCGCCGAGCGGGTCGTCGCGGGGGCCGTGCGGCTCGTGGACGGCCACGACGGTGCGGGGCAGCACATGGTCGCCGACGAGCAGCACCTCGTACCGCGGGGACCAGAAGCACAGGTGCCCGGGGGTATGGCCGGGCGTCCACAGAGCGGTGAGGTCCCAGCCGGGGACCTTGGGCCGGTCGCCGTCCTCCATGAGCACGTCCGGCCCGGCGCCCACGCCGGTGTGTCCGGGGGACCGCCCCCGGCCGGCCGCCGCCGCGCTGATCGCCGCGTCCGGGGCACCGGCGGCCCGCAGCACGTCGACGAGGCGGTCGGCGGGGTCCCGCCGGTAGGAGGTCAGCTCAGCGGCGTCGAGAGAGTGCAGGGACACCCAGGCGCCGGAGATCTCGCGGATACGCGGGGCCAGGCCGTAGTGGTCGAGGTGGGCGTGGGTGACGAGGACGCCGCGTATGTCCTCCACACGCGTGCCGATGCGGGCGAGCCTCGCCCGGAGCGCGTGCAGCGACTCGTTGGTGTCCCACCCGGCGTCGATCAGGTACGGCCCCGCCTCGGTCTCCAGGACGTAGACGATCACCACGTGCGGCGCCATCGGCAGCGGAAGCTCCACACTCCATAGCCCCGGCCGCACCTGAACGACAGGTTCTGACGCGGATGTTGTGGGCATGGTGTCCTCCCGTGGTCGCCGGGACGCGCTCCGCCCCTCCCCCAACATAGCGCACCTAGTTACCGATGTAGGCCCGCGCAGGGATGATGTCAAAGACGGCACCACGTGCCAGCATCGGGCGAAAGAGGGCATGCGTGCGAACGCCGCCGGGCGCGGTCGCCGTATTCCTCGCGGGTTCTCCGCGGGCGAGACAGGGGGCGCACTTGGCTTGGATCACATCCCGTGGGACACGGAGAGCGATCTGACCGTTGACCCGACGGTAGGGGCCGGTCTTTTTCGTGTCGTTGTGCTGGGTCATGATCTCGTAGCCGAGAAACCTCGCTGCCCCGAGGCGATCCCACGTTCGTCCCTGTCTGTACGTTCTAGCGCGACGTAGGCGTCCCACTCATCTCCTTGAATGTCCTCGCTGGACATCGCTCCGGGCTCCGGAAGTGCACCGGACAACCTTCGAGTCCAGGGCAGAGCACGGCGCCGGTTCCAGCTGTCTTTCCGGCGGATGGGAGCTTGCGTCTTCTGAAGATTGGGCTTCAAACAATCCAGCCGTCGCCATATCGCGTGGGCCGCCCAGCGCACCGTCCCTGACAACTGAGCCCGGTCACTGGTTCTTTCGAGTTCCTCCCGGCTGAGCCGGGGATACAAACAGAGCGCCTCGTGGCGCACAAGGTCCGCTCTACCGCCCACCGTTTCGGGGTCGGGGTGAATCCCCTGGTCCCGGAGGCGCGTTGGACGATTTCGAGGTCGACGCCGAGGGCAGCGGCGTGTTCGACGAAGTGTTTGCGGTAGCCGCCGTCGACCCAGACTTCACGCAGGCCGGGGTGGGGCGGCAGCCTGCTCCAGGAGGGTGCGGCCGACCGTGGAGTCCTGGACGCTGGCCGCGGTGACCAGCACGGCCGGCAGCAGGCCGAGGGTGTCGGTGATGATGCTGCGCTTGCGTCCCACGATTTTTTGCCCGCGTCGATGCCCTGACTCCCCGCGGGGACACTGGTGGAGGTCTTCACGCTCCGGGCGTCGATCACGCAAGCCGAAGGGTGGCGGAGCTTGCCTTCCTGCTGGCGTACCAACTCCCGCAGCAGCCCGTTGAGCTGGGCGAAGATTCCGTCGGTCTGCCATCTGGCGAAGTAGCCGTAGACACTCTGATGCGGCGGGAAGTCGTGCGGGAGGTAGGCCCATTGGCAGCCGGTGCGGTCGATGTACAGGATCGCGTTCATGATCTCGCGCAGGTCATGCCGGGGCGGGCGGCCGAAGTCCAGGGCCCGGCCGCGGCGTTCGAAGCGCCAGGCGGTCAGGACCGGCTCGATCAGCTCCCAGCGGGCATCGGAGAGGTCACTTGGATACGCGCGGCGTTCCGTCACGCCCTGGGTGTATCGCCGGCTGGGGGCGCGCGCCCATGCGTGCATCCCGCCTCGTCGAAGCACGGAACAGACCCGGGCGTCCTGAAATGAGACAGGCGCAAACACATAGAGACCACTCAAGATGGAAACGACCCCTTAGGTCCTTTATCTTCCGGCCTCGAATGCCGTCTCGAACTGGGTCGCTCACCTGGGGATTCGCCGGACGTTGAGGCGGCCTTCGTCTGATCATGTGCTCCGACCAAGGTGCACGTGATCACGACGAAGGCCGTGAGGTGAGTCTGCTGCCTGATGCTGTACCAAGAGAAGCGTTCGCGGAAGCGTCACGCTTCCGGGGCGAGTTCTACGAGTGTCGGACCGCTCGACGCGACGAGTTGTTCGAGCTGGCTGACGCGATGCTGTGTGCGGACGGTGTGGTGAAGTCGTCAGTGGACTTGACGCTGTTGCCCGAGCACCGTCGTGGGCACGGAGCGATGTACGGCGGCTTGAACCATGGCCGGATCCAGCCGTCGAGTTGAGCAAGAGCAGCCATTGCCTGTCGCACCACTACGCGTCGAGCGAGGTGGAGCAGGTCAAGTGGCGACGGTTCATGCCCGTCACTTTCAGGTCCGGTCCTGCTCCGGCAGGATGCGGGCGATCAGGGCAATGCCGACTGGGACTGCGAGATTGATGAGAAGGACAGGGATCTCTTCTGTCAGCGAGTAGCCGACGCTGAGGCCGAGCAGCAGGTTCACGACCATGACGGCTGCCCACAGGGGGCTGAAGACGGCAGCGGCCGCGCTCATGGCCCGTACGGGTGAGCCTGGTGTCCGCCAGACTGCTGTGAGCTGTGCTGTTCCGGCCCACAGCAGGATGCCGGCGGTCAGGACCCATACGGTGCGCGACGCCGTGATGAGGGGGCCGCCGTCCCACCAGGTGCGGCTGGCCCACCACAGCAGAAGCGAGACGGCAGCCGGTCCGGTGAAGATCACCCCTGCCAGGCCTGCTTCGAGGCGGGCTCTGTGGCCGTCGGCAATCCCGCCCAGGGCGTTGGCGGCGCAGAGCGCGAACCACAGCGGGCAGAAGATTGCTGCCGCGACCACGCCGGTCACCCGGTGGGGAGGTTGGGCCAGGAGTGCGCAGAGAAGAAAGGCGGCACCGCTCAGCGGGACACCGGCCAGGACCAAGCGGATGGAACGCATGAAGGTACTCCGCGGGAGAGGGCGCAGAAGGGGGATATGGCGCATCGAGACAGTTCGCCTGCGTGAGGGCGGGCGGTGGCGCAGCTGGCGGGGGCTGCCTCAGGCGGTGATCCGCATGAGGAGGACCTGGTCGCCTCGCACGGTGAAGGTGAAGTGTGAGGGGCCGTTGAAGCCGTTGCCGCCGACCTGGGCGAGCACCGTGGTGATGTCGCCGGTGGTGTGCGCTTGGGTGACGTGCAGGGTGACGTCGACGCCGATGAATTCGGCGTCACTCCACGCACGGATGGCTTGATGGCCGGTGAACCCGCGGCCCCAGTCGTTGACTGCGCCGTTGGGGCTGAAGGTGGCCAGCCATGAGTCGGTGTCGTGAGCGTTCGCGGCGTCGAGGGCGGTCGCGACGATGGGAGGCAGCGGGGTGGTGGTCATGGTGGTGTCCTTCGCGGTCGGAAAGGCAGTGGTGGTCGAGCTGTCGCCGTCGGTGGCGGGTGGAGCCTGCAGGCTGTGGACGCTCCACGTGAGCAGGAAGGTCAGGATGAGCAGGGCCGCCAGCCCTGCCCGGTTGAGGCCGGGGACCGTGGGGGGCAGCCGGATCCGGTTCATGCGGCACCTCGGACCAGAGGCTGTGTCGTGAGTTGGTGAGCTGTGGCGCGCAGTGCCCGGGCAGTGTGGGGGTCGGGCTCGGTTGGTCCGCTGTTCTTCAGCAGTCGCGTGGCTCGGTCCACTGCCTGGCGGGTTGCCTCCTGCAGGGGTGCGGTGGCGGCGGAGACGCCCGCGCGTTCGCCGCGGGTGCGCTCGCTGACCAGTTCCAGCTGGTGTACGGCGGCGGCCAGTCGGCCCAGCCGCCGCTGTCTGCCGGCCGTTTCACCGGCCGCGAGGACGTCGGCGCTCGTGTGCAGGACGAGTACGAGTGCGTGCTTCTGGTGGCGGCGGGCCCACTGCCGGGTGACGGCGTAGGAGGCGGCCAGGGCCGCGGCGCAGCCCAGGAAGGTCTCCACGGCACGGGAGATGAGCAGCGCTCCCACTGGCTGGGCCGGTCCGGCTGCGTCGACGAGCAGCAGCGCCATCGGCGTGACGAAGACCATGGCCAGGGCGTAGTTGCGGGAGACGAAGAGTTCGGTGGCGAAGGTGAGGGCTGCCAGGGCCAGCGCGGCGGCCCAGGCGCGGGGGTGTGCCGGCAGCAGGAGTGCGGCGAGCAGGCAGCCGGCCAGCGTGCCCAGGAGCCGTTGCAGGGCTCTGTTCGCCGCGGTGGAGGTCTGGTTGCCGCGGCTGAGGACCGCGGCGGCGGTGGCCATGGCCCAGTAGGGCCGCTCAAGTCCCATGAGGAGGGAGACGGTGCCGGCGGTGGCGACAGCGCCGGCGCTGCGCAGCGCCATGAGAGCGAAGGGTGAGCCGGCGGGGTTGAGGGCCACGGCGAGGCGGGCTTTCGTTCGCGCCCTGGTTGCTCGGTTTTTGCGTACGGGTTCAGGCTGCTCTCGGCGGGTGCGCCACGCCTGGTCGAGGACGGACAGCAGGGTGGCTGCGGCGCCGGTGGCGGCGGTGGCGGGCGCCAGCAGGAGGATGCTGCCGGGCAGGACCGTCCCCAGGGCGCACACCAGGACGAACATCATCATGCCTGGTGGGCGTGCGGCGAGTGCGGTACAGGCGTAACTGACCAGGGCGGTCCATACCGTTGTTACGGCGACGGCCGGCCACGGGTGGTGGGCCGCGAGTGTTCCGCAGGCAAGGGAGAGGACCAGCACGGCGGCAGCGGAGCCTACGGTGAAGGCTTCGCGGCGTGGAGTGTCATCAGCGCTGTAGAGCGCAGCCAGGGATCCTGTGCTGGCGATCAGGCCGGTGACGGTGTGACCGGTGGCGCTGCCGATGGCCACCGGCAGCGCCGTGCATACGGCGGCGCGGACCCCCACCCGGAGGCGGGCCGTGTTGGGCTCAAGGTGCAGCGGGCTGCTGGCCGGGACAGGCACGGATCTCCCTCTCCTGTCCCGGGGGACGGGTCAGTTGGCGGTCAGGCCGGTTGTGACGAGGCCGCGCGCGGCGGTGAAGGGCTCGCGAGCCGGCCGCAGGGCTGAGGCGGGGGTCGAGGAACGCGGTGAGCGCGGTGAGCGCGGTCGTGGCGGCATGCAGGTGGTCGTGCGCCCAGGACGGCGCCGGCCCGGTCTCCAGCAGACGGGTCAACGTGGTGGCCAGGGCCTGGTGGTGGCGGGAGACCACCGTGCTGTATGCGGGAAGGTGGGCGTAGACAGCGTGCAGTTCCGGATCGGTGCGCGCGGCGTCCCGGTGAGTGGCGTACAGGGCGTCCAGCCAGGCGGCTGGATGGTGGTCCTGGCCGGCCGGGAGGGTGTCGCGCAGCCGGGTGAGCCGGCGCTCGATGACCGCTTCGCGTAGTGCGTCGCGGTCGGGGAAGTGCCGGTAGATGCTGCCGTGGGAGACGCCCAGGACGCGGGCGGTGTCCATGACGGTGGCTTTGCGGGGCCGAAGCGGCGCAGCGCCTGTTCGGCGGCGTCGATGATCTGCTCGGCCAGCAGTGCGCCTTCGGGCACGGTGGTTCCTCACGGCGTGTTGACTCGGTATGCGTGGCTCGGCCGGAAGGTGCCGGGTTCGGGTGAGCCCGGCACCGCATCCGGTGGGGGTTAGACCGGGTAGGTGCTGTGCTGGTCGGCGAGGGTGATCCAGCGGGTCTCGGTGAAGAACTCCGCTCCCCATTCGCTGCCGAAGTGGCCGAAGCCGCTGTCCTTGACGCCGCCGACGGGTGCCTGGGGCTCGTCGGAGACGGAGTGGTCGTTGACGTGGACGGCGCCGTGGCGCAGGGCGCGAGCGACGGCGAGGCCGCGGGTGGCGTTCTCGGTGTAGACGGCGCTGGACAGGCCGTAGGGGGTGTCGTTGGCGAGGGTGACGGCGTCCTCGGCGCTGGTGACGCGGAAGAGGGTGGCGACGGGGCCGAAGACTTCCTCGTGGTAGATCCGCATGTCGGGGGTGACGTCGGCGAGGACGGTGGCGGGGTAGAAGGCGCCGTCGGCATCCCCGCCGCCGGCCAGGACGGTGGCTCCCTTGGTGACGGCGTCGGCGACCAGGCCGGCGACGCGTTCGGCGGCCCGTGCGTTGATGAGGGGGCCCACCAGGGTGAGCGGGTCTTCGGGGTTGCCCTGGCCCAGGGTGTTCACCTTGGCGAGGAAGGCGTCGGTGAAGGCGTCGTAGACGCTGTCCTGGATGATGACGCGGTCGACGCACATGCAGATCTGGCCGGCGTTCATGAACTTGGCGACCGTGACACCGGCTGCGGCGTAGTCGAGGTCGGCGTCGTCCAGGACGACGATCGGGTTCTTGCCGCCCAGTTCCAGGATGACGGGGGTCAGGTGCTCGCCCGCCAGTCGGCCGACGATGCGGCCCACCGGGGTGGAGCCGGTGAAGTTGACGCGGCGCACGCGGGTATCGGCGATGAGAGCTTCGACGACGGCGGGGGCGTCGGCGCGGTCGTTGGTGACGATGTTGACGACGCCGGACGGCAAACCGGCCTCGGCGAGGATGTCGGCGAGGAAGTATCCCGAAGTGATGGGGCCGTCCTCGCTGGGGCGGATGATGACCGGGTTGCCGGTGGCCAGCGCGACGGCGACGGCGCGGGCGCAGAGGATCAGCGGCCCGTTCCACGGCACGAAGGCGGCGACCACACCGGCCGGTTCCCGTACGGCCATGGACCATTCGCCGGTGACATCGCTGGCCAGCAGCTTGCCGGCGGGGCCGGTCGCCATGGTGGCGGCCTGTCGGATGAGGGTGGCCGACATGTGGATGTTGAAGCCGGCCCAGGTCCGGGTGCCACCGGTCTCGGCGAGCATGATCTCGGTGAACTCATCGGACCGCTGTTCCAGCAGGTCGGCGGCCTTGTGCAGGAGTTCGCGGCGGGCGGTGGGCGCGGTGGCGGCCCAGGAGGCGAAGGCGGCCTCGGCGGCGTCGACGGCGAGGGTGACGTCCTGGGGGCCGGCGGCGGGCACCCGTACGAACACCTCACCGGTGCGGGGGTCGAGGTCGTCGGTGGTACGGCCGGAGACAGCGGGTATCTCCTTGCCGCCGATCAGCAGGCCGCGGGCGGCGGCAGTGGGACTTGTGGGCATGGTGGCACTCCAAGGGGCGAAAAGGGGCTGGGCGAGGGGCCGGTGCGGCGCTGCGGGGTTTCGCGACGCACCGGCCATCCAGACGTGTGGGCAGCCCCGTTCGGTCCGTCGGGGCCGTGCAGGAGGGCTTCAGTTGTGCGGGCGCAGGAGGTCTTCCAGGCCGATGCGGGTGAGGAACTCGGCGCGGATGTGGTCGGCGACGGCGCTGACGGTCTCGGAACCGTCGTTGGCCGGGTCGATGTGCACGCGGAAGGGCCGCTTGCCGTGCTCGGTGCCCACCACCTCGACGATGGCGTCGGCGACCTGCGAGACGTCCGCGTCGGCCGGGGCGAGGTCGGCCAGGCGCTGGCCGACCTGGTCCATGAGGCCGGCGTAGTGCGCCTCGTAGTCGGGCACGACGCTCTGGTCGCTGGGGCGGCCGCCGGTGGCGAAGTGGTTGGTGCCGCGGGTGAAGGAGCCCGGGACGATGATCGAGGTCTCGACGTTGAAGCGGGCCAGCTCGGCGGCGTAGGAGACGGCGAGCGCGTCCATGGCGGCCTTGGCCGCGAAGTACGGGGCGAGGTAGGGCGGGGTGCCGCCCTTGGTCGAGGTGGAACCCACCCACAGCACCAGGCCGTTGCGCTGCTTGCGCAGGTGGGGCAGGGCGGCACGGTTCACGCGCTGGGTGCCCAGCACGTTGGTGTCGTAGACCGCGATCATCTCGTCCGGCGTGAACGCCTCGGTGGGGCCGGTCACCATGTGTCCGGCGTTGTGGACGATCACGTCCAGGCCGCCGGCCTCGCTGACGACGGTCGCGATGGCGGCGTCCGCGGATTCCTGCGAGAGGACGTCGAGTTCGACGGTGCGCAGGTCGACGTTGTGCTCGGTGGCGTAGTTCTTCGCGTCGGTGACCCGCTCGGCGTTGCGGGTGGTGGTGTTGCGCATCGCGGCGTAGACGGTGTGGCCGGCATCGGCCAGGGCACGGGCGGCCAGCGCGCCGAAACCAGAACCGGCGCCAGTGATGATGATGGTGCTCATGGGATGTCTCCTGATTGCGGTATGTGACGGGAAGGCAGTGGTGGAGCGGGGTGTGATGGGCTCAGGCGAAGGTGATGACGGAGCGGCCGCCGCCGGCGCCGGAGCCCAGGGCGTCCAGGGCGTCGGGGGCCTGGTCCAGGCTGATCGGCGTGACGGAGGGGAGGATGTCGTGCGCGGCGGAGAAGGCGAGGGTGTCGCGCAGGTCGTGGGGGGAGCCAGAGGGGGAGGCCATGACACGCAGCCGGTTGAGGACCATCGGCTGGGTGGGCAGGGTCAGCGGGTCGGAGCCGTAGCCGCACAGCAGCAGCGTGCCGTCGGGGGCCAGGCCACCGAGCGTGGCGGCCGCGGCGGCGGTGGAGGGCGCGGCGTTGAGCACCAGGTTGGCGCCGCCGTCCCACGCCTTGAGCGCGACCGCCGGGTCGGTGTCGGCGCTGGGGATGAACAGCTCCGCGCCCAGGGACTTGGCCTGGTCCTCGCCGCGGCGGGAGCGGCCGATGACCGCGACCCGCGTGCCCATGGCGACGGCGTAGCGGATGGCCAGGGCGCCGATACCGCCGGCGCCGATGACGGCGACACGGGAGCCGGCCTTCGCGCCGCCCTTGCGCAGGCCGTTGAAGGCGGTGATGCCCGCGCACATCAGCGGGGCGGCGGCGACCGGGTCCATGCCGGCCGGCAGCGGGGTGACGTAGCCGGCCTTGAACACGGCGTACTCGGCGTACCCGCCGTCGGCGACGATGCCGGTGATCCGCTTCTTCGGGCACAGGATCTGCTCGCCGGCCACGCAGTAGTCGCAGTGGCCGCACGAGTCGTACAGGAACTGGGCGCCCACGGCGTCACCGACCGCCAGCCCGGTGACGCCCTCGCCGACCGCGGCGATGGTGCCGGTGATCTCGTGGCCGGGAATGACCGGGAAGCGAGCGAAGGGGTAGTGGCCACGGATCAGGTTCAAGTCCGAGAAGCACACGCCGCACGCGATGACCTTGATGAGCACCTCACCGGCCTTCGGCTCGGGCGTCTCACGGTCGATCAGGGACAAGGGGGCGTTCACAGCAGTAGCCAACGCAGCGCGCATCGTGGGTCTCCAGGCAGGTGAGGTGGTACGAGGGATGGCCGTTGACCACGGCGTTCCTCTGTTGCACCCAACATTTGCAGCCACGGCGCGGGGGAGAAAGAAGGCTGGGCTCCCTAGGGTTGACCGTCCTACCTTCTGCTCGATGGGTTGCAGGTTGCCGAGGTCGTAGCGAATCGGGCGGTCACACTCCGGGGCCGCGCTTCGACGGCGCCTCGCCTCTCGCGCTCACCTCGCCCACCTCGCCCACCGACAGCATGCGCGGCTGAACTGCTGCAGGCCACCGGCATGATGCGTCCCCGATGTGGTGGGGGGCGCGAACGCTGGAGGCCGGTCGCTGCCGTCCCGCCGCCAATCCGGCAAGCTCCGCGCGGGCAAGTGCCCGCAGCCGACGCGCGCGGTGTGGCTGGGCACGTGGCCAGTGCTGGCCGGCCCCGCATGGCCGCGGCCACCGCAACATGTCTGCACGACCGTCAGGCGTCGTCCGGTTCCGTCGCGGGCATGGCCTGTGCTCCCAGCACCCCGAGCAGAGCAAGCTGATCGGCGGCGGCGCTGCCTGGCGCCGCGGTGCACCACACGAGCCGCTGCCGCGTCCGGGGAGCGTGCATGCAGGAGCAGCTGAGCGTGATCACGCCCAGTGTGGGGTGCGCGAATTCGACGCTTGCCGGACTGACGTGTTCTAAGCGTTCGGTTGCTACCCACAGGTCCGCGAATTCCGTGTTCGCTGCAGCCAACCGGGCAATGGCGCGGGCGGCCGGACCGTCAGCCGGCCAGTAACGGTGTGCGCTGCGGACCATGGTGGTCAGGACCTTGGCAATGGCTTCACGGCCGGCTCGTGCGAACCGGGAGCGGAAGGCGGGGTCCGTGAAGAAGCGCTCCACGATGCCGCCCCTGGCGCCGCGCTCGGAGACGAGGTCTCCCAGGAGCGCCATCGCCAGCTCGTTCTGCACCAGCACCTCGCCCACCTCGTCAAGTACCAAGGCGGGCCACCCGTCCATGCGGTCCAGCAAGAACAGCACTCCCGGCTCCACGTGCTGCAGGCTGCCGCCGCCGGGCAGCGGGCGCCCGGCAAGCTCGAACAGCTGAGCTCGCTGGCTCCATTCCAGGCGCAGCGCGCGGCAGAGACCTGCCAGCGTGGCCGGCGACGGCCGTGAGCCGCGGCCCTGTTCCAGGCTGCTGTAGTACTCGAGCGAGATTCCGGCCAGCCGAGCCACCTCATCACGCCGCAGACCGCTGACCCGCCGGCGGTCGGATCCCGCTTCCGGGGGGAAACCCACGCTTCCCGGCGGAATCCTGTCACGGTGCGCTTTGAGGATTTCTCCTAGCTGCCGAAGGTTCATGGTGCGAGTCTGTCCTGCTGCCATGGCCGCAACCAGGGGCGGATAGCACCCCTCACGAACGCGGCTCGTGCCACGACAGTGCGCGGCACAGTGCTATTTCGTCGCGGTGGGCGCTGCCGGACGCGCCCACGCGTGGTGGCCCACGGTTCAGTGGCCGCCAGCACAAAACAAACTAGTTAGTTTGACGTTGCGGCGCCGCAGGGGTAGGTTTACCAACAACAAACAAACCAGTTTGTTTTCTCGGTTCCGGAGGCTCCCTTGTCCACTCCGCTCATGCTCGCCCCGTCCGACCGCCCCTCGCCCGCCTTCCTGAAGGGAGAGCCGAAGAAGCTGCTGATCGGTGGCGACTGGGTTCCGGCTCGCTCCGGCAGGACCATCGACACGATCGACCCGACCACTGAGGAGATCCTCGCCTCGATCGCTGCGGCCGGCGCCGAGGACGTCGAGGCCGCCGTAACCGCCGCCCGCAAGGCATTCAACGACCCCGCCTGGGCAGCCATCACCCCCTACCGGCGCAGCCAGATCCTGCTGCAGATCGCGGAGGTGATCGAGGACAATGCCGAGGAGCTCGCCACACTGGAATCCCTCGACATGGGCGCCCCGCTGTTCCTGAGCCGCTGGTTCGTCTCTCACTCCGTCGAGGTCATCCGGCACTACGCGGGCTGGCCCACCAAGATCTACGGGCAGACCGCGCCCTCGGGCCCGGACCAGTTCCACTACACCCTGCGTCAGCCGCTGGGCGTCGTCGCCGCCATCACGGCCTGGAACGGCCCGCTGCTCCAGGCCGCCTGGAAGATCGGGCCGGCTCTGGCCACCGGGAACACCGTCATCCTCAAGCCCGCACAACAGTCGCCGCTGACCGCCCTGCGCCTGGGCGAGCTCCTGCACAGCACCGACCTGCCCGCAGGCGTGGTGAACGTCATCACCGGTGACGGGCGGATCGCCGGCGAAGCGATCATCAATCACCCCGACGTGGACAAGGTCACCTTCACCGGGTCGACCAGCGTCGGCAAGCACATCCTGGAAGCCTCCACCGGCAACCTCAAGCGCGTCACTCTCGAGCTCGGCGGCAAGTCCCCGGACATCATCTTCGCCGACGCCGATCTGAAGGCCGCCGCCGTCGGGGCCGCCGCCGGCTTCTGTGCCGGCACCGGCCAGGGATGCGTCGCGGGGACCCGCATCTTCGTCGAGGAGTCCGTGCGTGGCGAATTCGGCCGGCTGCTGGCTGAGGAGCTCGCCACCTACACCATGGGCGACCCCTTCCACCCGGACACCCGCATGGGCCCGCTGGCCTCACGGGGCCACTTCGAGCGGGTCACCTCCTACTTCGGCATCGCCCTCAGCGAAGGCGCCCACCTGCGCCACGGCGGTGAACTCGCTGACAGCCCCGGTCTGTTCGTTCCCCCGACCGTCATCGACGACGTCACCAACGACATGCGCGTCGCCCAAGAGGAGATCTTCGGCCCCGTCGCCACCTTGATGTCATTCACCGACGAGGCCGAACTGCTGCAACTGGCCAACGACACCGACTACGGCCTTGCCTCCGCCGTGTGGACCTCCGACCTCAGCCGTGCCCACCGCATCGCCGCCGGCCTTCAGGCCGGCACCGTGTGGATCAACACTTACGGGCAGATGACGGCCGGCACCGTTCCCTTCGGCGGCTTCAAGCAGTCCGGCATCGGGCGCGAACACGGCACCGACGTCCTGGACGCCTTCACCGAAACCAAGACCGTCATGGTCCAGCTCTGACACAGCCCCCGGCCCACCAAGCACATCCCGGCGACCTCCTCTTCAATGCCGCCCGCGGCGGTCCCGCCACCACCAGGCCTTGCACGTCGAAGGCCCACCCGTAAAGGAAGGAAGACTCCCCATGGACGAGGCCGTACGCCGGGCCCTGGCGATCACCCCGGCATCACCCGCTCGAGACCGCACGATCGACATCACCACCATCGGCGCCAAGACCGGCAAGGCGCGGCGGATCGAGATCTGGTTCTACCGCGCCGACGGCAAGATCTATCTCAGTGGCCTGCCCTCCCGCCCCAGCTGGTACGCCAACATCCTCACCAACCCCCGCCTGACCTTCCACCTCAAGCACGGTGTGCGAGCCGATCTGCCGGCCACCGCCATCCCGATCACCGACGACCGTGAGCGGCGGCGCATCTTCACCCACTTCGTCGCCGACCTCAACCAGCCCCACAATCCGGGCCGCATCGCCCAGCCCACCTCCGTCGAGGACTGGATGGCCGGCAGCCGCCTCGCCGAAATCACCTTCGACGACTGACCGAGCCCGCCACCAGCGGCCTTGAGCGCGGCGCGCCCACCACCACCGCAACAAACCGCCCCGCCCACTCCTCGCCGGGAACGATCACACTCCCGCGCTCCGCACTTCGACGAGAAGGAATCCCCATCATGAGAAACGTCAGCGGCTGGGCCGCACATCACCAAGGCAGCGCGCTCAAGCCGTGGGACTTCACCCGCCGAGACCTGCTCGCCGACGACGTCGCCGTACGGGTCGACTACTGCGGAGTGTGCGCCAGCGACATCGCCGCCATCCGCCACGGCACCATCTACCCCCTGGTACCGGGCCACGAGATGACCGGGGAAATCACCGCCGTCGGCAGCGCAGTGACACGGTTCAAGGCCGGCGACAAGGTGGCCGTGGGCAACATCATCGACTCCTGCGGGACATGCCCACCCTGCCTGGCGGGCCGCGAAAACTGGTGCCGGCGGTTCCCGACCCTGACCTACGGAAACACCGACCCGAAGGACGGCCTGCCTACCCGGGGCGGCTACTGCTCGGAGTACGTCCTGCCCGCGAAGTTCACCTACCACCTGCCCGAAGGGCTCGACCCCGCCGGTGCCGCGCCGCTGATGTGCGCGGGAATCACCACATACGCGCCCATGAAGCGTTGGGGTGTCGGCCCTGGCAAGACCGTCGGCGTCGTCGGCATGGGAGGGCTCGGGCACATCGCGCTTCAACTCGCCCACGCGCTCGGCGCCGAGGTCGTGCAGTTCACCCGGACCCTGGACAAGGTCGACGAAGCCCACGCCCTGGGCGCCGACGACGTGGTGCTGTCCACCGATGATCAGCAAATGGCTGCCCAGGCCGGCCGGTTCGACTTCATCCTCGACACCGTCGGAGCGCCGCACTCCATCGAGCCCTACATGAGCGCGCTGGCCATGGACGGAACACTCTGCGTGGTCGGCATCCCCGAGAGCGCCATCGAGGTGAAGGCGCTCAGCCTGATCCAGGGCGCGAAGAACCTCGCCGGCGCCGGAAGCGGAGGCACCGCCGAGACCCAGGACATGCTCGACTTCTGCGCCACGCACGGCATCACCGCAGAGATCGAGATCATGCGCCCCGACCAGATCAACGAGGCCCTGGAACGCCTCGCCCGCAACGACGTCCGCTACCGCTTCGTCCTCGACATGAGCGCCCAGCGCCCATGAGCCCCCACGCCGCCCGCACCCCTCCGGCCACCCCGATCCTCCCCGGTCAGCACCGAGACGGGGGCGGCCGGCCCCCAGCCCGGCGAAAACGAACTGGTTTGTTTAGGATGTAGCCATGAAGACGGGACAGATCACCAGTGCCGGCGAAGCGTCACGTCGGCGCCTGCTCGACGCTGCAACGGTCGAATTCGCCGCCTACGGCATCGCGGGCGCACGCATCGACCGGATCTCCGCCAACGCCAACGTCAACAAGGCGCAGATCTACAAGTATTACCGCAGCAAGGACGAACTCTTCGACGCCGTCTTCACCGAACACCTGAGCATGATCGTCGAGACCGTCCCGGTCACCGGCGACGACCTGCCCGGCTACGCCGTGCGGCTCTACGACGCCTATCTCGTTCGTCCCGAGCTGGTCCGCTTGGCCACCTGGGCCCGCCTGGAGCGCACTCCTACCGGCGACCTGTACCACTTCATGCCCGGCCATGACGCCGAGAAGCTGCGGTCCATCACCGACGCCCAGGCGAAGGGCATCGTCGACCCCGGTATCGCGCCGGGCGAGGTACTTGCCCTCGTCACCGCCATGTCGATGACCTGGTCGCCCGCTAGCCCCATGTACACCGCCCATAAGGACGAGCCCGAAGCCGCCCACGACGCTCGCCGCACGGCGCTCGCACGCACCGTTGAGCGGGCTTTCGCGCCCTGACGGCATGTCCGTCCTGGCAGCGCGGCGGTGCAGCTCACGCTGCGGAGGCTCATCAGGACGCAGCGGCGGCAGCTGTCGTAGCGTCGCGGACGACTGACTCACCCCAGACCTCTTGGACAGTAAGCGCTTGGAGACCGCGCAGATCGTCGTCGTCGACCGGAGCCATCCACAGCACCCGCAATGCGGCATCCGCAGTGGAGAAGCTGTTGCAGGACACTTCGATCTGCCCCAGCGCCGGGTTGACGATGCGCCTGGTGCCCTCATGGCGTACGGAGACGTCGTGGCGGTCCCACAATTCGGTGAACTCCGCGCTCTGCTGACGCAGACGTGTCACCAGCGCACGGGCACAGGAGTCCCCCTGGCGGCGGGCCGCAGCGGCCTGCAGGTCGGATACCAGCAACCGCGAATGGTAGGCGTGCTCTCCGCTCGGATACAGGGCTCGTGCCCCGGGACGAGTGAACCAGTGCAGTACAAAGCTCGCCTCGGGGCCGGGCGGCCCGGCATGCGCTCCGATCAACACCTCGCACAGGGGGTTCTGCAGAAGAATCTCGTGCAGGTCCGTCATCACCATCGCCGGGGTGTCGCGCAACAGGTGCAGCAGCTGCGCCATGGCGCGCTGCCTCCCCGGCGGCTCCGTACGAAGCGGGTGCCGGCGTCCCGCCAGATGAAAAAGATGTGCGGATTCGTCGGAGTCCAGCCGCAGCGCCCGCGCGACCGACGCCAGAATCTGTGCGGACGGGACCTGGGCCCGGCCCTGCTCCAATTCGATGTAGTAGTCGACCGACATGTCCGCCAGTCGCGCCACCTCATTGCGTCGCAGCCCGGGTACGCGGCGACGCGACCCGGCCGGAAGACCGACATCTGCAGGCTGTACGCGGGCTCGGCGCGACTTCAAGAACGCGCCCAATTCGGCATGATCCATCGGCGTCCCTCCTCAAGGGTGCTGTACAGGGACACCAGCCCTGCTGGGCACGATCGTGGCTGACACCGCTGCCGCCGATGTTGGTAAACGATTGACGTCGCACGTCAAGCGTCAACCACCAGCGACGGCCACAACCCTCGCACCCTCGATGGTGCAGGATCGCCTGCTCCTGACTTCGGACACCTCACCTGGTTGCCCAAGAGGCGGACACCGGCCCCGTCGTGCGATATATCCGGTCTATCCTGCGGAGGGAAAACCAACGCTCACCTGGGAGAACGCTGTGAGGAGTGGCTTATGTCCGATGACAGCGCCTCCTTGCGCGTCCACGTCCTCGGACCGCTTGGCGCCTGGCTCGAGGAGCGCAGTGTTGATCTTGGTCCGCCTCGGCAGCAGGCTGTTTTCGCCAGCCTGGCCCTGAGCGAGGGACGACGCCTTCCCGCACCGGACCTCGTCCGTGACGTCTGGGGCCCGCATCCCCCGCTGGGTTCACAGGGCACCCTGCGCACCTATCTCTCGCATCTGCGCACAGCGTTTCGCAGCGTTTCCACCCAGCAGGCTGCGGTAGCGATCGACGCCGTGAACGGCAGCTATGTGCTGCACGTGACCACACCCACGGGTAGGCCCGAGATGGTCAGCGACGGATGGCAGTTCGAACATGCCGGAGCCCGCGTCGAAGGACTGTGCAACACCCGGTCCTGGGACGCTGTTCTCCACGAGAGCAGCCAGGCGCTCGCCCACTGGCAGGGAACACCGCTGACGCGAGTACCCGGACCAGCCGCGGCCGCCGTGCGCAGCCGCCTCGAAGAGCAGCACCTCGTCCTTCGCGAGCACCAGCTGGAAGCCAGAATCCGTCTCGAACAACATCACGATGCCATCCCCGACCTCACGGCCATCGCACACACCCACCCTGACCGGCTGCGCGCTCAGCTGTTGCTCCTCGAAGCCCTGAACGCCTGCGGTCGACTCGCCGAGGCGCTCACCCTCTACGCCCGGACCACCGCGAAATTCCGTGGGGACGCCGCACAACATCAACTGCAGAGCTTGTACACGCGCCTTCTGGCCCGGCCCCGCGTCCGGGCCACGAGCAGCCTCGACGTGCCGACGGCAACCGCGTCCGCACGACCCGCCGCCTCTTCGGGGACCGCTCCCGTGCACCTTCCACCCGCCGTGGCCTACTTCGTCGACCGCCAGCTGGACACCGAACGCCTCGAAACCGCGCTCACCAGCCCCTTGTCCAGGACCACCGTGACCCTGGTCGCCGGCATGGCAGGAATGGGCACCTCAACTGCGGCCCTCAACACCGCCCACCAGCTAAAACGACACTTTCCGGGCGGCATCTACTACGCCGACCTCCGTCAGACGCCCCGTCCGAACCTGACCCTTGGCGAGCTTGCCGGCCGCCTGCTGCGCGCCTTGGGCCATCCGAAGCCTTCTCACCCCGGCGCCAGCCTGCGGGCACTGCACGAACACCTGGCGCAGCGGGAGGCACTACTGCTGCTCGATAACGCCGATCACGCGGACTGGGTCGTCCCGCTCCTACCACTGGCCGAAGCATGCCGGCTGTTGGTCGCCGGCCGCACCACCCTTCCTGGCTGGACCGCCGAGCGCCACCTTCTGAACAGCCTGACGACGCAGGCAGCGCACAACCTGCTGACCGCAATCGTCGGGGCGCACCGGATCGAAGAAGATCCCGCCGCGACCGCGCAGCTGATCAGCCTGTGCGCGGGACTCCCGCAAGCCTTGCAGATGGTGGCAGTGACTCTGGCCACACGCCCCCAGTGGTCGCCTGCCGCTCTCGCCGGAAGGCTGAAGGGCGGCACGGGGCTGCTGCGGGGCCTGCGCACCGAGCACCACTCCCTGCACGCCATCCTGGCCGACAGCGAACTAGCGGTCTCCGCGGAGCACCGTCGCACACTGCGCATCCTGGCGGGCATACCCCAACCAGCCTTCACCACGCAGGAAGCCGCGGCCTCATTGAAGATGACGGTCGCCAGGGCGAGCAGACACTGCGAAGCGCTGGCCGCCGCCTGTCTGCTCCACCCACTGGCCCCGCACCGGTATGGCATGCACCCCCTTCTACGCCTCTACGCGGCAACTTCCGAAAAGGTCCAGGTCACGTGAACCGCCCCCACGACAACAGCAGCACGACGGCCGACGGGCGCCTGCGCCTGCGATTCACCCTCCTGGGGCCGATGCAGGTCACCCACCGCGGCCGCAGCTTCGTACCGGGGTCCCCCCAGCAGCAGGCACTGCTTGCGGTACTGCTACTGCACCGTGGCCAGACAGTGCCCGTGCAGGAGATCGTCACCGCCATCTGGGGAGAAACCGCTCCCACACGTGCCGTCGGCATCATCCGCACTTACGCGTCCCGGTTGCGCACCATCGTCGACCAACTCGTCGCCGCCGGTAGCGGACTGCAGGGGACCGCCGCTTCAGCCCGCCCGGGCCACCTGGTGCTGGAGTCCGCAGTCGGCGGATACCGGATCCCCCAGCAATACGCCGCGCTGGACCTGGACGACGTTTCCACCGCGACAACCCGACTCGGCCACGCCGCGACCGCAGCCGACCACGAGGCTGTCGTGTCCTGGGGGCGGACGGCACTGGCCCACTGGCGCGGCGAAGCGCTGTCCCAGATACCCGGGCCCTACGCCGCGGCCCAGCGAGGCAGCTTGCAAGAACAGCGTCTGGCGCTCGTTGTCAGAACAGCCCAAGCGGCGGTGGCGCTTGGGCGCTACCAGGACGTGATCGACCAGTTGACGCTGGAAACGACTGCGCACCCGCACCAGGAGGTGCTGCACGCCCTCCTTATCACCGCACTGCACCGCGGCGGCCACACCGCCGATGCGCACCGGGCACTGCACCGCGCGGAGAAGAGTCTGGACGAGCTGGGAACACTGCCCGGACCGGTCCTGAACGATGCGGCCGCGGAGATTCGTAACACCACGGGCCCGGATCCCGAGCAACGCCACACGGCAGGGCCGTTCCCCGACACCATCAAAGACTTCACCGGCCGAGAGCAGGAAGTGGACGCTCTCACGGCCCTGCTTGGTTCACCGCAGGACTGCGCGACAGCCACCGCTGTGCGCGTGGTCGTTCTGACCGGTATGGGAGGAATCGGCAAGACGACTCTTGCCCTCCATCTCGTCCATCAGTTGACTGCTGCGTTCCCCGACGGCCGCCTGTATGCGGATCTGCGGGGCGCCGGCACCTCGCCTGCGGATCCCGCTCACGTGGCCGCCTCTTTCCTGCGCCAGCTCGACGTGCCGGACGAGCAAATCCCCGCAGAACTCGCCGAGCGAAGCGCCCTCCTGCGAAGCGTGCTGTCCAGCCGTCGCATCCTGCTCGTGCTGGACAACGCAGCTGACAGCGAGCAGCTGCGCCACCTGCTGCCCAGCACGCCACCCACCGCGGTGATCGTCACCAGCAGGCACCCACTGACCTCCCTCGCAGCCCTCGTCCGCGCCCCCATCGCGGAGTTCAGCGAGATTGAGGGGCTGCAACTGCTGCACCGAAACCTCGGCACGACTCTGACGCCGAACGAACGCCAGGCAGCAACCGAACTGGTCCGCCAGTGCGGCGGCCTGCCCCTCGCCCTGCGCATCGCCGCCGCCCACCTCACCCGGCTCAACGCCGTCGGCGCCACTCCTATAGCCGACCTTCTCCTCCAGCTTGCCAAGGAGCGCAAAGCCTCCCCGGATATATCCACTTCGGTAGCAGCATCCGGCATCGACACCGCCGTCAGCTCCGTGTTGTCCCTGGGCTACCACAAGCTCGACCCCCACCAGCAACGCGCCTTCCGCCTGCTCGCCGTACCGGAAACATCCCTCATCCAGCCCGCCGAAGCAGCCGCTACCCTCGACCGACCCCTCGACGAAATCACGCGCACCCTCGATGACCTTGTCGATGCCGGCATGCTCCAGACGCCGGCGTTCGAGCGCTACCGCTTCCATGACCTGGTGCGCATCTTCGCCCGCCACCGATCCGCGGCGGAAGATACTGCCGCTGATCGGCACGAAGCGCTCCGCCGGCTTCTACAACACCACATCAGCACGGCGCTGATGGCCTACAGGGTCATCCGTCCCGGTCACACCCTGCCCTCCACCCTGCTGGCGACCCACGCCCTCGCCCTGCCAACAGGCGCCAACACCCTGGACAGCATCTCCGCATGGGGACGCTTGGAAGTCGGCTCCCTCCTCACCCTGCTCGCCCAGACCGCACGCACCCACACCAGCCTCGCCGCGGACCTACTGCTCGCACTGGACCCTGTCCTGGAGCACGGCCACCGGTGGAAGGAGGCCGAACCCGTCGCCCTAGCCCTCGCCGAGGCGGCCAGCAAGGCATCCCTGCCCGCAGCCGAGGCACGCGCCCGCTACATGCTCGCCGGAGCCCGCGCCCAGAAAGACGCCTTCGGCGAAGCCACCACAGACGCCCTCCTGGCCATCGCCCTAGCCGACCGCGTCGAAGACCTGGCCGTACTCGCGATGGCATACAACGTGCGCGCCTTCGCCTTGCAAGGACAAGAGAACCCCCTGGACGCCATGGCTGACGCAGTGCATCGAGGACTGGACGCCGCCCGGCAAGACGGCAACCCTTCCACCGAAGCCATGCTCCTCGGCAACTGGATCCAGCACCGCCTCATCGAGGGAATCTGCGATACGAGCGTCATCGACGACACGCACAAAAACATTTCCCTGACCCGAGAACTCGCCGACCGCCACGGCGAAGCACAGGCCTACTACCGCTACGGACAAGTACTGCGCCTGCAAGACAACGTGAAGGACGCCCTCCACGCTCATCAGCGCACTCTGGAGCTCCTGGGGCCCAACGACCAGCAGTTCCTCCAAGCCGCCACCCTGGTCCGCATCGGCATGTGCCAGCGCGACCTCGGACACCTCCGCGACGCACTCACCACCGCGGAACGTTCCGTCGACCTCGGTCGGCGCATCGGATACCAGCACCTTGAAGCCGCAGCCGAAGACTCCTGGGGGGACACCCTGCGCGCCCTGCACGACATCGTGGGTGCACGAGAACACTGGACCAACGCACGGACGCTGTACAGAGCCCTCACCCTGGACGTCCGCGTCACGGAACTGAACAAGAAAATATCCGCAACAGCCTCGTACACATAAGGCAATTCCCACCAACGTAGGCCGCCCACACAGCCGCGTCCCAACATCCCAATGGCCGAGATCATCACTGCGAAGGGCCCTCGATACCGGGCATCCTCGCACCTTGGCCCCGACGCGTTACTGGCGGACGGGAGCCGAAGCCGGAAGGCCCCGGAGATCAGCCCGTCCGAGCAGCCGTTGGATCTTGTCGATCAGGAGGTGCTGGGTCACGGCGTCGGCGAAGTTGGTGCAAGAGTTCGGCGATCTGATCAGCTCGGGACGGTAGCCGTCGCCTCTGACAGTTCCTCCGGTCGGGTGGACCGGTCGTCGGTGAGGAACCCCGTCGTGCACGGGCACGTGGTGACAGACGTGGATCCGATCCAGGAAACGCACCTGTCCGAACCAGGGCTGCTCGTCATCGACGTGCGGCCAGGCCGGCATCATCCGAGCGGGACAGGCCCTGGAACGCGGGGCCCGGCGTTCAGATGAGCTGCGATGCGTGTGATCTTCTGGGTGTTGTCCTCGAACAGATGCGCCTGCATGCCAGCCGCCCGGGCAGCCTCAACGTTGACTGCGACATCGTCGTTGCTCCCGGTGCACGCATCGACCCGGGTGGGGCGTCCATTGTGAGGGCGGCACGCGGCAAGGACCCGGTGTAGGTGCGGGCCGAGGACTGCGGCCAGGCCGGGCGCGGTGTGGCCGGTGGTGTGTGGGTCGGTCATCGCGCGGCTCCCAGGGCGGCGAGGGTGTGTCCGGCGCGCGCGGACGCAGGCGCGGTCGGGTGGAAGCCAAGGACGACGGGGACGGTGGGCGGGTGGGCATTGCCCCAGCCGTGGGACATCGACAGGTAGGCAGCGGCCTTCAGGCGGGCCGTGTGGGACCCGGATCCCGCTGCCACCACGGCGCCGTCCTGACCAGTGCGCTCACGGACCAAGGCCGGGCGCAGAGAGTAAAGCGGGAACCCCGGACGGCCTCTAGGTTTGCCGATGTACCACCGGGATAAAGCCCTGCTTTTCACCGCATCACAGAAAACGAGTCCACTCATGCCGCACTCCCCTGCCCCGACCGTCGTACTGGTGCACGGTGCGTTCGCCGACGCCTCCAGCTTCAGCAGCGTCATTCCCGCCCTGCTCGATCGCGGCCTGAAGGTCGTCGCCCCCGCGGTCCCCAACCGCAGCCTGATCGGCGACTCCGCCTACGTCGCCTCGGTCGTCCGTCAGATCGACGGTCCGGTCGTCCTCGTCGGCCACTCCTACGGCGGCGCCGTGATCACCGTCGCGGGTGTGGAGGAGAACGTGCAGGCGCTGGTCTACCTGTCCGGCTACGCCCTTGAGGAGGGTGAGAGCCTCGGCGAACTCCAGGGCCGCTTCCCCGACTCCGACCTGGCCGCCGCGCTCGTCTACACCCCGTTCCCCATCGAGGGATCAGACACGCCGGGCACCGATGTGTCGGTGGAGGTCGACAAGTTCCCCGCCATCTTCGCCGCCGACGTCGACCCCGAGGTCGCGGCCGTACTCGCCGTCTCCCAGCGTCCGCTCGCGGCCCAGGCCTTCGCCGACGCCGCTCCGGCCGCCGCCTGGAAGACCAAGCCGTCCTTCGGCCTGGTGTCCTCCTCAGACCACACCATCAACCCCGACGTCGAGCGCTTCGGCTACCAGCGCGCGGGCATGACCACCATCGAGGTCGACTCCTCGCACCTGGTCATGCTGGCCCACCCCAAGAAGGTCGTCGCCTTCATCGAGGAAGCCGTCAAGGCCACCGTCAAGTAGTCCCCGACCGGTCCTCACGCCGCTCGCACAGCCGCCGGAGCACTGCTCCGGCGGCTCCCGTGAGGGTGCGTGCGGCGGCGGACCGTATCCGCGGAAAGCCGATCGGACGATGGCGGTGGACAGCGTCCGATCGCCCTGGCCGCGCTCCAGGGGCGTGCCACCGCGGCCGCGTGGAAGAAGCCGCCGAACTGATGCCTGATCGCCACCGAGGACCGGAACATTCCACCGGCGGCACAGCGGTGGATGGCCGCCCGCGCCAAAGCCCGCACGGTCAGCGCCCCACGCGCCCCACGCCGCCGCGGTGAGCGACCCTGACGCGGTGAGCGAGCTGATCCTCCGGGCGGCCCGCGCGGTTCGATCCGCTCGCTGACGATTCGGCGGAGCCGTCCGAAAACAGGCGGCACAGCGACACGGCGCCCGCCTTCGGGTACGGCCGAGTGGGTCCGCGCCGCCACCCGCCCATGCGTGGTTCCGCGCCGTTTTACCCCGTCGTCCGAACGGTGGGGGAAGACGGTGCGGCCGGTTCCCGCGAGCACGGCTCCAGCGCGCGCATCGGAAGCGGCATCGTCACCCTGCGTCGCGTCCCTGCGGCCCGCGTTCGAGGCCGTCGGCGTCGCCGCCGAGCCGGGACGCGTCCGCGCCGACGGAGTCGAGTTCCGCGAGTGTCCCGAAGCCGCTCCCGCTCACCAGGGACCGGCCGAGCGAGCGGCTCGCGGCGGCCGGTCGCGCGGGCGTCCCGACAAGTCGAGGCGGGCGCCTGACGACGGTACGGGGGACCTCGGCGTCCGTGTCCCCCGTAGCCATGCGCATGCTGCGCCACTCGCGGGGCGGGAGGCCGTAGGCGCCCCTGAAGACGCGGCTGAAATGGGTGGGGTTGACGAATCCCCAGCGCTGGGCGATGGACGAGACGGTGAGCGCGGTCCGGCCGCCGCGGGACAGTTCACGCGCGCACTCCTCCAGCCTGCGCCGCTGGATGAGCCGACTGACGGTGATGCCCTCGCTCTCGAAGAGCCGGTGAAGGTACCGCACCGATATGTGGTTCGCCTTCGCGACGGATTCCGGTGACAGCGCGGGATCGCCCAGGTTCTCGTCGATGTGGTCGCGGACCCGTCGCACCAGCTGATTGCCGGCGTTCCGGACCTCCGTGACCGTGTCCTCGGCGCATTCGGCGACCAGTGCGGCGAAAACGTCGGTGAGGCCGTTGGCCAGGCCGCTCGCGGCAGCCGGGGAGAACGCGTCCGCCGAGGCGACGACCGTGTCGAGCAACGGCATGAGGACCGCGGCGCATCCCCGGTCCGTGCTGAACACGGCGCCGGTGACATGGCGCAGATCCTCGTCCGGCAGTCCGAGCATGTGCCGCGGCATGTGTACGACCCGGGTCGAGAAGCGCTCGGGGAAGTCCAGGGAGTACGGACGCGTCGTGTCCCACACGAAGAGGTCCCCGGGGTTCGCGACGACCTGTCGGCCGTCCTGGGTGAGCACCGCCGTACCCGACATCTGCAGGGCGACGGCCACGAGCGGCTCCGGCGAGCGCGTGATGTGGACCGGCGTCCGGCTGACGCGGTACCCGTCGGCGTCGACGGAGGAGACCCGCAGGGCTCCGACCCGGTGGGAGACGATGCGTCCTTCGAAAGGGCGGTCGCCGCGCAGGGCGATGGTCACGGGCACCAGCGCCTGTTCCACTGCCCGGCGCCAGTAGGCGAGTCTGTGTTCGTCGGGCACCGAGGCGGTCGTCAGCACCGGGCTCATCCGGCTCTCCTCTCATCCGTGCAATACCGGCGGAGCCCTCGGACACCCGTGCCCGCACGGACCTGGCGGACGCTCGGCGCCTCGAAGAGGCGGCGGCCGTGCCCGGGCAAGTGCGGATGTCCCGTCGCGGGAGAAGCCTCCTGCGACGGGTCCGGGCGGCGGCGGTGCCACCCGGTTCCCCGCTACGACCAGCCAAGCAACTCGGAGCCCGACACTCCAGGCAGAAGGGAGGCAGAAACGCGGCGCCGAGGACGGCGGCCGGAAGCACGGTGCGCGGCGCAAGGCGCGATGCGCGATGCGCGCCTCTCGGAGCCCTCCCCTCGGCCCAGCCCTCCCCTCGACCCACCGCGTGTCCCGCGCGGACGGTCAGCTGGTCGTGGGCAACGGCAGTTGGGGCAGGCAGGCCACAGCGCGCCGGGGAGCCCGCCGCATGTAGCCGCGCCGGGAAGCCCGCCGCATGTAGCCGCCGAACCGGCTGTGACCTGCGGACCCGCACTGTCTAGACTCCTGGTGACCGCGCTCGGAGTAGTGACGGAAGCACGGTGAACGGGAGCACGGCGTGAGCGATGATCATGGAGCGTTCGGAGCCTTGCTGCGGGAGTTGCGGGTTGCCGCCTCACTGACCCTGGAGGGGCTCGCCGAAGCCTCCGGGGTCAGCGTTCGGGGCATTGGGGACCTGGAGCGGGGCCTGCGGGCCGCGCCGCAACGGCGTACGGTCGCGGCGCTCGCGGATGGACTGGGGCTGGCCGAAGCCGACCGGGAGCGGCTGCTGGCGACGGCCAGAGCCGGGCGCGGCAGGGGTTACAGCCCTTCGGGAGTACGGGCCGTGCCGCGCGACATCGCTGACTTCGTGGGCCGTACCCGGGAACTGGCGTCGCTCGCCGGATTCGCGGAGACGGCCCGCCGCAGCACCGAAGGGGACGCGGGCCAGGTGACCGTAGCGGTCTCGGGGCCGCCCGGAACGGGCAAGACCACCCTCGCACTGCACGCCGCGCGTGAGCTGGCGGACCGTTTCCCGGACGGGCAGTTCGTGGTCGACCTGCGCGGGATGGACGTCGACCCGCCGGGAGCTGCCGAGCTGATGCTCACGGTGCTCAGGGCTCTCCAGGTGGCGGACCGCGATCTGGCGCAGGCGGGGCCACAGGGTCACCCCGGGCTGTACAGACAACTGCTGGCCGAACGACGCTGCCTGCTCGTGCTGGACAATGCCCGCGACGAGGGGCAGGTCCGCCCGCTGCTGCCCGGCACCGGTGCGGGAATGGTGGTGGTGACCAGCCGGCGCATGCTGACGGGCCTGGAGAGCGTGTACCGGCTCCCGTTGGGCGAGCTGACGCCGGCGGAGGCCGCGGCCTTCCTGACCGGACTGGTCGGAGTCGAGCGAGCGGCGGCGGACCCCGCCGCGCTCGCGGAGGTCGCCCGGCTCTGCGGACACCTGCCGCTCGCCCTACGGGTGGCGGGCAACTGGCTGGCCACCCGCACGGGCTGGCCGGTGCGCAGGCTCGCCGATCGTCTGGCGTTGGAGGACCGGCGGCTCGCCACGCTGTCCTCCGGGGACATCGAGGTCTCGGCCGCCATCGACCTCTCCTACCGGCAGCTCACTCCCACGGCCGCCCGGATGTTCCGGCGGCTCGCGCTGCTGGCGGGCCCGGACACCGGGACCGCCAGCGCCGCCCAGCTGACCGGACAGGAGATGTTCGACACCGAGGACACTCTGGAAGAGCTGGTCGAGGCTGGGCTGCTGGGCTCGGACGGAGAACGCTATCGGCTGCACGACCTGCTGTGCCTGTTCGCGCGTACCCGGCTCGCGGCCGACGAGAGTGCCGAGGCCGTCGGCCGGGCGGCGGCAGCTCTGGACGACTGGCTGCTGGAGACCACGATCGTGGCCGGCCGCTGGTTCGAGCCCGACCACGGCGCTCTCCCGGCGGGCTGGCGGGGGACGGTCGACCTGTCCTCGGCCGACCTCGCCCGCCGCTGGCTGAAGGCGGAAAGCGCCGACTGGCTCGCGGCGTTCCGCAGGGCCGCCACGGCCGGCGAGCACGCCAGGGTGGTGGACGTGGCCGAGGCGCTGCACTGGTTCTCCGACCAGTGGGTCTCCTGGGTGCACTGGCCCGAGGTCTTCAATACCGCCGCGGAGAGCGCGCACGCGCTGGGAGATCCGCTGCTTGAGGCGACCCAGCTCAACTACCATGCCTGGGCGCTCCTGGTGTGCGAGGGGCGGCCTCACGACAGCGTCGCTCGGGCCGGCCAGGCACTCACCGCGGCGCGACGCGCGGGCGATCTTCCGCAGGAGGCCTGGGCACACCAGTACCGCGCCTGGGCGTCTCGTGAGCTCGGCGACCACGAGGCGTCCGGCGATGACGTCGTCCGGGCCGCCGAACTCTTCGAAGCCGCGGGGGACGTGCACGGCAGTCTCCAGTGCAAACACAGTCACGCCCTGAGCCTGATGGCGCAGGGCCGCTCCGAGGAGGCCCTGGAGTCCTATCGGCGTGCCTACGCCTTCCTTGAGGAGGTCGGGGACCGTATCGACCCGCACGCCGCCGCCATCATCCGCCTCGAAATGCACTGCACCATGGGGATGACGTATGCCCAGTTGAAGCAGTGGGACCAGGCTCTCGAACACATGTGGACGGCGGTGCACATGTGTCACGACACGGGCAACACCTCGCTGGAGAGCCGTCGGCTGCTCGACCTCGGCACCGTGCTGCTCGACGCCGGGCGGCCCGCCGAAGCCCGCGGCGTCTACTCCCGCGTGCTGACCCTGGGCACCGACGCCGACCCGCGAGCGGTCACGGAGGCACGCGAACGGCTCGACGGACTCCGCGGCGCCTGAGCGTTCGCACCCCGAGACGCGCTGTTCCGTGCCGGAGGCTCTCCAGCCCGACGCTCGCAGGACGCGGGGTCGGTCGCGGGATCTGTCGCCTGGTCTGTCGCGTGGTCGGTCCCGATGTGTCGCTCACGGTAGGCGTGCGGTGCGTCCGGTGCTGTTCTCCCGGTGCACGCGAACGGTTCTCCCCGTGCACGGAGCAGCTTTCCGCGCCACGAATACCGGGGTCACGGAGCGCCCGCCCCCGACCCGTGCGCTGCGAGGTCAGAGCCGGTGCGCCGACGGACAACTCTCCGCCGTCGGCGCTCCTAGCGTGGAACCAGGACCGAGCGGGCTCAGCGCAGCGGCCCGGTACGCCCGCCGGAGGATCCGACGGCGGAACGATTGTGTGAGATACCCAGGAGATGCAGATGTCCAATGCCGTGGAACCCGTGGTACCCGTTCTCGAGCCGGCGGCAGCCGCCTTCGCCGAGGCGACCGCGAACCCGCCGTACCTCTTCGACCTGGCGCCCGCCGAGGGCCGCAAGGCGGTCGACGAGGTGCAGTCCGGCGAGATCGACAAGCCGGCGGTGGACGAGGAGTGGATCACCGTTTCCGGAGGTCCCACGGGCAGTGTCCGCGTGCGGATCGTCCGGCCCGCGGGCGCCGAGGGGCCGTTGCCGGTGATCCTCTACATCCACGGGGCGGGCTGGGTGTTCGGCAACGCCCACACCCACGACCGGCTGGTGCGCGAGCTCGCCGTCGGTGCGGGCGCCGCCGTGGTCTTCCCGGAGTACGACCTCTCCCCCGAGGCCCGCTACCCGGTGGCCATCGAGCAGAACTACGCGGTCGCCAAGTGGATCGTCGAGCAGGGTGCGTCCAAGGAGCTGGACGGCGGCCGGCTGGCCGTGGTCGGTGACTCGGTCGGCGGCAACATGTCCGCCGCGCTGACCCTGATGGCCAAGGAGCGGGGCGATGTCCCGCTGGTCCAGCAGGTGCTGTTCTACCCGGTCACCGACGCCGCGTTCGACACGGCGTCCTACCACCAGTTCGCCACCGGCTACTTCCTGCGCCGCGACGGCATGCAGTGGTTCTGGGACCAGTACACGACCGACCAGGCCCAGCGCGCCGAGATCACCGCGTCGCCGCTCCGCGCCACCACCGAGCAGCTCACCGGCCTGCCCCCGGCCCTCGTCATCACCGGCGAGGCCGACGTCCTGCGCGACGAGGGCGAGGCCTACGCCGCCAAGCTCCGCGAGGCGGGCGTCCCCGTCACCGCCGTCCGGTACCAGGGCGTCATCCACGACTTCGTGATGCTCAACGCCCTGCGCGAGACCCACGGGGCGCAGGCGGCCATCGACCTGGCCGTCAACACCCTCCGCACCGCGCTCGCCGCGAGCTGACCCGGCCACTCCCCGCGGCTGCCCGATGCATGCCGCGGGGCGGGGCATGACCACCCCGCCATACCCCGCCCGACGCCGGCTGAGCGACCTCGACGCGGGGACGGCCCCGGCGTCGGGCGCGGACCCCGCACCTGCGTCGGGCGGGGAACCCGCGGTCGAGATCGGCGTCGTGGCCGGTGCGTTCCCCCGCCCTCTGGGTGCCGCGGAAGTCCCTGAGCGCGTCACCAAGACCCTCGCCACGACCTGGCGCCCGCCTGCCTGCCCCCGGCAATCGACTTCGCCGAGTGGGTCGCGTCCGCCCGGCGACACGGCAGCCGTCCCAGGCTGCATCTGGTCTCCCAGGTGATCGCCCCCAGGCCGAGCTCGATCAGCCCAGGAAGCTCAGTCGCACGTGACGGTCGGTATTGGAGACGTTGGTGTCCACCAGACACACCGACTGCCAGGTCCCCAGCTCCAGCCGCCCGGCCAGCACCGGCAGTGTCGCGTGGGGCGGAACGAGGGCGGGGAGCACGTGGTCCCGGCCGTGGCCGGGGCTCCCGTGCCGGTGCTGCCAGCGGTCGTCCGCGGGGAGCAGGGTGTGCAGGGCCGCGAGCAGGTCGTCGTCGCTGCCCGCGCCGGTCTCGATGATCGCGATGCCGGCGGTCGCGTGGGGCACGAAGACGTTCAGGAGACCGTCGCGGCCGGCCGCCGCCTCCCGCAGAAAGGCCTCGCAGTCACGGGTGAGGTCGAAGATCCTCTCCGAGGAACCGGTGGCGACGTTCAGGACACGGGTGGTGAAGGCATCGGGCATACCGCAATCCTCGCCCATCCGGAGAGGCACGGCCACGATCGGGCGTCCGGGAAGATCCGGGACCCCGGTCCGGTTGGTAGAAGCGTGAACGACACCGGGGTACAAGAGCGCGAAGTCGGCACGGCCGAGGCCGCCGATGTCGACGTCGACGTAGTGGTGATAGGAGCGGGTCAGGCAGGCCTGTCCAGCGCCTACCACCTGCGGCGCACCGGCTTCGAGCCCGGGCGTGACTTCGTCGTCCTCGACCACGCGCCGCGTCCCGGCGGCGCCTGGCAGTTCCGCTGGCCGTCGCTGACGTACGGCAAGGTGCACGGGATGCACTCCCTGCCCGGCATGGAACTGACGGACGCGGACCCGGCGCGCCCCTCGTCCGAGGTCATCGCGGAGTACTTCGACGCCTACGAGCGGGAGTTCGAGCTGCGGGTGAGCCGGCCGGTCGACGTGCGTGCGGTGCGCGAGGGCCCGTCGGGTCGGCTGCTCGTGGAGAGCTCGGCCGGGAGCTGGGCGACGCGCGCGCTGATCAACGCCACGGGTACCTGGGACCGGCCGTTCTGGCCGCGTTACCGCGGCCAGGAGACCTTCCGCGGGCGGCAGTTGCACACGGCCCAGTACCCCGGCCCCCAGGAGTTCGCCGGACTGCGGGTCGTCGTGGTGGGCGGCGGCGCGTCCGCCACCCAGCACCTGATGGAGATCGCCCCGTACGCGGCGGACACCACCTGGGTGACGCGCCGGCCGCCCGTCTTCCGCGAGGGGCCCTTCAACGAGGAGTTCGGCCGTGAGGCCGTGGCACTGGTCGAGGAGCGGGTCCGTCAGGGACTGCCGCCGAAGAGCGTCGTCTCGGTGACCGGACTGCCGCTGAACGACGCGATCCAGCAGGCACTGCGCGACGGAGTCCTGGACCGGCAGCCGATGTTCGACCGGATCACACCGGACGGCGTCGCGTGGGAGGACGGGCGTCACGTGGACGCCGACGTCATCCTCTGGGCGACCGGTTTCCGGGCCGCCATCGACCATCTGGCACCCCTGCGTCTGCGCGAGGCGGGCGGCGGCATCCGTGTCGAGGGGACGCGTGCGGTCGCCGACCCGCGCGTCCATCTCGTCGGGTACGGCCCCTCCGCCAGCACCATCGGCGCCAACCGGGCCGGCCGCGCCGCGGTCCGGGACATCAGACGGCTGCTGGCAGAGGCCCCGGTCGCCGCGTGATGCCCTCAGGCACGGCGACTCAACGCTTGGGACTCGCGGACGCGGCCTTCCGGTTCTGGTTGAACTCAGCGACGTTCTTCAGGTGCTCCTCGTAGCTGACCGTGAAGCGGGTGTCGCCGGGCTTGACCGTGACGAAGTACAGCCAGTCACCCGGAGTCGGGGAGATCGCCGCACGCATCGCCTCCTCGCCGGGGTTGGCGATCGGCGTGGGCGGCAGGCCCATCCGCTGGTACGAGTTGTAGGGGCTGTTGATCTTCGTGTCGTTCTGGCTCGTGTCGAGGGTGGAACGGTTCAGCGCGTAGTTGATGGTCGAGTCCATCTGGAGCGGCATCCCCCGCTCCAGCCGGTTGAAGACGACCCGGGCGACCTTCCCCATGTCCTCCTTGGTCGCCGCCTCGGCCTGCACGATGCTCGCGATGGTGACGGCCTGGTAGACGTTCATCGCGTTACGCTGCGCCCCGGCCGCGACGGGAGCCTTGTTGAACTTCTGGTTCGCGGTGCTGACCATGAAGGACAGCAGTGACTCCGGAGTCGCCTTCTTGTCGATCGGATACGTCGCCGGGAAGAGGTAGCCCTCCGGGTTGCCCTCCGCGTCGTTCGGCAACTTCAGGTTGGCCTTGCCCAGGGACTTCTTGGCGGTACCCGGAGGCACCGCGAGGATCTTGTCCACGGCGTCGTAGATCTGGCCGGCGCGCCAGCCTTCCGGGATCACGAGGGCCGGGGGCGGCGCTTCCTCGCCCCCCATGCTCAGCAGCGGCACCGCCACGGCGGTGGCCGCCACGACGGCTCCGGTCGCGATGAGGGCGCCCCGGCCCCGGCGCGTCAGTCGAATCGTGCTCCGTGGCGGAGTGTTCATCTGCATGCGGGCACGGTAACCCGCTAATGGCTATAAACCCGACATATCTTCATCTGGTCGGCTCCAATTGGGCGTCCCGGTGGACGAGGGCGGCGTACCGCCCGCCCAGCTCCAACAGCTCCTCGTGCGTTCCCCTTTCGACCGCGTGACCGGCGTCGAGGACCATGATCTGGTCGGCGCCACGAATGGTGGACAGCCGGTGCGCGATGGTGAGCGTGGTCCGGTCGGCCGAAAGCGCGTCGATGGCCTCCTGGACGGCTTGCTCCGTCCGGGTGTCCAGGGCGCTGGTCGCCTCGTCGAGGATGAGCACAGGCGGGTCGCGCAGGATGGTGCGGGCGATGGCGAGGCGCTGCTTCTCACCGCCGGAGAACCGGTGGCCGCGCTCGCCCACGACCGTGTCGTAGCCGTCGGGCAGCGACGCGATGTGGTCGTGGATCTGGGCTGCCCGCGCCGCCGTCCGCAGCTCCTCGTCGGTGGCGTCCGGCTTGGCGAAGCGGAGGTTCTCGGCGACGGAGGCGTGGAAGAGGTACGTCTCCTGGGAGACGACACCGACCGCGCGCGCGAGGGTGTCGAAGTCGAGGTCGCGGACATCCACCCCGTCGAGGGTGACTCGTCCGCCCGTGACGTCGTACAGCCGCGGCACCAGATAGCTCAGGGTGGACTTTCCCGAACCGGTCGGACCGACGACGGCCAGGCTGCCGCCCGCGGGGACGGTGATGTCGATGCCGTCGAGGACCGGGCCGCCCCTGTCGTCGTAGCGGAACTCGACGTCCTCGAAGCGGATCTCGCCCTTGACCCGGTCGAGGTGGACGGGGTTTTCCGGCTCGGTGATGTCTATGGGGAGGTCGAGGTACTCGAAGATGCGCTGGAAGAGCGCGAGCGAGGTCTGTATCTGCACGCCGGTGGAGAGCAGGCTGACCGTCGGCCGGAACAGTCCCTGCTGGAGCGAGACGAAGGCGACGAGGGTACCGATCGAGACGGTCGGGCCGCCGAGCTGGAAGGCGACGCCGGCGGTCCAGTAGATGACGGCGGGCATCGCGGCCATGACGACGGTGATGACGGCCATGCGCCAGCGGCCCGCCATGTTCGACCGCACTTCGAGGTCGACGAGGCTCTCGGACTCGTCGCCGAAGGACTTCGTGAGCGAGTCGGCACGGCCCATGGTGCGGCCGAGCAGGATGCCGCTGACGGAGAGCGACTCGGTGACGGTGGCTGCCATCGCGGCCATCTGCTTCTGGCGCTCCGTGGCGATCTTCTTGCGCTCACGGCCGACCCGGCGGCTTATCCAGACGAAGACCGGCAGCAGGAGGAGGGAGACGACGGTCAGTCGCCAGTCCAGCGCGAGCATCGCCACGATCGTGGCGACGACGCTGGTGAGGTTGGAGACGAGCGAGGTGGCGGTGGAGGTGACGGTCGCCTGCATCCCGCCGATGTCGTTGGCGATGCGCGACTGGACCTCGCCGGTGCGGGTCCGGGTGAAGAAGGCGAGCGACATCTGCTGAAGGCGGCCGTAGACGGCGGTGCGCAGGTCGTGCATGACGCGCTGACCGACGGTCGTGGAGATCAGGGTCTGGAGCACGCCGAAGACGCTGGTGACGACCGCGCTGAGGATCATGCCGAGCGCGAGCAGGCTCAGCAGGCCCGTGCGGCCCTGCGGGATCGCGACGTCCAGGATCTCCTTCAGCAGGAAGGGCGTGGCGACGGAGACGAGGGACGCGGCGCCGACCAGCAGGCCGACGATCGCGAGACGGCCCCGATAGGGGCGGAAGAGCTTCAGGATGCGACGCACCTGCCGCGGCTGTTCCTTCTCGGCAGGTGGTGGGTTCCAGGAGAGTCGTTCGGGACGCAATGGACTCCTACGGGAGGTGGGACGACGACGGCTTGCGGTGAGCCGGGACGAACATGGCCGGTGGTGCGCGTGACAGCCATGGCCGCCGCTGCGGCTGTCGGTCATGAGCGATGGCTCTCGATGACGAACAGAGCATAGCTCATTGTTACCTATACTCACAATGCACAAGGTCCTGATATTGTTCCCGCATGACCACCCCCGATGCCGACGGCGTGCTCGCCGAGCAACTGCTGCGGCTCACCCGCCGAGTACACCGCATCCAGAAGCGACACCTGGAGCGTCGTGAGCTGGGCATCACACCGGCTCAGTCCCGGCTGTTGCGCACGCTCGCGCACTACAGCTCACCGCCTCGGATGACTGACCTGGCCGAGCGCCTGGAGGTGGTGCCCCGCGCCGTGACCACCCTGGTCGACGGTCTGGAGACGAGCGGGAAGGTACGCCGGGTCCCCGATCCCACCAACCGGCGGGTGATCCGCATCGAGGTCACGGACGAGGGACGCAAGGCCCTCGGCGAACTGCGCGCCGCACGCCGGTCGGCCGCGGACGAGATCCTCGCCCCCCTGACCGACGAGCAGCGCGAGGTACTCGGCGGACTGCTGAACACACTGGTGGACGGCATGCCCTGGCGCGAGCACGGCTGCTGAGGTCACGCCCCGGCCGGGACGGGGCACGGCGCCTTTCTTCGCTGCCGCCGTGCCCCGTGCCGCGTTGGGTCGCCAAGCCTGCGCGTCCCGCATTCCTGCGCCGCCGCACCGCCGTGCCCCGCACCCCCGTGCCGCCGCAGCCCGTGCCGTCGCAGCCGGGCCGTCGTGCGCCTCAGCAGCCGTCGCGGTCCTGCGTCAGGACGCCCTGCACGGTGACCAGCGTGCGGTCGTGGCACCCGGCCGAGCCGTGCAGCCGGTAGCGCTCACGCGTCGTGGCGACCGCGTGGCGCTGGTCGCGCGGCACGTTCGCCGTGTACGTCGCGTCGCCCGCGTAGGTGTCGTCGAGCCGTGACCAGGCCACGCGTCGCCCGCTCCGGATCTCGTCCACCGCGGCCCGGTCGCCGAGACTGAGGACGGTGCGCAGCCGGTCGCCCGCGCCGAGGGTCGTCGTCCCGTCCATCGTGTACGTGCGTTGTGTGCGGGTCACCGTGGCCGGTCCCCGTCCGTCGACGGTGACCGTCTCGTCGTCGGTCCAGGTGGCCTTGAGCCCGTCCGTGTTCTCGCCGTCGGTCCAGCGGTGCACGGAGGTGTTCGCCAGTTCGCGGCTCACCGTGGTCCTCACCCGGCCGTGCGAGGTGTCCACGTATCCGGCGACCGTCAGCCGATGGCTGCCTTCGGTGTCCAGACGGTGTTCCGAACCAGGCGTGTACGTCGATGAGTTGGCGAGAGTGCCCGCCTCGACCCGGGTCAGCGCACCGCTGACCCGCGCGCGCTTGGCGTCCTGCCAGACCAGAACGTTGACCGGAGTGCTCCAGCCGGTCTGACCCTCGGGAACACCCACGACGGAAACGTCGATCCGGTGCGGGCGACCGTCGTTGAGGAGCCCCGCGAACGGCGTCAGGTCGTACTCGACGGGCTTGATGTCGAAGGCGCGCGGGCCCGGAACCACGTACCAGAGGAAGGGGTTGGACCAGCCGCCGGTCCACACGGTCGGGAACGGTTCGGCGATGCCCGCGAGTTGGCCGTCGACCCTGATCTGCACCTCCCGGTAGGGACCGTTGTCGGCCCGGCAGGAGTACGGCGCCGGGTCGGGCACCGTCAGATACCAGTACTCCTCACAACCGCCACCCGAGCCCGTCGCGTACACCTCCGCGACGATGCGCTCGCTGTTGCGCGGTGTGGTCAGGGCGCCGTCCTGGAGGGTGAGGACACGGTCGGGCGTCGCGGCCGCAGCTGGCTTGCCGACGCCCTCGGCCGCGTAGAACGTCAGCGTGACCTTGACGTCGATGACGCCGGTGTACGTGTCGTCGACAACGTTGCCGATGAGCATCTCGACGGGCTGTCGGGCACGCAGCGTGTCGCTGTAGCGCGTGACGTCCTTCTCGACGGACCACTCGATGCCGTCCGGCGAGGGCTGCGGAGTGGACGTACGGAAGACCTCGACGCCACCGATGTGGAGGTAACCGAGACGGTCGTACTGCCTGCCCTTGACGTCGCCGTCGAGCCTCAGCACCACTTTGCTCCAGCGGTCACCACAGCCCTCGGGCGGCGCGTAACCGCCCTCGTACGGCGTGAAGTCCCTGAACTGCGCCTGCGCGACGGTGACTTCGCACGACCGCGTATCGGGCGCGACGACGGGCGGCGCCGCGGTCAGCGGGTCGTGCCAGTCGGTGCCGAACTCGGCGGGCGGGTCGGCGGATTCCGCGGCGGACGCCGGGCCCGCCCCGAGGAGGGTGCTCGCCGCGAGGGTCACTCCGGCGAGCATGGACATGATGATCCGTCTTCTCATGGGCGGTGTTCTACGGGGAGTTCGCTCCGGCCGCAATGGCACCTTCCCTCTTTCTATCCCACACAGGCCGACAGGGAACAGCCGACGACATCCGGACGCACCTCTCGTCCACGTCTCCGTGCGCGGTCCGCATCCCGGCCACAGTCCGCATTCCCCGCACAGTCCGCGTTCCCGTGCACGGGTGGGAGACCGAGGCCGGTTCTTTGCGCTGAGGCGAAAAATGGTTTGCTTTCGACCACGCTGTGACGCGAACCTTTCACGGTTTGTTGCCGACGGTCGCCAAGGACTGCCGACCGTTGCCGACCTCCGCGGGGATCCCCGCGGATTCCACGGATTCCTCCGCCCCCTGACACGAGCCACTGGGACGTCATGCAGATTCAAGACCTTCCGTATCCCGACCCGGGAGTGCCCGACGCGCGCTCGGGTCCCCGATTCCTGTGGTGGCTCGGCCGGAATCAGCTCGGTGGGCAGTTCAAGGCCCTCGCCTGGGGACTGCTGCACTTCGTGTCGGTCGCCGGGCTGCCGTTCTGTGTGGGCCTCTCCGTCCAGGCCGTCGTCGACCGCTCCGGCACACGGCTGGCCTGGACCGGCGGGCTCATGGTGCTGTGCGGCGTCGGCATCGCGCTGGGCGACACCATGCTGCACCGCGTCGCGGTCACCAACTGGATCCTGGCCGCGGCGCGCGTCCAGCAGCTGCTGGCCCGCAAGACCGCCCAGCTCGGCTCCGCGCTGACCCGCCGGGTCGCGGCCGGCGAGATCGTCGCCGTCTCCACCGGCGATGTCGAGAAGATCGGCTGGTTCGTGGAGGCGGTGTCCCGGTTCACGGCGGCGGCGCTCACCGTCGTGCTCGTCTGTGTCGGCCTGGTCGTCTACCAGCCGGACCTCGGAGTGGTCGTCGCCGTGGGCGTGCCCGTCCTGGCGCTCGCGGTGCTCCCGCTGCTGCCCCGCGCCACCCGGCGCGCCGACTTTCAGCGCGAGAAGGCCGGGCGCGCCACCGAGCTTGCCTCCGACACCGTCGCGGGCCTGCGGGTGCTGCGCGGCATCGGCGGCGAGGAACTCTTCCTCGACCGCTACCGCCGCGCCTCCCAGGAAGTCCGCCACGCGGCCGTACGCAGCGCCCGGATGTGGTCGCTGATCTCCGCGGTCCAGGTGCTGCTGCCGGGTCTGATGATGATCGTCGTCATCTGGCACGGCGTGGGTCTGGCCCGCGACGGCCGGATCACCGTCGGTGAACTGGTCACCGTGTACAGCGCGGTCATGCTGCTCGCCTACCCCCTGCGTCACTTCGAAGAGATCGCCATGGCCTACTCGTTCTCACGCCCCTCCGCCAAGCGCGCGGCCCGGGTCCTGTCCCTCGAACGCGCCATGGACAGCGACGGATCACTGTCGGCACAGGCACCGGCGGGCGATCTGTACGACCCCGCGACCGGGCTGCTCGCTCCTACCGGGCAGCTCACCGCCGTGGTGTGCGGTGACCCGGACGTGGCCGGACTGCTCGCCGAGCGGCTGGGGGGACACCCCGGCGTCGAGGGCACCTCGGCGCTCCTCGGTGGCGTGCCGCTGGACGAACTGCCCCTCGACTCCGCCCGTACCGCCGTCCTCGTCCAGGACAAGGACCCCGTCCTGCTGTCGGGGTCGCTGCACGAGTTGCTCGATGTGCCCTCCTCGGGCGCGGTGAGTGCCGCCGCCGCGCTGGCGGCGGCCCAGTGCGGCGACGTGCTGGACGCGCTCCGTGAGGGGTCGCTGGACACCGAGGACCCGATGGACGCCCATGTCACCGAACGCGGTCGCTCCCTGTCCGGCGGCCAGCGCCAGCGGCTCGCGCTGGCCCGGTCGCTGATCACCGACCCCGAGGTGCTCGTCCTCGACGAACCGACGTCCGCCGTCGACTCGCACACCGAGGCACGGATCGCCGACGGAGTCCGCTCCCTGCGCGCCGGCCGCACCACGGTGGTCTTCACCTCCTCGCCGCTGCTCCTGGACCACGCGGACCGGGTCGTGCTCGTGCACGAGGGCGAGGTGGCGGCGGTCGGCGCACACCGCGAGCTGCTGCGCAGCGAGCCTCTGTACCGGGCCGTGGTGACCCGGGAGACCGACGAGGAGGCCTCGGCGGGCAGCGCCCTCGCGGCCGTACTGGAAGAAGAAGCCGTCCTGGACGAGCTCGGCAAGGACGAACTGGACGACGTACTGGAAGAAATCGAGGAGACCGCATGATCGGCCTGGCGCCACCGGCGTACGACCCGGCGGCCCCGACGACGGCGAACACGCTGCCCGTCGGCGCCCCCGCGACCGTACGCGCCTACGTGGCCGAACTCTTCCAACGGCATCGCCGTGCCTTCCTGCTGCTCCTGACCGTCAACACGGTGTCCGTCGTGGCCTCGATGGCCGGCCCCTACCTGCTGGGCTCCGTCGTCGAGCGGGTCTCGGACCACGCGCGCGAACTCCACCTGGAGCGCACGATCGCGCTGTTCGCCGTCGCTCTCGTCGTCCAGGCCGTTTTCGTACGGCAGGTGCAGTTGCGCGGCGCCATGCTCGGCGAACGGATGCTGGCCGACCTGCGCGAGGACTTCCTCGTCCGGTCGGTGGGACTGCCCCCCGGCGTACTGGAGCGGGCCGGGACGGGCGACCTGCTGTCCCGTATCACCACGGACATCGACCGGCTCGCCAACGCGATGCGCGAGGCCGTGCCGCAGCTGGCCATCGGCGTCGTGTGGGCCGCACTGCTGCTGGGCGGACTCGCGGTGACGGCGCCGCCGCTCGCCCCCGCCGTACTGCTCGCCGTACCGGTGCTGGTCGTCGGCTGCCGCTGGTACTTCAAGCGCGCACCGTCCGCCTACCGCTCCGAGGCCGCCGGCTACGCCGCCGTCGCGAGTGTCCTCGCCGAGACCGTGGACGCCGGGCGCACCATCGAGGCCCACCGCCTGGGCGAACGCCGCATCAGCCTGTCGGACCGCCGGGTTAAGGAGTGGACCTCCTGGGAGCGCTACACGCTGTTCCTGCGCTCGGTGCTCTTCCCTGTCATCAACGTCACCCACCTCACCGTCCTCTGCTCGGTCCTGATGATCGGCGGCGTCTTCGTCCTCCAGGGCTGGATCGACGTGGGCCAGCTGACGACAGGCGCGCTCATCGCGCAGATGCTCGTCGACCCGGTGGGACTGATCCTGCGCTGGTACGACGAGTTGCAGGTCGCCCAGGTCTCGCTGGCCCGGCTGGTCGGTGTCCGGGACATCGAGCCCGCCGCGGGCGACCCCGACGTGGCCCCGGACGGACGCGACCTGCACGCGGACCAGGTGCACTTCGGCTACCGCGCGGGAGTGGACGTCCTGCGGGAAGTCTCCCTGGCGGTCGCCCCCGGCACCCGGCTCGCCCTGGTCGGCCCCTCCGGCGCGGGCAAGTCCACGCTGGGCCGACTGCTCGCCGGGATCTACGCCCCACGGAACGGGCGGGTCACCCTCGGCGGCGCCGAGCTGTCGCGGATGCCCGCCGAGGAGGTGCGCTCCCATGTGGCCCTGGTCAACCAGGAGCACCACGTCTTCGTGGGCTCGCTGCGCGACAACCTGCTCCTCGCCAGGACGGGAGCCGACGACGCCGAGCTGTGGGCGGCGCTCGGCGCGGTCGACGCGGACGGCTGGGCACGGGCCCTGGACGACGGCCTGGACACCGAGGTCGGCTCGGGCGGGCTGGCGCTGACTCCGGCCCAGGCCCAGCAGATCGCGCTGGGCCGACTGGTACTCGCCGACCCTCACACGCTGGTCCTGGACGAGGCGACCTCGCTCCTCGACCCGCGCGCGGCCCGTCACCTGGAACGCTCCCTCGCCCGCGTCCTGGACGGCCGCACGGTGGTGGCCATCGCCCACCGGTTGCACACCGCTCACGACGCGGACGTCATCGCCGTCGTCGAGAACGGCCGCATCAGCGAGCTCGGGAGCCACGACGAGCTGGTCGCGGCCGACGGCGCGTACGCGGCGCTCTGGCGGTCCTGGCACGGGTGAGCGGGCCGGCCGAGCCGGGCCGTGTGCGCTCCTGGACGCCCAGGAGCGCACATGCCCGGACCGTGTGGCGTTGCGCGCTGCCGAAGGGGGGTGGAAGGCTGGATGTGGACACCGGCCCCGGGAACCTCCGGGAACCACCTGGTTCACACCGGGCGACGGCTGTGTCCAGCGGCCCGCGCGCCCGCCCTCGAGCGCTTCGGAACAGGGCCCGGCCCGCATCACCTGGAGGTCTCCGTGGACAGCGCCGACGGATGGGGAGACGACGTCTACCAGCCCGACGGGTCCGAGGTACAGGACGACGCGGGGCTGCTCGACGCCGAGGACACCCTCGACTCCGACGGCGTCGACGATCCCCTCGACCGGGGCTGGTCCCCACCGGAACGGCCGTGGGCGGTGGAGCACGCCGGAGTGACCGCCGAGGAGGCCCGGCAGGGCGAGACTCTGGACCAGCGTCTCGCGGAAGAGCTCCCTGACATCACCGCCCTCCGCGGGGACGGCATCGGCGACTGGGAGACCAGCGACGGCGAACCCCTGGACAACGAGGTGGGCGCGCTCCGCTCCGGCCGTCTCGTGGCCCCCGACGAGGGGGCACACGAGGACGAGGACAAAGAGCTCTTCGCCACGGACGTCGGTATCGACGGCGCCGCGGCCTCCGCCGAGGAGGCGGCGATGCACATCGTCGACGAGGACTCCCCGTACGGCTGACCGGGCCCTGCCCGCCCCGTCCCTTCCACCCGAGGAGCACACATGCAGCAGGACAAGCAGCCCGACTACCACCCCGTCGTCTTCCGCGACCGCGCCGCCGGCTACGCCTTCCTCACCCGCTCCACCGCCACGAGCGACCGGACCATCGACTGGGACGACGGCGAGACCTACCCCGTCGTGGACGTCGAGATCTCCTCGGAAAGCCACCCCTTCTACACCGGGAAGGCCCGGACGGTGGACACGGAGGGACGGATCGCCCAGTTCGAGAAGCGGTACGGGAGTGGCGGCCAGGGCGGCGGCGAGGCCGGTACGGCGTGATCGCGTGACCCGCTCGGTCAGATGAAGTTGAGCGCCGCCGCGCAGCCCACGCCGCCCAGGAGTATGAACGCCGGCATCAGCACCTTCAGCTCCACCCAGCTGCCGGCCCGGAAGCGAATCGCCTTGGGCGGCCCGATCGGATACCAGCGCTTGCGGCCGACCGGGATGGGCCACAGGATCGGGCAGCCGGAGACCGTCAGCGCGTCCCCGATGTCGTGCACCAGGGCGCCCAGGACGATCGGCAGTCCCAGCCACAGGTACTCCTGGCCCGGGGCCGTGAACAGCCAGTCCGCGCCGTTGCCCGGCTTGTCCAGGGTTCCCGCCAGGATCCAGGCACTGGTCGCGGCCAGCAGCCAGACCAGGACGTCGGCGCTGGAACCACGGGTCGCCCGCCACAGCAGGCCCTCGATGGCGAGCACCAGGTGCACGAAGAGCAGGCCCAGGACCGCCCAGCGCCCTCCGGTGATCGCGGCGACCGAGCCGCCCGCACCGAGCAGCACCGCCCACAGCCAGGTGTGCGTCAACGTGCGGTGCCCGCCGGAGCGCCGGGGGTCGCCCGCCTTGCGCGTCCCCTTGTAGACGGCGTACGAGAGCTTGTCGACGACCTCGCACACCCACTTGGACAGAGGTCCGAAGGACCGCGAGATGGTGGCCGACTTGTGGTCCAGGTCGGGGGCGAGCGCGGCGCCCGCGCAGATCAGCGCGCCGACCAGGAGGACCGGCCAGGGCATGGCATGGCCGGTGGCGGCCGCCGCCGCTCCGACACCGAGCCAGGCCGCGGCTCCCGAGAGTGAGTGTGCTGGTCCCATCATGGCCGTTCGACGCCCCATTCCTCTTGTGCCGCTGTCCAGTTGTCCGCGTGTGCTGACGCCTCGTCGGCGCCACAGCGTAGCGTTCGCGATCTTCGGACGCGCATCCGATTCCCCCCTCACGCGGGTTCACAGGCAAGATGGGGTCGTGACCCTTATCGATCAGTTGCCGCAGACCGCAGACCCCGACGCCCTCTACGAAGCCTTCGAGTCGTGGGTCGAGGAACGCGGTCTCACCCTCTATCCCCACCAGGAGGAGGCGCTGATCGAGGTGGTCTCGGGTGCGAACGTGATCGTCTCGACACCCACGGGGTCGGGCAAGAGCATGATCGCCGCGGGTGCGCACTTCGCGGCGCTCGCCCGCGACGAGGTCACCTTCTACACGGCGCCGATCAAGGCGCTGGTCTCCGAGAAGTTCTTCGAGCTGTGCAAGATGTTCGGCACCGAGAACGTCGGCATGCTGACCGGCGACGCCTCCGTGAACGCCGACGCGCCCATCATCTGCTGCACCGCTGAGGTGCTGGCGTCCATCGCGCTGCGCGACGGAAAGCACGCCGATGTCGGCCAGGTCGTGATGGACGAGTTCCACTTCTACGCGGAGGCCGACCGCGGCTGGGCCTGGCAGATCCCGATCCTGGAACTCCCTCAGGCTCAGTTCATCCTGATGTCGGCGACGCTCGGCGACGTCTCGATGTTCGAGAAGGACCTCACCCGGCGCACCGGCCGCCCCACGTCGGTGGTCCGCTCGGCGACGCGCCCGGTGCCGCTGTCCTACGAATACGTGCTGACCCCGCTGACGGAGACACTCACCGAGCTGCTGGCGACCAAGCAGGCGCCCGTCTACATCGTGCATTTCACGCAGGCCCAGGCCGTGGAGCGGGCGCAGGCGCTGATGAGCATCAACATGTGCACGCGTGAGGAGAAGGACAAGATCGCCGATCTGATCGGCAATTTCCGCTTCACCACCAAGTTCGGCCAGAACCTCTCCCGTTACGTGCGCCACGGGATCGGCGTGCACCACGCCGGCATGCTGCCCAAGTACCGGCGTCTCGTGGAGAAACTGGCCCAGGCGGGTCTTCTCAAGGTCATCTGCGGTACGGACACCCTCGGCGTCGGCGTCAACGTCCCTATCCGCACGGTGCTGTTCACAGCTCTGACGAAGTACGACGGCACCCGGGTCCGGACCCTTCGCGCCCGCGAGTTCCACCAGATCGCCGGCCGCGCCGGCCGCGCCGGCTTCGACACCGCGGGCTTCGTCGTAGCCCAGGCGCCCGAGCACGTCATCGAGAACGAGAAGTCGCTCGCCAAGGCCGGCGACGATCCGAAGAAGCGCCGCAAGGTGGTGCGCAAGAAGGCTCCCGAGGGCTTCGTCGGGTGGACGGACAACACCTTCGAGAAGCTCATCACCTCCGATCCCGAGCCGCTGACCTCCCGTTTCAGGGTCACGCACACCATGCTCCTCTCGGTGATCGCCCGCCCCGGAAACGCCTTCGAGGCGATGCGGCATCTGCTGGAGGACAACCACGAGCCGCGCAAGCAGCAGTTGCGCCACATCCGGCGGGCTATCGCCATCTACCGCTCGCTCCTCGACGGCGGCGTCGTGGAGAAGCTCGACACACCGGACGCCGAGGGCCGCATCGTGCGCCTCACCGTCGATCTCCAGCAGGACTTCGCGCTCAACCAGCCGCTGTCGACCTTCGCCCTCGCCTCGTTCGAGCTCCTGGAGCCCGAATCCCCCTCCTACGCCCTGGACATGGTCTCCGTCGTCGAGTCCACGCTGGACGATCCGCGGCAGATCCTCGCGGCCCAGCAGAACAAGGCGCGCGGTGAGGCCGTGGCGGCGATGAAGGCGGACGGCGTCGAGTACGAGGACCGTATGGAGCGGCTCCAGGAGGTGACGTACCCCAAGCCGATGGAGGAGCTGCTCTTCCACGCCTACAACGTCTACCGCAAGAGCCACCCGTGGGTCGGGGACCATCCGCTGTCGCCGAAGTCGGTCATCCGTGACATGTACGAACGGGCGATGACCTTCACCGAGTTCGTCTCCTTCTACGAACTCGCCCGCACCGAGGGCATCGTGCTGCGCTACCTGGCCAGCGCCTACAAGGCGCTCGAGCACACCGTCCCGGACGATCTCAAGTCCGAGGACCTTGAAGACCTGATCGCCTGGCTGGGCGAGATGGTGCGCCAGGTCGACTCCAGCCTCCTGGACGAGTGGGAGCAACTCGCCAACCCCGAGGTGATGACGGCCGAGGAGGCCCAGGAGAAGGCCGACGAGGTCAAGCCCGTCACCGCGAACGCCCGTGCCTTCCGTGTCCTGGTCCGCAACTCCATGTTCCGCCGCGTCGAACTCGCCGCCCTCGACCATGTGAACGAGCTCGGCGAGATGGATGCCGAATCCGGCTGGGACGCCGACGCCTGGGGCGAGGCGATGGACAAGTACTGGGACGAGTACGAGGACCTGGGCACCGGACCCGACGCCCGCGGTCCCAAACTGCTGTCGATCGTGGAGGAGCCGGAGAACCGCCTGTGGCGCGTGCGGCAGACCTTCGCCGACCCGAACGGCGATCACGACTGGGGCATCAGCGCGGAGATCGACCTCACGGCGTCCGATGCCGAGAGTCGCGCGGTCGTCAGGGTCACCGACGTCGGCCAGTTGTGAGCACAGGAGAAACCCACACATGACGAATCCAGCCGAGAGCCTCGTCGACCTGCTCGACCTGGAGCAGATCGAGGTCAACATCTTCCGTGGCCGGAGCCCGCAGGAGTCCCTGCAGCGGGTGTTCGGCGGCCAGGTGGCCGGCCAGGCGTTGGTCGCCGCCGGGCGCACCACGGAACGCGACCGGCCGGTGCACTCGCTGCACGCGTACTTCCTGCGCCCGGGAATCCCGGGCGTTCCGATCGTGTACCAGGTCGAGCGGGTCCGGGACGGGCGGTCGTTCACCACCCGGCGGGTCACCGCCGTGCAGCAGGGCCGCACGATCTTCAATCTGACCGCCTCCTTTCACAAGCCTGAGGAAGGGAGCTTCGAGCACCAGCTGCCGCCGGCCCGCGAGGTCCCCGATCCGGAATCCCTGCCGACGCTGGCGCAGGAGATCAAGGCCCATCTGGGCGCGCTCCCCGAAGCGTTGGAGCGCATGGCCCGGCGTCAGCCCTTCGACATCCGTTACGTGGACCGGCTCCGCTGGACCCCCGAGGAGATCAAGGACGCCGAGCCGCGCAGCGCGGTGTGGATGCGTGCCGTCGGGCCGCTGGGCGACGACCCGCTCGTGCACACCTGCGCGCTGACGTACGCGAGTGACATGACCCTCTTGGACGCCGTCCGCATTCCGGTGGAGCCGTTGTGGGGTCCGCGAGGTTTCGACATGGCCTCGCTGGATCACGCCATGTGGTTCCACCGGCCGTTCCGTGCGGACGAGTGGTTCCTGTACGACCAGGAGTCCCCGATCGCGACGGGCGGACGTGGACTGGCCCGCGGGCGTATCTACGATCTGGAGGGCCGGCTGCTCGTCTCGGTCGTCCAGGAGGGCCTTTTCCGGGCGCTGTAGTTGGGCGCTGTAGTTGGTCGAGTCGCTCGGGCCGTCAGGAGTTCTCGCGACAGTTCTTGCGACGCAGCCAGCCGAGCAGTTTCCGTGGCCGCTCGGGCTCACCGGTCGCCGGCCGTCGCGGTGGGCCCTCCGGTCCGGGTCGGGAGGCCGACGGCCGTGTGGCGGACTTCCGTGCGGCAGACATCCGTGAGGCGGTAGACATCCGCGTGGCGGTCGCCCGTGTGGCGGACAAGGGTGCCGCGGGCTGCTGGGCGGCAGGCGGCTGGGCGGCGGGTGACGGGGCGGCGGGCGGCTTTGAGCCAGTCGGGCGCCATGTCGTCGAGCGAGAATCGGCCGGCCGAGATCCCGTCGAACGGGAACCAGCCGGATGCGATGCCGTTGAATCCGCACGAGCCCGACGTGCTGCCGTCGGATGAGAATCAGTCGGCTGTGAGGCCCGTGGCACCGGGCGTGGAGCGGGCCGCAGTGCGCGGGCTTCGGCGAGGAGCTGACCCAAGTCGGCCCGCAGCCAGCTGATCTCGTCGGGGTCGCCCGCCGTCATGATCCGCGAGGCGGTGCGCGCGGCGGGTGAGTCGGGTGCGCCCTGGGAGCCGCGCTCGGGTCCGAGGCGGTTCACATACGCCCGCTCGTAGGGATCCCTGACGGTCTCGGCGACCTGGACCGGGGCGAGCAGGGATGCCACGACTGCGGCCCGCTCCCACGGGTCCTCCGCCTGTCGCAGCAGGAAGCCCAGGTGGCGCCCCCGCCAGTTGCGGGGCCGGAGGTCCAGTCCCTCGTCCAACTGGGCACGGAGCCCTTCGGGTGTACGGCCACTCAGCAGCGGGGAGTTGTCCTTGCCCGCCGCGAACTGCCGTAGCTCTTCAACCAGATACAGCCACACCACCGCCCGGTACCGGTTGAGGTAGAACCTCACCGGCACCACCAGGCCCAGTCGGGCGAGGCGGGTGAACCTGGCGGTCGTCACGTCCAGGAGTTCGGCTCCCTCCGTCGTGCCGACAGCCTTGACGCGATCCCGCAGAGCCTCGGGATAGCCGCGCTCGGAACGCACCCGGTCGATCTCCGTGCGGGACACCCGGCGTCCTCCTCCCCCTTCGTCGGGGCCGGTACGGACGCATCCCAGCTGCACAGCCAGGTCGAACTCGCCTCGCTTGAGGCCGAGTTCACGTGCGGCACGGCTGAGTGCGAGGTCCGGTCGGCGGGCGCCTGCGCCTGTTGCTGTGCCTGCCTTCGTCCCACCTGTTCCTGTTCCTGTTCCTGTTCCTGCTCCTGCTCCTGCTCCTGCTCCTGCTCCTGCTCCTGCTCCTGCTGGGACGGTGGCAGGAGTGGCGGGCGCCGAGAGGTCGGCGGCGGCCTTGGTGGCTTGCGAGATGGCGGTGATGGTGTGGCCCGACATGGCGGTTCTCCCCCGTCGTACGAGTTGCTCACGCTGGCGTGCGCTCGCTTCGGAAAAACCGTAGCCGGTTCGGCGGATCTTGCGCCGAGCCTGTGGATAACTTTGACCGAGCCGACGTATCCGCAGGTCAGAAGCCTTCGCGGGGTGGGCTCTTCGGATGCCGCGCGTCCACGCCGAGGTGCTCTCCGACTCGGTTGACGAGCAGGGTCATCTCGTACGCGACCTGGCCGATGTCGGCCTCCGCGGCGCTGAGTACACACAGGCAGCTTCCGTCGCCCGCCGCGGTGACGAAAAGTACCGCGGCGTCGAACTCGATCATCGTCTGGCGCACCTGGCCCGCGCCGAAGTGCCGGCCCGAGCCCTTGGCCAGGCTGTGCAGTCCCGACGCGACGGCCGCGAGATGTTCGGCGTCCTCCCGCCGAAGTCCCGTACTCGCGCCCCTCACCAGCCCGTCGTTGGACAGCACTAAGACATGCCGTACGTGTTCGACGCGCTCTGTGAGGTCGTCCAGCAACCAGCCGAGTCCCGTCTGCGCCATGGTCCCGTCCCCCCGTGGTCTGCCTCCCCCTGGCCGGAGGATCTGACCAGCCAGCCTTCACCACAGCCGCTGCCCGGGCAAGGAGGATGGGGGCATGGCACAGAAGATGACCGATGAGCAATGGCGGGCGTTCGTCTCGAACGGAACCCGCACCGGAAAACTGTCGACCGTCCGGGCCGACGGAGGTCCGCACGTGACGCCGATCTGGTTTCTGCTGGACGGTGAGGACCTGGTCTTCAACACCGCGAAGGAGAGCGTCAAGGGAAGGAACCTGGCCCGGGACGGACGGGTCGCGTTGTGTGTGGACGACGATCGGCCGCCCTTCGACTTCGTCGTGCTGGAAGGACGTGCCGAGCTGTCGGAGGATCTGGACGAGCTGCGGCACTGGGCCGCTCGGATCGGCGCCCGGTACATGGGCGAGGAGCGCGCCGCGGAGTTCGGCGAGCGCAACGGCGTCCCCGGCGAACTCCTCGTACGCGTGCGGATCAGCAAAGTGCTGGCCTACGCCGCGGTGGCCGACTGAGAGCCCCTATCCGTGCGCGGTCCGTCGCGCCGACGGACCGCCGTGAGGCGTCTCAGCCGACGGAGTCGAGCAGCCGGGCGGTGTGGACCCGCCCGGCGTGTTCGACGAGACGGATCAGCACTTCCTTCCCCGAGTCGCGGTCGCGGGCGTCACAGAGCACCACGGGCGTGCCCTGGTCGAGATCGAGGGCACGGGACACGTCCTGAGCACCGTAGGAGCGGGCGCCCGCGAAGCAGTTGACGGCCACCAGGAACGGGATGTGCCGGTGCTCGAAGTAGTCCACCGCGGGGAAACAGTCCGCCAGTCGCCGGGTGTCCGCGAGGACGACGGCGCCGAGGGCTCCCTGTGAGAGTTCGTCCCACAGGAACCAGAACCTGTCCTGGCCCGGGGTTCCGAAGAGGTAGAGCGAGAGACCCGACCTGATGGTGATGCGGCCGAAGTCCATGGCGACGGTCGTCGTGACCTTCTGGTCCACTCCCTCGGTGTCGTCCACCACCTGTCCCGCCTCGCTCAGCAGTTCCTCGGTGCGCAGCGGCCTGATCTCACTGACCGCGCCGACCAGGGTGGTCTTGCCCACGCCGAATCCACCGGCGACCAGTATCTTCAACGCCATGGCGGTCATGTCACCGTCCGAGGCGTCGGAGTTCTCGGAGACCATCGATCACTTCTCTCGGGAGTGCCGGCAACGGTCGACGTCTGTACGTCCGTTCGGGGCCGTTGTGCGTCCGTTCGGGGACCGGGCCGGTGCGTCTGTGTCAGCGCGCGGAGTGCCCGGGCGGATGCGCGAAGTCAGCATCATGGCAACTTCGTCTCCCCTACGAGGCAATGAACCACTAGTTGTCCGTTGCGGCTCACTCGTGCCCATCCGGTGTCCAAATCTGTCGGCAAACGGGTGTGCGTCAGGTCGACTTGGTTCATCTAGAGCGCCCTCAGTCCATCGATCACCTCGCGGAGGATCCGCTCGTCCGGCAGTTGAGCCGGCGGCACCGGGCGGCTGACCGTGACGCAGCCCAGTTCCAGGAGATCCCCCAGGAGCACCCTGACGACGCCCAACGGAAGGTCGGCGTCGGCGGAGAGTTCGGCGACCGACTGTGTCTCGGTACGGCACAGCTCGATAAGGGCCCGGTGCTCCGGTCCCAGCGAGGTGTCGTCGTCGGCACCAGGGGCGGCGCCGTCGAGTGTGACAAGGGCGATCAGGTCGAAGCGCACGCCAGAGGGGCCCGATCTGGTACGGCCGCCTGTCATCGCGTAGGGGCGGACGAGGGGTCCGGCCTCGTTGTCGTACCACTGGCTGCCCTCCTGCCGAAGGGCGCGCGGCATGTCCTCCGTCATCTGCACCGACCGTCCTCGGTCATCCGGCCGCGGGCGGCTGTGCCCCGACGCGCGCCGGCGCGTAGAGGTGCTCTCCGACCCGTTTGACCAGGAGCGCCATCTCGTACGCCACCAGGCCGATGTCGGCTGTCACGGCCGTGAGAACGGCGAGGCACGACCCGTCGCCCGCGGCCGCCACGAACAGGAAACCGTCGTCCATCTCCACCAGGGTCTGCCGTACGCCGCCTGCTCCGAAGTGGCGTCCGGCGCCCTTGGCCAGGCTGTGGAAGCCGGAGGCGACGGCCGCGAGGTGCTCGGCGTCCTCACGCCGCAGATCGGTCGACGCCCCCACGGCGAGGCCGTCGTTCGACAGCACCACCGCGTGCCGAACCTCGGCCACACGAAGCACCAGGTCGTCCAGCAGCCAGTCGAGTTCGCCGGACTGCTGGGCGGCCCTCATGCTCGGATCCTGGATCATGCGGGGTCTCCTTCGCTGCTGTCTCCGCCCGTTTCGGGGGTGGGTGTGCCACGGCGGCCGGGTGACCTGCCACCGCCGCGCGCCCAGCCGTCCCGGTAGGCCGACATGCGGTCCCGTACGAGTTCGGGGGTTCGTGGGTCGTCCGTTTGGTCATCGGGTGTCGCCACCGGCTCCTCGGAGAGCTGTGCTCGCAGTTGGGGCGCCAGATTCGCCTGCCGTACCCGCCGGGGGAGGTCGTCGGACTCCTCGGGGGCCGCGGGAGGCCGATGCAACCGCAAAGTGGTGACTCCGGGGGGCGATTTCTCGGGTGAACCGTTCAGCGGCGTTTCGGCGGCGGCCCGTATGGGGGGCACCAGTGCGGGCCTCTCGGTGACGGCTTGGACAGAGTCCTGTTCCGGGGCGGCATGCACGCGCGCGTACTCGCGTTCCGCGGGCAGCCCTGCGGGAGCGGCGCGCCTGGCGGAACGTTCCGCCGCGCCACCGTGCAGCAGGGGCGTCGGCAACAGAACGACCGCGGTGGTACCGCCGTACGGCGAGGTCCGCAGGTGCACCTTGATGCCGTGCCTCGCCGCGAGCCTGCTGACCACGAACAGGCCGAGCCTGTCGCTGTCGAAGAGGTCGAGCGTCTCGGACTGCTCGATCCTGCGGTTGGCCTCGGCGAGCGTCTCCTTGCCCATGCCGAGCCCGCGGTCCTCGACCTCCACGACGTAGCCGTTGCCGACGTGTTCGCCACTGACCCGGACCCGGGTGTGCGGCGGCGAGAACTGGGCGGCGTTCTCAACGATCTCCGCCAGAAGGTGGGTGAGGTCGGCGACCGCGCCGCCCGCCACCGACGCTTCGGGGAGTTGACGTACCTCCACGCGCGCGTAGTCCTCGACTTCGGAGACGGCCGCGCGGACCACGTTCGTCAGCGAGACCGGCTTCCGCCAGGCGCGGCCAGGTGCGGCTCCGGAGAGGATGATCAGGCTTTCCGCATGGCGGCGCATCCGGGTGGTGAGGTGGTCGAGCCGGAAGAGGTCACTCAGCTCGTTCGGGTCGTCGGACCTGCGCTCCATGCTGTCCAGCAGGTTCAGTTGCCGGTGCACGAGGACCTGACTGCGGCGGGCCAGATTGACGAAGACCCCGGAGATCCCGCTGGCGAGTTCCGCGCGTTCGACGGCGGCGCGCAGGGCGGCCCGGTGCACGGTGCCCAGGGCTTCCGCGACCTGTCCTGCCTCGTCCTCGGCGGGTGGCCCAGGCGGTGCCTCGACCCGGACGTCGATCTCCTCACCCGCGCGCAGTCTGCGCATCGCCTGCGGGAGTTTGCGGCGCGCGATCTCCAGGGCGCTGTTGCGCAGGCTCACCAACTCGATGACGAGCCCGCGGCCGATGCGTACCGAGATCACCAGCGACGCGGCGACGGCGGCGAGTCCGAACAGGACCGCGGCGCCGGCCGGTGTGAGCACCCCCCGGGTGAACGGGTCGGCCCGGTCCGCGACACCCCGGGCCGCGTTCTCCTCGATCGTGCGCATTCCGTCCTGCACGCGCGCGTGGGCGGTGTTCCAGTCCGCTTCCGGCGCCGCGGCGATGGCACTGCCTCCAGGTCGGGCCGCCAGCACCTTCTCCTCGACGGCACGCACGTCGCCGTACGCGCTCCCCTCCACGAGGTCGTCCCAGGCGGCCCGCTCGGGCCCGCCGAGGTCCGCCACGGCCGCGTCGGTCAGGGTACGGCGGGTGTCGGCGGCCCCGGTGAACAGCCGCAGCCGGTCGCCGTCGAGCGTCTTGGCGAGCCGGGCGCTGGAAAGCACCGCGTCCTCCTGGGCGAGCGCCTCCCCGGCCCGTGAGAACTCGAGCAGCACGCGCGCGTCGGAGCCCAGGTCGGCGTCCTGGATACCGGTGAGCGCGCCGCCCACGGCGTAAGCGGTCGAGATCGTCCGGGTGTATGTCCTGTACGTCTCGCCCCAGCCCGTACGGCCGTCCAGTACGGCAGCGCGTACGGACCGCAGGGTCTCGGCCTCGGTGACGAAGGCGCCGAGGCGGGTGGCCACTCCCGCGGGCAGGTCCGCGCCGTCGGCGACGGTGTTGTGCTCGCCGAGTCGTAGCTTCGCCACCGCTCGGTCGGTGCGCCCGGACAGTTCCTTCAGGTCGGCCTCCCGCTCGGCGGCGGGGGCGGTCGCGTACCGGACAGCCGCCCCGCGTTCGCTCTGCAGAGCGGCGACAGCCGTGCCGACCGGGCCTCGGACCGTCGCGTCCACACTCTGCAACAGCCTCAGCCGTGCCACCTCCTGGGCGGTCGTCACCGTGGCGTACGCCCACAGGGCGAGCAGCGAGACGACCGGCACCATCAGGAGGCAGACGATCTTGGCCCGCACGGTACGGGGGCGGATTCCCCACGTACCCGCGCGCGGCGGCGTCATCGGCGGCGTCCCGGTGACGGTCTCGTCGGCATCCACGCGCTCGTCGGCCGGTGGGCCCGCGTGCGCGCGTCGGCCTCGCGCCGGGGGCTGGGGCGGCGGCTCGGCGCCGGCTGTGGGGGTGCTACGGGGTGTACGCATGGCCTCCTCGCTCGGATCGGTTCGGGTGCTCTCGGACGGTTCGGGTCGTGCCCGGCGGCACTCATGGCGCCGGCTCCGCCCTCAGCGGGCGAGGCTCTCGACCGGCCGTTGGGCCGAGGCGGACGCCTCGCGCTCACCGGCCGTCGGTGACAGCGCGACGAACGCCGATGTCAGGAAGAGATAGGACCCGAGGCCGACAGCGAGGGGGAAGATGAACTGCATCGCCGTGGCCCCGGGCAGTGCGTCACCGGAAGGGCTGACACGCACACTCACCGCGATCATTCCGGTGTAGTGCATGCTGCTCACGGCCCCTCCCATGACGAGGGAGGCGAGAGCGACCGCCACCGGGGACCTGATGTTGAGTGCCGCCCACAGGGCCGCGGTCGCGGCCACCACGGCGATCACGACGGAGAGTCCGACGAGCACCGGGTCGTAGCGCACGTCGCCGTGCAGCCGCAGCGCCGCCATGCCCAGGTAGTGCATGCTCGCGACGCCCAGCCCTGTGGTGAGGCCGCCGAGGACGAGGGCCCGGCCCCTGTCCCGGCCGTAACCGACGGCGAAGACGCCCGCGCCGACGACGGCCATGGCGACGAGCAGGCTGAGGATGGTCAACGGCACGTTGTAGCGCATCTCCGTACCGCTGACGCCGAACCCCAGCATCGCCACGAAGTGCATCGTCCAGATGCCGGTGCCGATGGCCGAGGCCGCGGTGAGGAGCCAGTTGCGGCGAGACCGACCGGTGGCGCCGAGCGCGCGGACGGTGCAGCGCAGCCCCAGGGCGGCGCCGATGCAGGCCATCGCGTACGACAGCACGGGGGTCAGCCAGCCGAAGGCGGCGTGGTCCAGGTGTCCCATGGCTCAGGGACGCTAGTCCGGAGAGGGGCGCACAAAGAGGGCGCGTTTCGAAAGGTGTTGAAATATGACGGAGAGGTGCAACTGAACGATCGCGGACCGCTCGAACGTGTGCGCCGGGTCGTACTTCGTGTCGGTGAGGGATCATGCGGAACATGAGCGACGACCACACACACGTCCAGAAGTTCTTCGGCGCACGCGCGGCCGACTGGGACTCCCGGTTTCCCGACGACGCACCCGCGTACGCGGCGGCGGTAGCCGAGTTGGGGCTCCGCGAGGGCGGCCGTGTGCTGGACGCGGGCTGTGGCACCGGACGGGCTCTGCCGCCGCTGCGAGCGGCCGTGGGCCCGTCCGGAGTGGTCCTCGGGGCCGATCTGACCCCGGCCATGCTGAAGGCCGCCACGGAGGCCGGCCGGGACCGCGAGGGGCAACTGCTACTGGCCGATGTCGCCCGGTTGCCCCTGCGTACGGATTCGCTGGACGCCGTGTTCGCGGCGGGACTCATCGCCCATCTGTCGAACCCCGCCGAGAACCTGCGGGAGTTGGCACGGGTCGTCCGGCCCGGCGGCACCCTGGCGCTCTTCCACCCGATCGGCCGGGCGGCGCTTGCGGCCCGCCAGGGCCGGCGGATCACCCCGGACGACCAGCGCGACGAGGCCAACCTGCGCCCACTGCTGGCCGGCTCCGGCTGGGACATGACGTCCTACGTGGACGAGGACGCCCGCTTCCTCGCACTGGCCTTACACCGCGGCTGACGGCACTTAGGCCCGCCGGGCGATCTCCCAGCCACCAAAGCGTCGGGGCTGTCGAACCCGATGGTGCGCCCGGCGCCGGGGACGACACCCACCCTGCCCCCGGCAGCCTCCGTGCCTGCCCGGCCCGGGGGCGCGACAGCCGTCCAGGAGCCCCTTTTCACCGAGCTGACCCCCTTTTGCCGCAAGGCTCCAACTCTACGTTGAGTAGCATTGGTTGACCGGTGAGCGACGGCCTGCTCGGACGTCGCATGGGGGAAGGCGACCGCATGTCCAGTATGTTCGGCAGACTCCGCAGAATATGGGCGCCGAAGACGTCCGGACGGTCCACCGAGGGACAGCCCTCGACCCGACGGCCGGAAAAGCCGAGACACAACCTGTTCGAGGCGGCCGCGGCGTACGTGTCGGCGTGCGCGGAGGACGACCAGGACCAGATCGACGAGGCCGCGACCTGGGTGTCACCGGAGGCGCTGTCGTTCGGCGTGACCGAACTGGCCTGCCGGGCCGTCATCGCCCTGGCGCGGGAGCGTGACGAGTCCCCGCAGGCGGTGGCACGAACCCTGCTCGGGCTGCCCGCCATGTGACGAACGTGTGCCCGGGGCAGCCATTTCGCCCCTGTCCGGCCGGATAGCCGCAGCTCCGCGCGCGCCCGGGTGCGATGGGGAGTCGTGACAAGCGGCTCACCGTCGCATTAGGGTGCGCCGACGGACGAAGCGATGGGGAGGCTGGGATGGCCGGGACGGACGATGACTCCATCGCCGCCGGGGACGACGACGCGCTGTTCGTGCTGACGGCAGTGCTGCTGACACCGGCGAAGTTCCCCAGCGTGCTGGGGGACGACTATCCGGCGGCCTGCGCGGAGCTCGACCTGGCGCCCCTGGCCGACGGATACGGCCTCGTGATCGGCCAGGACGGCGAAGGCGCACGGTGGACGGTCGTCATCGACGACGTCTCGCTGGTCGCCGTCGCCATCGCTTCCTGGGACTGCGGCATGGAGCACGAGCTGTCGCCGGACGAGCGCACGGTCGTTTCCGCGCTGCCCGGCTGGCCGCTTGCCGTGGCCGTCGCGGCCCCGGGGGTGCCGGCCCCGCACGACCCCGGGCCCGAGCTCACTGATCGGCCACCGCTGTGCCCGCCGGACACCACCGTCTGGGGTCCGGCTCAGCGGCGCCTCGGCGCCGACGAGATCGCCCTTCAGTGGGCGACCTGGCGGGAACAGATCGACGACTCGGACTTCGTGATGCCCGACGGCGAGGCACCCACGGACGCGGAGGCCTCTCGGGATCCCGCGCAGGGGAACGAGGCGGACCGAACCGACGCGACCTCGACCGACGCGGCCCCGGCCGAGGCGGGGACGAAGGTGGCGCGGACCGAGGCGGACCGGACGGAAGTGCACACGACCGAGAACGCCGACACCGGTGCCGACGCCGAGGAACTCACCGGCATCCGACGGGTGATGGCGGAGGCACGCTCCTACGTGAACGCGCCACCTCCGCTCGGCCGCGTCCGCTCGTCATTCGCCACGAACGACGCACGGACCCTACGCGCCGACGGTCCCGGCTGGTCCCTGGTCGCCAGGACCGACGACATCGCCTTCGTCCTTCTCGACGAGGAGCCCGGAGAAGTCCTGCCCGTCGGCCGTGGTCCGGAACTCCCCGGCCTTCTGGAAGCCCTCGACAAGATCGCGGTACGCCCCAGTTGAGCGGTCGCGCCACGCGATATCCCGTGACTCGCACATCATGAACCGACGCGCCTTGCTTCCGGTCCGCCGCGCGCACCGGACCACCCCGCGGCTCCACACGGGACAGCCGTGCGGCTCGCCGTGGAACGAGGGCACGACTCACCACGGGACAGCGACGCAGCCCACCATGGGACGGGAGCGCGGCTAGCCCCGGGGAGCCTGCGCGTGCCCGGCATCGGCAGCCCGGCACGCAACCCCGCTCCCGGACTCCGCCATGACGTTGCGACGAGGCCCGCGAGCGACGATGCGGCCGACTCCGGCGCGCTGAACGAGGACGTAGGGACGTAACGGTGGGACACCCCGTCAATGGCCCGTCAGCGGCCGATCTCCTTACGTGTGACACGGCGCAGCCTGCGCCGCTGCGAGGGGTCCAGCGCCAGGTACGCGGCGGCCGGGACTCCCAGCACGATCAGGAAGGCGGCCCACCAGGGCAGCCAGATCAGCAGGATCAGCCCGACCGCCACACCCCCTGCGGCGATCTTCGCTTTCTTCGACATGTGTCGCCTCCTCCGCGGCTGCTGCCGCACTCTGTCCTGAGAACGGGCCCGCGCCTCCCACGGTTCCGAACCGAGACCCTGATAGGACCCTGAGGCCCGACCCCTAGCCAACCCTGAGAGGCCCCTGCCCTCACGCCCGTGGCACAGAACCCGTCCGCGGTGGTCGGCGGGCCCGCTGTTCGCGTAGGGGATACCCAACTCTCGGCAGTACGCGCGCATCGGGAGCCGCGAACCGTGTTCCGCCGTTCTCGCCCACCGCCCGGAGTGCTGTACCCTCGGCGACCCGCCCCCCAGTAGTCAAGTTTGAGGAATGCGTCATCGCTGTGCAGAGGATTCCTGCGGCAACTCCCGCCGAGATCGCTGAACTGGCCCGATGCAGTGCCGTGTTCGTATCCGCCGGACCGCCAGGCAGCGGCAGGGTCGCCTTCTGGCACCCGGACGGCGACGCCCCTCCCGTGGTGGCGTCCGGCTCCCCCGAGGATCTGGCCGTCGTCCTGCCCTCGGACGAGGAAGGGGGTGTCGGCCTCGTCACCGTCCCCGCCGTCTCCCTCCCCGTGCGAGCCGCTCTGCCGGTCCTCACGCGCGCGCGTGCCGCCGCGCAGGCACACCGGTCGACGTCGTTCTGGGGCGCGGCCGCGGTGCTCGCCCTCCAGTTCGCCGCGCGAGGGCTGCTGCTGCCCGGACTGACCGACGACGATCACGACACCTGGCGCGCGGGCCCGCTACGGCCCGAGGACCGGGAACGGATCCGTGAGCTGGCCGCCTCGATGCCGCCCCACGCACACGCGGTGCCGCTGGAAGGCGACGGACCGCTGCGGCTGCCCGACCCGGAGCGCCTGCTGCGGGCGTTCCTCGACGCGGTCGCCGACGCGCTGCCCCGCTCACCGGCGGCGGCGCTCGCGGCGGGCGGCCCGGCCTTCGCGGCGCGGGAGCCGCAGCACGTCCCCGAGCAGCGCCCCTGGGCCGCGGACGTCGCCGCGACGCACGACGCGGACGTACGGATCTCGTTGCGCGTCGAGGTACCGGGGCTCGCGTCGGCGGTGTCGGAGGAGACACGACTGCCGTTCCACGTGGTGCTCCAGGTGCACAGTGAGAGCGATCCGAGCCTCGTCGCGGACGCCTCCACGGTCTGGGCCGGAACCTCGCCGTTCGGCCCCCGCGCGCGGATGGACGTCCTGCTGGTACTGCGCCGTGCCGTCCGGGCCTGGGCCCCGCTGACTCCGCTGCTGTCGGCATCCGTACCGGACGCCGTCGAACTCGCCGACGAGGATGTCACCGAGCTCCTCGGCGAGGGCGCCCGCGCGCTGGCGGTCGCCGGCATCGACGTGCACTGGCCGAAGGAACTGGCGCGGAAACTGTCCGCGCGCGCGGTAATCGGTCCGCCGGACGACGAGGGAGGCCCGGCCAAGGCGTCGTCGGACGCGCCCTCCTTCCTGTCCGCTGACGCGCTCCTCGCCTTCAACTGGCGGTTCGCGCTGGGCGACCAACAGCTCACCCGGCGGGAACTGGACCGGCTCGCCGAAGCGAACCGGCCCGTGGTGCGGCTGCGCGACCAGTGGGTGCTGGTCGATCCGCGAGAGGTACGCCGCGCGCAGGCGCAGCAGGATCGCAAGGTCACGCCGATCGACGCGCTGAGTGCCGCTCTGACGGGCTCCACAGAGGTCGACGGCCTCCGGGTCGATGTGCGGCCCACGGGGTGGCTGGCGACGCTGCGAGAGCGACTGGCGGACCCCGAGGCGCAGGAGCCGGTCGGGCAGCCCGCTCCGCTCGCCGCGACGCTGCGGGACTACCAGTTGCGCGGGCTCAGCTGGCTCGCCCGGATGACCTCTCTGGGACTGGGCGGCTGCCTCGCCGACGACATGGGTCTGGGCAAGACGATCACCCTGATCGCACTGCATCTCCACCGGCAGACTGACGAGTCGGCCGCGGGCCCCTCGCTCGTTGTCTGTCCGGCCTCCCTGATGGGCAACTGGCAGCGCGAGATCGAGAAGTTCGCCCCCGGCGTCCCCGTGCGGCGCTTCCACGGCTCCCGGCGCAGTCTGGAGAGCCTGGCCGACGGGGAGTTCGTGCTCACGACGTACGGCACGATGCGGCTGGACGCGCCGCGACTCGCCGAGGTGAGCTGGGGCATGGTCGTCGCGGACGAGGCGCAGCACATCAAGAACCCCTACTCGGCGACGGCACGGGCTCTGCGCACGATCGGCGCACGCGCGCGCGTGGCGCTCACCGGCACCCCGGTGGAGAACAACCTGTCGGAACTGTGGGCGATCCTCGACTGGACGACTCCCGGACTGCTCGGCAGGCTCGGCACGTTCCGCACGCGGTACGCGGCGGCCGTCGAGGCCGGTCAGGACCCCGCGGCCGCGGAGAGGCTCGCCAAGCTCGTACGGCCGTTCCTGCTGCGCCGCCGCAAGTCGGACCCGGGTATCGCGCCCGAACTGCCGCCGAAGACCGAGACCGACCGCGCGGTGTCGCTCACCAGGGAACAGGCGGGTCTGTACGAAGCCGTGGTGCGCGAGACCCTCGCCGAGATCTCGGGGGCGGACAGCATGGCGCGGCGCGGCCTCATCGTGAAGCTGCTGACCGGGCTGAAGCAGATCTGCAACCACCCGGCGCAGTTCCTCAAGGAGGAGCGGCCGAAGATCCCGGGCAGGTCCGGGAAGTTGGAGTTGCTGGACGAACTGCTCGACACCATCCTTTCCGAGGGAGCGAGCGTTCTGGTCTTCACGCAGTACGTGCGGATGGCGCGCCTCATGGAGAGTCACCTCGCGGCGCGCGGCGTGCCGACGCAGTTCCTGCACGGAGGGACGCCCATCGGCGAGCGCGAGGCGATGGTGGACCGCTTCCAGGAAGGTGCGGTCCCCGTCTTCCTGCTGTCGTTGAAAGCGGCCGGCACGGGGCTGAACCTGACGCGTGCCGAGCATGTCGTGCACTACGACCGCTGGTGGAACCCCGCCGTCGAGGCACAGGCCACGGACCGCGCGTACCGCATCGGCCAGAGCCGGCCCGTGCAGGTGCACCGGTTCATCACGGAGGGGACCATCGAGGACCGGATCGCCGACATGCTGCGGCGCAAGCAGCGGCTGGCGGACGCGGTGCTCGGCGCGGGTGAGGCGGCGCTCACGGAACTGACCGACGCCGAACTGGCCGACCTGGTGGAGCTGCGAGGGAGCGCACGATGACGGAGCACGACAAGGAGCGCACGTTCGCCGCCCAGCCGCCCGCGCCGGGACGGAGTTTCGCCCAGACCTGGTGGGGCCGGGCCTGGCTGCGGGCCCTGGAGGACGCCGCGTTGGACTCGGAGCAGATCAAGTCGGGCCGCAGACTCGCCCGCGCGGGAGCGGTGGGCGCCGTCTCGGTGCGTCCGGGGCGGATCACGGCCGTCGTGCGGGACAGCGATGGCAGCACGCACCGGGCGGACGTACTGCTCCAGGAGCTGTCCGAGAGTCAGTGGGACCGCTTCCTGGACATGGCGGTCGAACGCGCCGGGCACGTCGCCGCACTCCTCGACCGCGACATGCCGCCACACCTGGTCGAGGACGCGGCAGCCGCCGGAGTCGAACTCCTGCCGGGACTCGGCGATCTGGAGGCGGAGTGCGACTGCGGCGCCTGGGACCACTGCGGGCACACGGCCGCGCTCTGCTACCAGGTGGCATGGCTGCTGGACCAGGACGCGTTCGTACTGCTGCTGATGCGGGGGCGGGACGAACGCACACTCCTGGACGAGCTTCAGGCGCGTAGCAGCGCACCCACGCGTGAGGCGGCGGCGCCGAACCCCGGTCCGGCGGGCGTGGACGCCTCCGAGGCCTACGCGGCTGGGGACATCCTTCCGGCGTTGCCGGCCCTCCCCGCGCTGCCCGCGGGGCCGGGGCAGCCGCCCTCCCTGGACATGGAGACCGCTCCGGCATCCGGCGTCGACCCCGCCGCCCTGGAGTACGTGGCGGCTGTGACCGCGAGCGAGGCCTACCGGCTGCTCGCCGAGGCGCTCGGTGCCGGACACGGGCAGCAGGCGGTCGAGGAGGAACTGACGCTCGTACAGGATGCGGTCCGGATGGCGGCGGGTCGGCCGGAGGAGGCGATGACGCGGCGGCTCGCCGAGGGTTCGGGGCGCGGGCGGGAAGAGCTGGAACTCGCCGTCCGGGCCTGGCGGTACGGAGGTGTGGCCGCGCTGACCGTCCTCGAAGAGGAGTGGACGGTCGAGGGAGAATCACTGGCACGCGCGCGTGCGGCGCTTCAGTCGGCCTGGGACGGGGACGAGCGCCCTCGGTTGCGTGCCGCACACAACCGCTGGACCGCGATCGGCGCGTCGACCCAGCTGCGGTTGGGGCGCGACGGCCGGTGGTGGCCGTATCGCAAGGAGGGCGTTCGTTGGAGCCCGGCGGGGCCGGCGGTGGGGGATCCCGCGACGGCTCTGGCCATGGCTGAGGGGGACACGAGCGGCGACCCGACGAGTGGTTGACGCACCACGTTCACCTCGGAGCCACACCACGTTAGGCACCGGGGCGAACTCTGGCCGCTGTCAACGAACTTGTGCCCCAGGAGGCCAGATGTCCCCGCACGCCGTCAGTAGGCGCCGCGTCCGCCGATCCGTCGCCGCGGGCCTGCCACTCGCCGTGGTCGCCGCCCTCGTGGTGACCGGTACGGCGAGCGCGGAGGGTCACCACTCGCAGGCGCGGGTGACGGCCACCGCGACGCTCGGCGACATTCCGCTGGGCACGTTCAGCAACGCGCTGCTGCCCGGCACCGTGGCCGACGACCGAGGTGTGGACCTCGGCGGGATCGGCAGCGACATCTACCCGGCGGGGCGCAAGGGCGAGTTCTGGACCGTCACCGACCGCGGTCCGAACGGCCAGATCAAGGTGGACGGCACGAAGCGCCGCACGTTCCCGGTGCCCGGTTTCGACCCGGCGATCGTGAAAATCCGGGTGTCCGGTGACACCGTGGAGGTGCTCGACTCGATCCCGATCACCACGTCGCACGGAAAGGCCGTCACCGGGCTCTCCAACCAGGCGGAACGCGACGAGGCGCCGTACACCTACGACGCGCAGACCCCGCTCTCGTACAACCCGAACGGGGTCGACACCGAGGGCATCGTGCGCGCCGCTGACGGCACGTTCTGGCTGGTCGACGAGTACGGTCCGTCGCTGCTCCACGTCTCCGCGCGCGGGAAGGTGCTCACGCGCTACGTGCCCAAGGGGCTGAACCTGAAGGGCGCGGACTACCCGGTGGTCGAGGCACTGCCCTCGGTCCTGCTGCACCGGAAGATCAACCGCGGCTTCGAAGGACTCGCCCTCCTCCCCGGTGGTGACCTGGTGGTCGCCGTGCAGAGCCCGCTCTCCCTCCCCGACGGCGACGCGGGAGAGGCCTCGCTCACCACACGGCTGCTGCGCTTCTCGACGAAGAAGCGGGCCGTGACCGCCGAGTACGCGTACCGCTTCGACCCGGTGAACGTGGTCGACCCGAGCGAGGACGACACCTCCGAACTGAAGATCTCCTCCGTGGTGGCCGTCGGCCGAGACAAGCTGCTCGTGGAGGAGCGCACCGACAAGGCGGCTCGCCTCCAGACGGTCAAGCTCACCAGCAGCGCGAACATCCTCGGCAGCCGGTGGGACAAGGACACGACGTCCCCCTCCCTCGAGCAGCTCGACGACCCGGCGGCGTCCGGAGTCCCGGTACTGCGCAAGCGCCTCGTCGTGGACCTGGGCACGGTGGACGGGGTACCCGGCAAGATCGAGGGCGTCGCGCTCGTGAACGACAGGACTCTCGCGCTCATCAACGACAACGACTTCGGGATGACCGACGGGACGGGCGCGTTCGACGCCCAGGGCCGCCTGGTGGACAGCGGCATCGAGACGACCGTCACGTACGTACGGCTGCCGCACGGCATCTGACCCTCACACCCCCGGGGGGCCCGATTGCACCCCCCGGGGGCTCATTCTCAGGGCATGCGCGCGTGGGCCGTATCTGCGGGGCACGCGCGCGTGAGCCGTGAACAACGGCCACGCGCGTGTGGCCGTTCACGCCAGCGGCGCGGTGAGCTTGTGACTGCCGCTGCCGACGTCGGCGGCGAGGCTGCAGGCGACGTTGTCTATGCCGACGTCGTAGCCCCGGGGGTCCGGATACTGCACGAGAGTGCCGCGCACGGTGCCCGCGGGCTGCTGGGCGGCCTTGCGTTCCAGAGGCGCTTCGCACAGGGCCGAAGCCGCCTTCTTGAGGGCGGCGTCGGTCGAGTAACTGCCGTTGAGTTCGGCCACCTTCACGACCTCGGCGTCATGCGGTGTGCCGCACGAACGCTTGGCGGCCTGCCCGGGCAGGCTGTCGTTCGTGTTGAAACAATCGCCCGCCCTCAACAGGTAGAACGGCACTTCGTCGTCCGCCAGCGTCGGGAAGAGGGATTCCAGGCCGCTCGGCAGCTCCGAGGGCAGGGACGGCACCTCGCTCGGCAGCTCCGAGGGCAGCGACGGCAGTTCACTGGGCAGTCCGGAAGGCAGTTCGCTGGGCAGCTCGGTCGGGATGCTGAACGACGGGGAGGGTGAACGCGTGCTCCCGCCGCTCTCCGTGGGTGACTTGTTGTCCTGGTCTCCGTCGCCGCCGGTCACCGCAAGCGCCACGGCGACGATGACCCCGAGGCCCACGAGGACGGCGAGCACGAGGAACAACCTGTTGCGTCGATGCCCTCCCCGATGACCGCCGGGCCCACCCGGTGGACCGGGCGAGGATGGAGGCTGCCAGCCTCCTCCGCCCTGCCCGGGTGGCCCGCCGCCGCCCTGGGTCGGCGGATCGTAGCCGCCGAAACCGCCGGGAGGCGGGCCATAGCCGCCGGACCCCTCGGGGGGAGGCCCGTAGCCTCCCGAGGACGGTGGACCGAAACCACCGCCTCCGGAAGGCGGTGGTCCTCCTGGCGGCCGAGGAGGCTGAGGCGGTAAGGGCGGCATGGCCATACCGTCAAGAGTCGCCTCGAACCGGTCACCACGCGACCCCCGCGCCGAAGTTGATACGGACCCATGCCATGGACGGCACGATTCCGGTGAATTCGGCGCAAGGATCGACGCGGGCGGGCCGAGAGGGAGTACGGGCGCCGCACTTCGCGAGAGCCGGCCCCGTACCCCCTCCCCGGGTCGAATCAGCCTCGCGCACCCAGGAGGTGGTCCATGGCGAGCTGGTCCAGCCGCTCGAAGGCCATCCCGCGCGCGGCGGCCGCTTCCACGTCGAAGTCCTCGGAGGACGCACGGTCCGCGAGCAACCCCTTGAGGCCGTCCGCGGCGGTCGGCTGCGCCAGCTCGTCCAGGCGCGAGGCCCGCAGTGCGTCCTGGACCTCGGAATCGGCACGGAAGGCCGCCGCACGGTCGCGCAGGATCAGGTAGTTGCGCATGCAGCCCGCCGCCGAGGCCCAGACGCCGTCGAGATCCTCGGTCCTCGGCGGCTTGAAGTCGAAGTGCCTCGGCCCTTCGTAACCGGCGCTCTCCAGCAGGTCGACCAGCCAGAACGCGGAACGCAGATCTCCCGCCCCGAAACGCAGGTCCTGGTCGTACTTGATGCCGGACTGGCCGTTGAGGTCGATGTGGAACAGCTTGCCCGCCCACAGCGCCTGCGCGATGCCGTGCGTGAAGTTCAGCCCGGCCATCTGCTCGTGGCCCACCTCGGGGTTGACGCCGTACAGCTCGGGGCGTTCGAGCCGCTCGATGAACGCCAGGGCGTGTCCGACGGTGGGCAGCAGGATGTCGCCGCGCGGCTCGTTCGGCTTCGGCTCGATCGCGAACTTCAGGTCGTAGCCCTGCGAGGTCACGTACTCGCCGAGGAGGTCGAAGGCCTCCTTCATGCGGTCCAGGGCGACGCGGATGTCCTTGGCGGCGCCGGACTCGGCGCCCTCCCGGCCGCCCCAGGCGACGTACGTACGGGCGCCCAGCTCGGCCGCGAGATCGACGTTGCGGATCGTCTTGCGGAGCGCGTAGCGACGTACGTCACGGTCGTTGGCGGTGAACGCGCCGTCCTTGAAGACGGGGTGCGTGAACAGGTTCGTCGTGGCCATCGGCACCTTCATGCCGGTCGCGTCGAGGGCCTGCCTGAACCGCTTGATGTGGGACTCGCGCTCGCTGTCCGAGGACCCGAAGGGGATCAGGTCGTCGTCGTGGAAGGTGACTCCGTGGGCGCCGAGCTCGGCCAGGCGCTGCACCGACTCGACCGGGTCCAGGGCACGCCGGGTGGCGTCGCCGAACGGGTCCCTCCCCTGCCAGCCGACGGTCCACAGGCCGAAGGTGAACCTGTCCTCGGGGGTGGGCTGGTAGTTCATGTCGCGGCTCCTTGCATTGCTCCGACTATTTCGTCATGGCGCTTAACAAATTAGTATGCGAAGGCATCCCTGGGAAGAGACAACGTGTCCCGAGACCGGGACAGGTCGCGAGACCCGGGCCACAGTGGTCCGCAGCACCAGGAAACAGGCCGATCCCGCGGAGCCGCGGAAGAGGGAGAACCGATGTCAGCAGCCGAGGGTCCGCTCGTCGTCGGGGTGGACTCGTCCACCCAGTCCACCAAGGCCCTGGTCGTCGACGTGTCGACCGGACAGGTCGTGGCGAGCGGCCAGGCGCCGCACACCGTCACCTCCGGAGCGGGCCGCGAGAGCGACCCGAGGCAGTGGTGGGACGCGCTCCGCGAGGCGCTGCACCAGTGCGGCGACGCGGCGCGCGAGGCCGCGGCGGTGTCGATCGGCGGCCAGCAGCACGGTCTCGTGACGCTCGACGCCCAGGGCGAACCCGTACGCCCCGCCCTGCTCTGGAACGACGTGCGGTCGGCGCCGCAGACCCGTCGGCTGGTGGAGGAACTGGGCGGCGCGAAATCCTGGGCCGAGCGCACCGGCAGCGTGCCGGCCACCTCCTTCACCGTCACGAAGTGGGCGTGGCTGGCCGACAACGACCCCGACGCCGTTCGCGCGACCGCGTCCGTGCGCCTCCCCCACGACTACCTCACCGAACGGCTCACGGGACAGGGCACCACCGACCGCTCGGACGCCTCCGGAACCGGCTGGTGGACGTCGGGTACCGAGGCGTACGACGACGAGGTGCTCGCGCACATCGGGCTCGACCCGGCCCTGCTGCCTCGCGTGGTCAGGCCCGGCGAGGTGGCCGGAACCGTGCATTCCGCCGGTGAGCTGCCCTTCTCCAAGGGCACGCTCGTCGCCGCCGGCATGGGTGACAACGCGGCCGCAGCGCTCGGACTCGGCCTGCGCCCCGGGACTCCGGTGCTGAGCCTGGGCACCTCGGGCACGGTGTACGCCGTCTCGACCCGTCGCTCCGCCGACCCGACCGGCACCGTGGCGGGCTTCGCCGATGCGCGTGGCGACTGGCTGCCGCTGGCCTGCACGCTGAACTGCACGCTCGCCGTCGACCGCGTGGCGGCGCTGCTGGGCCTGGACCGCGAGGCCGTCGAGCCCAGCAAGGGCGTGACGCTCCTCCCCTACCTGGACGGTGAGCGCACCCCGAACCTGCCGCACGCCTCGGGGCTGCTGCACGGCCTTCGGCACGACTCGACCGGCGGCCAGCTGCTCCAGGCGGCGTACGACGGTGCCGTCCACTCCCTGCTGGGCGCCCTCGACCTGGTGCTCGACCCGGACGCCGACCGCTCCGCTCCGCTGCTGCTCATCGGAGGGGGCGCGCAGGGAGCGGCCTGGCAGCAGACCGTACGTCGCCTTTCGGGACGGCCCGTCCAGGTTCCGGAGGCCAGGGAACTGGTCGCGCTGGGCGCCGCCGCGCAGGCCGCGGGCCTGCTGACCGGCGAGGACCCGGCCGCGGTCGCCCGACGCTGGGACACGGCCCGCGGGCCCGTTCTCGATGCCGTGGCACGGGACGAGGAGACGCTGGCGAGGATCTCCGGGGTACTCTCCGACGCGGCCCCGCTGCTGGAACGCGATTCGAACGGGAACTGACGCGGACACCCCGAACGGACGGGCCGGACAAGGACTGAGGGAGGCATGACCGCACCGCTGCACGAGGCACATCCGACCGGTTCCGGCCGCCGCCTGCCCGACACCCAGCAGGGCATGCGCCGCCGCAACCTCTCCCGGGTCATGCACACCGTCAACGCCGAGGGGCCGCTGTCACGCGCCGCCGTCGCGTCGCGCATCGGTCTGACCCGGGCGGCCGTCTCAACGCTGGTGGACGAGCTGATCCGTTCGGGACTTCTCCAGGAGCTGGGGCCGGAGCGGCCTGGCCGGGTGGGGCGGCCCGGGTCGGCGCTCGCCGTCAGCGGACACGGGCCGGCGGGGATCGGCGCGGAGGTCGGCGTCGACCATCTCGCGGTGTGCGCGGTCGACCTGCGCGGCGACGTGCGGGCTCGGGCAGTACGTCATGGCACGAACCGCGGCCGGGAGCCCGGTCCCGTGATCGCCGAGCTGACCTCGCTGGTCCGTCATGTCATCGCCGAGGCGGAACGGGAGGGGCTGTGGCCCGCGGGCCTCGCGGTCGCCGTGCCCGGCTTGGTGGCCCGGGACGCCCGCACCGTGGTTCGCGCCCCCAACCTCGAATGGCATGACACGGACCTCGGTGCGCTGCTGCCGGGCGAGTTGCCGCTGACCGTGGACAACGAGGCCAACTTCGGCGGCCTCGCGGAACTCTGGCTCGGTGAGGGAACCCCGCGCGACTTCCTGCATGTGTCGGCGGAGATCGGCATCGGTGCGGCCGTGCTCGTGGACGGTCGGCTGTTGCGCGGCACGCGCGGCTTCGCGGGCGAGTTGGGGCATGTGCCGGTCCGGCCGGAGGGGCCGCCGTGCCCGTGCGGTGGGCGCGGCTGCCTGGAGCAGTACGCCGGCGAGGAGGCTGTCCTGCGTGCCGCCGGGCTGGAACCGGGCGCGGACCGGGTGGGACTGCTCGCCGAGCGCGCGGCCCAGGGTGACGCGGACGTACGACGGGCGCTGCGCGGAGCCGGCACCGCGCTCGGCATCGCCCTGACCGGAGCGGTCAATCTGCTGGACCCGGAGACCGTCGTGCTGGGCGGAGCCCTGTCCGGGCTCGCGCCCTGGTTGCTGCCCTCGCTGGAACGTGAGTTGGCGCGGCGCACGGCGGGGCCCGCCTGTGCCGTGTCCGTGTCGCGGTTGGGGCCGGAGGGCCCGCTGCTGGGCGCGGCGCACTCCGTGGTGCGGGCTGTGCTCGACGATCCGGTGGGGGTGGCGGGGCGGCCTTAGAGGGTTGCGGGCCGCCTTAGGGCTTGCGGGCCGCCTTAGGGCTTGTGGGCTGCCTTTGCGGGAGTGCGGGGCGGTTCTTCGCCCACCAGCGATCGCCCATCGCCCATCGATAGCCAGTTACTGGTCACCGGCCGCTGGTCACCGGTGGCCGCCCAACACCGCTGGCCCATCACCGGCACCGGCACCGGCACCGGCACCGGCCGGTCATCGCTCAGAGATTCTCTCTGCGAAGCCTTCATGGATTCCTCCTTTCGAGTGGCCGAGTTGTCCACAGGCCGGGGCCTGTCCACCGTTTCGTGTCCGACTCCTCTGCTCAACCCGCGAGCACCGTACCGTGATTCACGCGAGGCGCAGCTGAGGTCACGGCTCACGGTGCCGAGCCGATCCGGCGACTCCCCTGCGCCGCCGCACCGCATCGCCCGTCACGACCGAAAGGCGGATCTCCCTTGGAACGAACCCGATCCTCCCCCAGCCGACGACGCGTCCTGAAGGGCGCCGCCCTGGCAGCCCTCCCCTACGCGTTACTCCCCGAAGCGCGGGCCACGGCGCACGCCGAGGCCGTCGACTACCCGACCGCCGAATGGGTTCCGGCGAGCACGTCCAACTACACGGCTGCCAACCGGCCGACCAGCCATCGGCTCGACTACGTGATCATCCACGTGACCCAGGAGAACTACTCGGACACGCTGTCCATCTTCCAAAACCCGCAGAAGAAGGTGTCCGCCCACTACCTCGTGCGATCGGCCGACGGGCATGTCGCGCAGTGCGTGAGAGAGCGCGACATCGCCTGGCAGGCGGGGAACTGGGACTACAACACCCGCAGCATCGGCATCGAGCACGAGGGCTGGGTGGACAAGCCCGCCTACTTCACCAACGCCCTGTACGAGGAGTCGGCCAAGCTCACCACCGCCATTTGCGACAGATACGCGATCCCCAAGGACCGCGCACACATCCTCGGCCACTACCAGGTACCGGGTTCCGACCACACCGACCCGGGGCCGAACTGGGACTGGACTCGCTTCATCAGACTCGTCAACTTCGCCTGAGCCGCCGGTCCTTCGGCGGTGCGGACGGCAGCCCGGCCGAAGGAGTGGTCACAGAGCTTGTCCGGGCCTCCACCGGGCGTGACGATGGCCGGTAGCCGCACAGCCTTCCGGGAGGCCGAGTTGACCGATCCATGGGTGGCCCTGGAACCGGGCGCCGATCCCGTCGAGCGGGTTCGGATCCTGCGCAGCGCCCACAAGGCGTTCACCGAGGCGGGCACGGTGCCGCGGCCGGTCCGCTCGGTAGTGGCCGAGTCGTGGCGGCGTTCGGCGCGGGCCGGCGTCGTACCGGACGGCACCGCGCGCGTGGAACTCATGGACGGGGATCTCGGTGCCTACCGGGCGGAGCATCCGCTGGCCCGGGTGATGCCGTTGTTCCGGGAACTCATGGGGACGTTCGCGGCGGACGGGGAGCACCTCCTGGCGGTATGTGACGCCCAGGGCAGACTGCTGTGGGTCGAGGGCCATCCTGCGACACGGCGGCAAGCGGGACGGATGAACTTCGTTCCGGGGGCGCGCTGGTCGGAGACCTCGGTCGGTACGAACGCGCCGGGTACGGCGGTCGCGGTGGACCGGCCGGTGCAGGTGTTCGCGGCCGAGCACTTCTTCCACCGCGTCCAGCCCTGGACGTGCGCGGCGGCGCCGGTGCACGATCCGCGCACCGGCCGGCTCCTCGGCGCGGTCGACATCACCGGCGGGGACGGGCTCGCGCATCCGCACAGTCTCGGTTTCGTCCAGGCGGTGGCGCGGGCCGCGGAGTCCCAGTTGGCCCTGCTCGCACCGCCGCGGGCGTCCTCCGACAGTGTCGAGCTGTCCGCGCTGGGCCGCGACGAGGCCCAACTGGTCGCGCTCGGCCGGAAGGTCAGGCTCAGTCGTCGGCACAGCGAGATCCTGGTGTTGCTGGCACGACACCCGGAAGGGCTGACGGGTGACGAGTTGCTGTGCGCGCTGTACGAGGACGAGTCGGTGACCCCGGTGACGCTCCGCGCCGAACTCACCCGGCTGCGCAGGCTGCTCGGCCCTGGCCTGCTCGCCTCGCGCCCCTACCGGCTCACGGCACTGGTCGAGTCCGATGTCGGGGTCGTCGAGCGGCGGCTCGGCACGGGCGCGGTGATGGCCGCGGCGTCGGCGTACGCGGGGCCGTTGCTGCCCGGTTCGCAAGCACCGGCGGTGGTGCGGTTGCGGCGCAGGCTCGCAGACGGGTTGCGCATGGCGCTCATCGCCCGGCGGGATCCCGACCTGTTGGCCGACTGGGCGCACGCGCCGTGGGGCGAGGAGGACCTCGACGTCTGGCGGGCGCTGGCCGCCGTACGCCCGACAGCGGCCGTACGGGCGCGCGTGAACGAGTTGGAGGCGGAGCTGTCGGCAGGGCTGCCGGCGGAGCTGTCAACCGGGCTACCGCGCTCGGCACACCCGGCTTGGGCGCGACCGGTTCGCCAGAGTGATCCGAAAGCCTCCGCAACGTCCTCGCAACGTCGCCGCTCCTAGCCTCGGCGGCGAGAGCTGCCCAACGGCGGGCAGCGCTTCTCCGGGAGGCAGACCCATGACCCGTTACACGGCGCCGGGCACCGATGGCGCAATCGTCTCCTACCAGGCGCGTTACGACCACTTCATCGGCGGGGAGTACGTTCCGCCGGCGCGTGGGCAGTACTTCGAGAACCCGAGTCCGGTGAACGGGCAGCCGTTCGCGGAGATCGCGCGTGGCACGGCCGAGGACGTGGAGCGCGCACTCGACGCGGCGCACGCGGCCGCGCCTGCCTGGGGGCGCACCTCAGCGGGAGAGCGCGGTGACATCCTGCTGAAGATCGCCGACCGGATGGAGGCCAACCTGGAGAAGCTGGCGGTCGCCGAGAGCTGGGAGAACGGCAAGCCGGTGCGCGAGACCCTGGCCGCCGACATCCCGCTCGCCATCGACCACTTCCGCTACTTCGCGGGAGCGATCCGCGCACAGGAGGGTTCGCTCAGCCAGGTGGACGACGACACCGTGGCGTACCACTTCCTGGAGCCGCTCGGCGTCGTCGCGCAGATCATCCCGTGGAACTTCCCGATCCTGATGGCGGTCTGGAAGCTCGCTCCTGCCCTCGCGGCGGGCAACGCGGTCGTCATCAAGCCCGCCGAGCAGACCCCGGCCTCCATCCACTACTGGATGAGCCTCATCTCGGATCTGCTGCCGCCGGGCGTGGTGAACATCATCAACGGTTTCGGTGAGGAGGCGGGCAAGCCGCTCGCGTCCAGTCCGCGGGTGGCGAAGGTCGCGTTCACCGGCGAGACGGCCACGGGGCGGCTGATCATGCAGTACGCCTCGGAGAACCTTGTACCGGTCACGCTTGAGCTGGGCGGCAAGTCGCCGAACATATTCTTCGACGACGTCTGGTCCAAGGACGACGACTTCCGCGACAAGGCCCTTGAGGGCTTCACGATGTTCGCGCTCAACCAGGGCGAGGTGTGCACGTGTCCGTCCCGGGCGCTGGTCCAGAGCGGAACGTACGGGGAGTTCATGGAGGCGGCGGTCGTCCGCACCGAACTCATCAAGCCGGGGCACCCGCTCGACACCGAGACGATGATCGGCGCGCAGGCCTCCAACGAGCAGATGGAGAAGATCCTCTCCTACCTCGACATCGGCCGTCAGGAGGGGGCCAAGGTTCTCACCGGCGGTGAGCGCATCGAGCACGACGGGGAGTTGAAGGGCGGTTACTACGTCCAGCCGACGATCTTCGAAGGCAACAACCGGCTGCGGATCTTCCAGGAGGAGATCTTCGGCCCGGTCGTCTCGGTCGCGTCCTTCGACGACTTCGACGACGCCGTCAAGATCGCAAACGACACGCTGTACGGGCTCGGGGCCGGCGTGTGGACGAGGGACATCAACACCGCCTACCGCGCGGGCCGTTCCATCCAGGCGGGCCGCGTCTGGACGAACTGCTACCACGCCTACCCCGCGCACGCGGCGTTCGGCGGCTACAAGCAGTCGGGCATCGGCCGCGAGAACCACAAGATGATGCTGGACCACTACCAGCAGACGAAGAATCTGCTGGTGTCGTACTCGCCGAAGAAGCTCGGCTTCTTCTAGACACGTGCGAAAAGGCGCCTGACCTGGGTTTTCACCCGTCTGGCGCCTTTCGTTCAACCCGCTCCCGACCGAGCCCGGCTTGCGCGCTAACTCCCAATTCCTCCCACGACTGCACCCCTCCTGACCAGTACCTCCGGACCAGTCACGGACCAAACCCCCGGTTCATCCCTCGGGTACGTCATCTTGACTGACGCGCTGCCACTCATTCATGGACTGCTCGATGAGACGGTTCGCCTGCTCGCGAAGGCCGTCGAGGAACTTGGCGTAGTGGCGAAAGAGAACCTCGATGCTCTGGCCGGCGCGGCGGGCGCACTCGGCCGGGTCCACTCCGGAGTAGAGCCAGAACGAGATCCCGGCGTGCCGGAGATCGTATGGCCGCTTGGCCAGGCGAGAAGTGCGCTCAGTACGAGTTAGGGCGTATTCCCGGGCCCGCGACCAGGTGATGCCGTAGGCAGCAGCGTCCACGTAGTTGCCGGCCTGATTCCGGAAAAGTCGACCGTCAGGTGCCACGTCGAACCGATTCACATGGGCCCGCAGCATGCGTACGAACTGCGGTGGGATGGGTACAGGGCGCGTCGCGCTTGCCGCGCGACGCTTGAGCGAGTGCACCTCGTGCACCTCACCGTCGTCGGTCCACTCCTTGCCAGACGTGACAACCCCGCCCGAGAGGTTCAGCATCCCCCATCCCGTCTTCGGCAAGTGGCATTGATCGATCCGAAGGTGGATGACCTCAGCTGGCCGCATAGCCGCGAAGTACATGCAACCGAAGAATGCTTCAAGATGAGGACCCCGCCCCCGCTGGCGAGCAACGGCTTCGAGCAGCCGAAGCACCTGGGCCGGATTGGGAACGGCGGCCGGATCCACCTCCTCATTGACTGCTGGAGCTTGCCACCGGAGCCCCTTGAGGGGGTTCTCTGCGAAGTACCCCTTCTCCACCGCAGTGTTGAGAGCGTCGTTGAACGCAGCCCTCTTGCGACGGGCTGTTTTAGCCGCAGCCGCCTTGCCGTCCAGCTTGCGGCACATCGCATCGAGGGCCCGCCTCAGCACGTCGGCTTCCGCAAGGGTGCTGACCGGCAGCGAGTTCCGCTTCATCCAGTCCAGCGCGTGGATCCATTCCTCAGTCGGCTCGCGCTGCCAGGCCTTCTTGTTGAATGCCCACGAGTACAGGGCACGCCGCAGTACCCGCGGATCGGAATACGCTGCACCGGGGCGTACCAGGGCGGGCGTGACCGTGGCGAAGGCATCTGCCAGGGTGCGGCGCGTGTTCCCGGGAGTGCGCTCCCATCTTTGCTCGATGTATTCGTGCGCGAGGTCGTACCACGTAGTGCGCTGCTTGATGACCCGCAACTCGGATGCTGGCAGACCTGTGTACTCATCAAACGGCTCACCCTCGCGCGCAGCTGTCATCAGCTGCGCACGTCGGCTTTCAGCAAGCGCGAACGTGATGAAGGACTCAGACTTTTCTCGCCCGTTAACCGTCCACCGAATCTGGAAAGGCTTGCGCCGGTCGAGGCGCTCGCGTATATCCCAGAAGCGGACGTTATAACTCATGGCCATCCAGGCGTATCCCTTTCACACGCTTCCCACCACGCATCCAAATCGGCGCGGCGGCAGCGCAGTTCACCGTTGGGCAGCTTGATCATTCGGGGTGCCTGACCGCGAGCGCGCAGGCGGTAGAAAGCAGACGGACTCATTCGTATTTCCGCTAGGACCTCGGCAAGCTTGAGCGCAGGTGGACGGGCCATTGATGTTTCCTCGGGTATTCCAGATATGTCGGCCGCCCCAGCGCGCGACTTGCACCCACTCCGCCACAGGTGATGGGTACACGCCGTCAGTTGCGGGGACTGCTGGGCACCGACATAGGGACCATGGTGTCCGAACGGCTCCACCGCCAAGCACAGCCGTTGAGAACACCTCAATGGTCGTCACGATCGCCGGTTTGGCTAACCGGCGATCGTGGTCTATGTTGCGCCCCCACAGGGGAACTCACAGACGATTGCAACGGAGGAGACGAAGGGGAACCAGCCGGCGCGATCGGAGAAAGAGGCCGCGCCGCCCGTCCCGAACACCCGATTCCGTTGTCAACGGGCCGGTCCAGATCGCGTGCAACACACACGCGGAGCAGCCACGGCTCGGATCATGTGCTTGGCGCGGGACTCAAGGTGCGTCGCGATGCGCGCGAGAACCACTCGATCCCGTACATTGCAGCAAGCCCTCGGCGACCAACTCGGTCACACAAACACAGAGGCACAGCACGTGGAGGAGCGACACAGCCCTCTCGACTCGATGTAGTCCAGACGTTCAGGACGCCAAGCGCCGAGCTGGTAGGGGCGTTGAATCGCCCCAGTCGGAAAGCGGCATTCGACAGGGGTGCTCCTTGGATAGGGGCCTCTGCGATGAGGCCGAGCAGCGCGAGGTGCCAGACGCCGCTATGGCCGACGTACAGGCTGGCCTGGAATCCTGGATCCCGCCACTGACCTGGTATTTTCCGGGACGTTGTACGTTGACATATTCCCAGAGGAGGTTCCAGTCCGTCGGGGCTGTTTCTCGTCTGCCGTGGGCGAATACTGCGCCGCGGGAAAGCCAACCGAAAAACGCAGGAGTGTTCCCGTCGGAGAAAAAGGGCAGAGCGTGCTCCTCCTTCACCTGCCTCGGTCTCGCCGTGATGCCGATGCGCACGGTGCCAGCGACCAGCCCTGCCGAGCGATAACCTCCGAAAACGAGGCGGGCGCGGGAGTCACTGGCTGTGCTGCAGACATCTCAGTAGACGGCGCAGATCAAGCCCCGTCGGCCCTGGCGCGGCCTCGCCGACGTGGAACTGGGCACTGCGGAATGGGTCGACTGTTTCAACAACCAGCGCCTTCACACCGCGATCGGAGACATCCCGCCATACGAGCACGAGACCAGCTACTACGCTCACCACCAGCCCAAACCGACGGTTGGAACCAACGCATAAGGCTCCGCCGATCCCGACGCGGTTCATTACGCATGGGGCGGAGATAAATCGCAGCGTCGACACGTCGGTGGCCCTGGGTGTCGTAAGCGCGCCGGGACAACCCAAGGTGCGCGGTGCACGAGGGCGCAACAGATCCGAGTCGCTGAACCTCTCCGTCACGAACTTGGGCCATCGCCGCTGTGGCGAGGGCCTGGAGGCTGAGCAAGCGCGAAGGTGCGCTCTTGCGGAGCGCCACACCGGGCCGGGTTCAGTCGGTTTGTACTTGACTTGCTCGGTGGGCGGCGAGCATGAGGGCCAGGGGGCCGGCGGGCAGGAGGAAGCGGCCTTCTGCAGCGGCGTTGAGGGCGTCGTTCATGGGCCACCAGGAGAGCTTGAAATCCTTTTCGGTGGGGGTCAGTTGCTGGGGGCCGCAGGTGAGTCCGGAGGCTTCGTAGAGGTGTACGTGTGCGGTGGAGGTGAGGGTGATCGCGTAGGAGCCGAGGGGGTGGCAGTGCTCAGCGTGGATTCCGGCTTCTTCCTGTAGTTCGCGGCGTGCGCACTCCTCGGGATCTTCGCCGGGTTCGCGTCGGCCGCCGGGGAGGAAGAGGTATTCGCTTCCGTGGTTGGCGAAGTAGGCACTCAGCAAGGCGACCAGGCCGTTCTCGTCGCGCGCTACAACCACGGAGGCATCACGCAGTGCATCGTTCCTCATGCGGCGTGAGCGTAGCGGTCATGAGTGCACCCAGGCCGCATAGGGCACGTTGAGCACGGCGGGATGGGCGATGCCCCGGCCGTGGTAACCGTCGTCTCCATAGGCGTCCCCGTGGTCGGCGCACATGATGACCAGACACCTTCCCTTGCTGGTCATTGCTGCGAGGAGACGTCCGATGTGAGGGTCGGCGTAGGCGAGGGCCGCGGCCTGGGAAGCCGTGGTGTCGTTGCTGCTGTCGAGGTAGTGGCCGTGGGGGACATGGGTGGCGGAGATGTTGACGAACAGGAACAGCGGTTGGTGCCCGTTGTACTGGTCGACGAGTTCCAGTGCCTGGTCGATCTGGTGACGGGTGGAGTCGATCTCGGGTGAGCAGAACTCGGGCCTCCAGTGGTCTTCGTGGAACAGGGCGGGCAGCACTGAACCGAGTGGTGTCTCCCGGGAGAAGTAGGTGACGCCGCCGATGCATACCGTGCGGTAGCCATGCTGGGCCAGGCCGTGCAGGAGGTTGGGGGCGTCGAACACGAATGTCTGGGGCGGCACCGTCTTGAAGGCCGGCGGGCGGCATTCCCACAGACGGACTGGTTGTCGGGGCTGGGGCAGCTTGGGCAGGAAGCCGGAGAAGAACGCCATGTGGGCGGGGAGCGTGAAAGTGCCCTGGGTGTGTCGCCGTTCCCACGCCCTCCCCGGCAGCGCCCTGGCCAGGTGGGGCGTACGCCCGGCGTCGAGGGCGTCGCGCGCGACGTCGTAGCGCAGGGAGTCGAAGGTGATGAACAGGATGCTGCTTCCGGACTGAACGATCTCGGCTGCGTTGATCATGAGCGGCTTCCGGTGGCTGGTGCAGAGGGCCAGACGTCGATGGTGCCTTTGGCTTGGTCGTTGACCGGGATCGGTACCCGGTCTTCTGCGATCAGGCGTCGGATCTCGGCGAGGCCATTGGTCTCGTCCAGCAGGGTCCCTTCCGCGTTGTAGAGCTGGATCTGCACCGTGGTGGCGCCGTTGTCGCCCGCGGCAGATAGCCACGCTCCTGGTGCTCCTTGGAGGTGCTGGAGCGTTGTGAGGAACCGTTCCTCGGTCTGGTGGCCCATGTGGCGCACGTTGCAGGCGTAGTGCAGTGCGTTGATGGCTCCGCGGCACAGGCGGCTGGCGAACTCGGTGATGACCGGGTGCCCGTTGTGGGCGACGACGATGCTCCGTGCTTGCTGGGTGACGACGAGGCAGGCGCCCAGCCACCAGGCCACGGACTCGTGGAGCTGGCCGGGGTACCGGCCGACGGCACCGCCGTCACGGATGACGGCGGCGGTGTCGATGGGGTTAAGCACGGTCCTGCTCCAGATGGTCGGTGATCCAGTCGGCGAGGTCCTCGGCCGTCTTGTCGTCGGTGTCGAGGCGCACGCTGGTGGGGTCTTGCTCGGCCACCGCGGCGAAGTTCGCCACCAGGCCTGCAAGTCGGCCCTGGATGCCGAGCAGGTCCATGTCGTCACGTTTCACATCCGGTTTGCCCGCCAGTCGCGAGCGCAGCGCGTTCTCCGAGGCGGTCAGGTAGAACGTGTGGGTGGGCTGGACCAGATAGGAGCGGTAGGGCTCCAGCAGCCGCATGACGGTGTCGATGTCCACGCCGTGCGCGGCTGCGTGGCAGGCGATGACTGAGGACACGTACCGGTCCGCGACCACCGGGCCCAGGGTGCGTGCGTTGCGTATGCAGTCCGAGCCGTGCAGGACGCCGGACAGGTAGAACGCGAACTGCGGCAGTGAGCGCAACCGGGCGTTCACCATAGATGACCAGTCGCCGTGGGGGCCGGGGAGTGTGTGCACGCTGGTGGCATCCAGCCGCTTGGTGAGCAGTCGGGCCAGGGTGGACTTCCCGATACCGGAGACGCCCTCAAGGACGATGAACGGTCCTTCGGTGCCCTCCAGGTGGAGGGGCTGGTAGGCGGGAGGCAGCTGGGGGGTCACAGGGTTCCTTCCGTGAAGGCGGTCACATGGCCGGCCACGCGGTCTGCGAGATGATGCGGGTCGGTCAGGAACGGGGCGATGTCCAAGCGCAGGTCGTCGCGCAGGAGGCAGGGCTGGACGCCACCGGCGTGGTCGACACGCAGTGCCCAGAAGCCCTCTACGCAGCCCGCGCGCCGGGGACAGGTGCCGCACTGGCCGACGTGGTGACGGCCCAGGTCGCGGTGAATGACATCGATCTCGATGCCGTCGATACGGAACACTCGGCGGCCTTGACCCACTCCTGTGATCTCGGTGTGCTCATCGCTGGTGAGCGTGCGCAGATAGGCCACAACCGCGTCGGCCGGGACAGCGGAGGAGGCACGGGCCTCGTTGAAGTCGGTGGCGACCAGCTCGATGAACTGCACCGGCAGGCGCCGCTCCAGGGCGAAATCGAGGATGCGGGGGATCTCGTGCGCGTTCTCGCGCTGAAGCAGGGTGTTCAGCTCGACACGCTGGAAAACCTCCCGGGCGGCCTCAATGCCATCGAGCACTGTGGCGATGCCGACGGGCGTACCGGCGATCGCCTCCAACGTGGCGTCAGAGAAGTAGTGCAGGCTCACTTTGACCTTGTCGAGAGGGGTTGTCGCCAGCCACGCCTGGTGGGTACGGACTCTGGTGCCGTTGGTGATCAGGGTGTACCCGGCGTCAGGACCGGGATCGGGAAGCCGCTCCAGGACAGGACGGGCCAGCGGTGAAAGCAGCGGTTCGCCTCCGGTGAAGTACACCCGTTTGAGGCCGGCATCCATCAGTGACCCGATGATCGTGATGTAGTCGTCCGGCTCCAGGACACGCGGGCGAGGCTGCTCGGACGGGTCGATGCGCGTGAGCGGCGGCGGCACGTCCCCCTCGTTGTGGCAGAACCAGCAGGCGATATTGCAGCGTGGAGTGAAAGAGACACGTAGCTGCCCACGCAGGGCAGCGAAGTTCGTCAGAGCGGTGTAGTCGACGGCGTTCTCGGTGAGCGGTGCGCGGTCGTGCATGACTAGGCCTCCAATGGGTCCCTGAGGACTTGCCGCCGGGACCGGAATGGGAGCGGCGACTGCTGGGGGGACGGAGGGAGAGATGTGTCCCTGCTGTTCGTCGATGAAGCTGATTGATCGCGCTGTGCCGTGAACACCTGGCGTGGAAAGCTGCCATGCCATCCGAGGGGATTCGGAGGCCTCCTGGCCCTCCACGCCAGGAGCGGACCCGGCCCCGGTGCTGGCCACCCCATGCGGGGCACCGGGGGCAGGGTCATCGGATGCTCACGGAGTCCGTGTGGTCCGCCGGTTGGGGAGCGGCACAGACGAGGACGGTCGGCTGGTGCGGGGATTGGAAAAGGGTGGTGGAGACTGCCTTTTCTAGTCGGCGCTCGATCCAAGAGAGTGCCGCGCAGAGCGGGCGGCTCATGACAAACCACATGAACACACTGGTGGTCTTCATTTGCCGGACCTCAGTCCGGACCGGGGCGTGCGGGGACTGGTTCTTTGCTGCGTCAGGAGAGAGGAAGGCAGGGTGGTCGGGCCGCACTGTTGTTGTCCTTAATCTGTGTCTCGGGAAGGCCTGTGGCGGGTCAGAAGGCGAGGTTGTACGCGGCTTGGGGGGCCCTCTTGCGGCGCAGTGCTTCGGCCATTCCGGCGCGGGAGTAGACGACCTTCAGGCCGTCGTGGTCGCTGTAAGGGGTGTCGATGACACTGACCTCAAGGACGGCGGTGATGAGCCAGGGGTCGTTGTAGACGCGGTCGATGCGTCGTGGTCCGCCTTGGGAAGGCTTGTTCTGTCCGGCGGTGGCACAGAGCGCATCGGGTTGATCAAGCGTGTGCGCGGCGTACCGGGCGGGGTCGTGCAGGCCGGCGCCCAGCAGGGTCTCGTCGGCGTAGGTGCAGCTGATCCGTGCGCCGTCCGGGCTGCGGTTCGTGCGGTGCATCACGTGCATCCGGTCGGTGATGCCGTCGTCTGTCCAGTCGATCGGCGGGACCCGTTCACCTGCGGGGTGCGGGTACTCGTTCATGTCGCCTCCCCCGAGGAAGGCCATCCCTTGGCTGGTCTTGTCGGCGGCGGCGAGGATCTCGTCGGTCTCGTGTTCCCGGCCGCGGGGTGAGTTGAAGGCGAGGTGCCAGCTCATCATCACGATCGGGACGTCGGGGACTTCCCGCAGGCTGGCCACGATGTGGGTGGGCGGGGTTCGCCATAGCGGGGCGTTGTCGACCTGCTGGTGGACATCGAACGCGTCGGGCCGCACGAAGAGTCCGGTCGGGTTGTTGCCTGACCCGGGCGCGCCGTTGAAGCCCCGCATGCCCAGGAGGCGTTCAGCATCGTGGAGCCGTCGTTGGCCGTTAGCTCGGCTGTAGGTCATCTCCTGGCGCAGCAGCACGTCGGGCCGATGTGTCTTGAGCAGTTGGTGGGCGTAGCGCCACCGTGCGGGGGGCCGGCCGATTTCGTCGGGGCCGCCGTCGCGTTCGAGGTTGAAGGTGATCACGGTGATCACGGGTTCGCGGTGAGTGCTGTGCGCTCTGCTCACTACGGTCTCCTACGGCTGAGGCGTGCATGGTGGAGGGTGGTGTGGCCCGGCGCGGGGGCGGTTCGACGTCCTCATAGGGGGGAGCACATCGGTCCGGCGTCCCCTCGCCGGGCCGGGTCCCGCGCCTGGCAACGAGGGGTACCTGGCGTGGGACGTTCAGAGCCGGCCTCTGGGGCAGTGGTCGGCAGGGCGGGCTAGTAGGAGAGGGTGAAACGCTGTGGCCAGAGCCCCGGATTGCCGATCTCTGGCTTGAGGGGCACAAGGTCGGGCCGCGTCCAGACGCAGTTGAACGCGGAGAGGCCCAACTCGGCGATGATCTGTGTCACCTCGGCAGTGCCCTGGACAAAAGCGCCGTTGACGCGCTTGATCGCACGACCGGCGATCAACTTGCGGTACTTCTCGGACGCGAGCGGGCTGATCTCGTTGGTCGTGACCGGCTCACCGAAGATCTTCGTGGTGATCTCACGGTCCGCCCAGTACGCGTGCCCTTCCAGCAGAGCCCCGTAAGCCCGGTCCGCGGTGTCGCGCAGTCTCGGGAACTCGGTTTCCTGCATGGCCCACACCTCGCCGTCGCTGGCTGCGTACTGCGCCAGGTGTGTCGTCTCGTGCGCCAGGAGTTTGTGCAGAAGACGGTCGTCGTCGAAGACGCCTGCATGCTTGAGGGCGTCGGGCAGGATCACCAACTCGGGCTGCCCTGCCGCGAATTCCACAGCCTGGCCCATCATCAACGGCCAGAGCGTGCGCATGCCGATGATCGCGGCCCTCCGCTTGATCCGGGGCATCAGCGTGCTGCGACGGGGGATGCCGAGCTGCTGGACTTCCTCGTGCAGCCGCTCCACGAAGCGGTTCTCGTGCGCACGTATCCAGTGGTCGACCGTCATCGTGCGGATGACGACCTCGTCGGGCAGGGCCAGTCCGGTGATGGAATCGACGAGAGGGACCGTTGTGGCGGCTACTGCTACGAGTCGCGGTACTAACGGGGCGAAGGCGGGGTCTGCCTCGTGGCGGACAGTGATTTTCATACGGTTCCTCGTGACGGGGCGGAATAGCGGCTGTGGGGGTGCGGGGCTTCTACACGGCCCATGCGGATTCACGGCCAGAACGCACGGCCTCTCACACGGTGATTGGTGGTGGGGACGCGGGGTGGTGTACGCGGTCGGCGTGGACGACGGACCACGGGGTCCGGTTGCTGTCGCCGGACTCGTCCTGCAGTACTGCTTCTGCGAGGCGGAGGTGCTGGACTTCGCCGGTGCCGGCGGGTGCGTAGGTGGTCTGCATGTCGCGCCAGATCCGTTGGACGGGGTACTCGGCATCGAGGCCGTTCGCGGCGTGCAGGTGCATGGCGTCGTTGCCGGATTCAGCGGCCAGGTCGTGACCGAGGCCTTTGGCTGCGATGAGTTCGTCGTCGCAGGACAGACCGCGGTCGAGCATGTCGACGGCGTGGTAGGCCAGGATCCGGGCCATGATCAGCCGGGCGGACATTCGGCCGAGGCGGTCACGTACGACGCCGACGTCGGCGAGTTTGCCGTTGTAGCGGGGTCTGTCGCTGACGTAGCGCGCGGTGAGAGAGACGGCTCTCTCGTGCAGGCCGAGGGAGACGGCGGCGAGGTTGGGCCGCCCGTAGAGGACGCTGCTGGACTGGGCAACATCGAAGCCCTGGCCGACTTCACCGAGCACGTTGCGCGGGAGAATACGAACCCCGTCAAAACTGATCTGCCCGAAACTGAAGCCTCGCAGGCCGAGCTTGCCGGTGTGCCGCATGAGCGCCACTCCCCGCTGATCCGCCTCGACGAGAAACGCGGTCAACGCTTTCGAGGTACGCGTGCCGGGCGGGGCAGTGCGGGCGACGACGACGTGCAGGCTGGCGATGTGGCTGTTGCCGACGTGGGCCTTCGCACCGGTGAGAACCCAGGCCGAGCCGTCCCACTCAGCACGGGTCATCATCCCGCCGATATGGCCGCCCTGATCCGGCTCGGTCACAGCGATCGACATCAGCACTCCACCAGCCGCCACCTGCGGCATCAGCGTGCTGTGCTGCTGGTCGGTGCCGTAATGGAGCAGCGCGGCGACCGGGATCAGGCCAGCCTGAAGGATAGCTGCGGCCGCGCCGGAGACGTGGGCGAGTCGGTGGACAAGGATCGTCTTGGCCACGTGTCCGGCCTGCAGGCCGCCGAAGGCTGCGGGGACGGTGACGCCGAACCAGCCGCGGCCGCCCAGCAGCCGGGCGATCTTGCGGTCCACCCGATTCGGTGCACCCTCCATACGTTCCACCCTGGGCTGGATCTCCTGAGCGGCGAAGTCGTCGACGGCCAGCCAGAGTGCCTGGTGGGCGGATGTGAGGAACCGGTCGAGCGTGACCGGCGTGGCGGGTATGGACATGGGCGATCCCTCTCCCGGAAGGGGCTCACATGACGGCTACGGTCGGATGCGCGATGGGGCGCTTGGCGGGGAGCTCGTTCGTCAGGGAGTTGGCGGCATGGGGATCTTGAGGATGTCGGCGGCTGTGTGCGTGGTGTCCTTGACGATCGCCTGTATCCGTCTGGCGTCGGCGAGTGTGCGCTTTTCGGGGTCGATGACGCAGACGGTGAGCAGGGCAAGGCCGGTGACGTTGTCGATGATCGGGCTGCCGAAGTAGGACTGGATGCCGATGGCGTCGACGACGTGATTGCTCTGGAAGCGGGGGGAGGCGGCCACATCGGGCAGGGGCAGGCCGCGTCCGCGCTGGATGACTTCGGGGCAGTATCCGTGACCACGGCTCATCGTTCGCTCGACGACGGGATACCCGGCTTCCTGCGGGGGGTTGTGCAGGCCGAGGAAGGTCTGCTGGTCCCCGAAGGCGTTGACCATGCCGTAGAGGAAGCCGGCGCGTTCGGCCATGTCGGTCGCGAGGTCGTCGAGGATTTCCTGACCTTGCATGTCGATGCCGAGTTCGCTGAACCGGGTGAGGCGGGCGGCCATCTGCGACAGTTCTTGGGCAGGGTCGTCCGTGAAGGTCTGGATCCGGTGCTCCACGGGATGAAATGATGGGAGAGGCAGGTTGAGGGCTTGCGGACTCTGGGGTAGGGCCATCAGGCGTCCAATCGTGCGGAGTTGGCGGGTGCGGATGCGACTGCGTGCTGGACGAGGGTGAGTAGGACCGAGGCCACGGAGTCCGCGTTGCGGGCGTCGCAGAACATCAGCGGTACGTCGGTGTCGACGTCGAACGCGTCGCGGATCTCGGCAAGGGTGCGCGGGGCGGCGCCGGTGAACCGGTTGATCGCGATGACGAAGGGCATGCCGAGCTGTTCGAAAAAGTCGGCCGCGGGAAAGCTGGAGGCCAGGCGCCGGGTGTCGGCCAGGACGACGGCGCCGAAGGCGCCTTCGGTCAGGGTGTGCCAGAAGTCCCAGAACCGGGGTTGTCCTGGTGCGCCGAAGAGATACAGCTCCAGAGGATCGGGGACATCCCAGCCGACCCGGCCGAAGTCGAAGGCCACCGTGGTCGTCGTCTTGACCTCGATGCCCTGCAGGCTGTCGGTCGCCGCGCTCTGAGTGGTGAGGCGCTCCTCCGTTTTCAAGGGGGCGATGTCGCTGATGGAGCCGATCAAGGTGGTCTTGCCGACACCGAAGCCACCGGCGATGACCAGCTTGAGGGCGTTCCGCTCGGCAGGCTGAGGGGACTGCTTCACTGCGTCACCCCGCCTTCGCGTTGGGCCAGCGGCGTTTCAGGCCGGCGCTGAGGGCCTGAAGTTTCTGCAGATCGCTGCCGCCACTGCAGGCGTCGGGAACCGGGACGGTCAGGGCTCCGGCGTCGATGAGGTCGGAGACCAGGACCGTGACCGCGGTGACGTGCAGGCCGAGCGTGCCGGCCAGCTCGACGAGCGGGCGCCGTCGCTGCCGGCACAGGCCCACGATCCGGGAACTCTCCTCCGCCAGCTCACGCGGAGAGCGGCGGCCGGGACCCACAACCGTGTGAAGACTGAGGCGGTGACGTGCGCGGGTGCGGCCGTCGGTCACGGCGTACATCCGCACGATGCTGTCCCGCTCGTCCGGAGCTGTGGGCGCTGACGCGTTCGGGCCGGGTCGAGAAGTCATTGGCCACCGTTGTCCTGGCCATCGTGCGCGCGAACGGGGGTGGTCATGAACGGGGCGAACCGCTGCACCAGGCGCCCAGCGCTGAACGCGACAGTTCCGATGTTCGCCTCCGTGTGGACCAGAACAACCAGGACGGTCGCGACGGTGTCCCCAGAGGTGTTGAAGGCGCTGCCCGTCCCGGCGTGGGTGACCAGGAACAGGGTGTCGTCCCGCTCGATCAGCACCTGCCGGGCCGACATGGACTTGTCCGTCGGACCCGTGAGGCCCTTGGCCAGACCGGCCAGGCCCGCGAACGCCGCCGCGAGCTTGTCGGTCCAGTCGGGATCCATGTGCGAGCAGAACACTTGCTTCATGCCGTCGGTGGAGGCCAGCAGCGTGTGCGTGACACCCGGAGTGTCTTTGACGAACTCATCCAGCAGGCGCGTCATCTGCCCTTTGGCTTCGCCGGGAGAGATCACAGGGGCTGCTGCGCCGTTCGGGTCGTAGGCCATGTTGAGAGGCTCCATGGGAGGTAGTGAGGATCAGGACCGGGGGTGTGGTGTGGTGCCGGCGGCTGAATCGCTCTGCAGCCCGGCGTTCAGGCCCGACCGCCAGTCGGCGGCAGCCTGGGGATTCGCTGCCTGGGGCGGTCCGGCAGGACCCGCGGCCGGACCGGTCGGCATGGGCCTGGCCACTCGCTTCCGCCGTGGCAAACCAGGCGTATCGCCGACGTCGGCCCTCTGGGCGGGAATGGCCGCGCTCCGCACGCTCGCCGTACGCTGCAGCGCCGTTCCCGCCTGCGCTGACCGAGGGGTGGCCGACGGCGGCTCGGCGGAAACCGTGACAGTCCCGATGGCAGGGGCCGTGGAAACGAGATACCGGTCCGGCACGACCACGCTGGCCGTGGTGCCGCCCGTCGGATTGACCGCGAGCCAGACTCTGAGACCGTGCCGCGCGGCGATCTTCGCCGTAGTGATCAGGCCGAGACATCCGGCCCGGACCTGACCGGAGACATCGGCCTGACCGGGGTTCTCCAGGAGATGATTCAGCACGTCCCGCTTGTCAGGGTCCATCTGGAGCACGGCCCGGTCCTCCACCTCGATCAGCAGCCCCCGCGCCACCTTCTGAGCACGGACGACCACCTTCGATGCCGGGTCCGAGTTCTCCACGCCGTTGTCGATCAACTCCGCGAGCAGGTGCGCCACGTCGGGATGCACATGGGCGGGCAGTGCGAACGCCGAACCGACCTCGCCGGCAGCAGTCTGAACGCGGGTGTACTTCACCACTTCCGACTTCGCTCCGCGCAGCACGGTGGCCACCGGAACGGGTGTCCGGGTCTCGCGCAGGGACGTGCCGCCCAGAACAACGGAAACGCTCTCCACCATGCGGCGCAGCCGCGTGGCAAGGTGATCGATCTTGAAGCTCTGGTCCAGCAGTTCCGGGTCCTCGGTCGCGCGCTGGAGACTGGTCAGGTGTCCCAGCATCTCGTCGATCAGGCTGTGCTGACGGCGTGTCAGCGTCTGATGCATCGCCACGACTACCGCAGCCTGCGACTCGTCGTGCACCCGCAGCAGGCTGGCGACGCCCTGCACCCGCACGTCGCCGATCACCTCAAAGACCTTCTCCAGCAGGTCGCTTCCTGCCCGCGGCGGATCGGGCGGAAGCATCGGCCGCACACCCCGGCACAGCTCGCCCGCCGTCCATACAAGGGTCTTCTCGGCGGCGCTCGAGGCCTCCACGATCTGGCGAAGCTCAGCGTCACGATGCCGCTGAAGCGAAGCCGCCGCGGCCTGCACCCGGAGGGCGCCGACCAGCGCCGTGACGAACACACTGCCGCCGAGACAGATCGCGAGCAGGGACGTGCTCAACTCGTACACCCACGCAGCGAGCACCGTTATGCCGCTCAACACGGCGATGCACAACAGCGGGGCGACGAGAACGCCGGTGACCTCATCCAGGAGATAGCGGTCTGTCCGGATACGCCGGCCCCGTCCGCGGCGATGGGTGACCGGCCGAGCAAGTGGCACACGGTCAGACATGAAGGTTCCTCAAGAGTCCGAGCCGAATAGGAAACAGCAGGCGGGCACGTCAGGTGACCGGGAGAATGGCCTGCACGGTTTTGCCCACGATCACGTCGTCGACGCTCCTTTTCACGTCCCAAGACAAGCGCCCCCCGTGGTGAGCCACCCACCCCAGGCCGGTCGTCGTTTCGCGGACTTCGCTGTTCTGGATCGCCACATCTCCGAATCCCGGGAACTCCGGAGAGGCATCGTCCACCTCGATGAGCAGCTCGTGAGTGTCCGCGGCCACGATCAGGTGCAGTGAGATACACCCGTCAGCAAAAGGCCTGCCGTGCCGTACGGCGTTGTCCACCAGCTTGTCGGCGACGCGGACGGCGAGGTCCACGTCGCCAGGCCAGCGCCCGATCGTGAGCCAGGGACGAGCCCGAAGCCGCGCATTGGGGCCCGCCCCTCTATTGGCCAGCAACGTCGTACTCCACTCAAACGCTGGCTTCTCCTTCGTCTCCAGAGGGAGCAGCGTCACCGCGGCTTGCGACGGCCTCTCGTCGGCCGATGCCTCGATCACGGACATGACCCCCTCGCTTCTGCATGCGGAGGTGGGCTGATTCGGCGGTTTCACAGGGGGCTCCCAAGTTCAGGATTGTGCTCGGGTGTGCACTCTCAGCGGGGGTTGTCGATCAGCGTTCACCCTGAGTACGTGGCCTTGCCACGACCTGCCCCATGGCCTCTGCAGCACTTACGGGTGCCGCTCATGGCCTCGGGGTAGCTTTGAAGTGGCTTCTGTTCAGGATGTGTTGCTGCGAAGCGGGAAGACGGTTCCCCTTCGAATGAAGGGATCGATCCGTGCCGCCCCGCGCGGCGTCGCCAACTTGGGGGCGGAATGAGAAGCGAACCGAGGACACTTCTTGCGAAGCTGTGCGATCAAGACAGCCTCACTTACCGCCGGTTCGACGAACGGTTCAATCAAACCGGGGTCCGCCTCTTCGGACACAGCCCCAACAACCCGACATGCGGCGAGACACAGTTCCGGCGATGGACCGGCGGAAAGCTCGCCGGGCTCCCCGGACCGGAAACCTGCCAGATTCTTGAAGCGATGTGGCCAGGAATCACAGCGGAGCAATTGTTCCGGGCGCCGCCTGTGGACGATCCCCAGGCACCCGCGTTCGACCTTGAAGAGCGAGTTCAGATGACCGCACGTGAAGCCCACGACGGCGCCGATGCGACCGCCGCGGCGTCCATCTCTGACAACACCATCGACGATCTGCGCGACCAGGTGGTGAGACTTGCCCGGCGGTACCACGGCATGCCAGCAGCGAAAGCGTACGAGGAGGCCGACAGACTCCGCTTGGAGGTCGAGCGGCAGCGCGACCGGACGCAGATGCCGGTCCAGCAACAGAGCCTCATGGTCCTCAACGGACAGACAGCGGCGCTCCTCGCAGTCGCCGCGTTCGACCTGGGCTACTTTCCCAGTGCTCGAACCCTAGCCCGCGCTGCCGCCGTGTACGGCGAGAGCACGCGCTTCACACCGCTACAGGCCTACGCCGACGGGACCCTGGCGTACATCGCCTACCACTCGGGGGAGCCGGACGAGGCTCTGGCGAAGGCCCAGCGTGCCTTGGCGTACGGGGGACTTGGTGACATCGCACAGCGTCGCCTCCACGCGATCACGGCCCGCGCGTACGCCCACCTCGGCGACGTGGCATCGGCCCAGCGCGCCATCCGGCTCTCCGAGGAGGGCGGCCGGGACCTTCGCGACGAGTTGCACGATGCCGTAGGCGGCGAGTTCGGGTTCTCTGCTGAGCGGTTGGCCATGTCCAACAGCACGACCGCGCTCCTCATGGGCGACACCGAGCGGGCCGAGACGGAGTCCAGCCGCGCGCTCTTGCTCCTGGGCCGCAAGGCACATGACGAACAGTCCAGTCATGTCCGAGCGGGGGCAGCAGCCGATCTGGCGTACGCCCGTCTGCTGACCAACAACGTCGACGGTGCAGCCCATGCCCTCACACCGATCTGGGAGGTGCCAGCCGACCAGCGCAATACCGGCATCGTCGTGCGGACTGCCCGCATCGCCAGGCACCTGGCCCGGCCGCATTACCACGGTGCGCAACTGCCGAAGGAACTGCGAGAGCGGATCGAGGAGTTCACCCGAGTGTCCCCGCCGTACCGGCTGGGGCCGCCCGTGGCCCTTATCTCGATCGAGGCCTGATCACAGGGAGGCGAGGACCTGTGCCTCCTTCTCCTCAGCAATCCCGTGTTCCGCCCATCTCGGGTGGTCCACGGGGCGCCCGTCTGCCGCCCACCATCGCCACGTGTCGCGGACGGTCTCGATGATTGGCCGGCAGTTCAAGCCTGCGGCCACAGCACGGCTGGAGTCGACTGCCCACACTCCGGCGTGGGTACGCCAGAGCGGGATTTCGGTCCACTGCGCTACACCGTGCCTCTTGAGGACAGCTGGCTCCACCCAGACCGGGATTCCCGCGCTGTCAGTGGCGGCCAGGCATCCGCTGAGAAACTCCCCGAAGCTAGCCCCGTCGGGGTGAGTGACGTTGTATCCCCCGCTCGTCGTGCTCACCGCCTGGCCCAGAGCGAACTGAGCGACGTCGCGGACGTCGACGGGCTGGATACGCTGACTGGCCGGAGCGGGGGCGAGGATGCGGCCCCCGCGCTTCGCCCGTTCCAACCACCATGGGAGACGCCCCACGTACTCGCCGGGTCCTAGAATCACTCCCGGCCGCAGGAAGACAGCCGAGTCCCCGAACATCTCAGTGACCGCGTGCTCGCCGCCCGCCTTCTGGAATCCGTATTTGGTAGGAGTTCCGTCCTCACCGGTGTACCCGTACGTCTCGTCTGCGTCGGGTGGGCACTCCAACAACGGAGAGTCGTCGGTCACAGGCCGATTGGGCCAGCCCTCGTACACTGACACCGTGGAGATGTGCACCCACCGCCGGACCTGGTCGCGAAGGGCAGCAGTCGCCAGGAGTACATCGCGCGGTGCCAGGTCAGAACTGGAGGTGTCGATCACGGCATCCCAGGGACCGCGTCGGGCAAGCTCCAAAAGATCCGCCTGGACTGTTCGGTCTCCATGGATCGGCTGTACTCCAGCCACGTCCTGACTGGAACGACCCCTGTTGAACGTAGTGACATTCCAGCCTCTCGCCAACGCGTGCTCTGCGATGGACTTGCCCAAGAACCAGGTTCCGCCCAACACCAAAATCCTCATGCCGCCGATCATGCCTGCCCAAGACGAGCTAGTGGAAGGTGGGTGCCAGATGGGCAGAGTCCCTGCCCATGTACCTGGTCCAGCGTTCCGGTCAGCGTCTTGCCCTCCTAGAACTCACCACTCAGAACGTGGATGCTGTCTTCGCCATCTACGGCAGTCCTGAAGCTGCGGAACACCTGCCCGCGATCAGCGCACGAGCGTCGTCCAGGTCTGACCGGACCCCGGGCCCGATGTCAGGGCCCGGGGTTTCGCACGTTCAGGAACCTGTGCACGAAGGCTGGTTCACCCGCCGGTGCACCGAAACCGTCCAGTCCCGGCCCCGGCAGACCGCCGGGCTCGAAGAACCGCCGCCCAGCCAACCCGCCACGACGTGGGCAGAGTCCTCGCCACCGGCGAGGCGTTCAGCCGCCCCACCCACCACAAGGTCGGCACAAAACCACGCCGAATTGGTTAAAAGACAAGCTCAACGACAACCCTGCCCACTCCGGGCCAAATTCCGCGAGAAATCCCGGCAGAGCGGCCTCGTCCACCTCGAACCGGTCGTACGTCTCAGTTCCTGAGCCCCAGTGCGGCGTAGGCGGCGCGATGCAGCGCCGGGAAGAGGGAGTGGGCGATGGGCCGATGGCAGCACAGAACCTTACGGACTTACAGCACATGTATCTACCTACCGCACCTTCGCGAGATCCCCCGCCCGGGATCCGCCTTGACAGGGGTGCACTAACGAACCATGATCCCGAAAGGTCGCAGCCGTGAGCAACTGCGACCATCACCCGAGAAAAGAGTCCACTCCATGAAATTCAGACGCGCAAGCCTCGCAGCATCCATCACATTCGCAACAGCAATCACACTCTTCAACTCGAGTTCAGCATACGCCGGAACCGACGCATTCGCCAGCAACGGTGGCATAAACACCTACGGCGCTGGCGCCGGACAGGCGTCGTTCGCGTCGTACGGCGATGAGTATTATGTCTATGACAATATAGCGGACGGCCACGGTGTGGAATTGAGGATTTGGGACTACGATTCCATCCGCACCAAGGTTTGCAATGCAAGCGCGGGTAATTATTGCGTATACAATTACAACCTGCCCGAAGGTTCCGACGTCGAAATTCAGGTATGCCTCACCGAGAAGAGCGTCACAATCTCCGGGAGCTGCGGCTACTCTACAAAGGGGAAAGCATAGTAGAGCCGCCCAGACTCGAAGTTCACCAAATACAGAAACGCAAAGTCGACCCGGCATGCCCGCTAGCAAACTCGGCTTAACCGCGAGTGCGGCTCCCGACATGGATTTCACAGGATGCCGAGGGCTTGCGCGGCGGCGCGGGTGCCTTTCAACTGCCGTACGAGGTAGCGCATTTGCGCGGAGGCGGTCTTGGGGATCGGGCGGGTGAACGCCTGCTGCACGGCCCGTTCGAGGCCGTCGCCGGTGAGTCCCATCGGAACACCACCTTCCTTGATCGTCTGTGGGGGCCGCTGAGGGCCTCCGGGCGGGCCGCGCGCCCTCTTCCCGCAGGAGGGGCGTACGGCCCTCCTGCGGGGCGCTGAGCGGCGTGACGGGGGGGCAGTTCGCGGGCCGCCCTCGTCACCGGGTCAGAACGGTGCGGGCCTCCGGCTTGCGGGGACGGGGTCGGGGGCGTAGTCGGCCATCCACGGATTCGCCGCCAGCAGCTCGGCGCGCAGCCGGGCATCCTCCGCCGCCGCGTCCGGGCCGACGTCCTCGATGAGCGGGGCCGCAGCGGCGGCGGCTTCGGCGGCGCGGCGGGCGCGGCGCCGCTGCGCCTCCTGCTCCAGTGCCTCGGCCTCCTGGCGCTCGCGGTCCTCGCGCTCCCACTGTGCGGCGAGGGCGGCCGCGGGCGCCTCCTGGCAGCTCTTGCACACGCCACCGGGCGGGACGGTGCCGGGGAACGGCTTCTCGCACTCCGCGCACTCCGCGCACACCGCCTTGGGCGCGGTGCGCCTCCGGCCGGCCGCGGGCTCCCCGCGAGGCGGTCGGCGCGGCGGCGCGCCTTGCGCTCGACACACGCCCGGCACTCCTGGCCGGTGTCGAGCATGACGCCGTCCTCGCACCCAAGGTCCGGGCATCCCGGGGTCGGGCCGATCAGCGCCACGGCCGCGCCGACAGCGGAGCGCAGCGCGCTGTCGTGGATGACCGGCTCGTACTCGTCGCGCTCCCACCGGCGGGCGATGCGCTCCCGGAGCTGGTCGATGCTGCGGGCCTCCAGGGCCTCCAGGACGACCCGGCGGTTGCGGGTCGGGATGTGCCCGTACGGTAACCGCTCGATCAGCAGCGGCGGCAGCAGCAGCGCCTCCACCGAGCGCACCGCCGCCGCCTGCTGCCGCGTCAGTTTCCCCGCGGTCTCCCGCTGGCCCGGCACACCCGCCGCCCCGGCCTCATCCGATGACGCCCCTCCGTACCCCCGCGCGGCGCAGCCGCTCCCCGCGTCCGCACTACTACCTGAAGCAGTACAGGCTTGTGCGCCTTCTGCCGCCCTCGGCTTCACCCCCGAGCGCCTGGAAAGATCTCCGTCCCGGTATGCCGACAACACCGGCCCATGAAAACCCCCGATATAAACAGCCACCCCCACGACAGCGAACCCGCCCCGCCCCAGCTACTCAACGGCAGCCATCTGGTCACCTCATGACAGCAGGCCAGCACACGCCCGCAGCACATGACCAGGCAATCAACAACCGAACACCGCTGACGCACAACCCCTGCCACCAACACGCCCACTCACACGCACCACCACCAACCCGATCCAGCTCGCCCTGTGGGCCGGGCACGGGCCGGTCATCGTGTTCGCCACGTACGCCTCTCTCGTGGACCGCAAGGACATCGACGCCCCCGTGGGCCAGCGGAAGGTTCGTGGGCCGCTGGAGGCCGCTCTGGCGGGCGGAGAGCGCCTCTACGGCCAGCAGATGGCCCGGTTCGACCTCGCCATCGTGGATGAGGCACATGGGACCGCCGGTGATCTTAGTCGTCCGTGGGCAGCGATCCACGACTGTCAGCGGATCCCGGCGGACTTCCGGCTCTACCTGACCGCGACTCCGCGCATCCTCGCCGCGGCCCGCCCGCAGAAGGGCGCGGACGGCCAGGAGGCGGAGATCGCGACCATGTCGGACGACATCGCGACCATGTCGGACGACCCGGAGGGAACCTACGGCGCGTGGCTTGCAGAGCTCGGTCTGAGCGAGGCCATCGAGCGCGAAATCCTCGCCGGATTCGAGATCGACGTCCTGGAGATCCGTGACCCCTCCCCCGTCCTCGGGGAGTCGGAGGAGGCGCAGCGGGGCCGGCGCCTGGCCCTGCTGCAGACCGCGCTCCTGGAGCACGCCGCCGCGTACAACCTGCGTACGGTCATGACGTTCCACCAGAAGGTCGAAGAGGCCCGCGCGTTCGCGGACAAGCTGCCCGAGACGGCTGCCGCGCTGTACCTGAACGACGCCTCCGACGCCGATCTGGTCGCCGCCGACAAGCTCCCCGCGTCATCCATCGACGCGGAGTTCTACGAGCTGGAGGCCGGCCGCCACGTCCCGCCGGACCGGGTGTGGTCGGCGTGGCTGTGCGGCGACCACCTCGTGTCCGAGCGGCGCGAGGTCCTGCGGCAGTTCGCCAACGGCATCGACGCGGCCGGGCGCCGGGTGCACCGGGCGTTCCTCGCCAGCGTTCGCGTGCTCGGTGAGGGCGTGGACATCACCGGCGAGCGGGGAGTCGACTCGATCTGCTTCGCGGACACCCGCGGCTCGCAGGTGGAGATCGTGCAGAACATCGGCCGGGCGCTCCGCCTCAACAAGGACGGCTCCACCAAGGTCGCCAGGATCATCGTGCCGGTGTTCCTGGAGCCGAACGAGGACCCGACCGACATGGTCGCCAGCGCCAGTTTCCGCCCTCTTGTAGCGGTCCTCCAGGGCCTGCGCTCTCATGATGATCGACTTGTTGAGCAGCTCGCTTCCCGCGCGCTCACGAGCGGCAAGCGCAAGGTCCACGTCCGGCGTGACGAGGACGGGCAGATCGTCGGGGCCGGCGGCGAGGGCGACGGCGAGGACCAGGAGGACGACGACACCCAGGCCGCCGCCGAAACCGCCCTGCTCCACTTCTCCAGCCCACGCGACGCCGCGACGATCGCGGCGTTCCTGCGCACCCGGGTCTACCGGCCGGAGTCCCTGGTGTGGCTGGAAGGACTCCAGGCCCTGATCCGCTGGCGGGCGGAGAACGAGATCACCGGCGTGCACGCCGTGCCCTACGACGTCGAGGTCGAAGTGGGGGTCACGAAGTCGTTTCCGCTTGGCCGCTGGGTGCATCAGCAGAGAAAGGCGCTGCGGGCCGGGGAGCTGGAGGAACGGCGCAAGACGCTGCTGGACGCACCCGAGGCCGGGATGGTCTGGGAGCCCGGCGAGGAGGCGTGGGAGAGCAAGCTCGCCGCCCTGCGGTCCTACCGGCGGGCGACCGGGCACCTCGCGCCGCGTCAGGACGCGGTGTGGGGCGAAGGCGAGGCGATGGTCCCGGTCGGTCAGCACATGGCCAACCTGCGCCGGAAGGGCGGCCTGGGCAAGGACCCGCAGCGGGCCGCCGTGCGCGCGGCGCAGCTGACGGAGATCGACCCGGACTGGGACTGCCCGTGGCCGCTGAACTGGCAGCGCCACTACCGGGTGCTCGCCGACCTGGTCGACGCCGACGGCGTCCTGCCCTACATCGCGCCGGGCGTCGTCTACGACGGCGACGACATCGGCACCTGGAGGTGGCGGCAGCAGGAACCGGGCACCTGGGCGCAGCTCCTGCCCGAGCAGCGCGAGCGGCTGACCGCACTGGGCATCCGCGGCGCCACCCTCCCCCTGACGGCCACCACCCCGGCGGAGCTCCCTGCGGCGCCGGCCGACGCGGCCAAGGGCCCGAAGAAGGCCGGGAGCAAGGCGGAGGCGGCGTTCCAGCGGGAGCTGGCCGCCCTGGCGCAGTGGGTGGAGCAGGAAGGGCAGCGGCCCGTCCCGCGCAGCACGGTCGTGGAGATCACGGTCGACGGCGAGGCGGAGCCGGTGTCGGTGAAGCTGGGGGTGTGGCTCTCGAACACCAAGTCGAGGCGCGACAAGCTCACCGCGGAACAGCTCGCCGCCCTCGCCGCATTGGGCATGCAGTGGGCGTAGAAACGGATGGAGGGCCAGCGGGCGCTGCAGTCAGATACTCGCTGGCCCCGATCGGTGTCACGGTCCTTCGCACTCGTCGATCCAGTGCGCGAGGAGGCTTAGGGCTGCAAGGCGTTCCAGTGCCTGCTGGGCTGTCATTTCGTCGGAGGCCACGTGGGTGGCAGTGTTACGGACGGTCATGTTGAGTCCTGGCGCGTACTTGGACAGACCGTTCTGCATGGAGCTGACTGTGCGGTCGTTCGGGTCTCCAGGCCAGGTCAGCATCGGACTCTTGGCGTTGAAGACCTTCTCGTAGAGGTTGGTGGCGTCCATGTTGGCCAGCCCTGTGCGGGTCTTTAGCTGAGAGGTGAGGGTTTCGGCGGCGCTTTGGATGGCGAGGCGGAAGTGGCCGTCGAGCCAGAGCTTTCGGGCGGCTCCCCAGATCGTCGGGTGCATCGCCTCCACTCCGGTGGTCGGAGGGAGTTCAGCCTCCGCCTTGTCCGTCAGCGCCTCTAGGCGGCCCAAGATCTGCTCTGCGGAGTCCAGCACGTCGCTCGGTTCGAGCAACGGCTTCGGGGTGATGACAGTCTTCCAGGCCGCGATCGGATCCACGGGCTCGGGGAAGCCGACGACACCTACGTACATCCGGGTCAGGCCGGGGGCCGCCGACGCACGGCCAGCTGCGCGCGCCACCCGGTCTGCAGCAGCCTGGAGCACTTCGGGCAACACACCCTCCCGGGCGACTGCGGCAGGCAGGAGCCCCCGCCCGAAACCTGCGTCCTTCGTCTCTGTATGGAGCTCCATGAATGCCTTGAAGGCCGCTTTGAACTCAGTCACGGCTTCAGCGGTCTTGCGGAGGTACTCGGGGTTCCGGGAGGCGTCCATGCCACTGATCGTGCCACCTGCCGGGAAGGTCGTTGCCGCAGTATGCCGAGCCGCTGGTGCGGCACCACTACTGAAACAGCCGCCCGCCGCTCCCCCGCACCGCACCACGAGACCCCGCGCTTCCCGGAATCCGAGGTCTCGTGGCTGTCAGCTTTATGCTCCAGTGCGTGCCTGATCGCGACGTTGCTGACGCGTTGCACGGAAGGCGGCACGCTGTTCGGGTTGGACGTAGACGACGAATACGGCTTCCTGAATCAGCGAAGCCACATCGTCTACCTCCTCGTAGGAGAAGGCCAACCCGTCGTGAAGACTCCAGTTGCCTAGGGTCCGGGCCTCATCGAGGTCACGGACGACGTCAGCGGGTACACCTCTGCTGGACAGGTCGGCAATCTTGTCCTTGAGATTCCGACCGGTGGCACCGCGATCTTTACAGAGCTCTTCGACAGCCGCTCGGTACATCGCCGCTGCGGCCCGCAGCGCGCCGGCTTCCTGGCATCTGGTGCCTTCGCTAAAGGTCGCGGACTTCCTGTGGGGCGGTTGGATCAAGAGTCTGTGCTGACCGCCGAGGATGCACCAGGAGGAGGAGCCGAGGCTTGGATGCCTTCTCCCTGAGGGCCGTGGCAAAGGCATCGTGGTCGTCGCCCTTGGGCAGATCCGGCCCCCAGTGCTGGTGGACTACGGCAGTCTTCCGACAGCTCTGGCAGGCCAAGATGGCCGTGGGACCATCCCCGCGCGTGCGGGGAGCAGAGGCCGACGGTCACGCCGCCGAACGTCACGTAGGGACCATCCCCGCGCGTGCGGGGAGCAGTCTGGTTCCCCACCGGGGAGTTGGCCACCAGCGGGACCATCCCCGCGCGTGCGGGGAGCAGGTCGACACGCGGCGGACGGTGGCCTGGGAGACGGGACCATCCCCGCGCGTGCGGGGAGCAGCGGGCGACCGCCCCGCCCACAGCCTCGGGATCGGGACCATCCCCGCGCGTGCGGGGAGCAGTCGCTGTCGGGGATCTCGGGCCCGCACCCGGAGGGACCATCCCCGCGCGTGCGGGGAGCAGTATCCGGCGGCCAGGAGGACGGCGAGGATTTCGGGACCATCCCCGCGCGTGCGGGGAGCAGGGTCGTGGTCAAGCATCGCCAGCCGCCTTGCCGGGACCATCCCCGCGCGTGCGGGGAGCAGTTCCGCCGGGTCCGGTGGTGTCGTTGTGGCTCAGGACCATCCCCGCGCGTGCGGGGAGCAGTTGTTCCACGTTGTTCGCGGGTGTCCTGGCGGGGGACCATCCCCGCGCGTGCGGGGAGCAGACAGAGGGTAACTTCGTTACCCGAAGGGTGACGGGACCATCCCCGCGCGTGCGGGGAGCAGGCCTCATCGCCCCCGTAGACCTCGTTGGCCTGGGGACCATCCCCGCGCGTGCGGGGAGCAGGATCAGTCCGTGTGCGGCGAGCGACTGGACCCGGGACCATCCCCGCGCGTGCGGGGAGCAGTGGTGAGAAGCGACATCCGCTCGCAGAACTTCGGGACCATCCCCGCGCGTGCGGGGAGCAGTTCATGCGCGCCTACGCCCGCGCCATCTCCCCGGGACCATCCCCGCGCGTGCGGGGAGCAGTTACCGAAGACGGGGTGGCGCACCCTGCCGTCGGGACCATCCCCGCGCGTGCGGGGAGCAGTTGCGCCCCGACCAGCGCGCCGCGATCGCCCCGGGACCATCCCCGCGCGTGCGGGGAGCAGGCCTGCACCCGGATCCGGATCCCCAGCGCCGGGGGACCATCCCCGCGCGTGCGGGGAGCAGGCGGTCTGTGGTGTCCGTGTTCGGACATGCGTGGGACCATCCCCGCGCGTGCGGGGAGCAGTTGAACCCGTACCAGGACGTGAACATCTTGTCGGGACCATCCCCGCGCGTGCGGGGAGCAGGGTGGTCGTCGATGTCGTGGAGGTTCTCGAACGGGACCATCCCCGCGCGTGCGGGGAGCAGAGCACGACAACGTCCGAGCCACCGATGACGAGGGGACCATCCCCGCGCGTGCGGGGAGCAGACTGAGTGACCTGCACGTTTAGCGTGAGCACCGCCCATTTTTGAGCAGTTTCACTGAATCGCCCAAAGCGGCCATATCTAGCATTCCTCGGGATTAGCTCCTGCCGAATCGGCGGCGTTTGGAGGCCTTGCTCCAGCCGCTTCCGGGGGCACTAGTTGCGGGGGGCGTTCCGCTGCTTGGGCGGCGGATCAAGGTGAGGCCTTCGTGGTCGACGGGGTGCCAACTGTGGTCGTGGGTGCGGAATGTGTAGCCCTGTTCGTTGTTCGTGGTGTGGGCGAGCAGGGCTCGTCCTTGGTGTGCGTACTGCTGTACCTCGTCCCAGAGGACGTCGCGTACTTTCGCCGAGGGGTTACCGATGAAGACACCTGCGGAGATCTCCAGAAGCCATCGGGTCAGGAATCCTCGGAGTCCGGCTGGGCAGTTGGTGAGGACGATGACGGTCACCAGCTCACCGAACCTTCGTCGTAGTTGCGGCCGGAAGGCACCGTGCGCCCGCCGTCGCTCTGCAAGGTGACGGCGTCGGCCGTGCTGCTGGCCTCGCCAGGGCTGCCTGCGTTCGGTTTGAGGAGCTGTTGGATGTCGGCGACGCAGCGGTCCAGCAGGGAGAGCTCGTTGATGCGATCGCGCAGGGCACGTCGGGTGCGTGGACCGACGTCTTCGTCTCCTTCCACTGCGACGTCGAAGGCCAGCGGGATTCCGATCTCGGTCTTGTAGAGGTCGGCGATGTCCAGGACGAAGGACAGTTCATGTCCTGAGTGGATGAAGCCGAGCGCGGGACTGCATCCGAGTGAAGTGACGACAGCGTGAGCGATGCCGTACATGCACTGGGCAGCGGCGGTGATGGCCTGGTTTGCGGCGTCGCCGCTGGAGAAGTCACCTGGGGTGAACTCGCGGCCGCGCCAGGGGAAACCGGTGCGTGCCGCCTCGATGCGGTAGCAGTCTTTGACTCGTCGTCCCTCTCGCCCGAGGAGTTGGTGGCGGGTGAGGCCGGCAGGGTCTTCGCCGGGGAAGCGCAGCTGGTACATGGCGCGGGCGACGGCGAGGCGGTTGCGGACGTTGGCCCACTGTTCGGCCTGGGCTTCTGCGAGGGCTGCGGAACGGGTCAGGGCCCGTCCGGATGCGTAGTAGCGCACGCTGTGTTCGCCGACCCAGGCCACGGCCGCGCCGGTCTCGCCCAGGACGCTCATGGCCTGGTGGGTGATGCGGGTGCCGGGCCCCAGGAGGAGGGTTCCGATAGTGGCGGAGGGGATGTGGGTGGTGCCTTCGGCGTCCTCAGCCGTGATCGCGTTGGCGTCGCGGTGGATGGTGCAGCGTTCCAGGTAGATGAAGGAGACGCGGTCGCTGGTTCGTGTGAGGTGCCGTGGCGTGAGCGCGGGGCGCTTGCCGGCTGTCGTCACCTGCTCACCCTTTGGTGTCGGGGGCGGGCGGGGCGAGCGTCATCAGCCCGCAGCCGTAGGCCTTGGCTTTGCCGAGTCCCTGGGTGAGGGTGCGGCGCAGTGCCTGGGGGTCGGTGACCTGGAGGCGCCCGTCGAAGGTGACGGTCACCAGGCTCACGGGGCCGCGAGGGGACTGGGTGGGGCCGCCGGATTTGGTGAAGGACAGGGGGTGCTGGTCGCGGACGGTCAGTTCGTAGCGGTCGCCGTGGTGTTCGTGCCCCTGGTGGGTGATGCCGCCGGGCAGGAGCCGGCTGGTGTCAGGTTTTTCGATGATGCGGAATCCGGCTCGTTCCTGGCGTTCGAGGAGCCATTTCTTCTGGTGGACGGGGGTGAGGTGGGCGGTCCGTTTCGTGGGCTCGCCTTCTTTTCGGCGGATGTGGTGGACGGGATTCGCGGTGAGCCTGAAGGCCCAGGTGCCGCCCTCGGTGAGACGGTCCAGGAGCGGGGCGTAGGGCCGGGTCTGCCAGCCGGGTGTCTGCGGGTCGGCTGCTGCTGCCGGCCATCCGGCCTGTTCGACGAGGTGGGTGAGGTCAGGCTGGGCGGGGCTGACGATGTACAGGAAGACTTCGGCCCGCGCTTGGTGGTCAAGGCGCCACAGCACGCGTGGGGCGCCGCTTTCCCCTTGGGCTGTGGGAAGCAGGCCGGGGAAGGAGGACATCACGGCTGCGTGGAGTATCTGCGGCGAGGAGAGCAGGCGGCGGGCGCCAGGGCGTGCGGTGTTTACGCGGAACCGGGTGAGATGCATCAGTTGCTCTCCTCCTGAAGAGCGGCGAACGGGTCGTGCGCAGGCACAGGCCGTGCCGGGGTGGCGGCCTGGGAGTGGGGAACGTCCACGGCGGTGCGCACGACGCCGCGCAGGGCGTGGTGCCGGTGCTCTGCCGCGAAGCTGAGGGGCTGGTCGCGCAGGACGTCCGCATGCTGTTCGCCGGGGCGGGCTTCGCGCAGGATCGACACGGGGACACTGGCCTGGCGTCTTTGCTCCTTGCGATACCAGCGGGCGGCCTGCCAGGGCTCCTCGCGGAGGACCTGCTCGAGTTCGCCGCCCTCGTGGAGGCCCAGTTCCAGAGGGAGGGAAGGCGGGCACGACCGCCGGCCGAGGTAGGGGGGGTAGACCGGGTTACGCAGCGCGTCGTGGAGTTCGCGCAGCAGGGTGCCGTCTCCTTCGACCGCGGCGACGAAGACGGCGTCGGCGAGGTAGAAGCGTTCGGAGAGCGGCATCGACTTGCCGGTGTCGGCGTGATGGGCGGTCTGGAAGTCCCGCAGGCGGGTGCCGGGCTGGTCGATGCGGACACCGAAGCGCAGCGCGCCGAGGCGGGCCAGTGCGGTGTCGTCGCCGCGCTGAATGCCCTGGGCGGCGGCCAGGACGCCGATGACGCCGCTTTTGGTGGGGGCCGCTTCGGTGGTGCGGCGGGTGAAGCGGGCGGACGCCCCCCAGGATTGCAGGGGGCCTGCGAGCCGCAGGGTGAGCACGCTCCTCATGCGGGCTTCTCCATGTGGCCCTCGACAGCGGCGCCGACGGAGGCCAGGAGTGCGGTCAGGTTGGCTGCCTCTTCGCCGAGCCCGGTGAGTTTTTCGGTGTTGGGGCCGACGCGCAGGACCCAGGTGCGGGTCGAGGTGTCGTCTCCGTAGGCCCGTTCGATGTCGGGGATGTATTCGGCCAGCCGCCCGGCGGCCTGCCGCACATGCCCGCCTCCCCGTTCACTGGCTACCGGTTCTTCGAAGGCTGCGACGAAGCTGATGGGGCGGGTGGTGCGGAGCTTGACGATGATCGCGTCGGGGAGGGTGTGGTGCCCGAACGTGTTGATCTTGCCGGTGGGCAGGGAGGCGGCGAAGCCGTGGACGAATGCTTCCACGGCGCGGCGCACAGGGTCAGTGATGGGCTCGTCCTCGCGCAGGCCCTGGCCGAGGTTGTCGCGGAGTTGGTGGACGGCGACGGTGGCGTAGCGGTAGAGCGTGGCGGAGTTGAAGTCGACAGTGCCGATCATCCCGGCGCCGGGTTCGGCGTCCGTGTTCCTGTCATCTACGGCGGTGTAGTAGTCGGACTCGTTGTCCACCCGGTGCACGCTGATGGCGTGGGCGACCTGGACGGCGGCGTCCACGTTGATGTCCGCGGAGTCGGCGACCATACGGCCGAACAGAGCGATGTCGACGGAATGGCGGGTGTCGGCGATCGCCTTGGCCTTCGCCTTGTTGTCCTTCAGATGGGCTTTGATGTCGGCCGCGCCGTCGACGGCGAATCGGGCCAGGCCGTCGAGCTGCCGGGCGCTGAGGAACATCAGGTACTTCGACTGTGGCGGCGCCTGCGTCTCGCCGTCCTTGGCCGAGCCTGCCTTGCGCTTGGGCACCTCGATCTTGGAGCCTGTCGCGGCCTCGATCACCTCCGCGGCCAGCGACAGCGCCAGACCTTCCTCGATGGCGGGGTCCAGGCCGGTGATGCGCTCAGCGAGGACTTCGGCGACCTTCTTGGTCCGCACGCCCAGTTCACTGGGATCCAGAAGGTGCTCGTCGGTGAAGTAGGTGCGAGTGGCGCGCTTCCATGCCTGGCTGGAGACACGGGCCCGGGGCACCCCTCCGTAGACCGCGGACTTCGGCGCCCCGGTGTCGTCGCGGTTGAGGTTGCTGGGCGGCACGGTCTGCAGCGCGTGCACGTCGAGGAAGATCCGCTTCACGAAGGGTCCTTGAGGGTGTCGATGGTGCCGTCGGGAGAGGGAGTCTGGCGTGGGGCCGCCCCTGAAGCAGGGGCTCGGTAGGCGTGGAAGGACCGTCCCCATGACCGGCGTACGGAGTCGCGGCCGCCCGGCTCCTGCCATTGGCACAGCTCTTGGGCCAGCAGGGCGTAGTCGAGTTCGATGTCCGCGCCCCGCAGCAGGATGACGATGTCCCGCAAGCGTGCGGAGAGCGCCGGCAGGTCTGGTGCATTGCCTGCGCGGACGAAGCGTTTGAGGACGGGTTCGGCGATGTCGTCCGGCGGCATCAGACGGCGCACGGCGGCCCCGAGCCCCCGGGGCTTGTCCCGATGGCCTCTCTGGTGCATACCCGTGGACTTGGACTGCTGGTGCAGTGCCCACAGGGTGGTCGCCACATGGACGGCGTCCTCGGCGCGTGTCAGCTCCGCCTCGTCCACTAGACGGCCGGCATCTGCGGACGCATCGTGCAGGGCCCCGGTGTCGAGCAGGCCCCACAGGTCGGGGACCTGGGCAAATTCCTTGCCGGCGCCACGCCGCAGCCGGGCCAGGACAGCCACGGCGTGCGGCCGGTCGGCGAGGTAGCCGTTCTGCAGCCCGGTGATGAGGCTGCCGGCGACCGTTGCGGCCCGGTCCCGGGCCGTGGAAATGCCGGTTGTGGTAGTCATGCGGGCACCCTCGAAGAGGAGTCGGGATCGCAGTCCGGACCCGCGTCTGCGGGCGGCCTGTCCTGGGCGAAGGGGTGGCTCAGGGCCTTGCTGAGGCGGGAGCGGAACCACCGGTCGGCGAGCGCCGAGTTGAGCCACACCGACCCGGTCCTGGAGGGCACAACGCGGCCCTGCCACGCGGGATCCCCCGCGGACGCCTGAAGCCTGTCGCCGAGCGTGATCAGCCGCCGATACACATCCCGCTGCCACACCGCACGCCGCGCATAGGGATCGTCCGCACCCGACAGAGCCGTCAGCCAGGCGCGATAAGGGCCATCCAGGGCTGCGAAGCCGGCTTCCCGCGCCGCAGCCCGCGGACCGTCACCGTCCGCGCCGGCCGACCGGGCCAGATCCGTGGCCAGATCACCCAGAGCGATAACGGCTGCCTCTGCTTCGGCGACCGCGTCGATGGCCTGCTGAGCATGCTCCCGATCACTTCGGTGCAACAGCACGACGCCCATGGCGACGTGGTCATCGACGATCTCATCGATCACCGACTGCTGGGTGCCATAGACAGATCCGACCACGCGAGCGCGGATCAGAAAGCCGCGAGGCAGCCCTCCTTCGGTGACCAGACGGGCGATCCACTCCAGGACACCCGGCCGCAAAAACGGGGCAGCATCAGCTCCCCGGCCACTCTGGACACGGTCGACGATCAGCGAGGCCAGGCCGCGCCACGCCGACCGTGCGGGGTCATGCTCACGGGGCAGATAGATCAGCGGCTTGCCCTGCTTCTTCTCCTGCGCCGGGCTGCGCCGCCACACGGACATCGGCTCGTGCGTGTGCATGTTGTAGGCGGCAAGCGGGTCACCGTAGCCGAGAACGACTCCGGTGACCTGTTCGGCATCGACATGCAGCCGCACCCGGCGTGACTGCCACGTGTACAGATCCCGCAGCCCCGCCGGACGCCGCCCCCCAGCCGCCGCGGCCGTGCACGGTTCACGCCGCCAGGCCGGCCGATCCTCACGGCCAAACCTCAGACCGTCAGTGTCGGCGGCCACCAGATTCAGCAGCAGGGTCTCCCGCAGGCTGTCACCTTCCGCGAACACCCCGCCGAGCGCCCCGGCCCACCCGACACCGAGGGGATACACCTTGCCGCCCTTGGCACGGTCATCGCCCACCGCGCCAGACTTGATACCCGAGGTGTCATAGGCGTGAGCGTGAACGACCCAGCGGGCCGCCTCGGCAAAACCGAGCCGGCTCACGCCCGGCAGACGCGAGCTGAAGAAGGGGTCACCGTTGGGGACATCAGCGACGATCCGGTTGAGAGAAGAAACCTCGTCCTTCGCCGTGCGAAGACCGGCCACCTGGTAGAACGGCGCCTGCGGGTGCAGCAGGTCGAACCGGTCACGATGCCGGTCCAGATACGGGCCGACCGCATCGAAGCACGCATCGTCAGCCCACAGATCGGCCCACTGCTCAATATCCTGCGGCCCGTCAAGGGCGTCGTGCGCCACCGCGAGCAGCAGCCGCAACAGCGCGAACTCCTGCGACGGCAGATCCCCCACGATTCGTCGTAACTCATGCGCCTGCTCGAACACGGCACGCAGGGACAGTTCATCCTGACGGCCATCGCGCCGCAGGACCCCAATCCAGGGCCGGCTGGTGAGGTCGAACGCCAACGCATCAGTGTCATCGCTTGGTTCAGGCACGGGTCACCTCAAGACCGTCACGTTCGCTGTAGCGGAGCTGAAACCCTGCCAGGAGGGTCTGACAATCGGCATCGAGTGCGAGAACCAGCTGGCCGGCGAGCCAGTGACTGTCTTTCGCCTGCCATGCAGGAACGTAGAGTTCCTCCAGCTCCGCGATCGCCTTGTCCATTACCTCCGCGGCGCAGAACTGGATCGGCAGCCGCAGGCCACAAGAGGCCGCGGCCCGCGCCGCCTTCGGCGACGGCACTCGGTCCAGGGGCAGCTCCAGGCCCCCTTTGCCGTCCGCGAGCCACGGCAGCGTGGCCAGGGAGCCGTCCCCCCGGCGCTGGACGACGACGACTTCCAGGGTCTCCCTGCTGTCACGTACCTGGGCGCGCCCGGCCCGGCTGTCGTCCGCATCCCCGGCGCCCGCGGCGACCCAGCCGATCAACGGCCGCCCGGGACGCCCTGCCGGAGCCAGGAGGAACGTGTCCGCCCGTCTCGCCTGGTCCGCGCGATGTCTTTCGTGGGCCTCGTGCGCCTTCGCCATGGCTTCAGCCCACCCGGCGGGCCCCACTGCCGCATCTGCGTAGGCGCTTTGCACCAGTGGACTGATGTCCTGCGGAAGCCGGAGGGGCCTGTCCTGCACGTCCAGACAGGGCAGCAGGACCGCGGCAGACCGGAGCAGCAGGTGGGCCCCGTAGACCGCGACCGATCCCCGTACCGGCGTGGGCACCTCGGGGTTCCAGTCGACACCGGTCACCAGGCAGCGCGCCATACGCAGACGCTCCGGACGCTCGCTGTGCTGATGCCGGTGAAGGCGCCCCACTCGCTGCAGCAGAAGGTCCACCGGGCACAGATCCGTGACCAGCAGATCGAAATCGACGTCGAGGGACTGCTCGGCGACCTGACTGGCCACCACGATGTGCATCCCGGGCCGCCCACCAGCCTTCCCCGGCGGGCCGAAACGCCGCAGGAGATCGGCGTCCTTGGCAGCCCGGTCGACATCGACGAAACACGAGTGCGCCACCGTCACGTGCTCGTCACCGAACCGCTCACGCAAAACCCGGGCCGCCTCCAGAACTCGCCTGACCGTATTGCGGACCACCAGGACACAGCCACCGCCGTCAAGTTCCCCAGCCAGTCGATCGGTCAGAGCACCCAGATCGTCATCGAGCCGCTCTACCTGGATGTCCCCACCGCGCCCAGAGACCGCAGGCTCCTCGATCACCGGATCACACCCGGGCGCCACCGCCGTCAGCAACGGATACGCCGCCGTCCGCCCCACCCGCTCGAAGGCCGGGTCTCCTTCACCAGCCCCCGCATAGGCCTCGGCAAGTTCCCGACGCCTGGCAGCGGGCAGCGTCGCCGACAACACCACGACCGGCACCCGGTACTCACCCAGCCACGACAGCACCCGGTCCAAGTACACGCTCATATAGGTGTCGTAGGCGTGTGCCTCGTCGATCACGATGACCTTGCCGGCCACCGCGAGATGGCGCAGCACCAGATGCCGCGACTTGAGCCCCGCGAACAGCAACTGGTCCACGGTTCCCGCCACGAACGACGACAGCATGGCCTTCTTACGGCCCCGAAGCCACTCATGCGCCACAAGTTCCGCCGCAGCAGCTCGGGTCGCCTGCGAAGGCCGCCATTCCTCGATCACGGAGTCCACATCAACAGCCGTGATCGGCTGACGGCTTGCACGGATCAGATCCGCGTACTCCTCGTTCAGCGCGGCCTTGGAGTGCGCCAGCAGCACCGAGACACGTACGCCGTCCTCGGCAGGCAGCCTCTCCAGCCAGTCCAGAAGACGAGGGAACATCGCATTGCCGGTCGCCATCGTCGGCAGCGCGAAGAACACCCCTCCCGCACCCGCGCGCGCCGCGAAGATCTCAGCAACAGCAAGAGCGGCCTCCGTCTTGCCCTCACCCATCGGAGCCTCCACCAGCAACAGCCCCGGCACAGGCATCTCCCGCGCAAGCCGGACCGCCGCCTCCTGCACCGGCCGCGCCTTCGCCCCCACCGGCAGAGCAAAACGCGAGGCGAAAAGCTCCTCCACACCCCCGCTCGGAACTACAGGCCGCCACGGCGCCGGAAGCCGCAGCCCTCGCCACGCCGCAGCGACACGCTCCTCCCCGCTGCGCGGCGACTCCTGCGGGAAGTACGGGAACAGCTCCGGGTTACTGGCGATCCAGTCCGCAATGATCACCACCGCGGTGAGCAGCACCTGCACCGGCTGCGACAGCCTCGCAGTCCGCCACGTCTCCAACCGCCTGCGCACACCGAACGCATCAGCACACGCATCTAGCAACTCACCCTGCACCCGCCGCCACACGGCACGACTCGGCCCCGGCGTGCGCAGCAGGTAGGACCGATCATCAAGCGCCTTGATCTGACCATGGTCCGGCGGCACCCCATGATGGCCGCCCACTACAACCGTGAACTGCCCCCACTGCCGCCCCGTCCAGCCCTGCGACTCGAGCCACTCGCCGAGCAGCAACTGACCGGCCAACCCGTGTGGCGCCATCCTGCGGTCCGGCCCGAACGCCCGCACCGTCCGCATCTCCAGACCCTCCGCCCGCATCCGGTCAGCAAGGCCATCGACCTGACAGGCAAAGGCCGGCGTCGCCTTCCCGATGTCGTGAATCCCCGCGAGCCAAACCACCAGGCAACGCGCATCCGCCTCGCTCCCCGACACGGAATCGGCGATCAAAGCGCGCAGACTATCCGGCAACCAGTTGTCCCACAGCAGCCCCGCCACAGCGGCACTGTCGTCCATATGCCGCCACAACGGCAGCCACCCGTCAGTGTCACGGTCATGCTTGGCCCACACCGTCCGCACCGCACCCACCAGCCGGCCACCCACCCCTGAACAGCCGTCCCCATCAACTGTCATGGCCCGATGACTACAGGCAAACCCCACGACCGCGCAGGCCTCTGCAGAAAATTACCCACTGTCTCAGCAAACTCAAGCCCGAACCACGAGGCATGTAGTAAGCAGGCCGCAGCCTCTATTGCCAACCAGCATCAGATCCTTCCAGATTTCCGTTATGTCAGGTTTGACGGTTTCGATGAAACCCTACGAAAACCAAGCACTCCCGCCACGAACTCGCAGGTCGCGCAGTCTGCTCCCCACGCACGCGGGGATGGTCCCCTCTCCGAGGTCGCCGTTGCCGAGATGGTCGAGCTGCTCCCCACGCACGCGGGGATGGTCCCGCCTACATGGAGGGGATGACGGTCTACGGGCCCTGCTCCCCACGCACGCGGGGATGGTCCCTTCGGGACGCGCGCCATGATGCGGCGCTCGGACTGCTCCCCACGCACGCGGGGATGGTCCCGCCGGCCGCTGCGTCGCCGCCCACAGACCGACCTGCTCCCCACGCACGCGGGGATGGTCCCGTCCAGGCCTTCATCCGACGTCACCGCCAGTACTGCTCCCCACGCACGCGGGGATGGTCCCACCCTCATCTACGTCGAATCTTCGGGCCAGTTCTGCTCCCCACGCACGCGGGGATGGTCCCCGGGTGGGGATCTACGACCCGGACGGGGACCTCTGCTCCCCACGCACGCGGGGATGGTCCCCTCGAGCCTGTCAACGACGGCCCTCCTTTCAGCTGCTCCCCACGCACGCGGGGATGGTCCCGCTCTGCACGACGAGAACGGCGGCCCCCTCGCCTGCTCCCCACGCACGCGGGGATGGTCCCTCCGCGGAGCCGTCGACCTTGACGGCCCACCCCTGCTCCCCACGCACGCGGGGATGGTCCCACCAGCGCCCGCTTCGCCGAAAAGCGACTCCACTGCTCCCCACGCACGCGGGGATGGTCCCGTCGCCGAGCGGTGGGGCGAGGAGCAGGAAGCCTGCTCCCCACGCACGCGGGGATGGTCCCTTCGGCAGGGTCACCGTGTACGAGACGCGCGCCTGCTCCCCACGCACGCTGGGATGGTCCCTCGTGGATGATGCCGTCGTCGAGCGGCACCGTCTGCTCCCCACGCACGCGGGGATGGTCCCTCCGGCCGCATGATGGCCTCGCCGCCGGACAACTGCTCCCCACGCACGCGGGGATGGTCCCAGCACGGGAGGTGTGCAGCCGGATGTGGTGGACTGCTCCCCACGCACGCGGGGATGGCCCCGTCTCGTATTACGTCGTGGCGATCAGGGGGCCCTGCTCCCCACGCACGCGGGGATGGCCCCGTCGTCGAGGGCCTGTGGTCGGGCATCCGGTCCTGCTCCCCACGCACGCGGGGATGGTCCCGCGGCGGGCAGCGCGTGGGAGTCCGTCGACCTCTGCTCCTCACGCACGCGGGGATGGTCCCAGCACGGGAGGTGTGCAGCCGGATGTGGTGGACTGCTCCCCACGCACGCGGGGATGGTCCCGAGTACGAGGCGCCCGCGATCGGCAGCTCGGCCTGCTCCCCACGCACGCGGGGATGGTCCCGACGGCCGCCGCATCACCTTCACGGCCGAGGACTGCTCCCCACGCAGGCGGGGATGGTCCCGAGTGGATCACCGCCGTCCTCAACGAGACCGCCTGTCCCCTCACGCACGCGGGGGAACGGGGCCCGGACGGACACCGCGCGGGTCTTACCTCCGTAACACGGAGATCACCGACTTGCCCGGAGGACCCGTGAACGAAGCGGCGAACCCGCTCGCCGGGCGCCGAGAAATGCCGGAGAAGACGGACTTCGAGCCGCGTGGCTGTGCTCCGCATTCACATAAGGCTTCTGAGGCAAGCAGCTTGGACGGCGACGACGCTGAAAAATTCGAAAACGCCGGGAGTTCGAGACAAGGATCGATACTCCCCGCGGCGAAGCCAACCGGCATACCCCCCGAACATCCTGACCATCCGTCACTTCCCGGCAGCAGGCGTGACTTTCAATCAGGGCCACGCCAGCGAAACGTTAGCTAGACGTCAGATTCGATCCCTGCATGGCGAGTTGCACAGCCTAAGGTATTCATGGACTACTACACCCCGGCTCCCGCAAGCGAATCAATCAAGAAAACTCAACTACTGAAGGGGCGTTCAGTCGCTCGATACAGGCACTGCGGGCATGACAACCATGACGCGGTACGAGGGAAGTTCCAGAGGAGCCCCCGCCATGAACCGAACCGCGAACTCCTGCCCTCCCTGCCCCGCCAGGTAGAGACGGCGCGGCCGTTCCGACGACGGGTGGGTCATCGCGGGCAGATCAGGTGAATCCCAGAGCTTGCGGGCGACTGGGTCTGCCCGGACGGTCGCGGTCACTGCCTGCATACGCTCGTCGGTGCGCCACTCGTCAGCGTGCACGCGCAACTGGGCCATCATGGGCATCGCCCACTCCTCCTCCCAGTTGACGAGCTGTCTGCGTGCTTCAGGCCAGGTAAGGGCCCATTCCATGACGTTGAGGCCATACTGCATCCACGGGAAGTACTCCAAGGTCTTCGCGTTGTAGGCCAGCACGTCCCAGCGCTTGTCGTTGAGGTAGACAGCCCACGTACGGCTCTCCTCGACGAAGGCACGAAACGTCTCGGGGAGCAAAGCGCTGAGGTGGCTGACAGGCGCCTTTTCGGGTGCCCGGCCGCGGGTGACGCGGTACACGATGTCCCACTCTTCGTCACTCAGAGCGAGGACGCGCCGCACCGCGTGAAGGAAGGCGTCGCTGTAGTTGCCGGGGCGCCCGGCCTCCAAACTGCCGTACCAGTAGCGGCTGACGCCGGCGAGCTGGGCCGCCTGGCTCTGCGTGATTCCTGGGGCCCCGCGCGTCCCGAAAGCTGCCTCAAAGCCTGGGATGTCCGATGCGTTACGACGCGCCCGCGCTTGCTTCAGAATGCGCGTGGTGATCAGGCTCCCCATACCACTCCTTCAATAACGTTCACATAACAACGACCATTGAGACCCAGGTCACATTCCCGCATGGTCGCCACCTCCACCCCTTGCCGTCGATTGGATGCATCACGGCTTGCAGGCAAGGGAGTTGACGTCGTCCAGCTAATCCAGCATTCGGGACGCAAAGCGCCATCGCCAGGCAATGGAAAGTGTCAGTTTCCATCCCCAGGATAAGCACAACCTTTGCGCCCCTTTGAACCACACAGCTACGCCCTACTGTCACTGCAACCGCCGCAGCGAGGCCACCTCCGCGACGGCGGACTAAACCAGCTGACTCGTGTAAGGGATTTTTATGCCTCGCTCTGTTTTGATCACCGGCGGAAACCGTGGCATCGGGCACGCTACGGTTCGTGCCTTCATCGGCCGCGGCGACCGCGTCGCTTTCACCCACCGCACCGAGAGCGCCTCATTCGATCTCGTCCACGACGGTGCGCTGCCCCTGTACTGCGACGTCACGGACCCAGAACAGGTCGAGAGCGCCTTCAAGGAGGCCGAGGTCGACCAAGGCCCGGTCGAGGTCCTGGTAGCCAACGCCGGCATTACCCGCGACAACCTCCTGCTGCGCATGCCCGAAGAGGACTTTGCCGCCGTCCTTGACACGAATCTCACGGCGTCCTACCGGCTGGCCAAGCGGGCCACCCGCAGCATGCTGAAGGCTAAGCGCGGCGGCCGGATCATTCTGGTATCGTCGGCTGTCGCCCTCAGGGGCGAGGCCGGGCAGACCAACTACGCGGCTTCGAAGGCGGGCCTGATTGGTTTCGGCCGCTCGCTCGCTCGGGAGATCGGCTCGCGCGGGATCACGGTGAACATCGTGGCCCCGGGTCTGACCAACACCGCCATGGCTGCGGCGTTGCCCGAAGAGCGCGTCCAGAAGATCATCGATGATGTTCCGCTGGGCCGGATCGGCAATGCGGAGGAGATCGCCTCGGCCATCGCTTTCCTCGCCAGCGAGGAAGCCTCCTACATCACCGGCGCCGTGATACCGGTCGACGGCGGCATCTCCATGGGGCACTGACCGCACAGACCGGCGCCTGCGCCGTCGTGCGGTTCCCGGTCGGCGCGGGCAGATCCTGGGGCACGACGGCGAGCAGACTCTCGTCGCTCGGAGCTTCGCCGTACTCGTCGACCGTCAGAAACGACACGAGGCACCCGTCCCCGCTGCGACGCCCGGCAGTCCCACATCACTGCCGCCGCAAGGCACACGCCTTGGCCTCCGAATTTCGACGGGCTGCCCTCGGAAGTCGGCTGCGCACGTGGCCGAGGAGTCAGACCAGCGGTGATTCGCGAATACTCACCAGGCCGCACCATCATGCAGGGGCTGTGCCGTCGCCGACTCCAGTCGGCGATTACGGAAAACTTTACCCGCATCACAATCTGCGACTACTACAGCGTTTGAGAACCAACTCTGGATCTTGAAGCGGGTCCGTGCGTATGTTCGTCGTCCCCTGGGCGCCCCGTCCAGCACAGCACCCCGAGGAGCACGTCACCTAGCCACCCACCCCGCACCGCTCTCCATACAGCGGCGGCGTCCGGGAGCGGTAACTCCCGAACGCCGAACACGCAACGGCATCTCCTTCACGGCCAGCGGCCACTGCAGAGATGCCCACCATCACCTCGCTGATCCCATTGGACCGGGTACGTCAGCGTGGCAGTACTACAAAGGGGATTCTTGCATGCCTCCTGCCCTGCGCAAAAAGGCCGACCGCCCGGCCTGCGCGGCAGCTACCTCCGCCTCCGCGGCTCTCCGCCTCCTGGTGGAACCCACCCTGACCGGGGCTCCGGCAGCTCGCCGCTCTCATCTCCTGATCGAGGGTGGCCGATGAGCAGTGACGCCCGTGAGTGGGTGTGGGAGCACAGCTCCAGCCGGGGAACAGCGCGCCTGGTCCTGCTGTCGATCGCCGACCGAGTGGCCGACGAGCAGTGCGTCTCCTGGGCCTCACTCTCCAGCCTGGCCATCCGCACGAACGCCTCCGTCTCCACCGTGCGCGAGGCCATCGACCGCCTGGTAGACGCCGGTGAGCTGGAGCAGCTCGACGTCCTCACCGGCCCGCAGCGCAGCACGGTCTACCGCCTCCCCCTCGCTGCCAAGGCCATGGCAGCGACCGCGGAGGTCGAGGAGGACGCCGAGCAGGTGTCCGGGACCGCCCCAGGACTTCGGATCTCGTCCCTGCGCCGGTGCGGAATCCGCCCTCGTGAGGTGCCGCAGTCCCCCGCGAAGGTCCGGAAACCGGCAGTGCCGGAAACCGGTAGGTCGAGGCGGAAAGCGGCACCTCGACCTACCGGAAACCGGCACAGCGGTGTACCGGAAACCGGCACACAGAACCGTAGTGAACCTGATTTGAACCGGAGGTACAGCAGTGGTGGTGCTGCCGTCCTGACGGCTGCCGAGTGGCAGATCGACCCTGCCACCCACGCCTGGACCCGCCGTCAGGGACACCTCGACCGCCTCGGCGAGGAAGGTCTGCGGGCTGCCGACGCGAAGTGGCGGGCCCACCGAGCCGGCCACAAGCCGAGGCTGGCGGATGCCTGGGCTGCCGACTGGCGCTCCTGGGTTGTCCGGGAGCACGCCCCCAGCCGTCCGAACCTCTACGCCGTGCCCGGCAAGGGGCCGGCCGCGCCGGGCGGCATGACGCGGGTCGAGGCCCACACTGCCGCACTGCTGGCTGCCCTCGACGAGCCGACCGGAACGGAGGGCTGACCGTGGACCGCCGCGAAATCGCCGCCCTGCTGGCCTACATCGGCCGGCTCGACCCCCGCACCATCCGCACCGACCAGGGCGAGGCCCGCGACCAACTCGCCCAGTGGCACGAGCTGCTCGGTGACGTGCCGATGGCAACGCCGCACGGCTGGGACGCCCGTGTCGTCGCCCGCCAGCACATTCGCACCTCCCCGTACCAGATCCTACCTGCGGACGTGTCCCGTCCTTGGGACAGCTACCGGCGCGACCGCCTGGCCCGGCACTGCGACCCCACGCCGTCAGCCGATCCGGACGACCAACGGGCCTGGACCGCAGAGCTGGTCGGCACCCGCCGCGCCGTCGCCGCGGGCACCGCGCAGCCCGCACAGGCCCGTGCGATCTCCAGCGGTCGCGAGGGGATCGACCCGGGGCTGGAGGCGATGGTGCGGGAGGTCGACTCCTGCATCCCGCCCGCCGCCCGTGTCGCCCTAGCGCCCTATCGGCCCGCCCGGGCAGCCCGCGAAATGGCCGTCATTCTGGGAGAGCCTGACGCCCTGAGCGTGCGCTGCGATTGGTGCAAGGCCCAGCCCGGGGAGCCCTGTCGCCGCCGTCGGCTCGGCCCTGACGACGGGGTGCGCGCAGCCACCCCGCGCGGCACCCCGCACCCCGGCCGCCTCGACCTTGCCGCCGCCCGGCGGACCCCGCGGGACGACGAGGCGGAGCAGCCCTCCATGGCCTGACAGGCGCATCCGGTCCGCGGATCCCTTCCGGTGCAACACCACCGTCCCACCCCGGCGGCGCATGCCCTCGCGCCGCATCCGGCACCCGACGCCGCCCCCGCCGAGCGGCACATCCGTCGGCCGACGCGGCAGCACATCGGAGACCTCCCTTGCGCCACATCACCACCCACGACGCGCCGGCCACTGGCCTGCGCGGCATCGGGGACACCAGCTGGCACGCGCATGGAGCGTGCCACGGCATGGACGTCGAGGACGCCGACGCAGTCTTCTTCCCGCTCCCCCGGGACCACGAGGCCATCGCCGAGGCGAAGGAATTGTGCGGCTGGTGTCCGGTACGCCGCGACTGTCTCGACTTCGCCCTGGAGAACGTCCTCAAGGAGGGCATCTGGGGCGGACTCACCGAGGCCGAGCGCCGTCCTTGGCACGACGGCCTGCACCAGCGCCTCGACTACCGGCGCGTGACGGCCTTCTTCCAAGGACGTGACGTGCACCTGACCGAGCCTGAGCGACAGGTTGTCATCGACCACGCCTACGTGCGCGGCTGGCGGCCCGACCGGCTCGCCGCCGTCCTGCAGATCAGCCACAAGCATGCCCGCGACCTGCTCCGCCAGGCCGCCAACAAGGTGTTCGACCGCGACCGCACCTACGGCGTTCCCAGGCCCCTGAAGAAGCGGACGAAGACACCCCCGGGCACGGGCGCCCCCGCACCAACCAAGCCCACAACACGTCCCGCGACCCCGATGGCCACGGCGTCCAACCCTCCTGGAAAGGCCGCATGTCCCCCACCGCTGCACACCCCGCCGTCACGCCCGTCGGGTTCTGGGACCGCCTCGCCATCGTGGTCCTCGGCCTCGCCGGATGCGCCCTCAGCTACGACGCCCTGCAGCAGATGGCCGTCGCCATCCACATCCGCGGCTTCCTCACCTACCTCTTCCCCCTCGTGATCGACGGCTTCATCGCCTATGGCGTACGCGCACTGCTGGTCCTTTCCGAGGCCCCGCTGCGTGCCCGGCTCTACGTTTGGGTGCTCTTCGGTACCGCCACCGCCGCGAGCATCTGGGCCAACTCCCTGCACGCGGTCCGCCTCAACCAGCAGACCACTCACTCCGGTCTGCGCCTCGGCGACACGGTCGTCGCAATCCTCTCCACTCTGGCCCCTCTGGCTCTGGCCGGCGCGGTCCACCTCTACATCCTCATCACCCGCCACCACCCGGGCGCCGGGCACGCGCCGGACCAGGAGAAGAAGGTGTCCGGGAAGCGGACCGCGGACCACGAACACGCCGCTCGCGCTCCCTCACCGGACCAGACCCGACCCGCGGACCGCCCGGACGACACCTCGGACCGCGGACACGGACCGACATCGCAGGCCGGTCCAGAGAGCGTGGACTACAGCGACGCGACAGGCCGGAGCCACCAGCGGACCGCCGACCAAACCACCGAAACCGTCCCGGCGGACCACGAAGCCCCAGCCACCGGCCACCGGACCAACCCCACCCCGGACCAGACCGCGACTCTCGACACGACTGGCGCGGACCAGCAGACCGGCGTTGGCCCGCAGGGCATCGAAAACGGTGGGCAGACCAGGAAGACCACAGGTCAAGAGGCCCGGCGCTCTCATAGGCCGGCGAAACACGACCGAGCGGACCATGCGAGTGGACCGTCCCTCGATCCGGCGGGTGCGGTCCACGAGCGCCCTCGGTCTGCGGACCGGTCCGCCGAAAATGCCCCTGCGAACCGCGACGCCCCGGATTACACGGACCAGCCCGCTGACCGTCCGGGAGACCACAACGAGGACGGCCCGTCGGGCGGACCGCAGGGGGCGCGGACCACGGGCCACGGAACGTCACACGCGCCGCGGCCCAAGTCGGCGGACCAGAACGACGAGGTCCCGTGGGAAGTGAAGGTCGAGGTCGCGCGCCAAGCCGCACTCGAAGCGGGTCGTATGACCCGCCGAGTCCTACGACCTCACCTTCGGCGCAACAACATCAGCATCAGCAACGAGGGCTTCCGCAAGCTCCAGGCTCAGCTGTACGCAGACCCGGCGCTCGCGCACCTGCCCCGCACGACGAGGAAGCCGTGATGAAAACCTGCCACCAGTTCGACACCGTCCGCGGAGAGTACGAGCGGGAGATCGGCTTCCTGCTCGCCCACTCTCACCGGCACGAGGGCAGACCAGCAGCAAAAGCCAGCGCAAAGCAGGCTGCCTCGACGAAGCAGCGGATGGCCCGGGCTCTGTCCAGCCACGTCGGGCGCTGCCCCGAGTGCGGTTGACCGGCAAGCCGCCAGCTCAACACCCCTATTCGCAACAGGTGGCCCGGCCCTGCGCCTGGCCACCGCCCCGCTTACGGAGGTTGGCCGTGATTCCGAGTCCTGCTCTTCATCTCAGCCCACACCCTCTGAGGCAGGCGCCTGGGTGGACGTCCTGCTCCGTTGGCGACTTCTGCGCGCCGCCGTCCTCACGCCGACCGGCCCGTGGCTCGTCCAGGAGCACCACAACGGACCCCGTCCGTATCTCACGGGACCGGCCAATGCCCTTGCAGACCGCCACCTTCCAGCACCGCACCCGCTCCATGAGGCTCGAATCCCGATGACGAATACCAACAATGGCGGCGGGACACTGCAACCTGTTCTCGACACCAACTCGATCTCAGGGCGAGCAAGATGGAGGTTCGGACACTCCCCCGAGGGGGCAGTGTCCGAACCTGTCCCCGCCCCTGGGGTGGCGGGGCCCGACTGGCACCAGGGGGCGCCAGTCGGGAAGGCTGCGACCGAGGGCGGATGGCAGCCAGAAACCGCCCACAAGGGGCGGGCGAGGGGGCGAGCGCGTCCGCGCGACAAGAAGCAGCGTCGCGCGCACAGCGTCCGCCTCAACCCGTCCGAACTCGCTTTCATCCAGGCCGGAGCAGACGCCGCCGGTATGAGCGTGGCGGGGTTCCTCGCCTACGCCGGGCTAGCCATGGCCCGCGACCAGTCCCGTACCGCCGTCGCCATCGCCACCGAACGCGACGTGCTCACCGAACTGTTCGCGATGAGGCGGCAGCTCGGCTGGGCCGGCAGCAACCTCAATCAAGCCGCCAAGATCCTCAACTCCGGCGGTGACGTTCCCCAGATAACCCAGGTGATAGCCGACGTCCGCCGAGCGGCCGACGCGGTGCGGATGGCTGCCGACAGGGTAGCCAACCGGCAGGCAGACGAGGCACCTTGATTCCACAGATCCACAAGCAGGGCAGCCACACCCTGGGCCTGCTGTACTACCTCTACGGCAAGGGAACCCACGAGGAACACGTCGATCCACATCTCGTCGCCTCCTTCGACGGCATGTCGCCTGACCCCGGACGCGATGCGACAGCTACCAAGAAGGATCTCGGGCAGCTGCTCGACCAGCCCCTCCATCTCCTTGCCGCGGATCAACGCCCCGACAAGCACGTGTGGCACTGCTCGGTGCGTGCTGCGCCCGACGACCCGATCCTGACCGACGACCAGTGGGCGGACATTGCGCGTCGCATCGTCGCCGCCACAGGGATCGACCCGCGCGACGGCGCGGGCTGCCGCTGGGCCGCCGTGCGGCACGCTGACGACCACATCCACATCGTTGCCACCCTCGTGCGCGAAGACGGCCGACGCCCCGACCACCACCGATCCGGCAAACGGGCGCAGGCCGAAGCCCGTCTCATCGAGAAGGAACTCAGGCTCCGGCAGGTGGCCCCCGGCGACGGCACCGCCGCACAGCGGCCCACCAGTGCCGAACGGCACAAGGCCGAACGCCAGGGTCGCGAGCGCACCGCCCGCGAGGAGCTGCGCGAGACGGTACGGCGCGCGGTGTCCGGTGCGAGGAGTGACGAGGAGTTCTTCGACCGGCTCGCCGCCGCTGGCCTCCTGATCCGTAAGCGCGCCGCGCCCTCCGGAGACCTCCTCGGATACAAGGTCGCTCTGCCCGACGACCTGAACAAGGACGGCGTGCCTGTGTTCTACCCCGGCGCGCGCCTGGCCCCTGACCTGTCGCTGCCCCGCATCCGGGAGCGCTGGTCCGGCGACACCGGGACCGATCCGACTACTCCACGGCAGGAGGACACGGTCCGTGCGGGGCCCGGCACCCCGGCCTCCGCCCGCCGCAGGACGGCATCGGCCGCGTGGCAGGCCGTGCTCATCGTCGAGCATGGCGACGACGCGGTCGTCGCCGCCCACATCACCGCCGCCGGTGAGGTCCTGGACGCGCTCGCGAAGACCTCCGCCGCACACACCCGCAGCGAACTGCGAGACGCCGCCACAGCGTTCGAGCGGGCCTCCCGCTCACACGTACGCGCCGTACGCGGGCACGACCGCGCGCTGCGGCAGGCCGCCCGCGACCTCGTCCACGGAGGGCCCGCCCTCGGCCGCGGTGAGGACGGTGCCACCACCGCGATGGCGATCGACATGCTGTTCTTCCTCATCACCGCCGCCGCCCACTGGCACGCGAGAAAGGGCCATGCCCAGCAGGCAGAAGCCGCCGCCCAGGCCGCCGAGCACCTGCGAACCGCCTACCAAGCCGCCGCCCAGCCGCTCGGCGTGCTCTACCAGCGAGGCCGACGTCTGAGCCGGCCGGTGCTCCAGCGGCAGACCGCGCTGCTGCGCGAAACGCTGCCCCAACTCGCCGAGCAGATCCTCACCGAGCCCGGCTGGTACGCCCTGGCCGCGACCATCGCGGAAGCCGAAGCCGCCGGCCACGATCCTGCCGCCCTTCTGTTCACCGCGGTCGGGCGCCATGAACTCGACACCGCGGAGTCGGTGAGCGACGTGCTGGTGTGGCGGATGCGGCGGACGGCCGATCTGCCCGCCGACGCCTCGCCCCTGTCCGAGAGCGGCACCGCTGGAGTCCAGTCCGCAACCCGCAGGACGGCCTCCCAGACTTCCGCGCCCGGCTGCCGCCGCAGCGGGGAGGAGACATCGGGCAAGACCCGGTGAGTCCTGCCTGGCCGGGAGGCAGCCTCAGCGCGCGACCAGGAGCAGGCGTACCGCCACCGCCCCGCTCGCGACCCACAGCGGACCCCGGCGGCGTTCAGGCCCGCGGTGTGATCACGGGCGTTGCGCACACGCAGGAGGAACGCAGGGTCGCAGGTGCGGCGACTCGAGCCCGTAGGTGACGCGAAGTTGGGCGGTCGAAGGCGACGTGGCGTATTCGGGCACGCCGAAGGGACATCACTCATCCGCTCGGAGACACGCGCCGTGCCCACTCGTCATCCGCGCCCCAGGAGGCGGAAAGCGCCTGATGACCTGCCCGAAGGCGACTGTGGACTTTGTGAGTTGAAACCGCCAGGGGCGTAACGCACGATCATGAAGCGAGCAGGACGAGGCACAGGAGGACGCCAAGGTGTTTCACCGAATACGCCGCCGGGCCAAGGAGCCCAGCGAGGAACAGCGCCGATTCTTCGAGCTGTCGGCGCGGCTGCAGAACCAGGTCCCGCCCGGGATCGGGGTGCCGCCGGCCGAGCAGGAACACATCGGGCCGACCGCGGTGGTGGACGAATTCCTTCCGCCGGAGCTGCGGATACCCAGTCACGACCAGGTCGACGGCACCATGATGCCGTGGAAGCAGCCGCTCGTCCTCAACGGCGAGATGGTCGCCTGCTCCGAGTGCGCCGCGTACCGGGACTGGCTCATCCTCTGCACCCGCGGCCGGATCTGGCTGCGTTGCCGGGTCGGCCACCAGCAGCAGGAAACCCGCCTCGACACGGCTTGGTTCAACCGGAACCGCGGGCCGACGGATGCGACGCACGCCACGTTCGAGGAATGCCTGCGCCACCTCGGGCACTGACCCCACTCCTACGACCCACCGGGCCCGCGGGCCCGCACTGACCACCCGTCGCCCAGCACCAAGGGGTCAGTTCCGTCATGCGCGTTCGCGTCGCCAGCACCGTCCTCGGCATCGCCGCCGCCCTCCTTGCCGTGTCCGCCTGCTCCACCGACACCAAGCACGCCACCGCCGCCACCGCCCGTACCGGGTCGCCGGCCGACGCAGCCCAGCAGGCTGTTCCGCTCACGTCGGCCGCGCTGGAGACGCGCCTGCTCGACCAGAGCGACCTCGGCAGCAGCTACCTGCGCAAGTCGGAGCGCCTCACCCAGCACGATGACGTCACCGTCATCGGCTGCCCGGCTCTGAGCGAACTGGGCGGTGACGCGGCGACCGGCGGCACGCTCACCTTCCCGCACAGGGCGAAGGCCACCTTCACCTACGGCGGCAGCTCCTCCGAGCTCTCGGAGGAGCTCTACAGCGACAGCGCGAACAGCTGTCCGACGGCATCGGCCGGATCTTCGCTGCCATGACCGGATGCCCTACCTATCAGGTCGTCGCGGGCGGCACCCCGATGGACATGGCCTCGCAGAAGCTGCCCGCGCCCCTCGGCCTCGGTGAGGAGCAGTGGAGCCAGCTTCTGACGTTTTCCGCCGGAGGGCAGAGCACCGTGGTCAAGCAGACCGCGATCCGCGACGGCAGCCTGCTGCTGATCGTCTCCGGCTCCCCGGCCCTCGTCGACCGCCACCTCGACAAGGCCCTCACCAAGGCCACGGTAGCCAGCTGACCGGCCCCGACAACTGCTGTCCCCGGCCAGGACAGTCGGGGGCAGCAGTGCTGTGCTGGGCTTGTTGCGCTTTGACGGACACCATCGGTGTGGTGGTCAGGCTGCGGTTCCGTACATCCAGCGGCGAACCACGGTGTAACCGTCGGGAAGCTCGTTCCCCGTCAACTCCCTATACCTCGCTTTGGCCTCTTCGCTGGCGTGCTGACCGGGAGGAAGCCTTCGAAGGAAGGGGTCGCGGTCAGGGGCCGGGGAGGACTGGCGAGGCTGCTCCGTAGCTTCATCGTCGGGGGCCGGTTCGTCATCCGCGATGTCCTTGACCTCATGCCTCTCGGAGCCCTGCCTTACGAGGTAAGCGACCACGGCCAGACCTACGACCAGAGTCACGCCGCCGATGACGCGGATCTTCGGCTTGTGCTTCGCGTACCAGCTCTTCGACTTCTCGTCGGAGGGCGCGGGCTCGCCATGTGCGGGAGTGGGTTCACCGGGCGTGGAGTCGTCCATGTGCACACATCTATCGGACCCGGTCACTACCTGTCAGGCAATCAACCGACATGACCCGATCAGCTTCAGTACACCGAGCAGACCCCACTTCACCCCACTTCCCTGCCTAGGGGCCGGAGGCGATCACAGGTGAGGGCAGGCCCGACACCTTGTACTCGTCGCCCCGGTCGCCGTCCTCCGACTCGATGGCTCGCCCCAGCCTGGGAGGGAAATACCAGAAGCCCGGCCCCTGTTCGGGGACCGGGCTTCTTCCGCCTCGCTGAGGGGCGCCGTCGATCGCTAGGCCGGCGCCCGCAGCAGTCGCTCCCGGGTGGCCTCGGGCAACACTCGGCGCAGGACCGGTGCGGTCGAGCTGAGGGAGGTAGCGAAAGCTGCCACGAGGTCGTGCGGGGCGCTGGCCCCAAAGGAGGCCGCCCACAGGCAGGGGGCGCCGAGCGCGGGCTCGGCCCATGCCTGCCAACCGGCCGGTCCCGGCTCGTCGGCCTCGGTCGTCAGGGCGCGCGGGTCGGCGTCCTGGATGAGGGGCGGTATCTCGCCGAGGCTGACGTGCGAGGTGAACGTCGGGTCCGCCGCTGCCGCGTTGGGCTGGTCAATGTCGCGGAGCCAGCCGTGGGCGGCGACGGCGTCTAGGACCAGATCGGGGCCGGCGAACGGCACGACGGGCTGATCGCGGACATCAAGCGCGACGAGGAAGTCGGCCACCGCCTCGCCGGGGACGTCGGTAGTGAAGTAGCACGACCACGACGCGAGCGGGCAGTTGGTGTCCGCGCGGGCGGAGATCTGCCAGGCGATCGGCAGGTCTCCCAGGTGGAATGGCTCGTCCGCCAGGCTCCACTGCGCCCATCGAAGGGTGTCGGAGCTGATGTGCAGAACGGTGCTGCGCAGGACCTGGCGGTCCTCCGGTGCCTCGTCCGGTACACGACGTCCGCGGACGATCGTGAGGCTCGTCCAGCCCAGACCGGAGAGCGTGTCGGCAACGCCGTCGTAGAGGCGCCCGTCGTCACCGGCCAGATGCCGGGGGCCCACCCAGAACGCGGGCTGGCCGCCGGGCGGAATGGACGGCTCGGGCGGGAAGTCGGGGTACAGGGGCGCCTCCAAGGGGTCGGTGCGGTTCTAGTTGCCGCCGGCACTGCGGCGGGGGCGGCGCGGGGGTGCCTGGACGGGGCCCTGCCAGGTCAGGGCGATGGCAACCTCGGGCGGCAGATGGCAGAGCTGCGCGTCCTCGCCCCGCCCCTCGGCGAGGTAGACGACGGTCCGACCCGTCTCGTCCACGGACTGCACGACCTGCGCCAGGCGGTGCGCCATCGGAAAGAAGGGGTTCATGGCCTGGCGGACCGGAGCATCCCGGTCGCAGGCGGACAGCAGGTCGATGACATCACCGACGGTCATCTCCGGGGTCGTCACGAACAGCCTCCTGGGGTGAGCGGAAACAGTGAGGGGTGGAAAGGGCGGGGCCCGACAGCTGACCGGCCGCCCGAGCGAGAACTACTCGTGGGCGCTTGGCTGGCCTACACGACGTGAGGTCTCCAGCACGCGCGCCACGGCGGCGGCGACGATGTCGGCCGGCGTCTCGATGTCGAACGACAGGTGGTAACCACGCACCTTGGCCGTGCCGGACACAGCGATCTTCCATCCCTCGCCGTCCGTGCCGGGACGGCCGAGCGGGAACCAACCGAGGTAAAAGCGGCCGTCCTTCGAGCTGACGTGCACGTCCGCACGGTCGTCCACAATCAGGTGGAAGTCCTCTGCGGAGAACTGGTCCATCACGAGCGTGGGCTGGCCGGGTCCAAGCTGCCACTCACGCAGCCGCAGGGCTTCAACGGTGGTAGCGAAACCGGAGCCCACGGGCGCTACGGTCACGGGCAATCACCTCTCTGACCTGGGGTTTCTTGCAAGGTGGTCTACGTTGACATGTCCTCACTCACGTTGGCCAGTCTTTCCGCGATCTTCCCTGTCTGCCCCCGGCGAACTGTGTCCTTCGTCATCGAATCCAGGCGCTTGACAGCGAACCCAGTCGCTTCCGCTTCCCTGACAGTGGATCTAGTCGCGAGGGGGAGAGGACGCTGGGTGCAGTATTTCGGCACCGACTGGGGCAAACAGTGCCGTGCTGTATGTCGAGGCGTGTGTGGAGGTGTACTCGGGCGTTTCGGCGGTGTTCGTCGCTGGAACGTGCGGAGACGGGGGTTCGAGGACCACCTTCCGGTTCAGCCGTGTCAGTGGGCGAGAGAGGCCAAGTCGTTGTGGCCGCCCTATGCTGGGCTCTCAGCTGGAACGGCAGAGGGACATCCGGGGGTCGTGTGCCACCAACAGCGCAGCTGCGCACGGCCGATCACCGGCCGTACTTCTATCTGAGCTATGCGCACACACCGAAGCACGGGACCGGAGGACCGGACCCGGATATGTGGGTGGAGCGGCTCTACGACGATCTCTGCCATCACGTGATGGCGATGACCGACCTGCCGGCGGGCGCGGCCGCCGGGTTCATGGACCGGCAAATACCCTCCGGTGAGGGCTGGTCCGAACGGCTGGGTGAAGTCCTGGCCACCTGCCGGGTGTTCGTGCCGTTGTTCTCGCCGCGTTACTTCGACAGCGAGATGTGCGGAAAGGAATGGCATGCCTTCGAACAGCGCGCCATCCACTACCGCGCGTTCACGGCTCAGCCTGCCGAAGCAATCGTCCCAGCCCTGTGGGTTCCGGTCCCGCCGCACCAACTCCCCGGTCCCGCAGAGCGGTTGCAGTTCAATCACCGTGACTTCGGGGACCGCTACGTCACGGACGGGCTCTACGGGCTGATCAAACTCCGCGTCTTCGCGGAGGAGTACGAGCGCGCGGTCTACGAACTCGCCAAGCGCATCGTCAGCATCGCCGATGCCACCCAGATCGCGCCGGGGAGCCCCGTCGACTACCGCGTGGCGCCCAGCGCCTTTGGGAGGGGACTGGGCCCCCGACCGCTGCACGTCACGGTGGTCGCGCCGACCCTGCACGACTTGCCGGAGGGCCGGGACCCCTCCTACTACGGCAACAGCTCCCTCGACTGGAACCCCTATCACCCGTCCACCGCACGGCCGTTGGCTTTCGTCGCCGAGGACATCGGGCGCTCGCTGAACTACCAGGTCACGGTTTCCTCCCTCGACGAGGAGGCACCGTACGGGAGCTACAAGCAGCCGCCGTCCCGGCCTGAGGTGCTCTTGGTGGACCGATGGGCCCTAAAGGACCCCGCCCGGCGCGCCCGGCTCGCCGCCATCGGGACCGATCAGCCCTGGGTGAGCGTCCTCGTTCCGTGGAACCCCCACGACCAACAGAGCTGGGCCGTGGAGGAGGCGCTCAGCGAGCAGCTGGCGACGACCATGCCGTCCACGATGCAGTTGCGCCCCGACGCCGTGCGGGCCGCCGTCAAAGGCGTGCCCAGTTTCGAAGCCTTCGCGCAGTTACTGCCGCAAGTCGCCGAAGCGGCCGCCCAGCAGTACATGAGGTACGCGGCGGTCTACCCGCCCGCCGGTGCTGGCGTCGCCCAACGGCGGCGTCTGAGCGGGCCGATGGGCGATTCGGCCGACGCAGTTGCTGACGCCTCTTGGCCGCGCGGTACAGGCCCGTCGGCAAGTGCCGCGCGGCCGCCGGAAGCAGGTTCCAGACCCCCCGCAGCTGTGGCCCCGCCCCGCAGCTGGAACCCGGAGCCGCCCGCAGAGCCGGCGGCCGCGCGCGCTCGGGCCCACGTGACGCTCGTCGACGACGATCCCCGTACCGGGACCCCGGTACGCCTGACTGTGGAGCTGGCGGCGGAGTCCGCGCATCCCTGGGCACGCCCGGACGCCCGGCCTCTGCTGGACATCGTGGCCGTGCCGCTGAGCCGGGCGGACGTCGCTCCCGCCACGGCGTCGTACGACCCCGGGGACGCGGGTTCCGCGCAGTTCAGCCTCACGGCCGCGGAGCCCGGCCGGCACCGGATCCGGTTCACGTTCGTGCACCACGACACCGGCGTCGTACTGCAGCAGGTGGAAGCGCACGTGGATGTCACAGAGCCCGAGCCCACCCGGGCGGGACAGGGGAGGTCCTGACCGGATGCCACGTACATTGACCACGCGTGTCGTCCAGGACCCCAGTGACGGCTTCCGTTTTCTGCCGCACCTGGAGACGGAACCTCCCGACCTCCGGGTGAGTTTCGACGTCCTCGGTGGCGGGAGGATTCGGGCCCGCATGTCGGGCACCTCTGTACCGGCGCTCCAGGGGACCGAGCACAAGGCCGATCTGAGCGCGCGGCCTGACGAGGTCCACGCGGCGGGGGCCCGGCTGTGCGCACGCTGGAAGGATAGGTTCGTCGACTTCCAGCCAGTCGACGAACAAGACCGGGTGCTGCGGGGCCGGCATCGCCCGTACGCATCGTCCGCCGACCTTAGCGCTGAACCGGAGGCCCATCTGCGCCGGACGGTGACCGATCTGGCCCGAAGCGGCGAGTCCCTGCTCTTCGACACCCTGCTGCGCGGAGACGACGTCCAGACCGAGACCTTCCGCTCCTACCTGCGCTCTGCGCTGTCCCGAGACGGGCTTCGGGTGCGGTTCGATTCCGACCTGCACCTGCCCTGGCCCATGCTCTGCACCTCCGGCGACTCCCGCGAGCCCGCGGCGGACCTGGACGCCTTGTTTGCACGCTTCCTCGGCCACCGGCACCAGATTGAGCACACCGGAGCCGCCTATGCCTGGCTCGGGCCGCCCCGTCCCCCGCTGCTCCGGCCCGTCGTCAGTCTGAACCACGACCCCCGGGTGGGCCGTACGACCCGGGCGGACGACGTCGCCAAGGCGCTGGCCGCGAACGCCACGTGCACCATCCGTACGACGTACGACGAGCTCGTGCGCGACTTCGGGGACGCGGGCCTGGACGAGCAGTTGACGTACTTCTGGTGCCACGGTGAGTTCCTCAGCAACGAGCCTGAACCGCCCGTGCTGGTGATCAGACTTGAGGACGGCGTCCCCTTCGACGGGCACAGCGTCCGTGAGCTGCGTGCAGCTCACCGCAACAGCCGTTTCCGGCCGCTCGTACTGCTCAATGCCTGCCATGCCGGCATCATCAGGGCGAACGAGGACGGTGCGTTCCTGGGACGGATGCTCATCGACCACGGCGCGGAAGGGGTGCTGGGACCTCAGATCGCCATGCCGCAGGCGTTCGCCGCCGAGTACGCCCTGGAGTTCGTCATCCGGTACCTGCGCGGCGGGGCAACCGCAGGCAGCATCACGAACGAACTGGCCCGGCACTTCGCTACCCGGTACCGCAACCCCCTGGGTTTCGCGTACGGGCTGCACAGCGGCATGGACGCTCGTCTCGACCGGGCAACGGAAGGCGAGGCATGATCCACCCCCCTGCGGTCGAGACCCTCGACCTGGACGAGACCGGCTGGCTGCTCGACGGTGGCTCGGGTGTTCCAGTGCCCAGCCACAGGCTGCGCGCACACTTCGCGGAGAGCCTGGCCCCGCCCGCGTGGGCGACGGACATCTTCGTCTACGTGCATGGGTGGCAGACGTCCCCCGCCTCCGCCGTGCGCGCTGCCACACGACTGTTGACCCTGGCGCGGGGCAACCTCGCAGCGGCGCCGGACCGGTACCCGGCCCTGACGGCCGCGGGCTACGACCCGTGGTGTGTCGTGGTGCGCTGGCCGTCCTCCAGCCGGGTCACCCCTGCCGGCTATCGCCGGATCCGGGACCGGGCACACGCGATGGGGGCCCGCGACGGAAACGGACACGCCGCACAGATCCTGGGCCGGTTCCTGGGCTACCTGGATGCAGAGCGCGCCGATCCCGCGGCCTCGCCCGTACTGGCTAACCGCGACGGCCAGTTCCTCCACCTGATCGGGCACTCCTTCGGCTGCCGGTTCCTGTGCGAGGCGGTGCAGTGGGCAGCCGACGCCCGGCTCGACGACACTCTCGGCTGGAGCACGACGGTCCACCCGACCAACCGCCCCTTCACCGCGGACAGCATGCTGCTGTTCCAGATGGCCGCACGGCGCGACGCGTTCCTCTCGCTCTTTCCCTATGTCCTGCCGAGCGAGGCGCACGACGGCGCTCCTCTGAGTGGCCCGGTGGTGGCCACTTACTCCCGCCACGACCGGGCGACCGGATTCTGGCATCTGCGCGCCGAGCAACAGTCCGGCATCGGACACTCGGGGGTCGGCCCCGCCCCGGCACCCATGTTCTCGACGCGGCTGCTGCCGCCCCACGAGCGGTACCCGGTCTCCTCACTCGACCATCGCTTCGTGAACGTCGACGCCTCCGACGTGTACGTCCGCGGACGTCGTCTCAACCCGGCGGGAGCCCACTCGGACCACGTGCGCGCGGAGTCGGCCCACCTGCTCCTCACGCTCGCGGACTATTCCCGCTGAGCGCCACCGGTAAGAACCGGCCGCGCGATGGGGCCGGCTGCTCCTGCGAGCCGGAGCCCTGACGACTTCTTCCTGCCGGTACGTCACAGCGCTTACGTCACAGCAGTCGCTTGCGTCCCCAGATGATGAAGGTGACGACTGCGGCGGTGACCGCGAGCATGATGCCCGCTCCAGCCACTGCACCGTGTGTATCTGCGAGATGGGGAGACAGTCCATGGTCCAGCCGACGACGTGCGCCCACGACGAAGCCCCCGGAATCGAATGATCCGATTCCGGGGGCTTCGCGAGTTAAGCGGGTGAGGTCAGCTCGTGGTGGAGCCGGCGTCGGTGGAGTTGTCCGCGCGTCGGCGACGGGCCGCGAAGAGGGCGCCTCCGCCAGCAGTGATCAGGGCTCCGGCGCCGCCGATCAGCCACGGGGTGGCGTCGGCGCCGGTGTGGGCCAGGGAGCCCGTCGGTGCATTCGGCGTGGAGTCACCAGCCGGGGTCACGGCGGCGGTGGACGAAGAGTTGGCATCCGGTGTGCCGGTGCCCGGCGGGGAGGGCGTTGCCCGGCCGGTATCGCTACTCGGCTTGCCCGGGGCGGACGGGGCGTGGGTGGGCTTATCCGAGGGGTCGGGCTTCGGGTCGGTCGCGGTCGTGGCGTTGGTGACGGTCACGGTCACCGGGGCGCCGGGGGCCGCGGTGAACGTCTTGGACGGCTGGTAGAGGTCGTACCCGGCGGGGGCCTTGATCTCCTTGACCCAGAACTGCGTCTTCCGGCTCGTCACCGGCAGTTCTCCGGAGGCCGTGCCCTTCGCTCCGGTGGTCAGGGTGAGCAGCGTCGAGGTGCCGGTGCCGATGTTCACCGTCGCCCCTGGCAGGAGCTTGCCGGTCTTGTCGTCCTTGGCCTGTAGGAGGACCTTGGCGGCCTTGAACGGGTCGATGACCGTCAGTCGTGTGGTCGCGGCCGGGGTGACGATGACGTCCTGGTCGGCGATGACCTCGTGGAGCGGACTGCCGGACGCCGTCTCCTTTAGCCGGTAGACGCCTGACGCGAGGTCGGCGAAGGTCAGCTTCCCCTGTGCGTCGGTCCTTCCGCGTCCGGCTTCTTCTCCGTCGGAGTCGAGCAGCAGGAACGCGGAGCCGGGGAGCGCGTCGCCGGCCGTATCCTTGGTGGTGATCTCGACGCTGCCCGCGTCCGGAGCCGGTGTCGCGGCGGGGGCGGCGGAGGGCGTGTGGGTCGGGTCGGAGGGCTGGGCGCTCGCGGCCGGCGTCCAGTTGAGGGTGCCAGTCACCGCGATGGCGACGGCGGCGGATAGGACGAAAGGTGCGTGCACGAGGTGGAGGATTCCCTAGATCAGGTTGCGGGAAAGGTCACCGGGTTTGGCCTGAAACCGGGGCGGGAGGCGGCGGGGCAACAGATGTGGGAAAGGGCGGAACACGCCAAGCTGGCGGTGTAGGCCCGGCTCATCGGGCACGGGTGCCGCTGCGGGTGACCGGCATGGCGGGAGCCGTGCGCCCGGTCCGGCCCGCGCCGCGGCTCGGCTCGGACGCGGTCCAAGCGCCGGGAAACCAGACGGCGGTGTACTGCTCGATTGCGTCGCGCAGCCCGGTGGTCACGGCCCCGTCCCACGGAGGTCGGCCGGGGCGGTGGTACTTGTCGAAGGTGCTGTACTGCTTGGTGTTCGGCCGGGTATTGGTGGCTTCGTCGCGGCGGTGGAAAGTTCCGTGATCCACGAAGCTGAGCGCCACCGCGTCGATCTCACCGCCTTCCGGGTGGACGATCGCCGCTCGCAATCCGCCGTAGGTGTCCGCGTGGATGGTGTGGGTGAACTCGATGCGCAGCCGCAGCGGTACGCCGGGGACGGGGGCGGCGAAGTAGGTGTTGCCCACGACGGTGCTGTCGTGGAAGGGGAGGCACAGCTCCGCGAAGAACTCAGGGGCCTGCAGGGACAAGAGGGGTCTCCGGTAGGGGGACGGACTGGTCCTACCGGCGTGGACCGGGAAGAGCCGGTCGGCTGGTGGTGCTCCAGCGCGGAATGCTCGCCGCGGGGAGCGCGGCCGGGCGGCGGGAGGAGACGGCCCGCTGCACGTCGAGCGGGGTGGGGGCCGACGGTCCGGACGGAAGGATCGGGGTGAGCTGGGCCATGCTCTTGATGTAGCTGAAGGTCTCCTCGCGCCACCGCGGCAGTGGAGCCGGGTCGGCAATGCTCTGGGTGACGGCGGTGAGCAGAGCGACGGGAGTGTCGGTGCTGGCTGTCGCGTACCAGACGGGCCGGTCGATTGACTTGCCTGCCCACAGCTGCCAGCGGGCGTCCCGCGTGGTCAGTTCGGCTTCCGGATCGAGGTCGCCGGTGGTGAACTCCATGCCGGCGTATCCGTCCGAGGCCTGGACCGCGAAGACGCCCCAGCGCGGACGGTCGATCTCCCAGCCCTGTTTCAGGAGCGGGACCACGGCGAGGAAGGGGTCGTGCTCGTCGGTGCCGGAGATCGGCCGGGCGAGGTAGGTGTCCGGACCCTGCTCGTACGCCGTGGCGAGGACGGTGGTGAACGCCTGGACGAACTCGGTGGGGACGCGGTCGTTAAAACAGACGCCCCACGTCGGCGGGCCGAACGAGTCCTTGTAGGCGTTGATACGCCACAGCCCGTCGTCCTCACCCTCGGGCAGGTAGCCCAGGCGAACTCGCCGGTCGGGAGCGCTCAGGTACACGTTACCGAGGTCGTCGTGCTGGAGGTCCCAGCCGAGGTCGAGCAGCGGGGCGAGGGCGGGGTCGCCGGTGTAGGTGGCGGAGGCGAGATGGCGGGGGGAGACGTAGACGTCGCCGTCGATCTCTTTGGTGTCGGGCACGAATGTCCTGGGGTCGAGGTGGTGGTGGGGCGGCGTACGGTTCAGGACTCAGGGTTGTTGGCCAGGGCGGGCAGCAACTGCTGTTCCAGATGTGTGGGTTGGCCGGTGTAGTGCAGGGTGCGCAGGCCCAGCTCCGCGGCGGCCCGGCAGTTGTCTTCGCGGTCGTCGACGAACAGCACACGTGCTGGGTCGGCAACGCCGGTGGCAGCCAGGGCGTGTTCGTACGTGGTCGGGTCGGGCTTGCACCGGCCCATGCGGGCGGAGTACAGGGCGTCGTCCATCAGCTCGCGCCGCCAATCGGTGGCGTCCAGGACGTTGCTGAGGTGGGCCGGGGCGTTGGAGAGCAGCACCATCGGCAGCCGCCTTGCGGCCCGGGAGCGGTACAGGATGTCGAGGACGCGCGGGTCGGTACGGGTCCACATGGCGGTGTCGGCATCGCGCAGGGTGCGCAGCCACCGCGGGCCGGGGTGGTGTCCGAGCACCTTGGCCCAGTACGCGAGATCGCTCAGCTCCCCGGCGTCGTAGGCGTTGCGGGGAGCCCAGAAGGCGTCCTGGAACGAGGGGAGGTGCCGGTCGGGCCACTCGGCGAGGTCGGCGAGACGGGTCCACATCGGGGTGCTGGATTGCAGGCCGAGGACCCCGTTGTAGTCGAGGATCACGGCGTCCAGGCCGGTCGGGGAGGCGGAGGTGTGGTTCAAGGAGTGGGTTTCTCCAGGGCTTTGGGGGCGAGGGCGGCGACTGCTGCGGCGAGGAGGGCGGGCAGCAGCAGCGCGTGCGGCAGTGCCGTGAGGGTGGCGAGGGCGCCGATGAGGGCGGGGCCGACGAGCAGGCCGACGTAGCCGGTGACCGCGACGGTGGCGACCGCGCGGGGGCCGCCGGTGCCGGCGGCGGTGATCAGGCTGGGGATGGTGACGGACAGGCCCAGGCCGAAGGCCGTCCAGCCGAGGAGGGCGAAGGCGATGGTGGAGCCGGCCAGTCCGGTGGCGAGGCCGAGCGCGGCCAGCGCGGCACCGGTGCGGACGACGGCGTCCGCACCGAAGCGGGCGGTGAGCCGGTCTCCGGCGAGACGGCCGGCGGCCATGGCGGCGCTGTAGAAGCCGTACGCCGCGGCGCTGGTCGCGGCCGTCGCGCCGAGGTCATGCAGGTGGACAGCCGCCCAGTCGGCAGCAGTTCCTTCGCCCAGCAGCGTGGCAGCAGCAAGCATCCCCAGCAGCCACAATCGGCGCCGGGACAACCCCTTCTGCCCGTCCGAGCCCGGTGCGGCACCGTGGTGGACGGGCGCGAGCACAGGGCTGGCGACGGTGCGGGTGAGCCGCGTGGCCGTGCCTGCCGATAGAGCGGCGCAAGCTGCCACCGCGGCGAACAGAATGGCGTGTGAGGTGTGAGCGGTGACCGCGGCCAGCGCGGCACCGGTGAGAGCGCCGAGGCTGTAACTGGCGTGCAGCCGACCCATGATGGGGTGGCCGTGGGCGTCCTGGCAGCGGACCGCCGCGGAATTGGCCGCGACGTCAAGGACGCCGTGCGCGGCCCCGAAGGTGAACGCCGCAGCCAGGAGGCTCTCCAGACTGCGGCAGATCCCGAGGACGGCAAGACAGGCGGCGAGGGCAATGGCACCGCCGGTCAGCAGCCCGGGTAGACGGGCCGGGCGGGCGAGGCGTCCGCCCGCCTGAAGTCCGGCGACCATGCCGAGAGCTGCGGCCAGCAGGACCAGGGCAAGCCCGGCGGTACTCACCTCGGCGGCGTTCTGAACGGCGGGCATGCGTGCACCCCAGACGGCCATCACCACACCCAGGCCGGCGAAGTACCCGGTCAGAAGGCGGCGGCTGCGCACCAGCTCGGGCGCTGCGGTCTGCCTCACGCGGCGTGCTCCCCGGTAGTCCGGGCCGCCGGCGAGAGCGGGGCCACCTGGATCTCGAGGTTGCGGTACGCCTCCTGGGCGCGAGCTTCGGCGACGGCGGCGCTCGGCCCGGTGGTGATCAGGAATCCGATACGGGCGGTGTACAGATTGCCGCCGTCCTGTGGCAGGACGAGCTGGTCGCCGGCCTGTCGTTGGAAGTGCACGCGCTCCACTCCCCCGACATGCTCCTTCAGACGGCGGGCGGTGAGGGTGCCGGAGTAGGCGGGGTAGACGAGGCGGATCGCCGCGGCCTGGTGGCGGGTGGGTGTCAGGTCGGGGGTGCGTCCGCAGGCGGTGTCGGCGGCGGCCCGGGCGAGGTCGACGCCGGTGGCCAGGTGGACGAGGTGGCCGATCATGTCGCCGCCCAGGCGGGCGTTGACCTCGATCAGCCGGGGCCGGCCGCCGACCAGGCGCATCTCGACGTGCTGCACGCCGTCGGTGATTCCCAGGGCCTTGATGGCAGCAGCGGCGGTCGGTGCGACCTTTGCGAGGAGCGGATCGGCCGCTTCGAGACTGTGGTAGGTCTCGTCGAAGTAGGGTGCGGGGCCCAGGTTCTTGCGGGTCACGGCGACGGCGGTGGTGGTGCCGCGGTGGGTGACGCATTCGACGGAGACTTCGGGGCCGTCGAGGTACTCCTCGACCAGGACGCCCGTGTCCTCGCGGCTCCGGTTTGCGCCGACAGAGGCGAACTCGAAGGCTGCGGGCAGCTCTTCGGGCCGGTCGACGCGGATCACGCCGATGCTGCCGGCCGCTGCGGCAGGCTTGATGACGGCGGGGAAGCCGAGGGTCCTCGTCGCCAGGTCAGCCTCCCGCAGGGTCCGGGCCCTCATCGACGCGGCCGACGGCACTCCGTGGCGGGCGAACAGCGCCCGGGCGGTGGCCTTGTTGCGGCAGGCCCGCATCACCTCGACGGAGTTCGCGGCCAGACCGAGCGCGCGGGCGACGCGGGCGGTGGGGATGAGATTCCATTCATCCCAGGTGACGACGCCGGCAAGGTCGTGTCGTTCTGCCAGAGCCCGGCCGGCGGAGAGCAGTGCAGTGGTGTCGTTCAGATCGGCGACGGCGTGGTCGGCGATGTGCGGCTTCTCCCACGATGGCTCGGCGTCGGTCAGCAGGACGATGTCGTACGCGGCGGCGACCTGCTCAAGGCAGTAGCCGCGATCCGCCTCATCGCCCGGAGAGACGACAAGTACAAGGGGGCGAGGGGACAAGAGGGGTTCTCCGTATCGGGGGGGGCGGTAGGACGGAAGGGGGTGTCTCAGGCGGCGCGGCGGCGGCGCAGTTCGAACGCGCCTGCCCAGTGGGGGTGGTCGTCGATCAGTCGGCGGGCGTAGAGGGCGGTGAAGTTGTTGTTCAGTCCGGCGACGCCGTACGGGAGTTGGCGGCGAAGGTCTTCGAAGAGGTCCTTGAGGCTGGCCCGGGTGGCGCCGCCGGCCAGGCGGCGGGCGGCCCTGCGTTTCAGAGCGCGGTACACATGCGGGTTGCGGGCGTCGAAGGCGTGAAACTGCTCGGTGATGGTGCGGCCGGTCGCTCGGTGCGACCCGAGGGCGGCGATGGTCATGAAGGTTCTCCACGGGTTGGGGACAGCTGGCTCAGGTGCGCAGGGCTGGGTCGGTGCGCAGGCGGGCGAAGGCGCAGAACAGGCCGAGCGTTTGCAGGGCGGCGCACGCGGTGATGACGTGGCCCAGGGCGTCGGGCGCGGTGAGCGCGGTGAGCACACCGGCGACGGGGAAGGGCAGCAGGAGGATGAGGATGGTTGCCGACAGGGTGCTGCCGAACGTCTCCGGAGGGATCAGGCGGGAGCGCAGGGTGCGCAGGACGACCGCCAGGCCGCCGTCGGCAGCCATCAGGACTGCGACCATGACCAGGTAGGACAGGTAGTCGGGGGCCAGGGCGGCGGCGAGACAGGCGAGCGAAGCGATGACGGAGCAGGCTGCTCCCACTGGCCACAGGCCCAGGCGGTCCAACGCGAACCGGCAGATGGTGACGGCCACGAGGGTGGCCGCCGCTGCGGCGGACCACACCAGGCCGACTGCCGTGGTGGACTGCCTGAAGTGCTGGACGACGATCACGGGACCGGCAGCTTGGAGCAGACCGGTGGCCAGGTTGGACAGGGTCAGCCCGGTCACAAGCCAGCCGAGCGCGGGAAGGGAGCGGATGGTGCGCCACCCGGTGGTGAGCCCGGCGCCGGGCTGCCCCTTCGGCGCGCGGGCCGGGGCAACAGGCGAGGGCGGTGTGCGCAGGGCGAGCAGCGCGGCGAGCAGCGAGAGCACGGTGGCCACCGCGAGCATCGACGGCGGGCCTGCGAGGAGCAGCACGCCGGCGAGCGCCGGGCCGGCCAGGGTCGCGGTCTGGTCGATGCCGAGCAGGGCGGCCTGGACGCGGTGGGCCCGCGCTCCGGCTCGGCGGCCGGCGGCAGCGCCCGCGGTCTCGGCCGCGATGTAACTGAACTCCGTGAGCACGCCGGTCGTAGCCGCAAGCACCATCACCGTTGCGCTCGCCACTGTGCCGGACGGGTGGAGGTAGAGAAGGACCGCGCCGGTGGCGAGGGCCAGCGCGCGCCCCAGGGAGGCGAGGTGGAAGACGACGGCCGCCCCGCGCCGGTCGACGATCGATCCGGCCCACCCGAACGCCGCCAGACGTGGGATCCATTCCAGGGCGAACGCGGCGCCCGTCAGTGCGGCGGAGCGGGTGGTGGCCAGGACCAGCAGCGGGATGCCGTAGGTGGACATCGCGAGCGTGAGTGCGTCCGCCGTGCGCGGCAGGTAGATGCTGCGCATCAGCCCGGCGGTGTGGCGTGCATGCCGGGGCGTGACAGCAGCGCTCACGCGACCGGCTCGGGCTCGGGCTCGGACACGCGGGTGACCTGGGGGTTGCCGGCCAGCCACTGGTTCAGGAGAGCGCGGGGACTGGCAAGGTCCACCTCGGCCTCGTCGCTGGGCAGCCGCGCGGCGGACGGCCGCGGGAGACCGTCGGCGCGCTCGGTCGCGAGCGAGGGCGCCAGGAGGTCGAGGGCGTGGCGGATGCGGCTGCTGAACTCGCAGACCGGTGCCGGGAAGGCGTGGCGTCGAGCCCAGCGCGCAGCCGCGTCGTACAGGTCGGCCAAATCCGAACCGGAATCGGTGAGTTCCAGACCGGCGCCGGGGGCGTCCCGGACGAGACCGTGGGCGCGGGCCGTCTCAGTAGCGCGGCGCAGCTGGTGCAAGGAGAGGTCGGGAAGGGTACCGGCCAGCCGCCGCGGGGGTATCGCCCCGTTGTCGTCGATCTCGGTGACCAAGCGGATCAAGGAACGCGAAGCCAGCAGCTCGACAGCGTTGCGTACTTCGGCAGGGGTGAAGAGGGTGGTCATCGGCGCGGACCTCCCGCCGGGACGGCCGCCTTCGGCCGGGCGGCCGTGGCATGGGAGAAGAGATCGCGGTTGTGCCACGCGGGAGAGGACTCACCCGTCCGGGTCTGCGGGAGCGCTGCGGGGGCCGGCCGGGACTGGCTGCTGACCCACGGCCTCGGCGCGGGCTTCGCCTGCGGATGCCCCCAGACCGGGTGCTGGGCAGCCTGGTTGAGGGGCTGCCCAGCGGACCACGCGGACAGGGTGCCGAGAACGGGGCCCAGGCCGTCGCCCGCCGCGGACAGCCGGTAGGGCTGGCCGATGCCCTCGGTGTCGACCAGGCCGTCGGCGACGAGCTGCCGCAGCGGCGGGTACACGTTGGTCCAGTCGCTGCTGGGCATCACGATCCGAGCCAGGGCCCTCCCGCTGACCTCCTGGCGGGCTTTCAGCACCCACAGGATGGCGGCGGCGTGGCGCCGGGTGAGCAGGGTGAGGCTGTCCTCGATCTGCTCGATCGCGGGCAGCGGGCTGTCCGCCTTCTCCAGATGTTCCTCGGCCCAGGTGACGATCATCGGCAGGACCGGCAGCAAGCCGGCCCCACGCTCGGTGTGGCCGTAGTTCACATGCCGCGCGGTGTGTTCGGTGCGCTCGACAAGGCCGGCGTCGCACAGCGACTTGAGCTTGGGATGGAGCTGGCCGTTCTGCAGCCAGGACACCTTGGCCGCCAGCTCGCTGTAACGCACGGGCGGGCCGGAGAGTGCCAGCAGGATCCTCACGTTCCAGCGCGGGGTGATCATGGCGAGGGCCTCGGTGACCCGTGCGATGTCGGCGTCGGCATCGGGTGGCAGAGCGGTGATGGCCAAGGGAGGGACTCCTGGGTGAATGAAGGGGGATCGTTTGCGGGTCAGCGGCTGTGCGCCGTGCTCTGGGCCGGAAGGGGCGGAGCCGGAACGGGCGGTGAGGGAGTCGGCGGGGACAGTGCTGGGGCCGGGACGCGGGCCAGGCTCTGCAAAACGGCGGTGACCGACTTGGCTTGGGCGTCGCGGACTGCGACTGCCTCAGCGAGCCGGCGGGATCCGTCGAGGAGATGGGAGACCTCGTGCCGGCCGATCTGCCGCTCGGACTGGATGAGACGGGCGAGGTGGTCGCGGTGGAAGTTGATGCTGCGCTCGGCCAGAGCGAGGGCGTCGTGCATGCCGAGGAGGGCGGAGACCATGCCGGGCGGCTGGTTCTTGGCGTGGGCTTCGAGGTCGGTGAGCGGTGCGCCGTACAGGTCCTCGATCCGTCCGGCTATCTCGGTGGACGTGAGGTGGGGCAAGCGGGGGCTTTCACGGTCGGCGGGCCTGGGCCGCCCCGGCACGCGGGGGTGCCGGGGCGGCGGACGGGGGCAGGGTTGCGGTGGCCCGGAGCTGCGTTGTACGAACGGGACGGGGCTTCTGGTCGGGCGCGGGCATGCTGCGCAGCAGTTCGCCGAGGGCGGCGCGGTAGCCGTCGCGGGCGTCCAGCGCCGCCTCCAGCCACTGCGCGTCGAAACGGAGCTTGTCCGCCGACAACTCGCCCATGTCGCGGTCCGAATCCATGTCCGCGCGCACGCGGTCGCGGACGCGGACGACCTGCTCCTCGGTCAGAGCCAGGAAGGACCGCAGTTCCAGGGCACGGGCGAGCGCGGGCGAGGCATCGTGGCCGACAGCCGCCTCGTACAGCTCGGGAATCGGGTTCCCGAAGACCTTCTGCAGGTCGCCGTCCATGGTGCTGGCCTTGACCCGGCTCAACGGACGGGCCTTCCCGCCCGCCACGCCGACGCCGGCGCGGGTGTACCCGCGGGTCTGTGCGGAGCGCTGGTCTGCACCGCGGGTTCGGTTCGGGGGCGAAGGCGGGCGAGCCGTTCGGCGGCGAGGTCTTTCTTGCCCGGAGCGTCCGGGTCCAGGAGCCACCGCACGACCATGGCCCGGCCGTCGCGTGCGGTGACGGCCGCGTTCACGCGGTGGGCGAGGCCCATCGTTGGGTCGTCGACCTCGCTGGGCTGGGTTTCCAGCGCGGCGAGGAGGTCGTCCTGCGCGCGGTCGAGCTCGGACTGGACCTGGACGAGAAGGCCGTGCCACTTGACGACGTCGGTGGCGTCGGGGTTCGCGGTCGGCGCGGCGGCGACCGCGGCCTTCAACTGGTCCATGTCCATGGCGAAGCGCGCTTCAATCCGTTCGGTGAGCACGCCCACGACGTCCTCGGCGTCATCGGATATGCCGTCGGGCAAAGAGAAACTCCTGTTCTGGAAAGACCGGTGCCTGGGGGAATGTGAGGGGCGGCCGTACCCGGCGGCTCAGCCGTTTACGGGCACCTGCTGAATGCCTGTCAGTCCAGGCACATGCGGGTGTCGCGGTAGACGTGCGTGCCGGAGACCCGGCCCTTGACGCCGGCCGACTTGTCCGTGATGTAGAGCCAGTTGCCGCTCTTCTTGTGGACGGTGAACTAGTGGCTCTTGTAGAGCACTCCGACCGCGGTGGACTTCGTGGTGGTCTTGGACCGGATGGTCACTGCCGACGGGTGGACTTTGTACGGCAGCGGCGGGAGGTCCGGGCAGGGCGTAACAATGCTCGTGGCCGTCGACGCGGCAGCAGCGGGGGCCGCACTCGCGGGCGTAGTGGACAGCATCGGCAGAGCGAGTGCGCCGAGCATCGCCGCGGATATGGCCATTCGGGTGGAGCGCATGCGGAAGAAACCTCCGTGAAGGCAGAGGGATTGCGCGGAATGGCGCCGCGGGAGTTGTCCCGGCGGCTGTATAAGAGTCCGGAGAATCGCCGGTTTGGCTAACCGGCGATCGTCGGCTATGTTCCGCAGCCCGCGTCGGCCTTGGCGCTCAGCGCGGCCGGCCGGGCGGGCGCGGAGCAGGGGCCATCGGCACACCGGCCGGGCGGCTGGCTGCGGGTGCCGGGCGGACCGGTGGGAGAGGGCCAGCTTCTCCGGTAAGCCGGTCGTCGCACCACTGCAGGGCCTCGCCCAGCGTGTCGAAGCCGCCCTCGCGCAAGGTGTGCGTCCACGCGTTGGTGTCGACCTCCTCGACCACGACGCGGAACGGGCTGGGGGCTCGCTCGTCCAGGGCGCGCAGTGCCACGACGGTGACCATGTCGTCCGGGTCGTCGCAGGTGTAGGAGCAGCCCATGGCGTAGTGGTCGCCGTCGCCCGCGAGGCGTCGCTCCAGCGCACGAGTCGCCTCGTCCGCCGGCGGTGGGCCCAGCTCCGGGTGGAGACCGATGGCGTCGTGCGGGCAGCCGCGGTGGATGAGCCAGGACTGCGCCATCGCGGGTAGCGGCAGCATGGCCTGCTCGAAGTCGAACGTCTCCTTCTCCTGGTCCCGCTTCAGGTGAACGGCGACGTACTGAGGCATGCCTGGGTGCCCGTAGGTGGCGGTGCGGTCGAAGAGGACGTAGTAGCTGTGCGCGCCGTTGGGAGTGTGGTGTTCGGCGAGGGGGACGAGCATGTCCTCACTGACGGCGACCTGGCGGTAGAAGTCGAGGGACATCTCCTCGTCGGCATCGAAGTCGTCCAATGCGAAGTCGACTTGGGGGATGGACTTCCGAGCCGACGCCGGTTCGGTGGCTGACAACAGTGGCCTTTCGATGGAGTTCAGCGACGCTGCGTCGGGGTGGCCGGCGATGTGCCGGGGCGTGCCGGGACCTGCGGCGCCTGGGTCGTGGGCTTCCATCGGGCGGCGAACAGCGCGGCGCGTCCGGCGTCGGTGAGGGCGACCGGCTGGCCGGCGTGCACGGGGTGGTCGGTATCCCGGACAACCAGGCCGGCGTCCTCCAGCCGCTGCAGCTTTGTGTAAGGGATGCGGGTGCCGGAGGCGGCTGTGACGGACATCCGGCCGGTCAGCAGGTGTTCGTAGAGCTTGGCGCCGGCGGCGATGGCGAGCAGCGCAGCCTGGTCGTCCGTCGAGAGCTGCTGCGCGTCGGGCGCCAGGGCCGCGGCGGCGGCCTCGATGGACTCCAGAGCGGCAAGCACCTGCCGGGCAGCGGCGTCCCGCGCGTCGGTAGCCTCCTCCAGCTGGTCCACGGTGCGGTCGATACGCGCGAACAGGGCGTCATCAACGTCGAACTCGCCGCTGGAAAGGCGTTTGAGGAGGCGGAGGTAGAAGATGACGCCGGTCTGGGACTTGGCCAACTCCCGGTGCAGGTCGACCAGGTGGGCGTGCGGCTCGTCGAGGACGCCGCGGTCACTGCAGGCCCACAGGGTGTCGATGTCGTGGCCGGTGACGGCTTCGATGCGATGGTCGAGCGGGGAGACCGCACGCCGGGTTGGCGTCGGCGCGGGCTCAGGGGGCATAGGCGGGGCTCCGTGCGTTCAACGGGTGTGATGGTGCGCGGGGTTGTGTGCGGGACGGGGCAGGCCCGACAGTGCGGTGGGCGGCGGACCGGGCCGGGGCATGGGAGTGACGTTGGTCAGCTGCGGGGAGCGGGAGCGTGCTGCGTGGGTGCGGGCGCTCAGCGGCCGGCGGGTCATCCCCAGGCGGCGGCCGACCTCGTCATAGACGTCGTTGCCCGCACGCGGCCGGACCGCGACGACGTGGATCTCCTTCTGGTGCGCGGACTCCGCGGGCGCCATTCGGACGCCGTAGACGACGCGCCAGTCCTTGCGCGAGTCCACGAACAACTTGCGGTAGCCCTTCAGGTCACCGTCGAGGCGTAGCCCGAAGCGCTGCGCGTTCACGACTTCCTGCAGGTAGGCGAGAGTGAGGTCGCGGATATTGCTGGGGGCCTGGAGCAGGTCGGTCAGGGCGCGGGGGTCGAAGCTCAGTCCGAAGGCGGGCTGCCCCTGTCCCCCGGTCATGACGTCGGCTCGTCCGGCTCGGTGGGCCCGGCGGCTTCCGCCGTGGCCGCCGTCTCCGTGCGTACGGACGGCGGCGGACCGGGCAGAAGACGGTGCGCGGGCCGGTCGGGGGAGGCCATGCAGGCCGACAGCGGTCCGCCCGGTGCGCGGATCGCCGCGACTGCGTGGGTGAGGAAGTCCCGGTGCCACACGAAAAGGCCGCTCAATCCGGCTTCCGGGTCCTTGTGTTGCTGGTAGGCGAGCCACAGGGCGTGGAGCCAAGCGACGACGTCGTCGTGTTCCTGCCACTGCAGGCACCAGGGCGCCGCGGTGGTGACCTCAGACCCGTAGACCGGGAGGAAGAAGTCGTCGACCCAGTCCGACAAGGCGTCGAGTTCGTCCTCCCTTTCCTCCCCGTCGAGTTCCAGGATCGGGCGGGGCTCTGGCGGGGCGGCGGCTGGCGGGCCGCCGAGCCCCGGCATGCCGAACGCGGCGAACGGCGATCCGCTCGGCTCCGGGGCAGACGCGAGGTGGTCGAGTTGCTGCGCCTGCTGCGCCGACTGCTCCATGAGCCGTCGGACGCTCGCCTCGATTCCCTGCAGCTGCGGATCGGGAATGCGTACCGGCTCCAACTCCCCATCGTCAAACGGTTCTATGGATTCGGGCATGAAAAGGTTGGCCTCCTACGAGACGCAGAATGAGAGGGGCGAAAGCGGCGACACGCGGAGCAGCCAGCGAGTTACAAGTCGGCTCCGGCATTGCTGACTTGGGCACCGGTCGCCTTGACGGGAATCGCGCTCGCGGCTCAGACGGTGAGAATCACGTCGTCTTGCGTGAGGGTCTCGCGGATCGTTTTGGTGAGCCGGTCGGCCGCGATTGACGCGTAGTGCTCGGTCTTCTCCACGCCGATGAAGTCCCGGCCTTCCAGCAGGGCTGCCACGCCCGTGGAGCCGGAGCCGGCACAGAAGTCGAGCACCGTGCCCGCGTCGGGGCTGATCTTGACCAGCTCGCGCATCACCTCGACGGGCTTCTGCGTGATGTGCTGGCGCTTCGCCCCCGAGGGCTGCGACGCGGAGTACATGCCCGGTAGATAGACCGGGTTCCGGGAGCCGTCGATCGGCCCCTTGCTGGCCCAGACGATGAACTCGCAGTTTTGCGTGAACCTCCCGCGCTGGGGCCTGGCCTGCGGCTTGTGCCAGGCCAGTACCCCACGCCACAGCCAGCCGGCCGCCTGGATCGCGTCCGTCGTGACGGGAAGCTGACGCCAGTCGGTGAACAGCAGCGCGGTGCCGCCGCTGCGGGTGAGGCGGTGGGCTTCGGTCATGATCTGCGTCAGCCAGAACCCGTAGCTGCGCTGGTCCATGTTCTCGCCGGTGAAGTCCGGCAGGGTGTGCTGGGCGTCGGCGGAGGTGTATTTCTGCTTCGCGGAGCGGGTGGTGCGCTCCTTCGCGGTCCTACCGCCCGAGTTGTACGGCGGATCGGTAATGACGGAGTCGATGCAGTCGTCCGGAAGGCCGGCGAGAACGCTGAGGGCGTCGCCCTGGTGCAGGGAAAAAGGCAAAGAGGAACCCCTATTCGGGTGGGGAATCGCGGAGGGAACTAACCGCCTCGCGCAGGAATCCTCGCGGGCCGGAAGTGGGCATGCAGGAGCCCAGAGCCGCAGACCGAGGAAGGCGAGGGGGAGTCCAGAAAACTGTAGAGGCGAATCCGCCGACGACCAAGAAGTGCGTTGCTGAGGTACTGGATTCCGGCACCTCACGCCAACTTTTTGGTCAACCGCCGATCCGCGCCTACTGTATTTGAACTGCCCGGCGCACACCGCCGCTGGCTACTTGCCCCCACTCCTCATGGAGGTTCCCCCTGCCCCGGCACACCTAGCTCACGGCCCGGCCACACGGTGCGAGCGGCAACTCGCCCGCACCGGCCCGCCCTGATCGCCCACCCCGGCCGCCGCGCCCTTCCACCACGCCTCGCGCACGCGGCAGCCCGGACATCGCACCCCAAAGGACACGCTCATGACGTCCCGCTACCCACCCATGCCCGAAAACGCTGACCCGCGAGCGGTCCGCTCCGGTTGAAGTGGCTCGCCGCCGGCATCGGCGTCGTCTTCCTCTCCCCGATCCTGATCGCCGGCACCGGCATGATACTGGCCACCTCCGCCGACGCCGTGCAGAGCAGCGGCTCCTTCAGCAACTGCCTGACCAACCTAGACACCGACAAGGTCGCCGAACAGGTCACCAAGATCCTCGACGGAGCGCCCGGCAAGAACGTCCACATCGAGGGCCTGGACCTGCCGGCCGAGCAGGTCCCCAACGCGGCGACGATCGTGGCCGCCGGCCTCTCGCTCGACGTCCCAAAGAAGGGACAGATCGTCGCGCTCGCCACGGCAATGCAGGAGAGCCGGCTGCGCAACCTCAACTACGGCGACCGTGACTCACTCGGCCTGTTTCAGCAGCGTCCCCTCCAGGGCTGGGGCAGCGCCCAGCAGATCCGCGACCCGGTCTACGCCTCCGAGCAGTTCTACAAGCACTTGATCAAGGTCGACGGCTGGCAACAGATGACCGTCACCCAGGCCGCCCAAGCCGTGCAGAGGTCCGGCCTGCCGGACGCGTACGCGCAGTGGGAGAACCTAGCCGCCGCACTGCAGGACGCCATCGCCAAAACTTTCCCCGGCGGCGGCAACGATGCGGACCAGGGCAAGGAGCCGTCGACCAGTACGACCGGCTGCGCGCCGGGCCAGGACGGTTCCGGCTTCGGCCGCATCCCCGAAGGGAGCGTCCCCAAGGGCTACGCGATCCCAAAGGACACCGATCCGACGGCGCGCAAAGCCATCGAATGGGCGATGCACCAGCTCGGCACGCTCTACCAGTGGGGCGGCTCCTGCACCAACTCGCACGGCTCCGACCCCATGGGCCGCTGCGACTGCTCCAGCCTGATGCAGCAGGCGTACGCGCATGCCGGCATCACGCTCCCCCGCACCACGTACACGCAGATCAACGAAGGCAAGGCGGTCTCGCCCACCCAACTCAAGCCCGGTGACCTGGTCTTCAGCCGCGGCACCGCCGCCCGGCCCGAGCACGTCGGCATGTACATGGGCGAGGGCCTCGTGATCGAGGCGCCGCGCACCACCAAGCCGGTCCGGATTACCCCGATCAAGGACTGGACGATTCTCGCCGCCCGCCGCGTCCTCTGACGCCGCCCTCCCCCGCCTGGCACCGCGCCGGGCGGGCCGCCGACGCGGCTCCGCACCCCGAGCACATCTCCCCCTCCGCTTTCCCCTTCCCGCCGGCCCTCGCCTGGCCCGCGTATGCAAGGAGCCCCGCCACACCTATGTCCGTCCCTCTCGCAGACCGCGTCATCCAGTTCGCCTACGACCCAGGAATCTCGCCCAAGGGCGGCGGCCTGCCCGGCCTGAGCGTGCTGAAGAACGTCGTCAACACCATCAACATGTTCGGGATCATCGCCGTCGTCGGCGCCCTCGCCGTCTCGCTCGGCGTGTGGGCCTGGGGCCACCACACCGGCGGCCACCAATCGGAGGCCAACGGGAAGAAGGGCGCCGTAGTCGCCGCGGGCGCCGCGCTCGGACTCGGCGCCGCCAACGGCATTGTCGCCTTCTTCTCCGCCCTGGGATCGCAGGTCCACTGATGCAGAAACGACTCCCCTCCCTCTCGCTGTCCTCGTACGGCCTGGGCTGGCCGGCCAACCAGCGCATCGCGATCATCGCTCTGGTCGTCGCCGTCCTGCTCGCCATCGCCGGGGCCGTCGCCTGGCTGTCCGGCGGCGGAAGCAGTCACCAGGCCGCGGACAGCGCCGCGCCGGCCCCAGCGCACAGCCCCTTCTCCTCCGAGGCCGCGCCCGGACCCACCGCCGGATCGGGGTCAGTGCCCAAGCCGCAGATCGCCGATCCGGTCGCCTACGCGAAGGCGGCGGCCCAGATGCTGTGGTCCTACGACACCCGCGACACCAGCCGCGACCAGCAACTGGCCGGCATGCGCGCCTGGATGACCACGGAGTCCAAGTACGCCGACTGGGCCTCGGTCTCCGTCCAGGTTCCCGATCCGGTGCTGTGGTCGCGGATGGCCGACCAGGACCAGCACGCCACCGCCAGCGTCACCGAGGGCCACTACCCGAGCGCGTTCAAACAGGCCCTGGCCGAGGATCCCTCCGCGATCACCGAGGCGTACATCTACGTCGTCACCGTCAACGGCAAGCAGCAGATCGCCTGGAAGAAGGGCGGCAGCGGAGCCGAAGAACGCGCCGTGACCCTCGCTGTGCAGTGCCACCCGGACCACGACTGCACCCTGGCCGCGATCGCACCGAGCGTCACGCAGTGACCCGCGCCTGAGACAAGAAAAGGGGAGTAACTCCTCGTGGGCTTCTGTGATTTTCCCTTGGCAGACAAACTGTGCACCGTCGGCGACGCCGTGGATTTCGCCTCGGACCCCGGCAAGGCCATCGGTGACTGGATGGCGAAGTCCGCCGGTGAACTGGCAGCCGCCGCAGCCGATCTGGCCGCCGAGGCCGTCAACACCACCACGAAGGTGGACCTGAACGCCGGATGGTTCATCGACAACTACGAGATGTTGCTGCCACTGGGCCTGGTCCTGCTGGTCGCGACATTCTGCGCGCAGCTGGTCCGGGCCGCCATCCGACGCGACGGACAAGCGCTGACACAGGCATTCACCGGCACCATGAGCGGCGTCCTGTTCGCCTTCGGAGCCATCGCCTTCACCACAGTCGCCGTCGAAGTGGTCGACGCCGTCAGCGACGGCCTGTTCAAGACCGCGCACCTGAACATCGAGTCGGCCGTGCGCCGCATCGTGAAGGTCAACCAGATCGGCGGCCTGTCCAGCCTGGGCTGGCTCGTGCCAGTCGTCGCCGGCCTCGGCGCAGCCAGCGGCGCCTTCCTCTATTGGTGCGTGATGATGGTCCGCAAGGTCGGCATCCTCGTCATGGTCACACTGGCAATCTTCGCCAGTGCCGGCGGCGGCTGGGAGGTCGCCCGGCGCTGGCGCAAGGGCTGGATCGAAGCCACCGCCACCCTCGTGGTCTCCAAGTTGCTGATGACCGTGATCTTCGTGCTCGGGATCGCCGCCATGGGCAGAACCGAGGCCAAGGACGGCATCGCCGCTCTGGCTGACGTCATGTCCGGCATCGTGATCATGGTCTTGGTGTTGCTCTGCCCGTACGCCGTCTTCAAGTTCGTCCACTGGGCAGCCGACGGCACCGACGGCGAGTCCATCCACCGCGCCGGCGGCGCGGGAGCGCAGATCGCCAAGGCGCATGCCGAAAAGGCCGCCCGCAAGGCCGCCGCAGCTGCAGCCACCGCCGGAACCGGTGGCGCTGCCGCCGGAGCAGGCGCTGCGCCGCAAGGCCCCGACGCCAGCGGGGGCGGCTTCCCCGGCGACGTCGCCGCCCACCCGACCGGCGGCGGAGAGGGCAACGGAGGTTCGCAAAGCGGTGGAATGGGCGTCTCGCCTGGTGCCGATGTCGTCAAGTCCAGTCTGGAGAAGGCCGTCCAGCCCGCGCCGATGAGCGTGTCCGACGACACCAGCAGCCAGGTGGGCGGCAGCCCGGGGCCGGGGGGATCTGGCGCGAATGCCGCGTCCGGCCGGGGCGGCGGATGGCAGTCCGCTCCGCCGACCACGACTCCGCCGCCGCAGGGCGCACCCCTGTCCTCCGGCTCACACAACGCCACGTCGAGCGGGTCGGCGTCACCGCCGCCGCCTCCGACCGGCCTCTGATCCCCTGCCCGCCTACCGGGGGCGGGGCGTGCACCGCACCTCCTGCCCCCGGGTTCCACCCGCGTCTCCAGGACCCGCCACTTGACTGATCTCTCCGTCGCCCCGGTCACGGTGAAGTTCCCGCACCGGTCCCGCCGTGGCATCCTCCTCGGCCTCTCGCTGCCCCAACTTATCCTTGTTTCCTGCACGTTGGCGGTGCTGCTGATGACGGTGATCTCCACCGGAATCCTCGGCGCCGTCGCGCTGACCCCACTGTGGGCAGCTTCCGGTGCTCTCGTCGCGATCCGCCGACACGGCCGCTCCCTCATCGACTGGGCACCGATCGTCACCCGTTACGCACACCGGCGCCGGACCGGCCAGACCCTCTGGCTCGCCCGGCCCGTGACCCGGCCCCGGCAGGACGGCGTCCTCCACCTGCCCGGCACCACCGCCTCCCTCAAGGTGGTCACCCCCGGCGACTCCGCCAACGGCGCCGCGGCCGTCCACGACCCGCACCAGCAGACCCTGACCGCCGTCGCCCGCGTCAGTAGCCGCGCCTTCGCTCTCCTCGACCCCGCCAGTCAGAACCACAACGTGAGCAGCTGGGGACGCGCGCTCGCAGGCATCGCCCGCACCGGTCATATCGCGACCGTGCAGGTGCTGGAGCGCACCGTCCCCGACAGCGGCGATACCCTCACCCGCCACTGGGCCCAGTACGGGCAGCCCCAGACTCCCGTAGCCGGACAGATCTACTCCGAACTGGTCTCCTCGGCCGGCCCTGCCGCAGCACCGCACGAGACCTACCTCGCCATCTCCCTCGACCTCAAGGCCGCCCGGCGCCTGATCAGCCAGGCTGGCGGAGGCTTGCCCGGGGCGTTCACCGTCATGCAGCAGACCACCGCCTCCATCGCCCAGGCCGCACGCAACGCGGGACTCCTGGTCACCGGGTGGCTGAGCGCGCGGGAGATCGCCGCCGTCATCCGCACCGCCTATGACCCCAAGGCCCTCGCGGCCCTCCAGCAGTGGTCCGAGACCGGCCGCGCCGAGGCTGACCCCGCCGCCGCCGGGCCCGTCGTCCAGTTCGAGGAGTACGACCGCCTCGCCACCGACAGCGCACGGCACGCGACGTACTGGGTAGAGAACTGGCCGCGCACAGAAATGGGAGCCGGGTTCTTGCACGGGATCATGTTCACGGCCGGCGTGCGGCGCAGCCTCTCCCTCATCTACGCGCCGCAGGGGCTCGAGTCCGCACTGCGGGACGTCCAGAGGAAGAAGGCGGCGATCATCGCCGACGCCAACGAACGGGCCCGCCGGGGGCAGGTCGACAGCGAGGAAGACTCCGTCGAGTACGCCGACGTCAAGCAGCGTGAGCGCCAGCTCATCGCCGGGCACGCGGACGTGGCCCTGACCGGCCTGGTCACCGTCACCGCCGAGACCGACGCCCTCCTGGACGCCGCCTGCGCGCAGATCGAGACCCACGCTGTCACCTCGGGTGTCGACCTCCGCAGGCTCAACTACCAGCAGCCGGACGCCTTCACCCTCACCGCGCTCCCGCTCGCCCGGACAGCCCCGTGAGCCGGCCCCGCCGGCCAGCACCCGGCCCGCTGCTGTTCGCTCACCTGCGGCGGATCACCCGTCGCCGACCCTGCCCCCCGGCAGGAAGGACCACCACCTTTGACCTCTCGCACACCTCCGGACGACGCGCACCCCTACCTCCGCGCCGCGAGCGCCGGAGTCCGCCACCACACCCGGGCCCTTGCCTCGTCGGACGTGACCCCTCCCCGGCCGGCGGACCGCCTGCACCTTGACGTGCTCCACGCCCACCTCACCGCCCTGCACCAACTCCTGGACCGCCTCGCCGAAACCACCCGTCCGCCACACCCCGCCGCCGGCCGCCACCTCGCCACCGCGCACACCCGCCTCTGGCAGGCCACCAGTGAGGTCCACTCCGCCTTCCACCTGCTGCCCAACAACACAGCAGCAGAGGCCGAGTCGAGCGCATGCCATCCAGAGCGGCTGCCCGAAGGACCGCCCGTGCTCACGATCTGCCAGCGCCACCTCGCCGCCGGACACATCATCCGCCGCAAGACCACCCCCACCGACCTCCGCCCGCACACCACGGCCTGCGTGCGATGAGCACCACCCGTAGAAACGAGGGCCACCGATGAGCCACCGGCCCGCCCGTCGCGCACGCCGCGCGTCCGCCAGCCCGCTCTTCACCCCCCACGGCACCGACCGCGCCAGCCGCAAGGCCGCCCGTCGCCAACTCGCCGAGGCCACCGTCAAGGCCCGCGCGGAAGCCAGCGCCCACCAGACCGAGAGCACATCCGCCGAGCACGAGATGCCCGCCGCGCTCTACCCACCGAGCGGACGTCCCGGACCCGCCTCCGCGCGCAATAACCGGCTGAAGCTGCCCGCCCACCGCATGACGACGGCCGTGGCCGCCGGCGCGTACCCCTTCCTGGCCGAAGGCGGACTCGGCGCCGAGGGCATCTACGTCGGGCGCGACGTCCACGCGGAAGCGTCCTTCGTCTTCGATCCGTTCGCCCTTTACGGCAGAGTCGAGGGATTCACCAACCCGAACCTCTTGCTCGCCGGAGTGATCGGCCAGGGCAAGAGTGCACTCGCCAAGAGCTTCGCGCTGCGTTCGGTGGCCTTCGGATACCGCGTCTACGTGCCGTGTGACCCGAAGGGCGAGTGGACGCCGGTGGCGGAGGCCCTCGGCGGCCGGGCCGTAGCGCTCGGCCCAGGACTGCCCGGCCGGCTGAACCCCCTGGACGCGGTCCCGCCCCCGGAGAGCGTCTGCGAGGCCGACTGGGTCGGCGAGATCCGCAAACGGCGTCTGCTCCTGCTCGGTTCGCTGGCCCGGACGGTCCTGGGCCGGGACCTGATGCCCATGGAGCACACCGCCCTGGACGTGGCCCTGGACGCCGTTGTCACCCGCGCCGTCGACACGGGCCGCACCCCGCTGCTCGGCGATGTCGCCGCCACCCTCAACAACCCGGGTGCGCTCGACGAGGCCGCCGGGATGATGTCGGGCCAACTCGGCGACGCCGCCCGCGACCTGGCCCACGCCATGCGACGCCTCGTCCACGGTGACCTGGCCGGCATGTTCGACGCCCCCTCCACCGTCGCCTTCGACCCGAACGCGCCGATGCTCACCATCGACCTCTCCCGGCTCGGCGGCTCCGGCGACGACACCGCCCTCGTCCTGGCGATGACATGCGCCTCCGCCTGGATGGAATCCGCCCTCTCCGATCCGTCCGGCGGACGGCGCTGGATCGTGTATGACGAGGCGTGGCGATTGATGAGACATGTCGGTCTGCTGCAGCGCATGCAGGCCCAGTGGAAGCTGAGCCGCGGCCTCGGCATCGCGAACGTCATGGTGATCCACCGGCTCAGCGACTTGCTCACCGCCGGCGACGCCGGATCACAAGGCCGGGCTCTGGCCGAAGGACTCCTCGCGGACTGCTCCACCCGCATCATTTACCGCCAGGAGACCGACCAACTCCATGCCGCAGCCTCACTGCTCGGCCTGACGTCCGTCGAAATGGACGCCATCGCCCACCTCAACCGAGGGCGTGGCCTGTGGAAAGTCGCCGGACGATCTTTCATCGTGCAGCACCTCCTGCACGCGCATGAGCTGGCGCTCTTCGACACCGACGCCCGCATGCACTGAAAAAGCGCCGAGTTCACGAAAACTGAAGCGCCCTTGCTGCCTCTCCGACTCCGTGAGGTGCAGTGATGAGTGTAGGTGCGGTCCTGAGTTCCCGTCGGCTGACCCTGTGCGTCACCCGTTCCGACAGCAGTCCACGGCCGGAAACTGAGTCCCGGTCATCAACTTGCGATCTGTACGGCGTAGAGAGCGCCGATGCCTGCGGCGAGAGTGCCGAGGAGGAGCCGAAGACCGGTCTCGGGCAGATGTGGCTGGAGCCGGGCACCGAGGTATCCGCCTACCAGGCCACCGGCTCCGCACGACAAGCCCAGGAGCCAGTCGGGGGCGACGTCGCCTGCAACGGCCAGGGAGAGCAATGCGTAGGTGGACGACCCGATGATCGAGGTGATGAAGGTGGAAGCCAGGGCTGCGGGTGCCACCGCAGCGACCGGTATCCCGCGGCCGACGAGGATCGGGCCGAGCAAGGAGCCGCCCCCGATGCCGTAGATGCCGCCGGCCACTCCGACGGTCATGGCCAGCGCCGTCGTTGCTCGGGGCGAGGGCGGCCGAGTCGGGCGGACAGCCGCTGGGCGCAGTGTCCGTGCCAGCAGCCATACTCCGAGGGGCAGCAGCAGGAAAGCGACGAGGAGCCGGAAGACGCGCGGGCCAGGAACGGCGAAGACGCGGACCACCGCGCCGATGACCACACCTGGGACGGTGCCCGTGATCAACAGGCGGGTGAGCGGCCCTCGCAGGCTTCCCGCCCGATGGTGGCGCAGCAGCGCACCGGGACCGGCGACGACGTTGTAGAGAAGGTTGGTCGGTGTCACCGCTGGACTCGGCACACCCAGGATGCTGACCTGCACGGGCAGCAGGAAGACGGCTCCGGAGACGCCCACAGGCGCCGTGACCAGCGATATGAGCAGGCCGACCACGAATCCGAGGAAGGCCGTCGACCACTCCACTACAACCCCCTCAAAGACCACAACTCCTGGAACACGCCCGGGAACGTGGGTGCCTCCCGTTCGCATGCACAACGGCCCCTGCGTGATCCAACCGTCTCCCGAGAGGATGAACAACTGCTGCCCGATCTCGTCTACCGAGCGAGTCGGCTACTGCGCGTGGTCGCCGTCGGGGTCGGTCTGTGCGAGGACCAGGGTGTAGCGCATGGCCGCGTCGATTCCGATGCCGAAGAAGTCGCAGATGCGTCGTACGTCTCCGCCGGTGGCGAGGATCTCCTGGAGGATGCGGTCCTCCCTCAGTGCCTGGGGCGTCACGCCGAGGTTCCTCCAGGCGTAGAGCTTGCTGGTCGGTGTGGTGCGCGGGGCGGTCTTGCGGTTGACGATCAGGTGGGGGTTCAAGGTGCTGGGCCAGTTCCGCGCTCGGTAGTCGAGGTAGGCGGTGAGGCGGGTCAGGACCGGCCTGGCGAGCGGGACGGTCTTCTCGCCGAGGGTGAGTTTGCCGTCGCTGATGTCGGTGAGCTGGATCGCGGCGAGTTGCGGGCCGGTCAGTCCGTGGAAGGCCACCAGCGCGACGGCCAGGGCCACGGTGGGGTCGGGCGAGTTGAGCGCATCGCGGATCTTGGCCGTGTCGAGGGGCATGGGGACGGTGGTGTTGCTCCGGGCGACGGGGACGCCTCTGGTGGGGTTGGTGAAGACCTTCTTGCGGGACTTGAGGATGGCGAAGACCGAGCGCAGTCCCTGATCGGCGAAGAGCCGGTTGGCCCCTTCCGTCGGCAGTGCCTCGACGAAATCGTGCCTGCTGATCTCGGCGAGCGAAGTGTGTCCCTGCTCGGCCCATCGTCGCCAGATCGGGGCCATGCCCTGTATGTGCAGGTGGATGGTCTGCTCGTGGCGTGGATGTCGCCGCGGGACGTTAGCGCTGCCCTTGAGCATGACGTCGAACCACAGCTGCAGTTGCCCGGCCATCTCTTGCGGCAGACCGGTGGTCTTTTTCTCGAAGTACTGCTCGACGGCTGTGGTCCGGTCGTCGACCAGGAGGCCAGCGGCGGCGAGGATCTCCAGCGTCGAGGTCTGGGTGCCGCCGTATCGGATGCTGGCGGCGACGTCGCTGACCAGAATCTTCGCGCCCGGCCAGTCCTGCAGGGCGTCCAGCAGTTTGAGTGTGTGGACAACACTGTTGGTCTGGCGCCGCGTCCATGCGTGTCGCTCGGCATGCTCGCGCAAGACCGGCGCACAGTAGCGCAGGAGCCGCGAATCGCCCGTCAGGGCACGGCCCTTGATGGCGCCGTGCCCGGGTGGCATGCGGAACAGCATCAGCTGGCGCGTAGCGGCAATGGTCGTGGGAAGCGCCGGTGGCTGCTTCCGCTGCAGTTCACGGGCGCTGGCGGCACGACGTCGGGCGGCTCCGGTCTTGTCGGACTGGAAATTGGCGAGGAAGAGCTGCTGTCCGTGCTGGTTAGCGGTCTCCAGGTTGGGTGCTCTTCCGGGCTGTTGATGAAGGCGGGCGTTCTCCCAGCACAGTCGGCAGGCGCCCTGTCCGTTGATCCGGCTTTCGCGTCCGCAGAACTCGCAAGAGTCGACGGGGTAGTGGGTGAACCACCAGCGGCAGCTCCAGCACTGCCAGCTGTTGGACCGGTAGACGCCCCAGGCCAGGCAGCCCCGGCAGGAGCCGACATGGAGCGGGGCTCCGGGATGGCAGCGGGTGCACAGTGCCTGGCTGAAGTAGTCCATGCCGCCGCAGGCCCGGCATGGCGGAGGGGTAAACGGGCCGCCGGGCAGGCAGTTGTAGCAGAAGTCCATCCGCGGCTTGGTCCACGCGACCCGGCTGACCTGGCACACCGCGCATTTGCCGGGCGGTGGGGAGCTCATAGCGGCGGCTGCGAGCGCGGACGGTCGAACCGTGGGGTGACGGCCGGGCCGTCATGGGAGGCCGTGCCGGTCCCCCGTTCGGACGGCCTGCGGGCGGCGACCTTCTCCGGTTCTCGGATCAGCAACGCGGTCGGGTCGCAGTCCAGGACCGCGCAGATCACGTCCAGGTCGTCCAGGCGGATCGAGGTCGGTGTTCCGGTCCACAGCGCCGACATCTTGCCTGCGCTGATCTCCAGTCCGGCCTCGGCCAGGAGCCGGCGCATCTCGGTGGACTTCCAGATACCGCGCTCGGCGGCCTTCAGCCGCAGGTTCCACTGCATGGGTTCACACCTCTCCGAAGCGTGCTTCGAGCCGCTCGTTCGCACTCATCCAGGCTCGCTCGACGTGATCGCTGTGGACGTGGATGTAGCGGGTGGTCGTGGACAGCCATTCGTGTCCCAAGAGTTCTTGCAGGGCCTTCAGATCCATCCCCTCTCCGTAGAGCGAGGAGGCGCAGTAGTGCCGCAGGACGTGAGGCGTGAGCCTTCCCTCCCAGGCCGGCAGCCACAGCTTGGTGGCACTCGCCAGGCCGGCACGCAGGGAGCTGTGGTTGATCCGCGTGCAGTGCCCGGTGAGTTCGTCGTGCCGTTCACTGGGCAGCAGCGGGGCGTCGGGATGCGACCAGTCGGGCCCGAACTGGTGGCGTACGTCGGTGAGCCACCAGTCGATCAGACGGTCAGCGCCGTTGATCGCCGGGACCAGCCGTGGCTTGGGTCCTCGGCCGCGGCTGCCCTTGCCGTGGCGGACGTGGAGCTTGCCGAACGTGCCCAGTTCAGGGCGCCAGTCGCGGATGTCGAGCATGCGCGACTCGTTGATCCGCAGACCCAAGCGGCGCCACAGCGAGGCCACGAAGTAGTTCCGGGCGGCCGGGAGGTACTTGCGTGCCCCGGCGACCGACGTCCGCCACTGGCCGAAGAGCTGCTCGACCTCGGCGTCGGAGGGCGGGATCCGTACGTTGGCGAAGACCGGACTGCTGGGGCGGTTGTACTCGTCGATCGGCTGCTGGACCACCGAGCCTGTCAAGGCATGGATATCGCCCTGGTACCGGCTGATCACGAAGTCGTAGAAGTAGGCCAGCATCCCGGCCTTGGCCGCCCGCGTGCTGTGGGCTCGGCCCTCCAGCCGCAGACCGGTCAGGAACCGGTCGGCGTCGTCGCACGACGCAGTCCACAGCGGACCGTCGAGGCTTCGCGCGAACTCGAAGATCGTCGCCCGGGCATTGCCGATGTGACTGTCGGTCAGGTTGGCCGCGGCCATGGACAGCGCGAACTGATCAACGATCTCTTGCTCGAAGTCCTCGACGTCGCGCTGCGTCGGCAGCGCACGAGCCGAGGAGATGTTCCGAACTACTGCCAGGGTCATGGGCTGCTCGGTTCAGCGAGACAACGGCTGAGTCGAGATTACTGGCAGAGCTTCAGGATTTCCGACGAATCGTCAAACTTCTCCGCCCGCCCTGGGCACCCCATGCCACCTGGCCTGCAGCCCACTCCCACCGAGCCGAACCTGAACGAACACGGCGGCTTACAGACAGACAAAGGCAAGAGGCTCATGAATTCCGCTGCCCAGCGCAAACTGATGCCTCGCGACGCCACCCTCCACCTTGTCGGCGCGCTCGACGACATGAAGGCCAAACTCCTCGACGCCGCCGAGCAGTGGCAGGTGCTGGACGAGACCGGTCATGTGCCGGCCACGCCGTCATGCGCCGATCTGCTCCAGCATGCTGCCGACGCGCAGGCCCTCTGCCGCGACGTCGTCCGCATGACTGCCGAATTCGCCCGGACCGTCCACAGCACGAACCGCGCCGGCAGCGCCGTACGCACCCACCTCGCTACGGCGGCCACCACGTCGAGCCACGCAGCCCCGCACTTCGCCGAGGCCGCGGAGACCGCTCTTTCCCTGTCCCGGTCCGCCAGCCCGACCGACCGACCGACCGGTACTACCGGGAAAACCGCATGATCATCGACCACGCCACGGCTCGCGCCTATCTGCGGCGCGGGTCGGAATCGCTCCGCGACGCGGTCAAGGAACTCGACGCGCACCTCGACTTCCACCGCTTCTTCCGCACGCCTTCCCGGCGGGAAAGGGCGGCGCCCCCGCCGCCCAGGCCGAACGCGCACGCCACCGGTAGCCCGCACCGAAGCATCCACGTCGGCATAACCCTCTCAAGGAGTCCCCTGAACCGCCCCGCTCACTTCAGCGACGCCGACTGGGCCGAGTACCAGCAGTGCCAGGCCGAGCACGACGACCTCATGGCGCAGGTCGCCGAGCGCGAAGCCCAGTTGGAACACGGCTTGATCAACGCTCACGACGAGTACGAATTCGACTTCTTCCCTCTTGCGGAGCCAAAGCCCAGTCCCACTCGCCGGACCTGGCCGCTGCGCCACGCACCCTCGCGCGGGAGAAGCCGTGGTCGCTGAGGACAACAACACCCCGACCGCCTCCCACGCCGACGCCCACCGCACGTCCGTCGACGCGTCTGCGCTCGCGCCGCTCCCCGACCACCGCAACGTGGACACCGCCTGGTGGCAGGAGCTGTGGCGCCGCCACGCGCACATCACCACGCCGCTGCGGCAGCGCGGGCTGGAGTGCGACATCGAGTTCGGCCTCAGCACGTACATCGTGCGCGTATCACTCCCCGACGACAGTTATCTGATCATCGGGCCGCCGCACGAACCGTCCTGCGACCGTCAGGTGGGGGACCCGGAGGGGTGGATCGTGACCCGCCAGCATCCCGACGAAAAGACGCTGTTCGAAGTGATCTACGACTCGCCCCCCTCCGCCGACACTGGTGCCCCTGAGCGGCCCGAAGCCCGCCACGGCGGCAATGCCACGCACCTGATCGAGGCGATCGACCAGCGGCTCATCCAACTCGGGCTGCTGCCCGCTGTCTCCTCGTCCACCGCAGGCGCGCACATGTCCGCAGCCACGCCGACGCTCCACGCGCCCAAGACCCCGGCCGTCTGCGACAACACGGATCGCACCTCCGCCTACGGCGACGCGCTCCTCGCTCTCACCGACCGGCTCAACGCAACCGAGTCGCACGCGGACGCCGCCGCTCTGCTGCACCAGGTCCTGGACCCAACCAGCGGCCTGCTGGAGCGGCTCGGCGAGTTCTTCGAAGCAGCCGGGGAGAAAGCCAAGGAGGCCGAGCAGGACGACGGATTCGACCTCCACTACGACCTTGGGGACGCCGCGGCCAACTTGCGCAGTCTCGGTGAGGACCTGCACACCGCTGTCGACCGCATGCGTGCTCTGGCCCCCGCGCGCCAGACCACCAGCGCTGCCCTCCCTCCGGGCCCGAGCCCGGGGCCTCCGACCGCGAAGATCCGCCCTCCGGGTCGCACCCGGTGAACCAGGCACGCCCGACACTCACTGCGCAGTCGTCTGACTCGAAGACCTGGAACGTGTCGCCTTCCCGGATTGTGAGGTTCACGAGCCGCGGGCCCGACTTTGTGAGCTCCCGTCTGGCGCGGGGGCCCGGATGACGGTCCGCGTCGCCACTGGAGGGGTGCAGACTGCGCTACCTAGGCACTCCCTCGGGGCCTGAGATTCGGGCCGCGATGAGCGCCGGACGCATCGGCTGCACGACCACCCCCGCGCAAGGCAGTCGGATCCCCCAGGGCGCGCTGTATGCCTGTGACAATTCCAAGTTCGGCAGCGACGGCAAGGGCCGCTACTGGCCCGGCGCCGACCACCACCTCGGCCTCCTCGCCGACCTCACCTACCAAGCCCCTGGTCCCGCCCACACCCGGGCGATCGCCTCCGCGCACCAGGGTCTCGTGGACCGGCTCGGTGAGAGCCGCACCTGCCTCGCCCGCGCCGCGAAGCAACTGCGTGCCGCCGCCGACACCCGGGCGACACCGGCCGTGACCGCGCCGTCCCCGCCAGCAGCATCCACCACCGCATCCCGTACCCGCTAACCCGCTATTTCCCCGGAGCCCTCTGATTCCCCTGCACACCTCCGCCCGCCGCACCGCCCTCCTGCTCACCGCCGTATCCGTCGCGCTGACCGCGTCCGCCTGCGCCACCTCCGGCAGCCCGGACGCCGACACCACAGCCACGGCCACGGCCACCCGCACGCCGACCGCCGAGCCGGCGCTGACGAAGCAGGAGGCCCTCGCCCAGATCGCCCACTACTCCAAGATCAACAATCAGGCCAACGCCGACCGGAACCGCGCCCGGCTCGACACGATCGAGGACGGCCCGCTGTACGCGATGTCCGTCTCGGACTACACCGAGACCGAGGGGCTCCCCTCGTCGGACCGCAAGCCGTACAAGCCGTGGTCCTACGACTCGGCCATGGCCAAGCTGTACATCCCGCGCCTGGGAGCCGGACAGGACCGCTGGTTCGCCGCCGCGCTCTCGGACCAGAAGGGCAAGGCCCCCTCGCGTCTGGCAGTGTTCGCCGAACGCCCCCAGCACAAGCGCTGGGAGATGGTCTCCGTCGTCGACCTCGACAACCAAAAACTGCCAAACATCGCCCTCGACCGGGACGGGTACGCGACGGCCGTCGCCGCCGACAGCAACAAGCGGCTGGCAGCGGGCGCCGACCTCCTACGCACAGCCGTGCTCGACAACTTCGCCACCGGAGGCGCGAACACCGGGACGAAGGTCTTCGCCCCGACCAAGGCGAGCAAGCGGCAGATCGATGTCCATGACAAGACCGGCACCCGCTACGGGAACCAGGGCACCACTGTCTTCGCCGGCGCCGCCAACCGCTACACGGACGCCTACGCCCTCAAGACCACCGACGGCGGCGCGCTGATTCTCTTCTCTCACACGCACACCCAGACCGACGCCGTCGCGCACTCCGGTCTGCAGATCAACCCCGGCAAGGACGACCGGGCCTGGCTCCACGACGTGCCCCGCACGTCCATCACGTACACGTTCGTGTGCAACGACGCCGCCACCGTCCCCGCGAAGGCCGAACCGTCCCGACTGATCGGCTACACCTGCGCCCGCACCGCCGCCTCCGGCCCCCCGGTTGCCTCCTGGTCGGACCACGCGTAGACGCACCACCCTGACGCGCGCCGCACGACACCTTGACGGCCGCCCAACCTCCCCCGATTCCTTGCTCAATCTGGAGATCCCCCCTGTCCACACGTTCCTTCATCGCCCGCCCCACCACCGGCACGGGGTACAGAGGCATTCACGTCCAGCTCGACGGTGTACCAGCCACCACCTGCCTCTGCTCCTGGCCGCCTACCAGCACAAGTTCGGACGCGACGTGGAGGCCATCTCCCGTCACCTCATCGACGACGTCGCCGTCGGCTGGCACGAGCTGGGCATCGACCTCCACAACGATGCCCCGCCCACGCTCGTGGCCGCACTGACCAGTTGTCGGTTGACTGCGATCTTCCGGTCGATGGCCTGAGGGCGGCTGGGTTTCTTGGCGCCGGGAGGCTGGTCTAGGCTGCCTCCGTCTTCGGCCAAGAGGCCGGCATGCCAAGGAGGGACAGACGATGCCGCAAGCGGGATATGCGAGCGGCCCAGCGGGCCCGCCAGGCCGGCGAACGCTCAATGCGGTGCAAGAAGCGGCCCGGATGGACGCAGTGCGCCGTTACAACATCCTCGACACCCCGCCGGACGGTGCGTTCACCCGCGTCGCGGCGATGGCGGCCCGGCTGTTTCAGGTGCCGGTGGCGAGTGTGACGATCGTCGACGAGGACCGGATCTGGTTCAAGGCCGCCCACGGCCTGGAAGGCGTGAGCGAGATCGGCCGGGAGCCGGGCCTGTGCGGCTCGGCGATCCTCGCCGACGAGACCCTGGTGATCCCGGACACTCTCACTGACCCCGTCGCCTGCGACAACGGCCTGGTCACTGGACCGATGGCAGTGCGCTTCTACGCCGCCGCCCCGATCATCACCGGCGACGGGCACCGGCTGGGCACCGTCAATATCCTCGACACCAAGCCCCGTCTGATCACCCAGGACGACACCGCCACCCTCGCGGACCTGGCAGCGATCGTGCTGGATGAGCTGGAGATGCGGCTGGCGGCCTTGAACGCCCTGCGCGCAGAGCAGGATCGGCGCGTCGAGCAGGAGGAGGCTCGAGAGCGCGCAGAACGCGACATGACAGCCATCCAGGCGTTCGCCTCCACCCTCCAGCGCACCCTGCTCCCGCCGGCGCTGCCGGTGGTACCGGGGCTGGAACTGGCCTGCCACTACGCCACCGCCTCCCCGCAGGACGTGGGAGGCGACTTCTACGACGTCTTCCCCCTGGACGACACGAGGTGGGCGTTCTTCCTCGGAGACGTGTGCGGCAAAGGTCCCGAAGCCGCCGCCGTTACCTCCCTGACCCGCTACACGCTGCGCGCCGCCGCGCAGATCAACCCGGACCCCGAAAGGGTCCTCACCGCACTGAACAAGGCGCTGCTGCTCGATCCGGCCGTCGGCACCCGGTTCTGCACCGCCATCTTCGGCATCCTCGAACCGCACAAGAAGCAAGGGTTCACCGTCACAGTGGCCACCGGCGGACACCCCCCGGCCTACCACCTGCGCGGGCAGGGAGCGGTGGAGACGGTGCAGCCCAAGGGAGGCATGCTCATCGGCGCCCTCGCCGAGGCGCGATTCGCCTCCCACAGCATCCACCTCGCCGCGGGCGAAGGACTATTGCTGTACACCGACGGGCTGACCGAGGCCCGCATCCTGGGTGGGGGCATGCTCGGCGAACAGGGCCTGGCCGCCTTCCTTGCCGCGCGTACCGCACCGGTGAGTGCGGCGGCAATCGTTGAGGACACCGTCGCCCTCCTCGACGCCACGCCTCACGGAGCCGGTGACGACGTCGCCCTGCTGACTCTGTCCGTTCCCCTCGCAGATGCCGTGGACGGCCTCACCGCCAGCGCCACCGCCCACACCATCGCCCCCGTCGGCGAGATGCCGGAGAGCCGCCCGTGACCGCCTTCCGCCTCACCGCACAACACACCGACGGTGACCTCGCCCTGGCCCACGTCGCCGGGGAACTCGACGTAGCCACCGCCCCCGAACTGCGCGCCCAGGCACTGGCCCTGATCGAACAAGGCCACCACCACCTGATCCTCGACCTCGAAGCCGTCACCTTCTGCGACTCCTCCGGCTTCAACGCCCTGGTCGGTATCTACCGCTGCGCCAAGACCGCCAACGGCACACTGGTCCTGGCCGCCGTCCCTGCCCGCCTTGAGCGGCTGCTGGAACTCACCGGCCTCAGCACCCTGCTGCCCGCCCACCCCACAGCCGCCCACGCCCTCGTCGCCCACACCCGCAGCCAGGACTCAGCCAGCGCCTAACCCCTGCGGTGGCCGTGTCACAACGAGGCCACCACATCGTTACAAGGGGGCACAACCGACAGCTTCCGCACCACAGTTCCTCCGAGCCGACCAGTTTACCGACATGGCGAACATCACGGCCGCAGTCGGCAAACGAGTACGTGGCGCTCGCAGTCACTGGCTCGGCGAGCATCCCGAACAGCCCTCGCCCCAGCCGGAAAACCGACGGTTCGACCACCCTGTGGCGCTGCCCGACCTCGCCCGGCCAGCACGAGGCCGGCGACGTGTGGACGTTCTGGAGTCCCCGGCGGACACCATCCCCATCGGGCCGACCACGATCCTCGCCCGCACCGACCTCGTGCGCGCCGCGCCGACGGGCGGCCTCGTCCAGGGCGAGGACTACCGCGCGGCCCTCGGCGTGACCGCTCTCGCGCCCGGAATCCTGCTGCCGGTCCCCGTGTACAGATATCGCAAATGGGACGGTTCCCAGTCAAGTCCAGCGTGTCTGAGGGCGAAGACCCATTCAGGACTCCCTGGTTGACGCGAAAGCCGCAACGGACTCACGTCCTGCCGATCGTCCCTTCCCCGCACCGCCTTGATTAAGGAGTTCCGCTCAGGAAGCCCGCCCCTCAATACGTTGCCTCTGCGGGGACTCGTGCGGTGAGATGAGTCGTGCGCAAACAACGGGGATTTGTGATTCTGGGAGGCGTAGCGATAGCTATGGCTGCTATCGGTGCGGTGCTGCTTGTATGGCGCGGGCCCTGGTGGGCTGACGGCGAGTACCTCAGTGACAAGGAACTGCGCGCCGGTTCGGCCGCACTGGTCACTGGCTTTCGGACCTCGGTCGTGCAGCTGTTCGCCCTCTTCGGGGCGGGCATCGCCCTTCTGTTCACCGCATTCAACTACCGGCTCACCCAGCGAGGCCAGGTCACAGAGCGCTTCACTAAGGCATTGGAACGCCTCGGCTCGGCAGAGATGTACGTACGAATCGGAGGTCTCCTGGCCCTAGAGCAGATCGTACAAGATGCTCCTGGCCAGGCAGAGCACGCGACGCAGGTACTGAAAGCCTTCGTACGGGACCGGGCCGCTCGCGCTGCCGCCCCATCACCTCCAGTTGCCCGATCCATGCGCATTGCCGAGGCACGTCGGGCCGCTCGCCGCAGAGGCGGGGTAGCCAGCATCCCCGCCGCCTCCGTACGAGCAAGGCCCGATGCAGACGTACAGCAGGCGTTGACCGCACTTATCGGACCACCGACCCAGCCGGGCGGGCACCCGGACGACAGCATCTGGGAGTGGAACGGGGGCTCCGAGCACGTGGATTCGGGCAGGAAGATCGATCTCGGTGACTTGAACCTCGCCGGAGTCAACTTCCACCGCGCGGACCTGTGTGGAGTCCGGTTGGACGGTGCCGATTTGAGCGGGGCCCGAATGACTCGGGCATACCTGCAAGGTGCCAGCCTGGAGGGGGCGAACCTGACAGGGGCTGAGATGTATCGGACGAACTGCAACGGAACCCGGATAGAAGATGCGGATCTCACCGATGCCTACATCGACGGTGCAGACATGGCGAACGCCTACGGGCTGGCAGTGGAACAAGTGCTGGTGGCGAAGGTGACTAGCCGGACGTCACTCCCGAGTTATGTCGCGCGGGACACCCGTGTGCTTGCGCGTATGGCGGAAGTGGAGAAGATCCTCGAAGACGAGTGGGAGGGTGCTCTCCGCGAAAACTCCGAAAGGACTGCTTCGCTCCCGGTAGGCGAGTGAACGTGCTGAAACCCCTCACTTCCGCGTGATCGCGGGCAGTGGCAGCGCTCGGTAGTTCTCAGGTGTCGCCTGATTAGGCCGCCTGCGACTATCAGCCCTTGGCAGCAGGGGCGTTGGGCGTTCCCTTGCCACTGCCGTTAGGTCACCACGACCCGCCACAAAACATCATCAGAGGTCCTCGTCCGTACTGAGGAAGACCGACTTGAACAGGTCGGCCGCGTCGACGAGGGGCTCGGTGGGCACCCGGAGCTCACCACTGGTCACCGCGTCGTTGCCGTCCTCGGTCAGTTCCCACGAGACCTCCACCGAACTGGCCTCAGGGTCCTTCGCGATGATGACGTAGTCGTCTTGGTCGCTCGTCCAAGGCACGTTCGGACGGAACGACTCCGGAGTGAGCACAACTACGGCGTCCTCGCCATGGGTGCTCCAGGTCACGGGATAGCCCCGTGGGAGGGGTCGGATAGCGGAGTGGTCGAAGTTCGGCAGGAACGGCTCGTGCGGCCCCAGCACTGGTTCGACGGCCTTCTCGAAGGCTGCGTCGTCCGGGTCGAGGTAATCCAGCACTTCGCAGTTGTGGAACGTCACAATCAGGTGCGGCTTGGAGACGAAACGACCGCGGCTGACCACCTGGACGCCGGCACCCGACATCCCGACGCCTAGGAAGTGCTCCCGCGCCTCGGCGATGTGCTCGGCCTCCTTGCTCTGCCATGCGGCGAGCGCCTGCTCCCGGTCCTCCGTCGACAGCGGCTTCGGGTTGCCGAAGACGCTCGACGCCAATCTGAACGACGTCGAGGCGAAGGCGTCTTCAGCCGGTGTCGGCTGCTTGGTGAACTGCTCTTCTTCGTAGCGGCGCAGGCTCTTCAGGATCTCGTCCACACGGTCGACCCTGCAGATCGGACCGAGTACTTGTACCTCAAGGTCGATCGGTGGCCTCCCGCCCCGGCGGACGCGCTCGACGAGGGCGAGGACCTCTCCGGAGCGTGCGGGCCGCGTGTTGCTGGTGCCTCGAACATAGATCGCGCCGTCTTCAAGGCTGTCGCGGCGGTCGTCACTCTGATAGCTCTTGTGACACGGGAAGATCGTCTGGCCATCCTCCGGCGGCTGGGCGATGACGAACAGGACCTCGTGGTCGGAGTCGATGCCGATCCGGCCGAACTCGAAGGCCGGGAACTGGGGCCCGAGGTAGGGGCGGAGCCGGTCCTCGAGCTCGTGGGCCTCGGTTCCGCGCGGTACTCCGGGAGCGCTGTTCTTCTGTGCGCCGATGACCAGGACCGCGTAGCCGTGGAAGTATCGGGCCGCCTCCCCCGGACGCCGGTTCGCTGCGCCCAGGAGGAACTTTGCGATCTTGGCCGCGGTCGCCTTGCTGTTCATGTCGAGTGAGCTCTTGACCTCGAGGTAGGTCGCCTCGGCCTCGTCGCCGACAGCGACTACGTGCCCAAGAACGCCCCGTAGGGCACGCTCACCGAGCGGGATGACGCTGGTGTCGAGGGCGGAGGTCCCGGCGTCCGAGTCGTCTGAAGGCAAGAGATCCGGCATGAACCGATTCTCCCATTCATGACCGCCGGGCGGAATCGAATGTCTGCCCAGCCTCCGCGGATGCCAGGCCGCAGTCACGGCGCAACATAGCCGATGATCGCCGGTTACCCCAACCGGCGATCGTCAAGACACTTGAAGCTCCCCTCCAACCGCGAATCCCACCGAGCCGGCACGCGCATGTCCGAGAAGCCGACCTACAAGGAGCAAGCCCATCTCACCACCAGGACCCCGGGCCAACCCACATGTGGCGGCCGTCTGTTACCCGCAGTCGCCATCCGAGCATCAGCCGCAGAGGCAATTGCTCATGATCGCGCGACGAGCCCCGAGCCTGAGAATGCTCACCGCGGTCAGCACCCCAGGTAGCCGGAAGGCCGGTGCTCACGAAATTGCGGAACCTACAGAGGACCGGGTCCATGGCTGAGGCGCAGATCGTCCTGTCGCGCTGCCGGGAAACGGGCATCGTCGCCATCGCCTCGGGCGAGCAGTACCCGTGGGCGCACACCGCCCTCGCCGAAAGCGGCTTCCGGCGGGACGACGAGGGCGTCTACCACCTGCCAGCAGATGGCAACGGCACCACCGTGGTCGACCTGGTCAAGTGCGCGAAACGGCACCGCACCAGCGTGCATACGAGCAGCCGACGCTTCATCGGCGATGTCGCCCGGGACCTAGCGCGCCAACTGCCCGGCCAGTGGCACACCTCGGTCGAGATCTACTCCCACCCCGCCTGGCAGGAAGACCTGGTGCCCTGGATCTGGGACAGCGGCGAACTCGGCCGCGCCCTCCAGAGCGAGCGGATTCCATACGCTGCCACGCTCACCGACACGGTGCACGGCACCACGCTGCTGCTCGTCGAGCGCCCTGGTCGCCAACTCGACTACCTGGTCGGCGCCTTCGCCCCGGACGGACTCGAAGAGGGCTACGGCGATCCGCACGCTCCGCGCAGTATCGTCCTGCCGCCTTTCGCCGGACGGGCGGCCCAGGCCGTCACCGACCGGTACCTGCCCTCCTACGAGCAGGCCGTCCACGCCCGCCGGACCGCGGCCATCGCCGCCGCACTCGGGGGCATCCGCTCCGAGCACGACACCTGGCAGTCCATGGTCGCCTCCGGCCGCAACAGCGACGCCACTCCGCTGCGCGCCGCAGCCCTCGGCGCCGCGACCGAGGAATTCCTCGACTACGCGTGGCGCCGCTTCCTCACCGTCGTCGACCACGCCCCGACACTGATCGACCGGTGCCACCCCGCCAGCAGCCCGTGGCCCGACGACGCCGCGACGCTGTCCCACCTGGCCGATGCCGTGATTGATGCCGAGACCCTGTTGGACGACGTCGTCCAGGGCAGCCCACTTACGCCGCAGGAGCGCCCTACCCGGGGGTGGCCGGCCATCGAGACCTGGCTCACCGACGGCGAGATCTTCTTGCGCCAAGCCCGCGTGAGCGCACCCCACCGCCGACCGGCCCTCCCCGTCGCCGCGCCCGTCCGCCCCCTCCCCGCAGCCCGCCCCGCGCACCGCAGCCACTGACAGCTCCCCCCGACAACGTGAGGAGAATTCCGCCCCCTTGCAACCCGGCACCCACTTCGTCTTCGGTGACCACGACGCGCACGGCATCGTCGCCTCCTTCACCGCCTCCATGCCCGCGCACCTCGCCCACTGGTACCTGGAACGCGAGCAGTTCGAGCCCGTTCCCGCAGAACCCGGGCTGTACCGGCTCAGCGAGCCCGAGCGCGACGGCCCCCGCCGCACCCGCCAGACCGTCCACGATCTGCGCCGCCAGGACTACACCGTGCAGGCCGACATTCACCTCGACTCGCCCCTCTCCGCCGGCCCACCACGCCCGCTTCGGCCGAACGGACTCCAGGAACACTGCAGCCGTCTCGCCCAGGCCGCCGCCGGCCGAACGACGCAGCGCGCCACACCGCCCACCACCTCCCTGGCATCGACTCGGCCAGTCCCGCCGAAGCCCAGCTACGCACCGGCCGTCACGGCCTCGGGCGGTGGACGGTCCCGATGACACCCACGAGCGATCCAACCCCCGACGGCTCTCTGCCGGTGATAGCGGAACTCACGGACGGTGCACGCGACTTCCGGCTGCGGATGACGGTCATCGACCGCGAGAGCGAGGTCGCGTTCGACATGACATGCGACCGCTACGGTCGCACTGTCCACACAGGCGCCGCAGCAGCCGCACGAGCCCACCGCAACAGGGCGGCGGTGGAGGCGTACACCACGCATCTCGCCCCGCACGCCGATGCTCTCCTTGATGCCGCCCGCCGTGCGCTCGACGAGCTGCACCCCGCCCGGCACCTGGCCGGGTGGCGGGCCGTGCTGGATGGCCTGGCCGCCTCCGCCACTGAGATCCGCCGGGCTCTCGACCGGCCGGCCGACCCCGGCTCCCCGGCCGAACACGCGCAGCACTCGGCCCTGTGGCCGCACCTCGCCGCCTGGGCGGATCACAGCTTCATCGCCATCGACCTCGCCGACCAGAACAAGCACCACCGCCACAAGGCCCCGCTGACCGACGAGGAACAGCAGACGTGGACGCAGAGGGCCCAGGCCGCGCAGCAGCGAGGCGAGTTGGAGCGGACCGAGTCGTGGTACGCCGCCGACGGCCAGCTGATCACCCTCGCCCACCTCATCGAAGACGACGACTCGACGCTGGTTGCGCTGCGAGGTGACCCGGACGCACCGAGCTGGCAGGTGATCGGGCACTACGCCCACGAATACGAGGCAGGGAAGGTACTGCCCGTCCCAGTCCCTCCTGGCGTGCTGAGCGCGGACGTCTCCCGGTTCAACCGCCCAGTGCCGGTCCCGGGGGTGTCGCTGCAGGAACTCATCCGCGACGTCGTCGAAGGCCGGACCGCAGGAGACGCCTCCGAAGCTCTCCTCGGCGCCGTCCAGCGCGGCTACATCCCGGGCCCGATGGTCCGTCTCCAGGAACTCCTGGAGACCAGCAGCCGGTTCGCCAGCGCGCTGGAGACCGTTCAGGGCCGCCAGATCGCCGCACGTCTCTCGGCGCTGGGTCGGCAGATCGAGTTCCTCACCCATGAAGTCGAGGAGGCGGCCGAGGACCTCGGCGCGACCGTCGCCGTCCTGCCGCCGCACCGCACCCCCGTGCTGCGCATCCGCCCGCGCCCCGCCGTGGACACCGCGCCACCCACGCCGCTGGCTCGCGCCAGCGTGACCGCCCGTCACCGCTAAGCGCCGGTGCGTTCCTGACTGTCGTGGTCGCCTGCGCCTACGCCATTACCGACGTCCTCACCCCCGCGGGCCGTTCCAGCGAGGCGTACGCGTGGCTGATCGGCGCGGTCGGCGCCAGGCAGTCCGCCGGCACCGCCCTCGACGGACACGTCGCTGAGCAGACCTCGCCAGCGCAGCGCTCCCCGCCGCCGGCGCGGCCTTCGCTCTCACCGTCCTTCTCACCGCGCGCCGGTGTCTCGGCTCTACCAGACACCGTCGCGCGGCCGGCACAAGACTCCCTGATCAGGGCGCAACCCCCCTACTTTCCCACCCTTTTGAGGAGATCCATTTGTGGCCGTTGTTGGTACACCCAGCGATCAGAACGTGCGGAAAGGCGAGTCAGGTAGCTGCGGGGCGGTGAGGCCGCCCTGCGGCATGTCGGCAGTCATTGCCATCGTTCGTGGTCCAGCCACGCACCGTTGATGTGCTGGAAGCTCCGGGCCCGCCTCGCCTTCGCCCAACATCCCACCGCTTTCCCGCCACCACCGATAGGAGATCCGCCTTGCCCGAAACACCAGCAGAGCCGTTCATGACGATCCGGCACACCATCACCGGCGAGATCACCACCACCGGCTACAACGCCGCCGCCCGGCGGATCCTGCTCCAGGCCGGCTTCGAAGAGACGCCAGGCTGCGCCTGCCGAGCGACGGAACCCGGTACGGAGCGGACGCACGGGCCTACTCGGCAGCCAGCGAGCTGCTCGTCGCCGACCATCCCCTGCACCTGGACCGAGCCCTCGGTCGGCCGGTGAGCGCCGACGGTACGCCCCGGTCGCCGATGTCGGCACAGTCCGTGATCCGCCCCGAGAGCGGCCAGCCTCTCCAACGCATCGCCAACCCCGCCCGCACCCGCACCCGTTGAAGGGGCCTCGTTTTGAACACGCCCGGAACGCCTACCAGTCCAGCGCGCACCAAGGGCGGCGAACTACGGGCCAAGGTGGCCCGACTGCTGGCCGACCGGCCGGCAGACACGCTCACCATCGGGGACATGGCCAGGCAGCTGGGCCACTCCCACGGCGCCGTCCGCAACGCCGCCCTCACCCTGGTGCGACGCGGCGAGGCCGACCAAGGCGGGACCGGACAACCGGAGTTCCGCGCGAACGCGAGAACCGCCGCAGCCGCGCAGACCGCGGTGATCAGCCCACCGGGCACCCACTCTCCCCGCGCCCAGGCGGCCACGGCCCGCACGACCACTATCACAGCAGCCACGCCCAGGCCGACCGGCCCGATCCGCCGCGCGGGCGGCCAGGTCTACCACCCCCGGGAGCTGGCCGATCTGCCCGATGTCGAGGCGTTGAATCGCTTGCGCGACGCCGACGTGCCGGTGCTGCTCTACGGTCCTCCGGGCACCGGTAAGACGTCGCTGGTGGAGGCGGCGTTCCCGGACCTGCTCACCGTCGCCGGTGACGGCGACACCACGGTCGGCGATTTGATCGGCGAGTACACGCAGGATGACGCGGGAGGCTACGTCTTCCAGTACGGTCCGCTGGTCACCGCGATGACCGAGGGCCGCGCCCTGCTGATCGACGATGCCACCTTGATCTCACCGAAGGTCCTGGCCGCGCTGTATCCCGCGATGGACGGGCGCAGGCAGATCCAGGTCAAGGCCCACAAGGGCGAGACCATCAAGGCCGAGCCGGGCTTCTACGTGGTGGCGGGCCACAATCCCGGCGTCCACGGGGCGGTGTTGACGGAGGCGCTCGCGAGCCGGTTCAGCGTGCAGATCCAGATCGGCACGGACTATGACCTCGCCCTGGCGCTGAGGATCGACGCCCGGGTGGTCCGGGTCGCCCGACACCTCGCCCACCAGGTCGAACTCGGCGAGCTGGGCTGGGCCCCTCAACTGCGGGAGCTGCTCAGCTACCAGAAGACCGAAGCCGTCCTCGGCACCAAGGCCGCGCTCGCGAACCTGGTCGGCATCGCTCCTATGGAGGATCGCGACGCCGTCGCCGCCGCCGTCATCAAGGCTGCCGGCGTCAAGGAGGTCGCGCCCCTCACCCTCGGCAAGCAGCTCTCCGCCTCGGCCGTCCGGCAGCCCCCGGGCAGCACCGGCTCCGCGCACCGTGGCCGCTCGCGATGAGCGTCCACCACCACGTCCAGTCCCCTGCCACACCGCCGGACGACGACACCGACCTCGCGCGCTGGGACGACGACGGCGCCCCGCCCGCGCAGCCCCGTTCCTCCCCGGCCGCGTGGCTGCGCGTGGGAGCCGAACTCGGCGACCGGCTGGTCGCCCTCTCCGGCCGCCAGGACCTCCTCGTCACCTGCCGCCCCGGCACGCGCAGCGGCGCACCGGCCGCGTTCTTCCCCACTCTGGGCGAGGTCGAGTTCGACGCCCGTTTGTTCGCGCCGCTCCAGCCCCACGAGATCCATCCGCGGATCGTGGGCGACGAGGAGCGGTATCCCGCCGCCTGGGGGGTGTTCATCCACGAGGCCGCGCACGCGGCCCACTCCGTCTGGACACAGCCTGCCGGAGCGGACCCCCGTGTCGTCGAGGCCGCGCTCCTGCTGGAGGAGAGCCGTGTCGAAGGCGCACACCTGATCACGCGGCCCACGGACCGCACGTACCTGCGCACCAGTGCCCGAACCCTGGTCATGCCCGACATCGCCCACCCCACCCTCCAGGGCATCGAGCACGCCGCCGCCGTGGCGGCCCTGGTCCTCGGCCGCCGTGACGTCGGCATCCTGGACGCCGGCGAGACCCGGGCCGTCGCCGATCTGTGCGAACAGGTGCTGGGCGCAGACCTGCTGGCCACACTCACCCGCATCTGGACCGCAGCCCACCAGTGCGCCGACCACGACGCCACGACCATGCTCGCGCACGCTCAAAAATGGTGCGCCGCTCTGGACACCGCAGCCCCCGCCCTGCCCGTGCCGGAGAACCTCACCGATCTGCTGTCCGGCGCGGTGGAGGTCGTCATGGACAGCACGGCAGCCACCGACGCCGCCGACCTCGCGGCACAGGCCGCAGCGACCAACGCCCTGGCCGCGCAGTCCAAGGCACAGGCACAGGACCGCGCCCAGCGGGCCGGCCAGCGACGCAAAGCCGCCGCCACCGCCAAGTCGGTCTTCAACGCCCGGGGCACCACCGTCACCCCCGACGGCACACCGGCGCCCTACGGCAACCCGGTCACCGGCACCCGCAGGCCCACCGCCGCCGAGCAGAGTGCCGCCGCGCGCCTGAGCCGCGCCCTGCGTGCCGCCGCCTACCGCGAGCGGACCGAGGAGCGGACCACCAGCCCCACCCCGCCCGGCCGCCTCAACATGCGCGCGGCCCTCGCCCGCGACGCTCAGCGCGCGGCCGGATCGGTCCCCACTGCGGAACCGTTCACCCACACCCGCCGCCGGAACTCCCCCACCCCACCGCTGCGTGTGGGTATCGCCGTCGACGTCTCCGGCTCCATGCGTGCAGCCTGCGCGCCCATCGCGTCCGCTGCCTGGATCGTGGCACGCGCAGCAGCCCTGACCGACCCCGACTCCCTTACCGCCACCATCGCCTACGACCAGCACCTGACCGCATTGACCCGACCCACCCACCGAGCACCAGAGCGCGTGACGACGTTCGATGCCACCGGCGGCCACCACAACCTCGGCGACGCCATCGACGCACTCGACCATGGCCTCGAACTCAGCCGCCCCGGCGCCGGCCGCCTCCTCGTGATCGTCACCGACGCCCGGTACGACAGCGACGAAACCGCTAAAGCCGTCGCCCGCGTCAAGCAGCTCACGACCGCCGGCTGCGCCGTACTCCAGCTCACCCTCACCGCGGAGTCCCACCACCTGCCGGGGACCACCTTGCTGCACCTGCCCCAGCCCTCCAGCGCTCCCGTCGCCATCGCCACAGCGGCCACAGACGCCATCCGCAGGACACGCTGAGACGACGCAGAAGGCGGAAGCGTCCCCGAGACCACCGCCAAGCGCTCCAGACCACCTCCGTCCGCCGCATGAATCGTGCATCTGATGCACGACCCTCCGCAACGACGCAGGCCACCACCCCGACCGCCAACGAAAGGCACTCGATTTGAAGCCCCAGACCAGCAGCCCGACCTCGAACGTAACGCCCATCAAACGGAATTCCCCGGGGGTGAGTACGCACTGGACGGTGGAGCACGCCTGCTCCCACCGGGTAGATCACGACCTGTCCAACCGCCCCGCCGACAAGCGGGCCGGCTTCGCCCGTTGGCTCGTGTCGAAGGACTGCACCGACTGCTGGAAGGCGGCGCGCGACGCCGACTCCGAGTCCAAGGAAAAGTGGCTCGCGGAGAAGCGCGCCGATGAGCAGGAGGCAGCCGCCACCTGGGCCAAGCAGTTCGACATGCCGCAGCTGGAGGGCCCGGAGAAGGCCCTGGACTGGGGTGAGCGCTCCCGCCATCAGCTGATGACGGCCGCGCACACCGCCCTGGTTATCGAGGGCAGTTGGGACGAGGCGGACTGGGCCGAGCTGGAGGAGAAGGCCCGTTCGATCACCCGGGCCGGATGGTGGATCGACCAGCGCGACGCAGAAGGCACTGACCTGCTCGAACTCCTCGACGCAGCCACCGAGGCGGACCGCGGGACGGAGAACCCGTTCCGCTGACGGCGGGGCAACATAGCCGGGAAACGCCGGTTAGCCAAACCGGCGTTCCTCCGGACTATTGATGCTCCCACCCCGACAGCAACCACGTGGAAGGAACCGCGTGCTCCCTCCGCCCTGGGACCATCAACCCACCCCCGTCACCGCCCGCGCCCCCGACCCGCTAACTCCCACCCGAGATATCACCCACGCCCACTTTCAGGCCGGAGACACCGTCGTCGTCCTCAAGGGGGTGGCCGGCGGAGAACTGTGGGGAGACTCCATGCGCATCGTCGCCCCCTCCTGGCACACCCCCACCGACGAGGACGGATGGCGACTGCGTGATCCCACCGGCGGTGCCCAGTCCTACGTCACCGCCCACCCCCGCTACCTCGTGCACCTCTCACGCCGCTGCCCGGACTGCCTGATCTACCTCCGGGCCATGGAAGACGCCCTCCTCGCACGGTTCGCCGACCGCGACGAGCTGATCGACTGCGGCTGGTACACCACCACCGCCCTGGGCCAGCTCGTGCACACCGCAGACACCAGGGGCGGCCGGTGACTCCCCCCACGAACCGCACCGACCGTACCGCTGCACTCCACAAGGCCAGGGCCCGAGCCACCGCAACTCCGGACGATCCTTCCTGGCCGCTGCACCTGGCCGAAGACCTCCACGGCATCCGGGCCGACTGGAAAACCTCAGCCGAAGTGTGCGCGGACGCCGCCTGGGCGGCACAGTCAGCCGGCCGCAGCGTCTTGGGCCTGCTGTCCCCGGGGGATGTCCTCGCAACGGACCGTGATTCGATCACCACCCGCACCTTGGCGCATCTGTACCTGAGCGCCCTACGGTTCGACTTCCGCTACCCCACTCTCCAGCGCCTCGTTGAACAGCTCGCGCAGACCGCGCGTCAGCCGCTGGACTGCTACACCCGTGCCCTGTACGCCTTCGCGCTGCTGGGCCAGTCCCGCCCCGAGGGCCTGACGGTCATGGACGAGGTCCTCGCCACGGCCGAGGAGCACCCCAAAACGCTGCACGTCCTGCTGCACGGGCTGTGGCTCGGCCAGGACCTGGACGAGGGTGCGGAGCGTCTCCTGGCCCTCAGCTCCCGGCCCGCCCTCGCCACCGGCACCGACCCGATCGTCCTCTTCCGCGTGGCGGGTGCCCTGCGCCGGCTGGGCCGGTACGACGAGGGGCTGAGCGCCATCGCCAGGGCGATCAACTGTCTTCCGCCGGGAGACATCTCGGTTCACGCCGACCTGGTCCGCGAGCGCTCGCTGCTCTGTGCAGCCCGCGACCTTCAACAGCACCGGTCACCCACCCGCACGTCGAGCGGGGTGCCGTCATGATCCCCCGACTGCACGCAAGGGCCCACTCGCCGCGCGAACCGCTGGCCGAGGCGCTCGGGCGGCCCCTTTCCCCGAACGAGGGCCTGACGGAGTACACCGTGGTCGCCCACCGGCCGGGCCTGGACTACTACACCCCGGACGACGAGCAGAGGACCTGGACGTCCGTTGAGTGGGCCGAGCACCTCGAAGATCCATACCCGGAGCATCCGTTCGCTGCCAGCCCGGACGACGACCGGCACGCGATCCTCCATTTCGACGTCCGGCTCCACCCGGACGACCGGGAGCTGACCGGCCCCGAGTGGGCCGAAACCGCTCACCGGTTCGCACGGGCCGCCGGTATAGAGGTACCCGGCACCGCAGAGCACGGTTGGCGGTGGATCGCTGTCCAGGGCCAGCCCGGGCGTCTGGATCTGATCGCCAACCTGATCCACCTCGACGGCACGTGGCGCACCCCTCCCGCCGACATCCTCCGACGGCTTGCGGACGAAGCGCGCCGCATCGAGCAGGACCTGAACCTGATCCCCGTCCGCACCGGCACCACGCAGTGGTCCGCTGCCCGTACGGTCCCGACCGCATCGGCGCAGCTCGCCGGCGTCCTCACGCAGCTCGCCGACGAACAGGCCGGCCCGCTGGCCACGGTCCGCGGACTGGTCGAGCACACCGCTAACCGGATCGCCCGCCAGCCGGGGGCTGCCGGCACGGGCACGGCGCACCGTCTGGAGCTGCTCGCCCGCCGCCTCCACGCGATTCAGCAGGACTTGGACGCCACTGCGGCCCATCTGGCCCAGCCCCGGGCCGCCGCCGCACCGGCCGCAGCCCGGCGCACCGCCCACCCATCTCCGTAGGAGAAACGTCTCTTTGCCCTGCACCACCGGCCGCTTCCTGGACATCCGCCGTGACCCGCACTCCGGCGAACTCCTCGCCCGCGGGGGCGACGCTGAGGCACACAGCATTCTCCAGCGCGCGGGATTCGTCGCTATCGTCCGCCTCCACGAGAGCTACCACCGCGTTCCCGCCGGCCTGACCGAGGACGACGAGTCCCGTCTCGCCACCGATGCCGTAGGGCGCCTGCGGGCCGTCGGGTACCACGTCGACTGCGACGAGCGCTTCGACACCGACGCCCGCCCTGCGGCCTACCCCACGCTCGGCGCCTCGGTCTCCCACCTCGCCGAACGCCTCCGCGAGGCCACCGACACCGCCGAGGCAGCCGACATACTCGCCGAACTCACCGCGCCCCACGACGGCATCCTCGCCGGGTTCGAGGAAACCCTCGGCGCCCTGGCGGAGTTCTTCGACGGCCTAGGCGACGCGAGCGATCCGTACACCGCCGGGCGCCTGCGCTACCTCGCCGACGAACACGTCCGCGTCATCCACTCCGACCTCGCGCACACCCGCGAACGGCTGGCCGACCGGTACGCCCCTCACCCCGGCCGCCGCGCCTACACAGAGCAGGTTCCCGACCACGAGCCCGAACGCTCCGCGGTGTGCGCCTGCCCGCCCCCGTCGCGTGCACTGCCAGCCATGGCACCGCCACCCGTCGGTGCCGCCCGCTCGCGCCGCTGAGCCCCTGCAACTGCCCAAGGACACCATGCACGACCACAGCGCCTCCGAGCGCCTCGCCTCCTATGCCGACGTCCTCGCCGGCGAACTCCCCGACACCTGGACCAGTACGCACCTGACGACCGACGACAAGGACGACCTCGCCGAACTCACCGACCAAATCTGGGACCTGGACCTGGTCGCCGCCTCCCTGGCCGAACACCCCCTGCAGCAGGCAGCCGTCCTCAGCCGCTCTGACGGCGCCCAGCTCGTCCTGATCGACCGGCACGACGAACGCGACGGCTTCCTCCTCGCCGCCGTCGCCCCGCACGCCCTGCCGGACGGGGCGTACGGCGCCGTCCCCGAGCCCAACGGCATCGTCCTGACCGACGACCCGTTCCTCGGCGCCGAGCAGGTCGCAAATGATCTGCTCGTCCGCTACGACCGTGCGCTTGCCCAGGTTCGGCACAACGCCCTGGACGGCATACAGCCCTCCCAGCCGGACCGGATCGTCCTGACCTGGCAGCCCGACGGCAGCGTTGCCACCGCCCCCGCCCACGACCGGGCCGGCACCGTCCTCGCCGCCCACGGTTTCACCCAGGACCCGCACAGCGGCATATACCGCTTGGGGGGCGACGACACCCAGGCTCAGGCCCGCGCGTTGCGCGAGATCGGCCCGCAGCTCGAAGCGCTCGGCATCGGCACCGCCCTCCAGCACCCCGCCGGACGTCACGCGCCCACTTCCGCCCCGGCCTCCATGCCGCCGGCCCCCGCCGGCGCCCGCACACCCACCGCCAGGACGCGATGAGTCAGACGGAGCCCGACTTCTGGGTCCTGGAGTACGTCACCATCACCAAGGACCCCCGCACCGGCTTGGTCGTGGCCATCGGCGGCACCGAGCAGGCAGCGGACATCCTCCAGCGGACCGGCGGCTTCCTCACTTCTCCCGGGCCTCGCGGTGACTACCACCGTCTTCCGCACGGCCTGCCCATCGAGCAGCAGCGCCTGAAGGCGACCGCCGCCTCGCACGCCCTGCTCGCCGCCGGCCACAGCGTCCACCTCGACCCCACCCTGAACATGCTGGCCGCCCCCGACGGCGACCGTGACGCAGCCCTGCGCTACCTCACCCAACTCGCCGAGCGGGTCTCGGCCGCCGAGACCAGCAGCGCGGTGGCCGAGGTCCTGACCGAGGTCGCTGCGCCCGTGCACGGGCTGCTGCCCCTGACCAGAGAAGTGATCGTCCGCGCCTGGATCGCCGCCAGTGATGTCCAAGGCGCCGCGCCCGGCGAGGAACCCGAGCCCATCGCACGACTCGGTAGCACGGCCAGCTCCTTGAGCGAAGCCGCCCGCGTCGTCTTGCACGCCCGCAACCACGCCGCCCGCCGGACGCAGCCGCCGGCGACCACACCGGCCCCGGCAGCGGGCCGTGCACCGTCCCCGGTTTCCCGCCGCCGCTGACCCGGGAGAGGAAACGTATGGTCAATCTGGCCGACGAGTACGGCACCGACGTCGAGATCCACATCAAGGCCCTGACGACCACCATCCACGCCGACACTCCCACCGGCGCCCCCTCTAGCCTCCACGACTTGCTGGAACAGCTCGGCCTCGAACGCCACGAATACCCCGCAGGCAAGCCGCTCTACATCTGGCACACCGTGCCCGACCACTTCGGTGCCGAGGAGCAGAAACGCCTGGCGAACCGCGCCATCCCCGCCCTGCTCCTAGCCGGATACACGGTCAACTGCGACCCCGAGGTCTTCGACGAGGCCCTCTACCAGCAGGCCGTGCGCCGTCTCCGGGCGCCCGCAGCCCGCCCCGCCCCGCAGCAACCGGTGCCCGCCAGTTCCCCCTCGCGCCCCGCACCGGCCCGCCGCACCCCGTAAGCCCGAGCGGCCCCGGCACCGCGCCGGGGCCGCCCACCTCCCCGCCGCCCGATTCCACGGAGAAACCCGTAGCAGAACGCACACCTGCACCGATCAGCCATGGGCTCATACCCCGGCTCGCATCAGCCCTGTTCCGCCGCTATCTACGCGCCTGCATCACGGCCGGTCCCGACCGCGCCTCCCCACTGGCCGGCGCCCGCCCGGAAGCCGTCCCCACCGAAGCGCAACGCGTCGGGCAGCACCAACATCACTGACCGTCCACGCACCCGGAGGAGCATGTCCCGCCCCGGCCCCTATCCGGTGAGACTGGCTGACGAGATCACCCGCCAGCTCAGCCAGCTCTCCGACCACCTCTCTCAGCTTCCCCCGCCCCAGGCCGCGCAGGTCATCGCCCGCGTCCTCGACCCGGACAACGGAGTCCTCGGCGGCGTCACTCACCTCGTCATCACCGGCAGCCACTTCGCCAAGAGCGAGGCGGAACGAGGCGCCCTGCCAGCGGAGGTATGGCTCGCCTTGGGCCGTGCCGCCAACGAACTGCACGACATCAGCCTGGACCTGGACGAGCACAGGGACCTGCTCCAGGACCTCGGCACCCGACCGGCCACCAGGGCGGCGAAGCCTCCGGCTCCTGCCCCGCTCGTCGTACGGCGGCGCCGGTGAAGAAGAAGCAGTGGCAGGGCTGGGGGCCGGGCGAGCAGGCCGAGCAGCACTACCTCGTCCAGCCCCGTGCTCTGGCAGGCGGCGGTGACGTCCGGCACGTCTCGGAGTTCCTGCGCGCCTCGGGCTGGCGGGATAAGTCCAAGAAGGACGGCCCGCTGCTCATGGAGAGCCCGGACCGCACCGTCCGCGTCGCCTACGGCCCCTACATCCTGCCGGGCGGATGGACCATCCACGGCCGGGCAGGCGGCGCGACCGGGGAATGGTCTGCGCACCTGGGCCGGCAGACGCCGGTGGAGATCGTCGCCGGTCTGACCGACGCCCTCACCCGCCCCCGCTCCGCACACGCCTCCAACGTCTGGGCACCTCTGCAGGAGCAGAACTGGCACACGCGGTTCGAGGGCCAGGACTATACGGCGACCAGCCCCGACGGCACCGCGTGGATGCAGTACCACCAGGGCGTCGATGGCTCGGCGATGTGGTGGACCGGAGCGCAGGACAAGCAGGGCAACGGCTGGACTGCCAACTTCACGCCGAACACGCCGATGCACCTGGTCCAAGCCTTCTCAGCCGAACTTGCCGGCCCGGACCCCGTGATGCGCCCACGTGGACGTGTCCCGCACAGCGCCCAGATCCGTACCTGGTCGGTCTCCGTCAAGCCCTCCCAGCTCAGCGCGTGGCAACAGGCCCGGATCACAGCCGCCCGCGCCGCCACCTGGGCCCGCGCCAGCGCCCGAAGCGCCCGGCCACGCACCACCGCCCGCCCCTACACCCCGGCCGGCGGCGCCCGGACCCGCCGCTGACCTCCATCCCCATCTCAAGGAGCCCGATGCCTGCCCCCACCCCGGACACCCTGCGCACCCTGACCGAATCGCTGTCGGACGTCACCGAGTACCTGCGCGAATATCCCGACCCTGCCGAAGCCCTCGCCCTGGTCGAGCCGCTCCTCGACGAGTACACGGGCCTGCCCGTCCAGCTCGCCGATACCCTGCGTGCCCTCGCCCGCACCGTCCAGGAACACCAGGCCATCCCGCGCTCCGCGCACGTCAACCTCCTGATCGCCGAGCTGCGCTCCGCCGCCTGGGAGCAGACCGACCAGCACAGCCTCCACTACGTCCTCGACGAGCTGCGCGCGCTGTACGACGACGCCGAGAGCGAGCAGGGGTGCAGCCGGTGCCGTTGAGTGAGCGCCAGCTCGACGCCTTCGCCGACAAACACGCCGGGCAGATCCCCTTCGACACCAGCCCTCGCCACCTCGCCGGCCCGGGCGACGCCCGCCACGTCACCCACGGCCTGGCCGCGGCCGGATGGGCCACGGTCTCCGACCCGCTCAGCGCCGAGATCGTGATGGCCAGCCCCGATCACCGCTACCGCCTGCAGTTCGACCCGCAGTCCGCCACCTCCGCTTGGTGGCGGCTGCGGGCCGCCCCCGGCGACAACGAACACGGCTGGTACGCCGAGTTCGGTGGACTCGTGCCGGCCGAGGTCCTCACTGGCTTCACCGACGCCCTCATCGCACCGCCCTCACCGCAGCCGGACCCCTGGCAGCCGGTGACCAGCGCAGGCTGGCAGTACGACGATGCCGGAAGAGCGCTCTCTCCGGACGCGCTGTGCCGCATCGAACACCGCCCCATGAGTGAGTTCCATGAACGGCCGTCCTGGCACATCGAGGTCAGGAAAGGCAGCGACGAATCTTTCCCGGGCCCGCGGATCTGGCATGCCTTACTCGACGAGCACGTGCCCGATCACCTGGCCGGCGCCTTCCTCGGTGCCCTGTCCGACCTGCGCGCCCTGCAGCGCGGCATGTTCGACCGCACCGCTCACCACCGTGCCGTCCGGGAACCCAGTCCGCTGAGCCCGCAGCAGGTAGTCGACGCGCACACCGCCCGGGTGAAGACGATCCGCGCACAGGCCCGCGCCGTGCGCCGTCAGCAGACCGCCCCCGCGACGCCTCCCGCGCCCGCTACCGCCGTCCAGTCGGCTGCCCGCCGCTGACCTGAAGGATGCTCTCATCTCCCGCACCATGAACCACGGCCGCCGCGCCTCACTGCGGCGCCTCAACCGCTACCTGCGCCACAGTGAACGGATCCTGGCGTCCTGGGACGCCTTCACTGAGTTCAACACGGACCTGGACGGCTGGCCCTTTGACGAGGACGCCTACGGCCGCCGGGCCGCCGTCCGTGACGCAGACACCGCCGCAGCCTTCGCTGGCATCCGTCCTGGCGCCCGCCAGTTGCTGGCCACCGCCCGCCTCCAGCTCCAGCACCTGCCCGCGCACCTCACGCGGGACAGCTGGCCTGGGCAACTGACCATCCTGGAGGAGGCACTGAGCCACCTCGACGCCCTGGACACTCAATGGCGCCAGACTCGGGCCCAGCTCCCCGAGGGCGCCGGACCGGGCAGCGAGGTGTACGTCGACGCGCTGGACGCGCACCACGCAGAGTGCTGGAGCCACCTGGACGACTGGGCCTGCCACGGCCGCGCCATCCTCGGCATCCAGGCCGCCGCAGGCCGAGCACCGTCCCGGCCGAAGCGCCCGCACCTCCCCGCCCTGACGTCCCCGCGCAGCGGACACGGCGCGAGGGGACGGTGATCATGGCCGACGGCCCCGCCAACGTCGACATCGACTACATCGCCCCGCGCCACCTGGCCGGCGGCGGCGATCCAGCCTGGATCACCGTCCCCCTCCACCGTGCCTGCGGCTGGAGCTACGGTCACGACGCCCTGATGCCCCGCGTCCTGCTTTCCAGCCCCGACCAGATGGCCCTCCTGCGGCTGGAGCCCGACCCCGACGGGCGGTGGTGGACTCTGCAGCACGCCCCCGCGCCGGACTGGCCTGCCTGGTTCGCCTGCTTCGATGCCCGCACCCCTGTAGAAATGATCGCTGCGTTCACCGATGCGCTGACCGACCCAACTGCCGATCGAGCAGACAACGGGGATCCGCAGGAGCCGCTTCTGAAAGCGGGCTGGTCTCCGTCCTACGGCCACCGTCGGCTCGCCTCACCCAACGGCACCGTCCGCGTCGAGGCCGACGAGACAACCGGGGCCTGGTGGGTCGACACCGCCCTCCGCGACTTCCGGGCTCTCCTGTGGCAAGCGCACTTCAGCGAGCACACCCCACCGCACCTGATCACCGCGTTCACCGCCGCGCTCACCGACCCCCGACCGGTGCCGCGCACCGCAGGCCCCTCCAGCCTCCCGACTCGCAACCCGGACCTCATCACCCGCTCGCACCGGGAAGTACCGGCCACGCAGGTCGCTGGTGCCGTGGAAGAACGCGTCCGCTCCCTCGCCGCACGCCGATCCGGCCCGCCGGCGACGAGATCGCGTCCTCCGCAACGGCCGCAGGCTGAGCGCCACCGCCAGCGCTGATCCCTCCGTCCCCGCCTGGAAGCACCTAACCCTTGCCCCCCTCCTCCTCCTCCTCCTCCAGCAGCAACACCGACGGATACGACCTCGTCCTGCGCCTCCTGCTCGGCGTGCTCGCCGTCGTCGTCCCCCTGTCCCACCTGGCCTGGCTGTGCGGAAACGTCACCGCCTCCCTCACCGGAGGCACCTGGGCCCCCTACCAGCCGACCACCGCCTTGCTCCACCCCGAGCAGGTCTGGCCAGAGGCCGGGGAGAACGCCCTGCTCATCGGGGCACGCATCGTTCCCGTTCTGCTCCTCCTGGCTCTCGGGGTGACGGCGGTCGCCCTGTGGATCCGGCACAAGAACCGCGGCGGCGGCCGGAAGAAGATCATCGGCATGGCCAAGGCACGGGACATCGAGCCCTTGATGGCCAAGGCGATCACCGACAAGGCCCGCTCGCTGCGTCCGAGCCTGAAAGACGCCAAGCACATCGAAGCCCGAGACACCGGCATCCTCCTGGGCAACCTGCAGAACACCCGGCACGAGGTGCGCATGGGCTATGAGGATGTGGCCGTCGCCATCATGGCGCCCCGCTCGGGCAAGACCACCTCGCTCGCCATCCCCTCGATGCTTGCCGCGCCCGGGCCCGTCCTGCTGACCTCGAACAAGGCCGCAGGCGACGCGTTCACCGCCACATACGAGGCCCGCTCCCGCGTCGGGCAGGTGTGGACTATGGACCCACAGCAGATCGCGCACGCCGCACGCGAGATGTGGTGGAACCCCCTCGCCAGCGCGACAACCCTGGACGGGGCGAACCGGCTCGCCGGACACTTCCTCGCTGCCTCGGTGGACGCCTCCCAGCAGGGCGACTTCTGGTCCAAGGCCGGCAGCAACATCCTGTCCCAACTGCTGCTGGCCGCAGCGCTCGACGAGCGGCCGATCACCGACATCATGCAGTGGCTCGCCTTCCCCGCCGACCGCACCCCGCTCGACATCCTCCGCGACCACGACTTCGCCGCCGTCGCAGCCCAGCTCAAGGGCACCGTCGAGGGTCCCCCGGAGACGCGCGACGGCATCTACGAGACCGCCCGCCAGTACGCCGCCGCACTGCTGAACAACGAGATCGCCGCCTGGGTCACCCCGCAGAAGGACGTTCCCGAGTTCCGCCCCTCGGAGTTCGTCACTTCCACCGACACGCTGTTCCTGCTGAGCAAGGACGGCGGAGGCGGGGCCTCGGCGCTGATCGCCGCGTGCGCGGACTCCGTGATGCGCGCGGCGACCGCCCAGGCCGAACGCGCCGGCGGACGCCTGGACCCGCCCATGCTGGCGATCCTCGATGAGGCCGCCAACGTGTGCAAGATCAGCGACCTGCCGGACCTGTACTCCCACCTCGGCTCCCGCGGAATCATCCCGATCACCATCCTCCAGTCCTACCGCCAGGGCCAGAAGGTCTGGGGAGACGCGGGCATGGACGCCATGTGGTCCGCCTCGACAGTCAAGGTCATCGGCTCCGGCATCGACGACCCTGACTTCGCGGACAAGCTCAGCCGCTTGATCGGCGACCACGACGTGGAGACCACGTCCACCTCGCACTCGGAGTCCGGTAAGTCGACCTCGGTCAGCATGCGCCAGGAGCGGATCCTGCCCGCCGACGCGATCCGCGCCCTGCCCAAGGGCACCGCGCTGTGCTTCGCCACCGGCATGCGGGCCGCGATGCTCGACCTGCGGCCGTGGTATCGGGAGCCAGGAGCGGAGGAGTTGTCCGCGGCGTCCGCCCGCGCGTCGAAGGCGATCACGGCTCGCGCCGTCGCGAAGCACGCGCCGACACAGTCCGACTTCGGGACGGCCGCGTGAGTGACGCCCCGCTGCACCTGGTGCCGGTCCGCTCCCGTGAGGCGAAGGACTTCGTGCGCGCCTGGCACCGTCATCACCCGCCGCCCGCAGGACAGATCTTCTCGGTCGGCGCCGCCGACGAGACCGGCACGCTGCGCGCCGTGGCCATCGTCGGCCGCCCGGTGGCCCGCCACCTGGACGACGGCGCCACCCTCGAAGTCACCCGGACCGCCAGCGACGGCGCCTGCAACGCCAACTCCTTGCTCTACGGGGCCGCGTGGCGGGCGGCGAAGGCCCTCGGCTACCGACGACTGGTCACCTACACGCAGGACGGCGAGAGCGGCGCATCACTGCGCGGCGCCGGCTGGCGCGTCATCGCCAGTCGGCCGCCCCGCGCCGGATGGCACACCCCGTCCCGCCCACGAGCCGGCCACGGCAACGACCACATCACCCGCCTGCTGTGGGAAGCCCTCTGACCGAGCCCATTTCTACGCCGCAACGGACCCACCATCCTCACCTTGCCCCGTATCGCCCCGCGCCCTCCCGGAGTTGTCCTGCACACCGTCGATCTGACCGAACACACTCGCCTTCTCGGCGAGGTGGCCCCCGCCCTGGAGAAACTGTCCGCGGAGGCGGCACGCATCCGGAAGGGTGAGATCGCCAAGCCCGTCCGAGAGATCGCACCCCTGAGCTTGCGGGTGCACGAGCTGGCGATGCAGTGCACGCGGCAGGTTCACGACCTGTCGGTCAGCCAGTACCCCGCGATGAAGGACGGGGCCGACAACCTGGCCCATTTGGCCGGCGCCTGCGCCCAGATCTCACTGGCCGCCACACTGTGCAACCTCGCCGTCCATCACCGCACCGAGATCCTGCTGTACGAGGACGCCGGCGCCACCCCCGCGACCAGCCGCGATCAACTTCGCCGTGCCGGTGTCGAGATGCAGCGTGCGGCCACCACCTATCGCACCGTGGCGCGACGGCTCTCCCGCCGCCTCGCCTCATTCTCGGAGCGCGCTGAGGACCGGCACCTCATCGCCGAGGCGCAAGGGTCCAGCCCGCAGAAGGCGCCCTCCACGCCGCCCGCGCCCGCTGCCCGGCGCCGCGTGTGACGAGACCGCCCGAGGGCTTCCTGTTCGAGGTGGCGGCCCCGCCGACGCCGGTTGAGCGGCTGCTGCTGCTCGCAGACCAGTACGTGCAGCACAACGACTTGCTCGACCGTCTCCTGCGGGCCAGTTCGCCATCCGAGCCCGATGCCCACGCCGCCTCCGCCCAGCGACTCGCTTCCGCTGCCCGCACCGCCCTCAAGGCGGTCACTGACGAACGCCTCTCTCGCAGTCCCGATCTGTCGGACGCAGCGGTCCGCCTTGAGCAGCTCGCCTTCCTGAGCAGTGCCTCCGCGGACCAGCAGCTACCCATGGCACGCACTCTGACCGCCTTGGCACACGAAGTGGCGATGGGCTGCGCCGACACCCTCGCCCACGCGATCCGACACCGCCAGTGGACTGCAAGGGATAGTCCGGACCAGAGCCTGACCGCCGCGCACCACAGTGCCCTGTGGGAGATCGCCTGCGGAAACGTGGTGGCCACCAGCTCCCTGGGACGGCAGTACGTCCACTGCCGCGACGAGCGTGTGCTCATGGGCACACTGCGGGCGTTGGAGGCGAAAGGGCTCGCGGAGCGCGTCCCAGATACCGCGCCCGTCGCCTATGCGGGCGGCCCGCTCCAGGACCGAGTCCGCCTCACCCCCTCCGGCACCACCGCCCTGGCCATGGCTATCAGCAGCCCGCCCACCCGCAGAGCGGCTCCCGGCACGACTCTCGCGCCCGCACCCACCGCTGCGAAGACGACCGCCCGCAGCCGTTAACTGATCCACCGGAACCCCACAGCATGCCCATAACCCCGCACAACACCGCAGAACCCCCGGATCGATCCCGCGACCTAGTCGACGGATTCGAGGACCTGCCCGCACGCGTCCCAGACGTCTCCTACACACCGAGCGTCGACGCGCTGCACCAGATCATCCTTGCCCCACTGCCTCCTGCGGTACAAGGAGCTCGGCGGTGAGGCCCTTCGATCCCCAGGACAGGGTCCTTGTCTCCCCGCGTCATCTGGCGGGAGCAGGCACCGAACGGCTCGCCGACGCAATCGGCCCGCTGATCCACCTCTTCGGCTGGCCGAGCGAGCACGATCGCGCGAGCGGACACATCTTGGCCAACAGCCCCGACGGCACCCTGTTCGTGACCTTCAACCCCCAGCAACCCCAGGGCCGCTGGTGGTCCATCGCGCAGCACGAGCCGTACTGGGAAGCCCGCTTCACCCGGCAGACCCCGATCGAGGCCATCGCTGCCGTCACCCAGGCTCTGCCCCAGCTGCTCGGCGACGACTGGCACATCGACCGGATTCCGCTCACCACTACCCCCCTCGCGCACATCGCCGACCTGAACCACTGGCACCGCGAGGACAACACGTTCACCTCGCCCGACGGCCACTGCCACCTGCAGCGCACCCCGGCGGAAGAGATCCCGTGGCGCTTCCGGCACCACGTGTACGACGGCTTCGACACCCACTGGGACGCCTCCTTCACCCGGGACACCCCCGAGCGGCTCGTCGCCCAGTTCTTCACCCACCTCGCGACGACCACACCGGTCGAGCGCACCTTCAGTGACGTCCCTTACCTCGTACAGAACCTGGACGACGCGCTCATCACTCCCGTGCACCGAGCCGCCGTGAACCCACACGTCCACCACGCCGGCGCCCAGCTCGGCCGCGCCGTACACCGCCGCTGACTCGAGCGTCGCCGAAGCCCGTCCCCAAGCCGGCCACGCACCACCGCTGACCTGCCGCGACAGTCCGCCCTCCGAGAAAGGCATCTCCTGGCCACCACCGACTCGCTCCAGGCCCTCCTAGGCCAACCCCGTTGCTCGCTTGGCGTGTTCGTTCCTGCCGGACTGCATCCGGCCCGCGCCGAGCGCCGTCAGCTCGACCAGATCGCACAAGCTGGCGCTGATCTGTTCGAGATCGGCCTCGCCCACCATGACGCCGGCCTCGACGGGCCCATCATCCAAGCGGCCTACCGCCGCGCCCTGAGCGGCGGAAACGTCCTCACCCGCGCCCTGCGCGCGGTCGAGCACGCCGCTGGCCTTCGGCCGACCGTCGTCATGACCTACTGGGATCCCGTCAGCCGGCACGGCCCCGAACTCCTGGCCCGGCTGCTCACCGACGCGGGTGCCGCCGGGGCGATGGTCGTCGACCTGCCCGACGAGCAAGCAGAGCGCTGGCAGGCCGCAGCGATGGACGCGAACCTCTCCACCCCACGCCTGGTCCCGCGCCACCTCACGGACACCGGCCTCGCCACCGTGGCCGCTGGCGCGTCTGGATGGCTCTACGCACCCGCCAGCACCGCCCCCACCGGCTACCGCGGCCCGCTCAACGTCCCCGCGCTCGCCGACTTCACGACACGCCTGCGCGCCGCGAGCCCCCTGCCCGTCGTGTCGGGCGTGGGGATCTCCACCCCGGCCCTCGCGGAACGCGTCGCGCCACTGGTGGACGCCGTCGTTATCGGAAGCCCCGTCGTCCGCGCCCTGATGACCGCCCCCGAGCAGGCCCCGGCACTCACCACCAAGTTCGCCCAAGCCCTCAACCAGTACGCCACCACGGAGACCCGTGCCTGAGCCCACCAACCTGGATCCGGCCCTGGTTCGCATCGCGTCCGACACCTCCTTGCTGCGCCACGCCCTGTGCGACGCCGTATCCCGCAGCCTGCCGGAATCGCCTTGCCACTGACGCGACAGCCGCGATGCGAGCACCTCCCCTTTTTCCCTAAACCCAGGACAGACCATTTCAGATCAGCCCCGATTCCGCGCCCTCTCCCTCGGCGCGGGAGTTCAATCCAGCACTCTCCTCGCCCTGTCAGCCGAGGGCATTCTCCCCAGGGTCGACTACGCGATTTTCGCGGACACCGGGTGGGAACCAAAAGCGGTCTATGCACACCTTGACCGCCTGGAAGAAGAGATAGCCGCGCCCGCCGGGATACCCGTACTGCGCGTATCGGCCGGGAATATCCGCAACGACGCTCTGAATCCGGATCACCGGTTCGCCTCCATGCCGCTCCACATCCTCAACAAGGACGGGCGACCTGGGATGACCCGGCGGCAGTGCACCGGCGAATATAAGGTGAAGCCGATCAAGCAGAAGGTGCGCGAACTGCTCGGCTACCCCTATCCGGCCCGCATTCCGAAGGGCGTTTTCGTCGAGCAGTGGGTAGGAATTTCCACGGATGAATTCCACCGCGCGAAGGACGCGGACGTCAAGTACATGCGCAACCGGCATCCGCTTCTGGACATGTCCTGGAGCAGGGCCGACTGCGTGCGCTACCTGACTTCGCTCGGACTCGCAAATACCCCGAAGTCGAGCTGCCTGGGATGCCCGTTCCACGGAAATGCGCAGTGGCGGCACATCAGGGACACCTCCCCGTCCGAGTGGGCGGACGTCGTCGAATTCGACGCAGCGATCCGGCAGGGCAATGCCCGCGCCAACGCTACCGGCAACAGGCTGCTCGGCGAGGCGTTCCTGCACCGCTCCCGCGTCCCACTGAGCCAGGCGCCGATCGACCACGTCACCGCAGCCGAGCGAGCCGCCCTGCGAATCAGCGCGGACGAGGCCGACGTCCTGGAGAACGGTGTCGAGGACGGCTGCTCGCCCTGGGCGTGCCGCGGCGACGCCGACGCGCTGACACGGGACGACTTCGGGCTGGCCACGTGATACTCGACCTCTTCGCGGGGCCGGGCGGCTGGAGCAGGGCACTGCACGTCCTGGGCGTGCGCGACATCGGGCTGGAATGGGACCTGTGGGCGTGCAGGACCCGGGCTGCGGCCGGTCAGTTGACCATCCGGTGTGACGTGGCGAGGTATCCGACCTGGCCGTTCATCGGCCGCACCCGCGGGGTGATCGCTTCGCCGCCGTGTCAGGCGTGGAGCATGGCCGGCAAGCGCCTCGGGCTGCTCGACCAGCCGCTGGTGCACGCGGCGGTCGAGGACCTGGCCGCCGGCCGGGACACCCGCGAGCGCCTCCTCGCCGCCTGCCGTGACGAGCGCTCCCTGCTCGCCGCCGAGCCGATGCGCTACCTGTACGCGCTGAACACGGTCGGCGAGCCCGACTGGGTCGCCATGGAGGAAGTACCGGACGTGCTGCCCTTGTGGAAGCAGTACGCGGCTGTCCTGCGGGGGTGGGGGTTCTCCGTCTGGTATGGGATCCTCAACGCCGCTGACTTCGGTATCCCGCAGACCAGGAAGCGAGCGATCCTCCTGGCCTCCCGCGTCCGCACCGCGCAGCCGCCCACGCCCACCCACGCCCAGCTCGCCGAGCCGGAATCCCTCTTCGGTCCGGGCCGCGCCCGCTGGGTCAGCATGGCCGAAGCCCTGGGGTGGGGTGCGACTGACCGGCCCGTCCCCACCGTCTGCGCAGGAGGTGGGCCCGGAGGCGGCCCCGAACCGTTCCCTTCGGGCTCCCGCAAGACGCTGTCCGACGCCCGGGAGCGCGGCACCTGGATGCCCCGGCCGGACGGAGTGGTCCTGCCCTCCCGCCGGGAAGGCGCGGGGTGGGCGGCCCGGCACGGCACCCGCGACAACCGGACCGCCGACGCTCCGGCGCCCCCGTTCACCGCCGAGACCCACCGCTGGTCCTGGTCCCTGCGCAGCAACAACCAGGCCAACGCCACCGTCCGCCCGCTGTCCGAGCCGGCCGGCACGCTGTTCTTCGGGCACCGCGCGAACGAGTGCACCTGGGTCGCCGAACCCGCCACACCCCCGGCCGAAGAAGCCGATGCGCCGGCCGTTCCCGAGCCGATCCGGATCACCGCCCGCGAGGCGGGCCTCCTGCAGACCTTCCCCGCCGACTACCCCTGGGCCGGCAACAAGAGCCAGCAGTTCTCCCAGATCGGCAACGCGGTGCCCCCGCTGCTCGCCGGCCACCTCCTCGCCCCGCACCTCGGCGTCACCTTGGACCCCGACGACTTCACTCTCGCTGCCTGATGCTCCACTCCCCCGAACCCGATGAAGACGACCTCGACGCCATCGCACCGTCCCATCCGGTGTTCCACGTCGAGCAGGCCCTCCTAGGCGCTCTCCTCCTCGACCCGCACCGTCTGGACGACGTGAACGGCATTGCCGCCGACTCGTTCTCCACCGCTGCGCACGCCGCCCTGTATGCCACGATCAGCACCCTGCCGCGGCCCGATCCCGCCGAGCACGCGAAGAACGCCAAGTGGCTCGACCGCGTGCTCGCCACCGCAGTGGAGGAGGCGCGCGGGCTGACCGCCTCCTACCTGCACGTGCTCGTCCAGGTCTGCCCCTGGCCGCGCCACGCCCCCGCGTACGCCCGGATAGTCGAGGCGGAGCACGCCCGCCGTCGCCTGCTGAGGGCCGCCGAACGCCTCGTCCGCAACGTCCACGACGCCTCCCTCCCGCACCCCGTCCAGACAGTGCTCGCCGAGGCGGATGCGCTTGCCGCGGTCGTGGACGACATCGCGAACCGCTTCCCCCCGCGGTCCGGTGTCCTTCCCCGCACCCCTGCACCTCCTCCTGCCGCCGCCCCCGACTACACCGAGGCAGTCGAGGAGGAGCAGCTGCTGCTCGCCACCGCCACCGCCCGCCCTGACGACATCGACGCCGTCCGGTGGCTCATCCCCGACGACCTCACCCTGCCCCTGCACGCCGGCCTGTGGCAGTGCCTGACCACCCTCGCCCGCCGCAACGAGCCCGTCGACCCCGTCACGGTCCTGTGGGAAGCCCAGCAGCGCGGCCTGCTCGACGACGGCCGTGAACCGGGCGAGGTCCTGCGCATGCTGTCCGAACCGGCCGGATCCGTCGGATACTTGGGCGAACGCACCCTGCAGCGCTCCCTCCTGGCCACGGCCGATCACACCGGCCGGCGCATCGAGGCGTACGCCGACGACCCGGCGAACACCCCCTTCCAACTCGTCGTCGGCGCCCGCCGCGCCCTCGCTGACATCGCCGCCGTCCGCACCCGCTGGCAGCACGCCACCGGAGCCACCCCGCCCCAGCAGCGGCGAGTGGCGCCCGCCACCCGCGCCGGCCCGCCGACCACCACGGCCGCACACGCCGCCCGACCCACACGAGCAACCCGATAACCCCCGAATACGCCGGTGTCCGGACCCGCAGGGCCCAGGGCACCGGCAGAACAGATGAGACCCCCACGTGACCCCCGCCATCGACGCCCACGTCCGCCTCGACACCCACCCCACCCACCCGAGCGCCGTACAGGCCCACCTCACCGGCAGCCAGGCCCACGTCGCCTCCGCGGCTCTGGAGGCCGCCGACTGGAGCGTCGCCGCCACAGGCGTCCTGGTCCTGGCCCGCATCGATCACGAGGAGCCCTACTGGGCCGCCGACGCCGCCCAGCACCTGACCGCCGAAGGCATCACCGTCGAGATCACCCCACGGCTCCAGGAAGCCATCGCCGAGGAATGGACCTGGCCGAACTACCCGATGCCCTGGTGCACCCGCAGCGAAATCCGTGAGGTCTCCAATGAGGCGCAGAAGATCCACGACGACATCCGCAACGGTCACCTCCTGATTCACGCCCACGCCCGCGACGGCCACACCACCGTCGCGGTCGGCACATACCTCCACCGGGGCGGCAAGTCCGTCTACCTGCACGGCGAGGATCATCTGCGTCAGATCGCCGATACGTTCGACTCACCCGCGGAGGCGCTGGTGGCCTTCGAGAAGGTCCACGCGGCCGAGATGCGCCCCGGCCCCGCGCCCCTGACCGACACCGAACGCGCCGCCATCGAAGCCCGCTTGGTCTTCGACGTCACCACAGCCAAGCCCGAACCGTACCGCCCGAAGCTGGTGACCGTCCCCGTCTACCTGGCCGATACCGGCGACCACGACGCACTCCTGGACCCGTTCCTCGACGAGCACGGCGAGTTCCAGAAGTGGCGGACCTGGTCGGATGACACAACACACGCCATCCACGAGTCGCAGACCCTGCGCATCGAGCGCGTCCACGAAACCCCCGCCCACGAGACCGCATGGACCATAGCCGCATACGAGACACCCGTCTCCGACCGCATGTGGCACCTCACCGCGACCGGCGCCACCCCCGTCCCGGTGCTGCAAACCCTGCTCATCCACCTTGCCGACGGCGATGGCTGGGACACAGTCATCGGGACCCCCGTGGACGAGAGGACGGTCACCACAGCCACGCAGCCGCTCACTGAGGCCGGGTGGAAGCACACCCTGACAGGGCACGGGATTCGGTGGACATCCCCCGACGGGCAGGCAGGCGTCAGGTTTGACCCACTGACCGCGCAGCACCCTCAGAACCCAGCCACCTGGACCATCTGGGCAGGCTCTGACCCGGACCAGCCCACCTGGGCCATCACCGCGTCCCCGCGCACCCCGAGTCCCCTGCTGGCCGACCTCTCCGAAACCCTCGCCCACGAGACCGGCACGCGCCAGACGCAGCCGGGCCGTGAACACAGGACCCGCCTAGCCGCCAGCGTGTCGGCATCTCCGGCGGTCACGGCCGGCCGACCAGCCAGCCGTTCACGCTGATCGTCCTACCGCCGCGAGCGGGGCAACATAGCGCGGGATCGCCGGTTGGCCAAACCGGCGATCCCGCGCACCATAGATAGTCCACCGCCACGCCCTGCCCGCACGTCGAGAGGTCCCTCCCACGACCGCAGACGCGACACGTAGCGCAGCCCGCCACGCGGCTGACCACTGCAGGCGATCACGCCGCCGCGTAGCCCGCCCGGAACAGATCCTGCGCTCGCTCCACGTCCCGTGGGCTACGGAGCTGGACCTCCAGATCACCCGTCCCGTGGTGACCGAGACCGGACACGTCCCGGGTGAATCCCGGAACGAGGTCGACGTCCTTCGGGTCGACCTTCAGGTAGACCAGCAGCTTGCTGCGCTGCGGCGGACACAGGCAGGCGAAGTTCCGCAGCCGCTGATACGCCCGGTAGGTCTTGCGCTCCACCCGGTTCACACCGTCCCCGAGCCCGAGCAGGACCTCGTCGACCGCGCCTGCCAACTCACGCATCGCCGCTCCCTGGACGTCGGCCGCCGCCCGGGCGACCGGCTGGCGCCGTTCCCGGCGGGTCGCCTGCATGCCGCCGCTCACGGAGGCCACGGTCTCAAGGCCGAGCAGGTCGCTGCCGAAGAGTCGGTAGCGGACCAGGTCGATCGAGCGCCGGTGCTCGCGTACGGCATGCACGTCGTAGCGGGTGAAGTCGCCAGCGATGCAGATGAGGCGCGGGCCGCTCCACAGGACCTGGGACGCGGCCGTCACCCCGAGCCGGTCGCGGACCAGGTGCTCGAACTCAGCACGGTGGTCCATCAACCAGGCCAGATAGAACAGGCCCTGATTGATCACGCCAGCATCCGTGCCGCGCTTGCACTCGACGATGACCGGCGAGCCGTTCTCGTCCAGCCCGAGCGAGTCGATCCGGCCCCCGTGCACCGGTCCGGTGCCGTACTCGCTCGCCAGGAAACGGACGCCCAGCAGCGTCTCCATGTGCGCCTCGACAAGGCCCTGGACATCGGCCTCGATCTCAGCAAGACGCGGCACGACCTCGGTCATGCCGCTATTCGTCGTGTCCGTGCGGAACAGCTTCAGGCCCGACACCTTCCCCTCCTCGACTCGAAGATCGAGAACATCAGGGAAGGGCGGGATTGTTTCCGGTAGTGGCTGCGATCGCGTGAAGATGATGTGAACAGTCATGTCCGGGCCACGAAGGAGCACCGCGGTTGGCGCGGCCTTGCACCCATGAACCGGCACCACCTCACCCGACATCGGCCGCGCGTTACGGTGGTGCGTCTGCGATGCCGCTCCGCTACACACAGACGCAGTGGTCGACCGCCAGGGCAAAACCACGCCCGAATTAGGAATGTGCAAGGAGATCAGCACCAGCCCAGCACGGGACAGGTTCCCTGCGGTGATCACAGGTGTCTACAGGTCAGCACGCAGCCAGCACGGGTAAAGCAAGAGCCCCGGATCACTCCGGGGCACTAACTCTGTGACCTGCATTTTTGCCGTCAGGAACGATCCCTGTTACGCCAGCGTCTCAGATACCGTCCGCGCACCGCGAGCGGTCTTCCACGCCGAGCAGGCCCTCCTGGGCGCCCTTCTTTTCGCACCGCATCATCGCGCCGCCCTCGCCAACGTCACCGCCGGCTCGTTCTCCACCGCCGAGCACACTGCCGTGTTCGCCGCCCTCACCACGCTGCCCGCCCCAGGCAGCCATGCCACGAACCTGACGTGGCTCAACCAGGTTCTCGCCACCGCCCGCGAACGGGCCCGCGCGCTCACCGTGTCCTACCTGCACACCCTCATCCAGGTCTGCCCCCAGCCACAGCACGCGCCAGCCTATGCACGGATGGTCGAGGCCGAACACGCCCGACGCCGTCTGCGCACCGGCGCCGGACACCTCCTGCAAAGCGTCCACGACACCTCCCTCCCCGACCCCGTCCACACGGTGCTCGCCGACGCCGACACCCTCACCGCGACCGTGGACGACATCGCGACCCGCTTCCCGCCGCGCGCCGGCCTCCTACCCCGCACCCCACTGCCCCCGCCCGGCCCCGCACCCGACCACGGTGAAGCCGCGGAGGAGGAACAGGCGCTGCTCGCAACGGCTGCCGCCCGCCCCGCGGACATTCGCTCGGCGCGATGGCTGCTGCCCGGGGACTTCACCCAGCCCCTGCACGCGGGACTGTGGCAGTGCCTTGTCGCCCTCGATCGCCGCCACGAGCCCGTCGACCCCGTCACCGTCTTGTGGGAGGCCCAGCAGTACGGCCTGCTGGACGACTGCGAGCCGGGCGAGATCTTGCGCCTGCTGGCCCAGCCAACCCCTTCCCTGGAGCACTGGGGCGAACGTGTCCTGCGCCGGTCCCTGCTGGCCAGCGCCGCACATGCCGCCCGCCGCATCGGGGCCTATGCCGACGACCCGGCGAACACACCGTTCCAGCTCGTCGTCGGGTCCCGCCGGGCGCTGGCCGACCTCAGCGCCATCCACACCCGCTGGCAGCACGCCACCGGAACAGTCCCGCCGCAGCGACCACGCCCCGCACTCACTGCCACCCGCGCCGGCCCACCGACCACCACGGCCGCACACGCCACCCACACACCCCGCTGACACGGCTTAGCACGCCCCCCCCAGGACAGGAGACCACGCCTCCGTGAGCACCACGCCCTCCATCGACGCGCACGTCCGACTCGACACCCACCCCCACCACCCCAGCGCCGTCGTCGCCACCGTCACCGGCACCGCCCGGCACATCGCCCAAGCACACCTGAGTGTGCGCGGCTTCGAGTCCGTTGCCGCCGACACGCTGGTCATGGCCCGCATCGACCGCGAGGAGCCGTACTGGGCGGAAAGGACCGCTGATGCGCTCACCGCCGAGCGCATCACCGTAGAGATCACGCCCAAGCTGCGCGGGGCCATCAACGAGGAGTGGACGTGGCCCGACTACCCGATGTCGTGGTGCACGCGCAGCGAGATCCGTGAGGTCTCCAACGAGGCCCAGAAGGTCCACGACGACATCCGCCACGGCCGACTCATCATCCATGCTCACGCCCACGACGGCCATACCACGAAAGCCGTCGCCAGCTACCGGGACGGCAGCAGCGTCGTCCTGCACGGCGAGAATCACCTGCGCACCGTCGAGACTTCCTTGCGTACCGCCACCGAGGCCCTCGTCGCATTCGACCGCGTCCACGACGACGCGGTGCGCTCCGGCCCCGCTGCGCCTACCGACGTCGAGCGCCAGGCCGACGAAGCTCGCTGCAGCCTCCGCACCGCCGTGCCCGTGGGGGTCGAGCCGCCCCTCCCTCGCACTGAGACGGTGCCGGCCTATGCCGCCGACCCCGCCGACCCCGCCGACCACGACGCCGCCCTGGACGCGTTCGTCAACAAACACGGCGACTGGGCGAAGTGGCGCACCTGGTCCGACAACACCACGCACCTCGTGCACGAGTCACAGACCCTGCGGGCCGAACTCGTCCACGACCCCGATCCTCGCGAGGCTGCCTGGACCTTCGCCGCCTACGAGACCTCCGTGTCCGACCGCATGTGGCACCTCACCCTCACCGACGCCACTCCGGATCCACTGCTCCAGTCCCTCCTGATCAGCCTCGCCCACGGCGACGCCTGGGACACCGCGCTGGGCAGCCCTGCCATCGAGCAGACTGTTTCCGCCGCCACGCGGCCTCTCACCGACGCCAGCTGGACGCACACCATCGACGGACGCCACATCCGCTGGCAGAGCGCCCAGGGCGACGCAGGCGTGCAGTTCGATGTCTTCGCCGCCCAGGACTCCCGCATCCACCTCGCCGCCTGGACCCTCTGGGCCGGCCCCGACATCAACCGCCCCACCTGGGCCATCCACGCCTCCCGCTACGCCCCCGCCCCGCTCCTGGCCGCCCTCACCGAGGACCTCGCCCACGGCACCGGCACCGGCACCCGCCAGAAACGAACCACCCTCACCGAACACCGCAAGAGCTCCAGCACCACCGAGCCGACTATCCCGCCAACGGCAGCCAGCCCCGCAGCCGGCCGCAGACGCTGACCCAACCGCACTCGCACAACCGCCCGCTGTGGGGTGGCGGCGCGGCCGGTAGATCAGCCGGGAGGACTCGCCGGGTTTGTAGCAGCACAGGGCGGCGATCGAGTAGCGGCGCCAGGACCGGCCGCGCGCCCGCACCAGCGGTGTCTGCCCGCGTCGGCCCCAGGTCCGAGCCCGTGCCGCAGTCATCCCGAACCCGGCCTCGTCCTCGAAGACGAGGAACGCCCCCAGCGCCGCCGCATTCATTCCGCCTGCGGCCACACGTCCTTCTTCCACAGCCCGACAGCGTCCTCGTCCCGTTCCAGAGCCCGGCGGGTGGGCGACTGCCAGGACCAGCCGTGCCGGTGCATCAACCGCCACACCGCCGCCGACGAGACCTCCAGCTGGAACCGCCATGAGATCAGTGCCCGGATTCGTGCCAGGGTCCAGCGCTGGTCCTTCCAGCCATGCTCGGCCGGGCCCCGGGCCAGCTCTTTCTCGAGTTCGGTGAACCGGTCAGCACTGAGCTTGGGCAGTTTGGGCGCTCCCGCAGACTCAAGCGCGGCCCTGCCACCCTCACGCCAGGCCCGCCGCCAGCGCTCCACCGACCGCTCGCTCACCCGCAGGTCCTTCGCGATGGCCACATTTCTCTCGCCCTGCTCAAACCGTTCCCTGGCCTCGAACCGGATCTGTTTCCTGAACTGCCGCCGCTCGGCGGTCAGTCCGCCGCCCTGCGCATACCTCCTACCACCGGCCTACCGCAGGGATCACCACCCGTCAGCCCCTCCGACAACACCCCGAATAGACCAGTAGTCGAAGGCTTCACGATGGCTGACCCGGTGGCACCCTGCGATCGGGATCGCACCTGGTGATACCGAGCTGATCACTCTCTCGGTCATGCCGGCGCTGCTTGGCCATACCTCCGGGCGGCGCCCGCGCCCGGTCGGGCGTGTTCACGCTCACCGGTGCGAAGGCCGACGAGCGCGAGATCCTGTAACGCTTCGCTTTAGTATCGGCTCCCATGGACGACGCTTTCACTCAGCCCGCCGGAGGCCTGCAGGCACGGATGGCGAGAACTCGTACGCGCACCTTGTGCGGACGCGCGCGGGAAACGGCGGTCTTCCAGTCGGCACTCGGCCCGGCGCCCGCCGCTTGGTCCGTACTGCACCTGCAGGGGCCCGGCGGGATCGGGAAGTCGACCCTGCTCGACCATTTCGCGCACCTGGCATCGGCCGTCGGCCGCCGCGTGGTGCGTTTCGACGGTCATGCCCTGGACCCCGTGCCGGAGGAGTTCGAGGAGCGGGCCGGCGCCGCGCTGCACGACGCCGGGGCCGTGTTGCTGGTGGACACATTCGAACGCTGTCAGGGTTTGGAGGGCTGGCTGCGGCGCTCGTTCCTGCCTCGGACGGCCGATGGCGCCCTGCTAGTGCTTGCTGGCCGTACTCCTCTCAGCCTTAGCTGGCGGACCGATCCGGGCTGGCGTGAAGCACTGCGCGTCCTGCCGCTACGCAACCTTGGTCCGCAGGGGTCGGACGAACTGCTCGCCGCCCTTGGGGTCGCGCCGCAGCGACGACCGCCGCTGCGCGAGTTCGCCGGCGGTCATCCGCTTGCCCTGACCCTGGCGGGACAGACCACCACCGCTTCCGACTCCAGTGCGTCCGAGTCGGCCGGCCCCGGCTGGCGGCCGCCGCACGAGGTCGTCGCGGAACTTCTGCCGGCCCTGGTGGACGAAGCCCCGTCCGACATCCACCGCCGGGCGCTGGAGGCCTGCGCCCACGCCCGCTGCACCACGCAGGAGTTGTTGCGCGCGGCCCTGCCAGGTGAGGACAGTCACGCCCTCTTCGAGTGGCTTCGGCTGCAGCCGTACATCGAAGCGGGTCCGTACGGCCTGGTGCCGCACGACGCCGTCCGGGCGTGCCTCGACGCCGACCTGCGCTGGCGCGACCCCGAAGGATATGAGGCCCTGCACCACCGGTTGCGCGCTCATCTGCTGGAGCGGGCGCGCACCGCACGGGGCCGGGCGGTGCTGCCTGCCATGGACGCGGTCAAGTATCTGCACCGCGGCGGCGCGGTGACACCACGCTACTTCGTGCTCGACGGCAACGGCTCGGTGTACGAGGATCTTTGCCGCCCCTCCGACCATGAAGCAGTACTGGAGATGGCCGAACAGGCCGAAGGACCGCACAGCGCGAAGGCCGCCGCCTTCTGGCTCGCCCGTTGCCCGCAGGCGTTCCGTGTGCACCGCGACAGCGAGACCGGGAGGCCCGTGGGGTTCATCGCTTGGCTGCGCCTTCCCCGTCCCGATGCCGAGGAGACGGCGGCCGATCCTGTCGTGGCGGCAGCCTGGCGGCACAGCGAACGGCACGGCCCGGTGCGGGAGGGCGAACACATCGCGCTGGCACGGTTCATGGTGTATCCCGCGTGTCACCAGCGGCCCTCGGCCTCCATGGACCTGATGATGCACCGCGTGCTGGCCGGGTTCATCGATGACGGGGGACAGGCCTGGACCTTCGTGGTGTGGAGCGATCCGCAGTTTTGGGAACCGCTGATGAGTTACTCGGCCCATCACGAGGTCGCCGCCCCGGTGCGGGCGGACGATCGGTCGTGGACGCTCTTCGCGCACGACTGGCGGGTGATGCCGATGGCGGAATGGCTGGCGTTCACGGGCGAGGAGGAGCTGTTCGGCCCAGCCGCACTGTCCCTGCCTGCCGAGGCGGAGACCGCGGTGCTGTCTGGTGAGGAGTTCGACAAAGCCGTCCGGGAGGCGCTCAAGCGGTGGCACCGGTCCGCGGCGCTCGTCGGCAGTCCGCTGGTGCACAGCCGGCTGGTCCGTGACCGCGGCGGTACGGACCCAGTGCCGGCCCTGCGCGATGCGCTGGCGGAGGCGGTGGACAGCCTGCGTGTCGACCCTCGCGAAGTGAAGTACCACCGGGCGCTGACCGCCACGTTCTTCGACGACACGTCCTCTCAGGAGGCCGCGGCGCAGCGGCTGGAGCTGCCGTTCAGCACGTATCGCCGACATCTTTCACGTGGCCTGCAGCGGGTGGTGACGTACCTGTGGCGACTCGAACTGGGAGACCCGTACAGCGTCGGCGTGCGGGAGAGCTGAGGACGGGCCATGCGTGGAAGCGGCGCGGGAGCGACGCCCCTCCCTCATGCCTCATGCGAAATGAGCTGGAAGCGATCAATCGATGATCTGGTCACGGCGGTGCGCCGTACCGAGATTGGCGCCGACGGCAGCCCCTGCCGTGGCTGCCGGCCCGGGAACCGGTCCCGGGCCTGACGGTCCCATTCCCGTATCCGTTTCATGACGCACCTCGCACGAGGATCAGTATGTGCACTTCCGACAGCATTCCTGCCCTGCCCGACGACCGTCTGCTGGACATGGCGTAGAACTCATATCACTGATGAGCCGCCGGTTCGACAACCACGCGACCCTGAGCGCCGAGATCACGAGCGTGACGGAGGTGGCGCGGTAGCGGTCCGTCCCTACCGTCCTGGCCCGCCGGAATCCGCTGCTCACCGCGCGCATCGATGAGACCGCAGCCGGGCCTCGTGTTCGTTTCGGCGCGAACGATGCCGCACCGGTGAGGGTCATGCGGTTGTCGCTCGCCGACTGGCGGGACGAACTCTCCACCGAGAGGCACACGTCGTTGGACGGCGCCGATCACCCCGACAGCACTCCCGGCGTGCGGCGCCAGCCGAAGCCTCGGCACGGAACGCGTTCACCACTGGACATGCTGCCCGAAGCGCCGGCCGTGCGTCAGGCCGCCACCTGGTTCACACATCACGCTGGCGACTTGGCGACCAAGGAGCCGCTCCGGCTCAGCCAACTCATGGAGCAGAGCCAGGAGTTCGTCGACACCGCCGCTTGCCGCAGGAGTTCGCCAAGGTCATGGACCGGTTGGACGGCATCCGGCGTCCGGCACCTGCCTGACCGGACGGGCGGAAGGGCGGAGTCACGGACCCGGAACGGGCCAAGAGCCAGACGGCGGGACATGCGGGCTTCCCGCTACTGCGACAGCACGTCCTGTTCGAAGCGTCGGCCGTCGAACGCCCGGAATCACTAAGGCGACAGGCGAGGGGAGCCCGGTCCCTTGAGCACTCGGGACCTGCTGGTGGTCACACCGAAGTTCGGCTCCCAGAGGCCGATGTGACCCATGCGCCGTCGTCGAGGGCCCAGGCGATATGACCGTCAGGACGGACCAGAACGGCGCCTGTGGTAGCCCACTGCCCTTGCGGGCGAGCCAGACGTGCGGCGTGACGGTGACTTCCGTGCGGAAGGGTGAAGCCCTCCGGCGGTGCGTGCACGGTGTCGGTGAGATCGAGCAGGAGGTGCCTTCCTCCGTTCAACAAGGGGAACAGGCTGGTGCCGTCCGCGAAGGCTAGGTCAGGCACACGTGTTCCTGTCAGTGGGTGTGCGGTGGCCGGATCGGCCGACGGGTAACGGACGTCCAGACCGCCGAGGCGTTCGGCCAGTGTGCGGGAGAAGTCAGGCAGTTCGCGGACCATGTCGGCCAAGAAGGCGCGCAGGGCCTGACCTTCGCCGGAGTACGCGGTCATGAGGGCGGTCTGCGCCCGGGTGGAGTCCAACAGGCGTGCACCGACGGGGTGGCGCTCGGTGTGGTAGGTGTCCAGCAGGCCCGGAGCGGCCGTGCCATGGACGGTGGCGGCGAGCTTCCACCCGAGGTTGGTGGCATCCTGGAAGCCGACGTTCAGTCCCACGCCCCCGGTGGGGAAGTGCATGTGTGCGGCGTCGCCAGCGAGGAGGACGCGGCCTTCGCGGTAGGCGGAGGCCTGGCGGGTCGCGTTGCCGAAGCGGGAGAGCCAACTCGGGTCACGCATACCGAAATCAGTGCCCAGGACGCGTATCGTCTTCGTCCGTACCTCCTGGAGGGTCAGCTTGCCGGGGTGGTCTGCGTGGTGGTCTTCCGGTGCTATGCCCACGAAGCGCGTGAGGCCACCGGGCATGGGTACGGCCATCACGCCGCCCTCTGCGCCGAAGGTACTGATGGGGCCGGCAGGTGGCTGGTCGAGGGCGACATCGGCCAGCCACCCCCAGATCGTCGTGCCGGTGCCGGGGAAGCTGATGCCCGAAGCCTCCCGGACCTGGCTGCGGGTGCCGTCGCACCCCACGACATAGCGCGCTTCCATTATGTACGGGCCCTCGGGACCTTCCACCTCGACGCGGACGGCCTGCGCTGCCTGCTCCAGGTTCGTCACACGGTGCCCTCGGCGGATGTGCGCACCCCGCGTGTGTGCGTGCTCCTCCAGGAGTTCCTCGGTGCGTGCCTGAGGGAGGAACAGGGTGAAGGGGTAGGGCGTCTCCAGACCGCGGAAGTCCATCCGGGCCTCCAGCCCCCCGAAATGCCCCGTGGGCAGAGGAATGCCCGCGCTGACGAAATCATCCGCGAGTCCGCGCATACCCAGGATCTCCACGGTCCGGGGATGGACGGTGAGTGCCTTGGAGTGCGGGCTGCGCTCCTCTTGAGCTTCCAGGACGGTCACCGACGTTCCCTGCAGTCTCAGTTCCGCCGCCAACCACAGGCCCGTGGGTCCCGCCCCGACGATCACGATCTCTTCCACAACGTACTCCTTGGTCGTTGACCAATTACTAGATACGACTAGACTAGGTCGGTGACCAAAAAGCAAGTCGGTTCACCGACCCGCACCCGTCTCACTCCCGGCACCGTCGTGGACGCGGCCTTGTGCCTCCTCGACGAGGAAGGGCTGGAGTCGGTGACCATGCGCGCCGTCGCGGCCCGGCTCGGGGTGCGGATGAACACCGTCCTGTGGCACGTCAAGACCAAAAGGCGACTGCTGGAACTGATGGCCGACGCCGTCGCCGCCACCATCACGTACGACAACCTGCCCGATGAGGCGGGCGAGCAAGTGAAGGAACTGATGCGCCGCTACCGGCAGTCCCTGCTCTCTCGTCGGGACGGCGCCGCCCTTGTAACCGGGACATACGCGGCTGAGCCGCACACTCTGCGCTTCGCCGACGCCCTGCTCGCGTCTCTCGCGAAGCACGAGAGCACCACCGAAACATCGGGCCGCACCCTTTACGCCCTCGCGTACTTCACCCTCGGCCTCACCCAGGAAGAACAAGCCATGACGGACTTCGACGAGGCCCGCTTCCGGGAAGCGGCCGAATCAGGCCCCTATCCCAGCCTGCGCGAGTCCCTGGCCGTCCTGTCCGAGGACACCTTCGCCGCGCGCTTCGAAGACGGCGTCCGGCGCATCCTCGGCGCAGCTTGAGGGATGTCCTTTGATCCCCATGGGTGCAGCGGGCCGCAAGGCGGAGGACTGTCGTCGTGCTGGGCGTATTCGGGCGATCCGGCGACGCGGCGATGGCATCCGTCGATGATGTGGGGGCGATACTGGATTTCCTCATGCCGTGGCGGATGGTCTGGATGAGGTTGCTCGGGGGCGGTGAAGGCGGTGCTGGAGAGCCGGCCGCGCCGTAGCAGGGACCAGATGCCCTCGACCGGGTTGAGGCCGGGTGCGTACGAGGCAGCTGGTAGACGGTCTGCCAGTCCTGTCGGGCGTTGAACTGCCTCATCCCGCAGGTGAGATGGACGTTCACATTGCACCGGTCGAGCGCGATCGGTCCGCCGAGTTGGGTGTGGGCGGTGATGAGCAGGTCGCGGTAGGCGGTCTAGGCCCAATGCCGTGACTCTGTTGGTGATCTTGTCGGGGTGGTGACGGCAGTCGCTGGTGGTGGTTGGCTGGTCTGTGGCGGGGCGGCCTCGGCTTTGAGGCGGTGGACGGCGTCGATGCGTCCGGCAAGTTTCCAGCGGATTCTCCCGATGACAGTCCGGACGGCGCGGGCGGCGTGTCCGAGGGGGACGCCGGTGATGCTGATGCGGGACCGGCAGGATGTGGTGTTCGCCGACGAGGACTTCGTTCATCTGTATCCCGTTGATGGCCGACCGAGTTTCTCGCCGGGGCAGTTGGCAACAGCGTCAGGGAGATGAACCTGGCTGTGCCGACAGTGCTGCCGTTCCTGTTCCGTCTTGCAAGCAACCCGCAGGTTCCTGTGCAGTCCGGCCTGCTGCATCTACTGGTTTCGATCGCTGGATTCTCCGAGCCGATCGGTGGACGCAACGAAGCTATGGTCCGCTTGTTAAGCAGTGACAGCGATCATCCCGAGCGTGAACAGTGCCGGGCTATGTTCGCGGAGAACGCGAGCGTAGTGGCGATGTTGGCGGAGGATCTGCCCCGTCCTGGCGATCGAGCGAACCTTCGGCAGGCTGCCGGACTCGTGTGAGTTCCCGCGTTCAGGCGGCTTCCGCGATGGGTGAGCATCTTGCGGGAGATGCCGCCGATCAACTCGATCAGCTCGACCTGACGCACCGGGCCCTTGCTGAGGCCGTAGAGCACGACTGCCGTCCACTTGTCGGCGATGAGTTCGACCGTCAGTCGCGCCGGGCAGTCGGCGACCTAAGGGATCACCGGGACCGGAACCGCTCATGGTCTGCTGAAGCCGTTGCCGGTACTGGGCACATCGTCACCAGCAGGCTGTATGTGGCGAGTGGGGAGAAATGTTCTGGAAGCGCTGTCCTCGGCTCGCATTGTGAGTGAGATCATGAGGTTCACTTTTTTAGTCGGCGGCTGAAGTTTGCATTGACATGTGCGTACGGACATCGAAACACACAGCATCGGAGACGGGAAACGGCATGCCCGCAGCTTTGTACGGGCGTTCGGGCAGTCAGGACCACGTTCCTTTTCGCCTGACGGGTTGTCTTGTCCATGCAAAACGCCGCTGCGATCATGTCTGCGATTCCCGCCCCTGAGAGCCACGGACCTTCCGACGGCCCTGCGGCGCTACTGAAAGGTAGTCCGTGTTAAGACGCATCCTCCTGCCTGCCTTGGTCACCTCCACGCTCCTCGTGGGAGCGACAGTTCAATCAACGGCTTCTGTCGCAGACACCGCCGACCGGCGCTCGGCTTCCCCCACCAGTCAGGTTCCCCCCGCATCGGACAAAGAGCGCCTGAACGGAAGCGCCACCCGGTCCGGCCCCAGTGAGGAAGACTGCACAGAGGCCGCAGAACGAGCGGCACGCACCGCCACCGCACCTAGCTCGTACAGCTGCCTGACCCAGCTCACGCCCGCCGAGGGCAAAGCTGCTCGTGTGTCGAGCGCAACGGCCGGACGCATATCTGCATCTGCAGCGCTCGTCGCTCCGCTGCCGGTGAACGACTGCACCGGTGACGAGGACGGCTCCTGGTGGTCCACCCGGACCATGCAATGCCAGATCGATCCGAACGTGAAATACACCTACCGGGACAGCGACGGCACGGTGCTCGGCACCGCTCTGTTCGCCACCGCGCAGCAACTGGACGTGGCCACCAACAGTCTGCAGTGGACCGAGACCGACCAGATCACCATGCTGTCCTCCACCGGGACGCTGCCCGCCAACCTGGGTGTGTCGTGGACGACCAACTGCTCCGCCACCTGCACCCCCAGGAGCACCAAGCCCTGGGTGCAGACCCCCATCCGTGACGGACAGAACCTCAAAACGACCTACACCCTCAGGGACGTGCCGTCCACCGTCTACGACTACATCGACCTCGACTACCAACTCTCCATCGGCTCACCCGACGCCATCGACCTGCTGCCGCCGATCACATGGGGCGGTGCCGAAGTCCGCTGTGACAACAAGCTCTCCGTTCTTGACAAGGCCGGCTGCGTGGTTCCCTGGTACACCCCAACACTGCGCGTCTCGCGGGCGCAGTACGGCTCGTCCGCGGACATGATCGAGTGGGCCCAGAACAACCTCTCCGGGCACTGGGGCCTGCGCGGAACCGGCGAGCCGCTCCACCGCCTCCAAAGCTCCTCGCAGCAGGACAGCAACCGACGCGCGATCTGCGGAACGACGAAATTCACCGCTGACCCGGCCATCCAGGACGACTCCTGCGACGAATTCCCCTTCGCCGGCACCTACGAAAGCGGTGCACTCAACGGCGTTGACCATGGCAAGGACTGCGCCCAGGTCACCGCAGTCCGTGCCGGAACCACGAACGACCTGGCTCTGGACTGGCCCATCGTGACGACGGCCGGGATGGCCTCAGGCAGCGAAAAATGCGTGCGCGGTCACATCCCCAGGAGTTTGAACACCGACCTGGGCGGGGCCTACGGCGTGTTCATCAAGGAAGTACTGCTCGCAGACGACGACCCGTTCTGGATAAGAGTCACCTTGTAATTTTCTGACACAATCCCCACCGATGGCCGGGGCGGTCAGCCTCGCAAGTGCTGGAGGCTGACCGTCGGAAGGGCACCCCCGGCCACCCCCGGGGAGAGCGTCAGTCCAAAGGCACGCTCCAGCGCCACCAACGCCATCGCAGACGGGGACCAATCGTCGTCGAAGTCGTCTTCGTCCTCGGGGAAGAAACCGACGTCAGCCAGAGCGCTACGGATGCGAGAGGTATCCGCGCCCGTTGTCAGATGAACCGCCCAGGCATCGAAGTCGGCCATGACCTCGCCGTCCCGCGCGTGCACGATGCGGGTTGTACCCGCCATCTGGTACCACACCGACACTGCCTCGGTCCCCATGGACAAGCCGGAGAGCACCGACGGCTGCAGCAACCTGCCGTGCGCATCAACATCGAGAAGAAAGATCCACTCCCCGCTGCGGCACACCCGCACCGCCGGTGTCTGCTCGTCCCACCCGCAGTACTGCAACGCCTCCTCGGGGGTACACAGCGGATACGGTGCCTGATCGGCGACACCCAAACGCGACAGCACCTCGTCGGGCGAAGGCCCACGAACACACGTGATGCCGAAGTGATCCCGGGGCACACACCCGGCCAGTACAGATTCCGTCACTACCTAGCGTCCTTCAGCTCAACAGGTGCAGGGCGTGCCGTGACCGGGGCCTGGGCACGGTGAACACCCCGCACCCACACGCCCGTTCGCGTCGGTGAAACAAACTGTACTGCGACACTGCGACACCCCGTGGGCCGCTCCTGCGTGCAGGCCGCGGGGCTGCTGCCGGTGCGCTGGCAGGGGCCCAGGCGGTTGGGATCGCAACCAGGCGTTTGAACACAGCTGTCAGGATCGGCGGTCGGCCGGGACTGCGCGGGGTGCTACCGCGTCATGTCTGATCCAGCCACTCGGCCAGCCGGGAGGGTGGCTCTACAGTGGGTACTTGCCCCGTCTGTGAGCTTGGATTCTAGTCTTCTGAGTCTGAAATTCGGTTCATTAGTAGAGTTGGTCTGTGGCTCGTACGGGACGGCCCAAGGCCGAGTTGGTGCTGACTGATCAAGAACGGGAAGCGCTGGAGGAGTTGGTCCGGCGCAGGACTACGCCGCAGGCGTTGGCTCTGAGCTGCCGCATTGTCTTGGCCTGCGCGGCGGGTGCGGCCAATCGGGAGGTGGCGCGTCAGGTCGGGGCCGAGGAGCACACGGTCGGCAAGTGGCGGGCACGCTTCGTGCGTGAGCGCATGGCAGGGCTGGGTGATCTGCCCCGTCCGGGCGGTCCACGGTCGGTGAGTGACGAGCAGGTTGCCGCGGTGGTGAAGCGGACGCTGGAGAGCAGACCGAAGAACGCAACGCACTGGTCGACGCGGGCGATGGCGACACATACGGGGCTGTCGCAGTCGACGGTGTCGCGGATCTGGCGGGCTTTCGGTCTGCAGCCGCACCGCACCGAGACGTTCAAACTGTCCACAGACCCGTATCGACAAGGTGCACGACGTGGTCGGCCTGTATCTGGACCCGCCCGAGCGGGCGCTGGTGTTCTGCGTGGACGAGAAGTCGCAGATCCAGGCACTGAACCGAACCCAGCCGGTACTGCCGATGATGCCCGGCCTTGCGCAGCGCGTCACTCATGACTACGTCCGCGCCGGCACCACCACCTTGTTCGCCGCTCTTGAGGTCCCCACAGGAAAAGTGATCGGGTCACTTCACCGCCGCCACCGCACCGTGAGGTTCAAGAAGTTCCTGGCCAAACTCGACCGAGAGGTGCCGGCCGGCCTGCAGGTCCACCTGGTGGTGGACAACTACGCCACCCACAACCAGACAGCACAGTTCGACCCATCCAGGACATGACCGGAGTCGACGCCGACCAGGGCAGCCCGGCAGAACCGACCAGTGCCCGGCTGCATAGGTCAGGCTCGGCGGTATGCGCGCGGGACGCCGACCACCGGACATCGCGGGACTCGTCGTGGATCACGGAACCCTTGCGCCAAGCCAACCTCGTGACGCGAGGTCATGCGGTCGGGAAAGCCTCACCACCTCGCTCCCTCCGACCTCGTGCGCGCACCTACTCAGCGGGAAGTCGTCGTGCCTGCGGCCCCGTCGTCCAAGCGGTTCAGGTGGGCGGTGACATCGTCGGCCAGACGCCCCAGCAGGCGACCCAGGTCCCTGCGGTCCTGTGCGGACCAGGCGGAGGTGGCCTCGGTGAACCAGCCGATGACGGAGTGCGCGTAGCGGTCGGCCGCCGCCGCGCCCTGGTCGGTCGGCTTGATCAGACTGGAGCGCCGGTCACTCGGGTCACCGACGCGATCCACCAGACCGCGGCGCTCCAGTTCCTGCACTTGCCGGGTGACGTGCGGGCCGACCACCTGCATCCGCTCGGCGATCTCACCGATCCTCAGCGGCCTGTCGGCCGTGCGCAGCGTCATGAGTACACCTACGGCCGGCCGTTCGATGGTGAGCCCAGCGGCAGCGATCGCCCGCTCAGTCAGTCGGCCGCGGCTGACGGCGTTGCTCAACTGGAACAGCCGCGGCATGACAGCCAGCCCGTCGGCCTCGGACGGCGATGGCATCTGTTCCGCCGCCTTCGGTGACTCTGCGTTCATCTCGACTCCATTTGCATACCTACCTTAGGTAGATATACCGTCGTGGACGGTGGATGCGAAGGCATACCCCTGCCCCGTAAATGGTACCTAAGGTACGCATCCTTATCCGAGCCGGTCTCCCGGAAAGGGACTCATGCACCACCCTCCTCGCACAGTACTCATCTCAGGCGCCAGCATCGCCGGCCCCGCCCTGGCCTACTGGCTGGACCGTTACGGCTTCCAGGTCACGATCGTCGAAAAGGCACGCGCGATCCGCGGTGGCGGATACGCCATCGACATCCGGGGCACGGCCCGCGAGGTCGTGGACCGTATGGGCCTCCTCACGCGTCTGCGCAGTGCCCACGTCGACACCCGGACGGTCACTTTCGTGGACCCGGAGGGCGTCCCGATCGCGGCCGTCCGCCCCGAAGCCGTCACCGGAGGGCAGGAGGGACTGGACCTGGAGGTGCGCCGCGGCGACCTGGCGGACGCACTCCACTCGGAGATCCACGACAGGGTTGAATTCCTGTTCAGCGACTCCATCGCCACTCTCGCGGACCGCGGAGACCGCGTGGACATCACTTTCGACAGCGGCAGCCGGCGCACCTTCGACCTGGTGATCGGCGCCGACGGACTGCATTCGCACACACGCGGCCTGGCCTTCGGCGAAGAAGCGGGGTTCCACCGCTACCTAGGCTTCACCTTCGCGGGCTTCACCCTGTCCAACGACCTGGGGTTCGCGCATGAGGCGGTGACCTGGAACTCTCCCGGGCGAGCCGCCGTGCTGTCCGCCCACGAGCCCGACGCGCCCTTGCACGGCTTCCTCACCTTCGCCCAGGACGAGCCCCCCTTCGACGCTTTTCGGAACCCTGAGGCACAACGGGACCTCGTCGCTTCGAAGTTCCCCGAGCAGACCTGGCACCTACCTCAGCTGGTGAGCGCCATGCGCACCGCGGACGACCTGTTCTTCGACATCGTCAGCCAGATCCACATGCCCACCTGGTCCACCGGACGCGTCGCTCTCGCGGGCGACGCCGCCCACGCGACGTCGTTCATGTCCGGCCAGGGCTCCAGCGTCTCCCTCGTCGGCGCCTACGTCCTGGCCGGGGAGCTGGCCGGGCACACCGACCACACCGCCGCGTTCACCGTGTACGAGCGGACGCTGCGCGCATTCGTGGAGAAGAACCAAGCGCTGGCCGTTACGGGAGGCAACGTCGTGGTCCCCCGCACCCAGGCGATACTCGACGCGCGCAACGAAGCCTTGCGCGATCCTGCCGCCCTGACCGGGGCCGAAGGCCGCGCCGCGAACACCGGACTGGTCCTACCCGACTACGGCCACGCCGATCAGCACCAGCTTCCCCAACACGGCTGACGATGTCGATCGGCCCTCCGTGCACGAGAACCACGAGCTGCGCGATGGGCACGGTACATCGCGCCCGGCGGTCACCACCGCACGCGCCGGTGCCGCTCGCACGCGGTGCGACCTCCACGCCTTCGGGCTCAGCGCGCTTGATCACGCCCGGGGGACGCGACGCCGCCCGGACGTCCGGCTCCGGCCGGCTCGATGCGATGCGACCGGACATGCTCGTACACCATCGTGGTCTGCACGTCCGCGACCTCTCGCCGTTCCGTCAGGCGGTCGATGACGAAGGCGTAGACGTCGTTGACACTCGGTACGGCGATGTGGATGAGGAAGTCGTGGGCGCCGGAGATGACGAACAGGCCGATGGTCTCCGGAAGTTGTGCCGCCCACTCGCGGAAGCCGTTGATGACAGGACGTGCCGGTGGCCTGATCCGCACGGAGATGAGGGCCTGAACGGGGCGTCCGGCAGCCTCAAGATCGAGAGCCGCGTGATATCCGGTGATGACTCCTTGCTCGCGCAGCAACCTGACGCGTTCCAACGACGTGGAGGGAGAGACCCCCGCCTTGGCTGCCAGATCGCGATTGGTCTGCCGTGCATCGTTCTGCAGCTCCCGCAGCAGAACGAGATCCGTCGAATCAAATTCCATAAAATCTGCGTCCTCCCGAATTAAGTGTGCCCCGCAGCTATTCGATCTTGATGTATGCCTAGCATACGCGGACATGAACGCACGAAAGAATGAAAACCCCGTGGGGACGGGATTGGTACTCGGCTCGGTGTTGCTGTGGGGCACCGTGGGTCCTGCTCAGGTCCTGGCGGCCAGTTCCCTGAGTCCGGTGGCCCTGGGCGGGTGGCGCCTACTCGTCGGAGGCCTGGCGTTGTGGGTGTTCACGGCTCGGAATCCGACCGGACTGCGCGCTCTGGCAGCGCCCGCGAAACTGCGCCCGCTGCTCGTCTGCGCGCTGTCGACCGCTCTCTACCAGGCGACATTCCTGTACTCCGTGTCCCGGACCGGTGCCGCCCTGGCGACCGTGGTAGCCCTCGGGACGGCCCCTGCGGCCATCGGCGCCTGCGCCCGGTGGGTCACAGGGGAACGCGTGAGCTTCACCTGGCTGGTGAGTACCGTCGCCGCCATCGCCGGGTGCGCCCTGCTGCTGGCCCCCGGCGGTGACGGGGTCGACCCGCTCGGTCTGGTGCTGGGTGTGGCGGCCGGTGTCTGCTACGGCATGTACACGGTCTTCACCAAGCGGCTCGCGGACGACGATCCCACGCTCCACCTGCCGACGGTCTCGGCACTCTCACTGACCGTCGGGGCCATGGTGCTGCTGCCGTGGGTGATCACCGACAGTGCCAGTCTTCTCGATGTACGGAGCCTGGGTCTCATCGCCTGGCTGGGTCTGGCCACCACCGCGCTCGCCTACTGGCTGTTCACCGTCGGCTTGTCCCGGGTCAGCGCGTCGACGGTGGGCACTCTGAGCCTCGCCGAGCCTTTGGCGGCGGCGCTGCTCGGCGTACTGGTGCTGAACGAGCACCTCTCCGCCTCCGCGCTGGCAGGCTGCGTCCTGATACTGGGCGGGCTGACCTTCACGTGCCTGCCGCAGTCCCGGCTGCGGACTCCCCCTCCGCGCGCCGAGACCGGATCCGCGGACCCGGCGATCCATGACCCGCACCGCATGACCGTATAAGACCCGTCCTTCTCCTGCGACAGAGAGCTGACCATGACCTCCGCCCCACCCCGTTCTCCCGTCACCGGCATCCTGGACGGCAAGGCCACACTCATCCTGGGGGCCAGCCGCGGCATCGGCGCCGCAGCCGCCCAGCACTTCGCCGAGCAGGGCGCCCGCCTGGTCATCGGTGCGCGCACACTGTCCGCAGTCGAGGCACTCCGTGACAGATTGCGCGCCCAGGGACACGAAGTCGTCGCTGTACGAGCCGACGTGACCGACCCGGCCGAGGTCGCGGACGCCGTCGCCGCCACGGTGACGGCGTACGGTCGCATGGACGCGGCCTTCAACAACGCTGGCTACAACGCTGCGGCACGCTTCCACGAGCACTCCGAGCGTGACTACGACGACATACTGGCCGTCAACCTCAAAGGTGTCTTCATCGCCATGCAACATCAGATCCGCGCCATGCTCGACAGCGGTGGCGGCGCCATCGTCAACACCGCAAGCGTCAGCGGGTTCGTCGGGAACTACGGCATCGCGCCCTACATCGCGGCCAAGCACGGCGTGATCGGACTGACCAAGGCCGCTGCCTTCGAATACGCGCACGAGCACATCAGGGTCAACGCCATAGCTCCCGGTTCCACAGCGACGGAGATGCTCGTCGAGGGGGTGAAACGCACCTCCGAGGACATCGTCAGGCGTTTCACCACCTGGAGTCCGATGGACCGGATGGCCGACCCCGCCGAAATCCCGCCCGCCGCAGCATGGTTGCTGTCCGACCAGGCAAGTTTCGTCACCGGCACCACACTCGCCGTCGACGGCGGAGCCCTCGCCTACTGACGCCTGCCCGACAGGACGTTCCGCAGACATGCACATACCTCCAAGTCACCAACCACAGGGCGCGGTCGGTGCCCGGCTGAGCACCGATCGCGACCGCGCCTTCCTCGGACGCGACGAGGAGATCGCGCTCTTCCGCTCCGTGCTCGCGCCCCAAGGACCCCCACACTCGGTTCTGTGGTTCCACGGCCCCGGTGGGGTGGGCAAGAGTGCTCTTCTGCGCCGGCTGGCCGCCGAGGCGGACGCACTCGGTCTGTCGTCGCTCTCGTTGGACGCCCGCCGTCTGGACCGCAACCGGTCCGCGTACGAACACGCTCTGGGCGGCCCGTCCTGGCCCGAGGGCCTTCGCGTTCTCTTCGTGGACACCGCCGAACTGCTCGGACCCGTCGAAGGATGGCTGCGCGAGGTTCTCCTGCCCTCGGCGCCCGAGGGTGCCTTGGTCGTGACAGCGGGCAGAGACAAACCCGCCACGGAATGGGTGACCGACCCCGCCTGGTGGCGACGGTGCCACGCGGCTCCACTCCGCGATCTGTCGGCGCGGGACGCCGCCGCGCTGCTTCGGCACCGGAACGTACCGGCACACGAGGTCCCCGGCATCCTGCGGTTCGCCCACGGTCATCCTCTCGCTCTGGTTCTTGTGGCCGACGTACTCGCCCAACGCGGGGATTCCGGCAGGAAGTGGGAAGCCCCGACCACCCCTGACGTGGTGACCACCCTGGTCCGTCACCTGGTGAGTGATGTGCCCACTCCTCATCATCGCGACGCCCTGGCCGTCGCGACGCTGGCTCGTGTGACAACGGACGGACTCCTGACGGGTTGCGTCCCGGCCGCGCAGGATCTCGACCTGTTCGGGTGGCTGCAGGATCTGTCGTTCGTCGAAGCGACCGAGGACGGTCTGGTTCCGCATCAGACCGCCCGGGAAGCCTTCGACACCTATCTGCGGTGGCGCGACCAGGACAGGTACGACAACATCTTCCGGCGCGCTTATCGCCACACCTCGCAGAGACTCGCGCAGTCGCGTGACACCAGCGCCGACGCCGCTCTGGATCTGTGGTATCTGGGCCGACGTCACGAGGTCATACGCGACTTCTACAACTGGGAAGCCCATTCCTCGATGAGTGCGTCGCGCGCCCGGCCGGACGAGCACGACGCGATCATGGATCTGGTACGACGGTGGGAAGGAGACCAGACCGTCGACCTGGCGGAGGCGTGGTGGGTGTACCAGCCCTCGGCCTTCATCTCCTTCCGGACGGCTGCGGCAGGGGTGGCCGGGTTCATGACGCTGCTGACGCTACCGCCCGAACTGCCCGCGGACGCTCCCCGCGATCCCCTGGTCGAGGCGGCCCTCGCCTGGATCCGGGAGAACGCTCCCGTGCAGGAGAGCGAGACAGTCTACATAGGTCGGTGGATCATGGACGCCGATCACTACCAGGATACGGCCAGCCCCGCCTCCGTCCTCGCATCCAGTACGTACACACAGAAGTGGAGAACCGCGACACGACTGGCGGTCAGTATCGTCTTCATGGCGAACAGGAACGGGTGGCAACCCGTCTTCAACCTCCTCGGACATCAGACACTGCCCACACCCATGCGTGATTTGGCCAACCGGCGTACCTACACCGGGTTCTTCCACGACTGGCGCACGGAGCCGGCGGATGCCCGCAACCGTGCCATCGAGAACCGTCTGGTACGAGGCAGCAGTCGTCCGGAGGCCGACCCGTTCACGGATCCGGAGGCGCCGGAACCCGCTGTCTCACGAAGCATCACCGCGGAGGCGGTGAAGGATGCTTTTGTCTCGTTCCGGGACCCAGCGGGCCTCTCGACCAGTCCCCTGCTCGGTTTCCGCTGCACCGGTCCCGAGCACGGCATCGACGATCTGCGGGAGCTCCTCCAGTCGACCGTGCGTCATATGGCGGAATCACCCGACCAGGAACTCGCCTCCGTATTGCACACCACCTACCTCTCGCGGGAGAGGAGCCAACAAGCTGCGGCCAGCCAGTTGGGCATGTCATTCAGCACCTACCGCCGGCGACTGTCACGAGCCCTCGCACGGGCCACCGATCTCATCTGGCAGCGGGAGACGCACGGACCGGACCAGGCCACTCAGCAGGCGGAGCCTCCGCTCCTCTAGAGCACACGACCCCACGACGAGCCAAGGATCACCTCGCACTGCGCCCGTACGCTCAATGCAGACTCGCCTGATGGCGGACAGGGATACATCGCCCATCCGGACGGCAGCACTGATTCTCCCGGGACTCGCCCTCCTCATGTTCGTGCTGACGGAGGTCGTCCCTTCCCGGAGTCCGCCGAGGAACTCGGTGCGCATGCCGGCATGCTTTACAGCTGTGTCGCGGTAGCGGCGCGACGGATCGGCGTCATTCGGTCGGCCTGCCGAGTCTGCACCGGGCGGGCGGCTGCGCAAAGCCGAGCGGGCCGAGTCGGAGCGGCTGCGGCGAGAGGCGGCGGAGAAGAACAAGCGGATCCGCGAGCTGGATCACCGGCTTCTGCAACGCTTACCGACTGCACGGTGTGTGCGGCTACGGGAGTCCGAGCCACCACGATCAGATTGCCGCGCCAACTCCACCTAGAAACCGGACCTTTGGGAAATCTCCCCAGTCCGAGGAGACGGACACTGCGGACTTCTGCAGGGACGTGGTGACCGACCACGACCCGTGAGTCCATGCGCGGATGGTCGTTGGCAAGGTCTGTGCCTTCGCCTTCGACGACGTCGGCGATTCCGGATCACCCGTTCACCACAGCAACCCCCAACAGGCATACCTGACTTCGGACCCGTTGAACTGAAAGACCCCGGCCGCGTGCGGAAACCAGCAAACTCGGTCTCCGTACGCGGCTGGGGGTTCCCGACCCCTCTCTCACTCTCAGCGCAGGGTGAGGGAAGTGACACCGGGACGGTCACCGGTGTCAGTGACCGAACTGTCGGTGACGATCACCTCGGTCACACCGCGGCGATGCCGACCCAGCAGGATGCTCACCGGCGCGTCGAGGCCTGCTTCTCCGTTGGCCAATACGGTGGTACGGCCGGACGGAGAGATCCGGATCACCCTGTTGTCCACAGGCTGGGTGATGTACAGCCGGCCCCGCAGGGCGCGCACGCCGTCCGGGAAGTCGGCCTCCCCGATCTTCCCGGGTGTCCCCGCGCTGCCGTCACGGCGGATCGGGACGCTGATCACCGAGCCGGCGGCCGAGTTGACGGCGACCAGCTCCGTCGGCGAACGGAAGGTGATGCCATTGACGCCGATCGGTATGGCCGCGCCGATCGGTGGCTGGAGCAGCGGATCGTGAAGCCAGGTGGTCATCCGGCCGTCGGAAAGGCTGATCCGGTAGATCGTGCCGCCGCCCGACTCACTGACCAGGACACTCTGGCCGTCCGGGGCAAGGACAAGGTCGTTCGGCACCGCGTCGGCTGGCAGGGCGGCCAGCCGGTGCGCCTTGCCTCCCGGCCGGACCGCCCAGATGCCGTTGTAACGAGGGTCGCCATTTGCCAGCGCGCCCAGGATGCGGCCGTCCGGCGTCGCGGTCAGACCCACGAGTCCGCCCATGCCGGTCGCATGACCCGGCAGGGTCGCCACGACCGTGTGACTGCCGTCAGGGTGGACCTGGACGACCTGTTGCAAGGGCTTGAACGACACGTAGAGGCTGCCGTCCGGCGTCCTGGCCAGGCCCTCGGCCGGCTGGTTCGCCGCTTGGTCGAAACGCGCTAGCAGTTCCACTCGCAGGTGAGCGTGCGCGTATCGGCCGGTGGCCCGTGCCGACTCGGTGGTGCTGGCGGTAACCGCCGTGGTGAGTATCACCGCTGCGGCGATACGCAGGAGATTCACGAGGTGGCGTCCTTTCCCTCTGTGCGCGTGAAACCGGCGTCAGTCGCGTGGGACGAGCTGGAGCGCGGGAGCGCCGAGTACTGGAGCGATCTTGTTCTGTACCGCGACGATCGCGGGCAGGGGACGCCACAGCACTTTGAGGGAGACAATCTTGTCGTCGTCGTTCACTTCGGCGTAGTTGACGCCGTCCAGCTCGGTCTCGCCGACACGCAGCGCGAAGAAGGCCGCGAAGTGCGTGTCACCGGCCAGAACCTCCTTCACGTCGAACGCGTCGGTCGTGTCGATGATCGTCTGGAGCACACCGGCCGCCTTCGCCTTGCCCGACAGCGCGTCCGCCAGGATCGGGCTCTCCAAAGTGGCGTCCTCGGCCAGGGATTCGGCGGCTGCTGTGACGTCCGAGCGGTGCAGTGCGTCGAGGAAGCCCTCGAACGCGGCACGTGCGGATGCGGTAACGCTCATAATGGCACTTTCCTTACTCTTCGGTTTCTTCACAGGCCGTTCTGTCCGGAGTTCCGTGACGGCCCGTCATATATGGTCTGGTCGTGATGTATCGACCGCTCCTGTGGATGGCAGCAGTCGACATCCCGGCCCTCGGGGGCGCCCGACCAAGGCGGTTACGGCTGCAGGCCGACCTGTTCGCGGATCTCGCCCGTCCGCGCGTCGACGTGTGCACGCGCCATCCCGGTCAGGAGGCGTCCGCTCCACCCAGGTCGGCACCAGAGATGTGCGGCAGTTCGAAGAGAGACATCTCCCGAGCCCCGCCCGCGCGGGTGAGGTCGGCGGGACCGGAAGGGTTGGCTGCCGCCCGGACGAGCGCCTGCCCCGGACCGGGTGCGGGGCGCTCGGTGTCTTCATACCGCAGGGCGCCTGCGTCGCCGAGTGCGTAACAGCGCACCTCATGGTTCACTCCACATCACAGGTGCTTCGAATTCGTAGTAGTCAGAACCGTACGTGGACTTCGAATTCGAAGCAAGTAGGATGGTGCGCCATGAGCGCCGACGAAAGGCAAGGGCTGGGAGCCGATCAGCTCGCCGCGTACTACACGCTGATGGAAGTAGGCAGCCTGCTGGAGCAGGCCGTGGCCCAGCATCTTCGCGAGGACGGCGACCTCAGCCCGGTCCAGGCCCAGATTCTGGCGGTACTCGGCGACACGTCCGAGGACGGGTTGCGGATGACCGACATCGCCGACCGCATCGTCTACAGCCGTAGCGGGTTCAGCTATCAGGCCGGCAAGCTGGAGCAACGCGGGCTCATCACGCGGGCCCCAGCCGCCGACGACGAGCGCAGTACCCTGCTCAGCCTCACCGCAGAAGGCCGTGACCTGCTGCGAAGAGTCCGGCCCGGTCACGTCGAGCTGGTCAGGATGCTCGTTTTCGAAGCCATGCCGGACGCTGATGTACAGGCCCTGCGGAACGTCCTGGAGCCGGTGCGCGACCGGCTGCGGCAGGATCCACCGCGCTCAGCCCGTGCGCAGGCTCGGCGCAACACCAGGGACTGACTTTCTCGTGTCGGCTTCCGGTGTGCGGTGATGTCCAGGCCGGTCCTGGTGAGGCAGCTGTCGGAGTGTCAGCGGGCGGGGAGGTATCGCGACCGTCTGCAACCGCAGCCGTCACCGCCGCCTTCCCGCGCTCACTTTTGGGCTCGGTCCGCTTTGACGGACATCCGGGATCAGGGGTCCGCTCCCGGAGGAGGTCCATCAGGGAGCATGGGAAAGACCTTCACCTTCGTCGTTCGTTCAAAGCCGACATCGTCGAGCTGCGCCGACATGGTGACCTCTCGTTCAGTCAGATCGCCAAGGACTTCAATCGGGTCTGTCAAAAACGAAGCTCTTCGTAGACGTTGATCGGCTCTGTTCAGGATCACGGTGCGGACCGCTGCCGGAGTGACGGCGCGACGTCCAGGCCATGGGCAGAACTCGGGCTGCAAACACAGTCGACATGTCCGGTGCGTCGCCGACGAGGCGATCAGCGGCAGACCGGCGACAATCGTCGTGTCCGTGCGCCGCCCGCACTGCGAGAACACAGCCTGTTCTCGGACCACGTTCGTCACGCCGTCACGGTCGCCGACCTGGCTGACGAGCAGCTGGTTCAGTGAGCTGCCACAGGTACCGCGGATCCGCTGGGCAGTCCGTAGCTGTGGCCCGGCGGTCTGCCCTGGGTGCCGGGCCCCGCATCAGCGACGGGCCGCAGCCGCAGGCTGTGGTCCGGCTCGGCCACGCCATCGCCCTGACCGGCGCCCCCGAAAAGGGCAGCACGGCCCCCGAGAGCACGGTGAGCGTCCCCCTTGCGCGACGCCCCCGCCTGCCTCCGCGTCTGCTTCGTCCACGCAGCGCAGACACGTCGACCGTGCGCCCCCTCGCACCGTACGCGGCGGGCGCCGTGCAGGAACCGGATGAGAGCCACGTCCGAGCGGCGTGACGGCGCATCCCCCACACGCGCTGCCACGTACGGCTGTGGCTTCCGCCGGGGGTCAACGGCAGCCCGCGGCTTCGGACCGCGGAGCCCGGGCAGGAACTCGGCCGGCGCTCCGCCGCGTGTGGCGGTGGCGCCACGAGGAATTCTCCCTCTCCGAAAGTGTCTTCCGGGTCACGAGGTGACGGTGAGGGCCATGAGCGCGCTGCGTCCTGTGGCCGGGCCGGTCACCCGTAGTGCTACATAGCGGGCCGTGCTGTCCGTGCGCAGGGTTCCCCGCGCCGAGAGCCGTGCCGCGCGCGTGTACGTACGGCCGTCCGTGCTGAACTCGACCTCCGCCACAGGGACGCGGCCCCGCCACCGGGTGCTGATCTCCGTGATGTGCCGCTCGGCGCCGAGGTCGACAACCATGCGACCGCCCCGGGCGGTGGTCCACGCGGTGTCCTGGTCCCCGTCGACCGCGGCCCCCGGGTCCGTCATGCCGGGCGGCAGCGGCGCGGTCGGGAACGTCGGGCGGCCGAGCGCCAGATCGGTGAGGGGGTACGCCGTGGCCCGCGGCACGGTGACCGTGGTCGTACGGCCCGCGCGGACCCTGACGTCGAGGGTGTGGCCCTGTGCGGAGACGGTGACGCGGCAGGAGGGTCCTCCGAGCCGCACCGTGCGCCCGTCGGCCACCTCGGCGCGCAGACCGACGGGCACGTCCCGCCCGGACAGGACGAAGCGGGCAGGCTCCAGCACGGCGGAGGCGGCGCCTAGTTCAACCCGGAGATCGGTGCCCGACTCCGTCACACTCTGGACACCCGCATACAGGCGGAGTCCCCCGGAGCGCGAGCCGGGGACCGTCACCGTGGTGGTCACCGGTTCCGGGGAGAGGTTGAACAGGCTCAGGAAGTGGTCGGTGAGAGCGGCCTTCACCCGCGGGGACCGCGCCGAGGGGCTCCGGTGGGCGGTCGCGGCGCGCAGTCGCTCCGGCGTCGCGCCCGGCAGCCCCTCGACAAGCAGTCCCTCGGCCGGCCCGTCGGAGAGGACGACCGTGTTGCCGTACACCGAGACCGGGTTGGTGCCGCCGCGCACGACGAAACCGGCGCGGCCGTCCACGTCCAGCCAGCTGCCACGGCTGGTCAGATCGGGCCGCGGCCAGTCGGCCAGGTCGGTCCACGTCCGTCCGTCGGCCGAACCCTGCAACCGGTACGCGCGGCCCGCTGCGGCCTCCCAGCGCAGGGTCACCCGGTCGACGTCCAGGGCCTCGCCCAGATCGACGGCGATCCAGCTCTCCGCGCGAGGGCGGTCGGCGCGGGACACCGCCCAGCGGGTCGCCCCGTCGCCGTCGACCGCGAGCGCGGGCTCCTTGCCCGGTTCGAAGGAGGACGCGGAGGCCGTGGCCCCGGCGGCGCGAGCATGGTCGGCCCCCGGGGCTCCGTCGCGTATCTCGAAGGCGTACAGCGAATAACCGTACGTGGGGTCGGGACGGGTGCCGAGCATCCGCAGGTGACGGAACCGGCCGCGGGTAAAGGTCAGTTCGTCGACCCGGGAACCGGCGGGATTGGAGGCGCCGGTCTGCGCGGTGACCGTCGTACCGCCCTCGGCCGCCCGGTAGGTGCGGCTGCCGTCCAGCCCCGGCATCCCGGGCATGTCCAGGTTGTGCAGCTCCAGACGCCCCTCACCAGCGGCCGTACCGGAGGTCGCGTACACGACGGCCCCCGACGGGAGTGTGGTGAAGCCCGCGTGGCCGGTGTCCAGCGTGAAAAGGCTCGCGCTGCCGTTGAAGCCGTCCCGCAGCCGGGAGTACGTGACGACCGACCGGTGACCTGGGCCGTGGTGCTCGGCAGGAACATCGGCGTCGTGCCGCTCAGTGCGAACAGCCAGTCGTCGTGCGCCGGTTGCCAGGCGAACTTCACGAACCCGGCCTTGTCGACCGCTCCGGCCCAGGCGCCGGGCGACTGGTGGGAGACGAGGCCAGGGCCCGGACCGTAGTCGGTGACGCCGCTCGCCCGCTCGAAGAACTCGCCCTGGGACAGGGGCCGTACCGGTGCGTGCCCCGAACGGGCCCGCCACTCGTGGAGCAGATAGCTGATGGCCAGCTCGGCGCGCGCCTCGGGCTCGTACTTGGGCTCGCCCGAGAACTTCGCGAGGCGGTACTGCGGCGGGTACGCCTGGTAGGCCTCCAGCCGTTCGGCGAGGGCGAGTTCGCAGCGGGCCGCGGCGCGGTCCCCGGTTACCTGAGCGAGGAAGGCGAGCGGGATGACGTCGCGGCCGTAGAGGTGTTCGCGGTCAGCAACCATCGGCATCAGCGGCTCGCCCGCGTCGCTCATCACCCCGAGCAGGGTGCGCCACAGCGGTCCGGCGTTGGGCTGCGCGGTGAGCACCTCCGGGAGGTCGCGGCCCGCGGTGAGGAAGTGGGCGGCGTTGCGTCCGGAGGTCCGCCAGACTTCCTCCTGGTAGTGCGGGCCGAACGAGCCGTGGTTCTCGACGACGAACGTGTCGTACAGGTTCTGCGCGGTGTTCTCGCTGACGGCGACACCGTCCACGCGGGCCGGGTTGGCGAGGTCGGCCGCCGGCAGCCCCGCCTCGTTGCGGCTCCACCGGCCGAAGGCGGCGCGCCAGGCGTCGTACTGCGGATCGTCGTCGGCGGCCCAGGCGAGACCGGGGGCGAGCGACTGGGCGTAGACCCCCATCTCCTCCAGTTTGGTGTCGCCTCGGAAACCGCCGTCGAGCCCGTGCGGGGACCAGTCTCCGGACAGGGGGTCGTCGCCGGTGGCCAGCCCCGCGGTGTACCGGGCCTGTTCGCGGGCGATGGTGTCGACGTTGCGACGTGTCACCTCGTCCAGGTCGTCCCACAGCAGCCGGGCCGCCAGAACGAAGTAGGACTGGAAGGTGGTGTCGAAGAAGAGCTTCCGGCCCCACTGGGTGCCGCCGGTCAGTCGGTTGGACGCCGCGAAGTGCTTCAGGGTGGCAAGGGTGCGGGTGCGCAGGGTGTCCTTGTCGACGCCCGCGCGCTCGGCGTCGTACGGGCCCCGGGTCAGCAGGACGGCGTTGCCGAGCACGACCGCGAAGCCGAAGTCCTTGTCGGTGTAGTGGCCCTGGGCCGCGTCCCACTGCTCCTCGGACCAGCGGGTGTGGGAGAGGAGGACGCGATGATACGTGTCGGCGACAGGGTCCGCCTGCGGGCAGGCCCCGGGCACCGCGGCCAAGGCGCGCTCCGGCCCCACGACGAGCGGGGAGGCTGCCAGGAGGCCGGTCAGACCGGCGATCTGCAGGAGGTGTCGACGGGTGGGCCCAGTGGCTTGCTGCGACATGCGGCGTGACCTTTTCATTCCCTAGACAACGTTGTCAGATGGTCGCCGTCATTCTTCGGGGGCGTGCTGGCCGCGTCAAGGGTGTGGCGGGGGCTGCTGTTCGGGGGGTCGGCCTGGTTGGGCTGCGTTGATGTGGTGGCTTGTCCGTAGATGACGGTGGTTCTCGCGGCGGTGAGCAGGTGCGGGTGTGCCGCCACGGCAGTGGTCGGTCCTCGTCCGGGCGGTCGTGGCCCAGTGATCTCGGCAGGGTGGCCAGCCCGGCGATGGCGATCGCCACTCCCGTCACCATCGCCGCGAACTGGGGGGCCGGGGCTGTGACGAAACTAGGAACGGGGTGTCGGCGAAGGCCGTGGACGACCAGTTGATCGACGAGCTGGTGCACCGGGCCTGAGTTGTGGGTCTGCAGCCGACCGGCGAAGGCGGGTTGCTGCAACGGCTGACCAAGCGGCTACGAAGCTGCCGTGGAGGGCGAGATCACCGACGGGCCTTGACCCATCCAGCAACTTGCGTTGCCTGTGAGGTGTGTATGTTACGACCATGGCGCACGAGAATGGGATAGACGCCTGGGTAGGCCATCGGCTCAAAGACCTACGCAGCGAACGCGGCATCACGCTGGTGGCTTTGTCCGAGCAGACCGGCATCTCCGTCACACATCTTTCCCGTCTGGAGAAGGGGCACCGGCAGCCGTCCATCGGCAGTCTCCTCCAGATCGCCCGGGTGTACGGGATCTCGCTGAGTGAGCTGATCCAGGAGCAGGAGCCGGAGGACTATCACCTCGTACGCGCCGACGATGTGGTCGAGCATCCCGGGCAGGACGGGTACTACAGCGTCCTGAGCGGCCCGGGGTCGACGATTGCGGCCATCCGGGTCGTGGTGGAGCCCGGAAAGTCGACCAAGGACGCCAAGCATGTGGGCGAAGAGTGGCTGCACATCCTGTCAGGAGAGGTCATTTTCCGCATGGCCGACAGGGAAATTTCTCTGAACTCCGGCGACTCCCTTCACTTCGACTCGTCGAAGATTCACCGCCTGACCAACACGAGCAGAGCGCCCGCCATCGTGCTGATCGCCTCGACCGCCGCGACGATGCCGATGCATCATCCTGTGCCACCGGCGAAACGCCAACGCTGACCCTTCACCGAGCATTCAGGGAAGCAGGAGCAGTTCGCGGGCTAGAACCTGTGGTTGCACCAACACCTCGACGTGAGTGACTTCGGTGAGGGTGACTAGCCGAAATCCACGCCTTGCTGCGGCGGCAGCGGTGTCGTTGAAGAACTCCTGGGCCGCGCAATGAATGTAGGTCACCGATTTACCCTCAAGGCCGTCCTCACTGCCCGGGCCGAGCGGTTCGGCGTGGGTCAGAAGCGGCATCGGGGTCATGCGGTTCTCCATCCAAGCGGCCCCGTCTTCGTCCGCGCCGAGTGCGCGCGGGTCCAGCGGGGCGACCTCCCAGTCCGGGCCTCCTTCGGGAGCCGTGAAGGCGTCTTCCAGCCACGGCAGCACTGTGAACGCCGACTCGCCGGTGACAGGGGCGAATGCATCGACATACACGACCTGGCTAATGCGATGCGGGACCAGGGCCACCACCCCCGTGATGACCATGCCGCCGTAGCTGTGGCCGACGAGGATCAGGTTGTCGACCTCCTCGGCGGTGAGCAGGTCGGCGATCTCCCCAACGTGGGTGGAAAGCCCTACATCCGGCCGGGACAGGTCATGTTTCTCACCGAGCCCGGTGAGCGTGGGAGTCAGCACACGGTGGCCGGCCTCTTCCAGAACGGGACGCATGCGGTCCCAGACCCAGCCGCCACCCCAGGAACCATGAATCAGTACGAACGTCGACATCGTGCTCTTCCTCCTGCGCGTCGGCCGCTGCGATACCTACAGGATCAGGCCGAGCAGAACATGCGGTCAACCTGATAGGCGATATCATTTGCCTACTAGGCGAATTCTGCCCGGCGGTGAGCCGCGCCATCGCCGCTTGGCCGACGGCATGGAATGCGACGGCCCTCAAAGCCGCCGCCGGGTGGCGCACGCCAAGGGCAGGCAAGCCACCAAAGCGATGATCTTCATCGGGCCATGGGACATGTTGCCCGTGATGTTGGCCCCCGGCATTTCCCTCCTTGAGAAAACGCTGCGCACCGTCGCTGTCTACCTGGCCCCTGCTGCTTTTTGCTGCGCGTAAGGCTCGCGGGAGTCAAGGCGTTGCTTCTCGTGATGCGGCTCGTCGCTGTGACGTGAGCGTCTCCGATGCGGTTCGCGGTCAACTCACTGCGAGGTTCCAAGTGTTGTTCCCGCTACCTTGACGAACGGCAGCGGCGGTAGATGATGAGGGCCGAGGCCCGGATCCCGGGCCATGACGGTATCCGGGTGGTCTCGCGGGCGGCCCAGGTCAGCGAGACGACGGTCCGCAAAGGCGTGGACGAACTGGAAGCCGGCGAGGAAGCTCTGGGCCGGGTACGCAGGCCCGGTGGTGGCCGCAAGAGATCCGCGGATCTTGATCCAGGACTTCGGTCCGCACTGCTGGCGCTGGTGGAACCCGATGAGCGGGGTGATCCGATGTCGCCGCTGCGCTGACCGCGAAGCCGTTCGTCTCCGCGGCCAGGGCTGCGAGTTCGCCGTTGCTCACGGACCGGACCCTGGGGAGGGGTGGCCGGTGGCGGGATCATCGCGAGGTGATCGATGCATTCGCATTTAAGTTGCAGAGCATCTGCGGGAGCGCGGCATCGGGGCAGTGATCCCCATTCTTTGCGGACCAGCAGGGTTACCGACTGCGTCGCGGCAGCCAGGGCGGCAGGCCCCCAGCCTTCGACCGAGAGACCTACAGAAGCGCAACACCGCCGCAGGAGGCCGGCCGCGGTGTTCGATGCGTTAGGTGGAGGACCACCTGAGACGAGATCTACGCCGGGGAAAGGATCAAGTCACCGAGAGGAGTGGAGTGGAGGCACTCCACCTGCATCCAGCTCTGATCAAGCGGACGACCCCCGCGAGCAGCGAAATCGTGCGGGGAAGCCGCCTCTGCGGCCGCCAGGCACTGCGCGCTGTATCGATCAGCGACATCGCGTACGACGTAGAAACAGTGGACTATACGATCGTCGGCGAGATAGCGAAAACCGACGAGCCAGTTGGTTTCGATCATGATCGTTCTCCCGCGGAGAGTACGGCCGCAAGCGAGCGACACAGTGAAGAGTGATCATAAGGCTCACAGACGAGCGACATACTTGCCTAAGCAATATTAAGCTTGCTTGAGCAAAAAGACCAGATGTGGAGTGTCTCCGTCTACCACGCCCACGCGGCCACAGCGCCCGCCGCACGGTGCGGACCAACCACGTCCAGCTCATGCTCATTGTCATCATCATCTTCGGAGCGGTCGTCATCGCAGTGATCGGCATCGACGCGGGCATATGCGTCCCGTTCTCGCTCGACCTGCTCCTCACCTGGATCAGGATTCCGTTCCCGCTGCTGCGGCAGACGGCATGGCTGCTGACGGCCGCGACGATCGCCTTCAACGGCGCCGCCGCCTGGCCCGACCCGCTCGGCGTGGGCATGCACGCGGTCATCCCGATCCTGTTCGTGGTCTCCGTGGAGGCGGCCCGGCACGCGATCGGCCGGATCGCCGACATCACCGCCGACAAACACATGGAGGGCGTACGCCCCACCCGCTGGCTGCTCTCCCCGCTCCCCACGTTCCTGCTGTGGCGCAGGATGAAGCTGTGGGAGGTGCACTCCTACGAGCAGGTCATCAAGCTGGAGCAGGAACGTCTCGTCTACCAGGCGCGGCTGCGTTCCCGCTTCGGCCGTTCCTGGCGCCGCAAGGCCCCGGTGGAGTCCCTGATGCGCCGAAGGCACGCAGCCGCTCGGCTGCGTAGAGGTAACGCCAAGCACGACGCGGCGGCCTCGGAGGGAACTCGCGATGGCCGCCCTGCCGTAATCAGACGGGCTTCGCCTCGGAACCTCCTGCGAGCAGCGCACGCCAGCGGTCGACGATGCCGTCGACTGCTGCGTCCCCTTCGGGGATGAGATCGCCCAGCACGGGGAAGTCATGGATCTGTCCGGCAACGCGGAACAGATCCACGTCGACGCCTGCCGCCCGCAGCGCACGAGCGTATTCTTCCGCAGCATCGCGGAGCGGATCGTACTCGGCGGTGACGACCAAGGCCGCGGGTGTGCCCGCCAGGTCGGCGGCGGCGGCAGGGGACAGCCGCGGGTCCGACAGATCCTGATCCGGGGCGTAGAGGCTGATCCAGTATTCGAATTCGCTCGTTGACGCGAAGTAGCCCTCGGCGAACTCCACGTAGGATCCGCGGCGACGGTCCAGGTGCACTGCCGCACAGATGAGCAGTTGGGCTCGTACCGTGAACTCATTGGCGGACCGCGAGGCCTGTGCAACCACTGCGGCGAGATTGCCCCCGGCGCTGTCACCGCCGACGAGGATGTCCGGCCCTCCGGCATGGAGGTCGCCAGCGTTTTGACTGAGCCATGCGGCCGCGGCGAGCGCGTCCTCCACGGCGGCGGGGTAGGGGTTCTCCGGCGCCAGCCGGTAGTCGACGTTCACCACAACGCCTCCGCTGCGCGCGGTGAGTTTGCGGCACAGGGCGTCGGAGGTGTCGAGACCGCCGACCGACCATCCGCCACCGTGGAAGTACAGCAGAGGCGGCAGGCCGCAAACGCCTTCCGGGCGGTACACCCGTGCCGAGACGGCTCCTGACGGTGTCGGGATGTCGACTACGGAAGTGGAACCGACCCTGTCGCCCACGCCGAAGCTCGCGGACAACGTGTCGAGCTGGAGCCGGGCCTGCTGGAGGGGAATGTCCGCCAACGATGGTCCGTCCGAGGTCTTGTCGATGAGGCGCTGTACGCCAGGAACAAGCGGCATCAGGACTCCTTTGTCATGGAAGCACAGATCGAGTGGGCTGCCTGTCTGAGTGGGTGAGGCCGCTTGGCGGTCTCACTGCAGAACGGCGAACCCATCGACCTCGATGAGCCAGTCGGGCAGGCCGAGCGTCTGCACGCCGAGGAAGGTGCTCGCCGATACCGGCCACGTGCCGTCGAAGGCGCGTTGGCCCGCGGCGAAGATGGGGCCGATCAACTCGGGTCTGTGGCCGACGACGTGAATGGTGTTCTTGATCAGATCGTCCGGAGTGGCGCCGGCGGCCTCCAGGGCAGCCCGGAAGTTTCGGAAGGCCTGTTCGGCCTGCGCTTCGTGGTCGCCGACTCCGATGAGGTTGCCGTCCTTGTCCAGGGCGATTTGCCCGGCGATCGCGATGAAGCGGCTTCCCGTGCCGATCGCCGCGTGAGTGTAGAGGCCCTGGATCGGGGCCGCGAGGGTGACCGGGTTCATTCGTTGGATCGACATTGCGTCTCCAGTCTGATGTCAGGCTCGGCACACATGCCGACGCCCCAAGACGGCTGCGGAAGGGGCGGTCGAGCGCCACCGCGACCACGGTCAGATCCGTGCGTCACCGCAGGACATCGGGATCCTCCTCCACCACAAGTCCGGCGAGGAGGTTGAAGTTGTGCCGGGCCATGTTGGCGTTGCTGAACTGTCGGTGCGCCAGGGTGACTTCCTCGTCACTCATAACGCGCGGCGTCCCTGCCGCGTCGGCCAGGAGCTGCATCTGGCAGGCCCGGTCCATCGTGATGAACCACCATGCCGCCTCTTCTACGGACCGGCCCAGGGTGAGCAGCCCGTGATGACGCAGGATCGCCGCTCTGCTGCCTCCGAGCCGCTCGGCGATGCGCTCGCCCTCCTCCTTCTCCAGTACGAGGCCTTTGTACTCGTCGAAGAGCACATGGTCTCCGGCGAAGGCGCAGGACTCCTGGACGATCGGGTCGAGAAGTTTGTTCAGCGAGGCGAACGCTCGGCCGTGAATCGTGTGAGCGTGCGCGACAGCGACTGCTTCGGGGCGCGCATGGTGAATCGAGGAGTGGATCCAGAAAGCGGCCTTGTTGGTGCGACGCTCGCCCTCGACCACCTGTCCCTGCTCGTCGATGAGGAGCAGATCGCTCACCCGAATCTTCGAGAAGTGCACAGCGTAAGGGTTGACCCAGAAGCGGTTGGGGAACTCCGGGTCGCGTGCCGTGATGTGTCCCGCGATGCCTTCGTCGAAGCCGTACCGGGCGAAGACCCGGAAGGCGATCGCAAGCTGTTCCTTGCGGTGTCGGCGTTCGGCCTTGAGTGACTCCTTCGCGTCGGGTAGCTGGGGTATGTCGAGCTCGCCGACGCTGTCCAGACTCTCTGCGCCGGCGCTCTCAGTCGACACGGACATGGTGCTCAGGCCTCCTTCTTCGATGCTGCTGGGCATTCTTCAGCCTGCGCCCGGCCATCCAGGGAAGTCAACCTCGTAGGCAAATTATTGCGCCTCTCGGGCAAATCCAGGTCCGCGCTTCCACCGCCTCCAAGGACTTGCGAGGGCGAGGGTGCCTACGGTTGCCCACCCGAGCTGTCGGACCCGGCTCGGGCGTCGCGTCGCCAGGTGCCCAGCACCATCAGAGTTTTCGTCCCGATCACCGGCCCGGCGCGCCGCAGTCGGTCGATGACCTCGCGCAAGTGCTGGACGCCGGACACCCGTACCCGGACCAGCGCGTCGGGGTCTCCGGCGACCGTGAAGACCTCCAGGACCTCCGTGACGCTGGTAGCTGCCATGGTGATCATCTCGACCTTCACGTCGCCGGCGAATCGTAGTTCGACGAAGGCTTCGAAGCTGGACCCGAGTTTGCCGTGGTCCAGGATGACCGTGTAGCCCGCGATCACTCCGACCCGTTCGAGGCGGTCGATGCGCCGCTTCACGGCGGAGGGGGATAGGCGGACGTGCTCGGCGATCTCGGTGACCGGCCGTCGGCCGTCCTGCGCCAGCAGGTTGATGATCACGCTGTCGACGCTGTCGACATGTTCGGTACCCGGCATGGGCCGACCTCACTTGTGAGCAGGTTTTGTGCGCGGGATGCTGATCAAACTTCATAATTTTTGCGCGTACAACAATATCTCGGCAGGTTAATTGCATCAGAGCGGAAGGCTGTCAACTGTGGTCCCCCACGGGGACGAGACCACAGGAGAGGGCGCAGCAGTGAAAGTGGAGCGCGATTTGCCGACCCGCGAGGCCCATGACCTGCTGGACATGGTCACGGACATTGCGGACAAGGAACTGGGGCCACGAGCCGCCGAGTTCGAGGAAAGGGGCCGTTTCCCCCGCCAGGTCTTCCGTCTTCTGGGCGAGGTCGGGCTGCTGACGCTGCCGTTCGGTGAGGATGTCGGCGGCGGGGGTCAGCCCTATACGGTGTACCTGCAGGTGCTGGAAGAGATCGCCGCGCGCTGGGCCGCGGTGGCGGTCGGGATGAGTGTGCACACGCTGTCCTGCCACCCGGTGGCCGGGTTCGGTACTGAGGCGCAGCGGGCCGAACTTCTGCCGCGGATGCTGGGCGGCGAGGCTCTGGGTGCGTACTCCCTGTCTGAAACCCATGCGGGATCTGATCCCGGGGCGTTGCGTGCCTCCGCGGCGCAAACACCGCAGGGCTGGACCGCGCGGGGCACGAAGGCCTGGGTCACTCACGGTGGTCAGGCCGACTTCTACACCGTTTTCCTGCGGACGTCTTCTGACGCACGTCGGGGTGTCTCGTGCTTCCACGTAGAGGCCGACACCGCGGGGCTTGTCGCGGGAACACCGGAACGCAAGATGGGTCTGCGAAGCTCGAGCACCGCCGAGATGCGTTTCGAGAATGCTCTCATCCCTCGAGACAGGCTCGTTGGCGCTCCTGGCCAGGGGCTGCAGATCGCTCTGTCGGCACTCGACGCAGGCCGGCTCGGGATCGCCGCGGTCGCCGTCGGGATAGCGCAGGCCGCCCTGAGCTACGCGCTCGCCTATGCGCGGGAAAGGCAGACGTTCGGGCGGGCGATCATCGAACACCAGGGCGTCGGGTTTCTGCTCGCCGACATGGCCGCGAAGACCGAAGCCGCCCGGGCCACCTACGTGGCTGCCGCACGCCGCAAGGACAACGGCCAGCCGTATACCCGGCAGGCCAGTGTGGCCAAGCTGATCGCGACCGACACGGCCATGGCGGTCACTACAGATGCGGTGCAGGTCCTCGGTGGCGCCGGATACGTGCTCGACCACCCGGTGGAACGGTTCATGCGGGAAGCGAAGGTCACGCAGATCTTTGAAGGCACCAACCAGATCCAGCGCCTGGTGATCAGCCGTCAACTCGCCGACCCTGCACGCTGACCACCTCCGTGACCCCTTCATTCGCGCACATGAGGAAATCTGCCCTGCAGTTTCGCGATGCCGCAACTGTCGTCTCCGGCGGCGCGTCCGGCCTCGGACGCGTCGCCGGCCAGAAAATTACATGGGCAGGATGCCAGCGTCGGGTGCTGGACCTGCCTATCAGAGCGGGCCGTGAGGTGGCCGACCGTCCACGGCCCACACACTTCGTGGCGGCCGACGTCACGGCCGTATCCAGCCTGTTCGACACGCCTCTCATGGCAGGAGTGCCGGAGAGGGCGCGTGCAGGGCTGGAGGTCTCCGTGTCTCGTCCCTCCCGGTGGGGTGTACCGGACGAGTACGCCGCGCCGGTCGAGCACAGCGTCGACAACTCCATAGTCAACAGCAGCGTCGTCCGCCTCGACGGAGCGCTCCCTTTGGCACCGCGCTGGTACACAGCGCCCCATATCCCAAACATCCGTCCGCGCCCAACCCCGCACCGGAAACGAGACTCACGATGCCACGCAAGCAAGCCAAGCCGACCAGGGGCGCCGATCCGGCTGACGGTCCGATTCAGTTCCTCTCGCCCGAGGGCGTCCTGAAGCCTGACAGCAGACTTCAACTCCCTCCCGCCATTGATCTCCTCGCGCTCCATCGGGACATGACGCTGGTACGCCGCATGGATTCCGAAGCGATCGCACTTCAGCGTCAGGGGGAACTGGGTCTGTGGCCTTCTCTGCGCGGCCAAGAGGCGGCTCAGGTCGGTGCCGCCCACGCGCTGGCCGAGCAGGACATGGTGTTCCCCACTTACCGTGAACACGGAGTGGCCTGGTGCCGCGGACTCAACCCGGTGTCGCTCCTTGGCCTCTTCCGCGGGTCAACACTGGGCGGCTGGAACCCGTACGAACGTCGCTTCAATCTCTACACCCTGGTCATCGGCGCACAGACCCTCCATGCGGTCGGCTACGCCATGGGCCTGGTCCGGGACGACGTGATCGGATCCGGGGACAACTCACGAGACACTGCGGTACTGGTCTTCCTCGGCGACGGAGCCCTGAGCGAGGGTGAAACCAACGAAGCGTTCCTCTGGGCCGCGGCCCAGAACCTGCCCGTGGTCTTCTTCTGCCAGAACAACCAGTGGGCCATCTCCGCTCCCTACAGCGTGCAGAGCCGGGTCCCCGTCGCTCAGCGTGCGGCCGGCTTCGGTTTTCCCGGTGTACGGATCGACGGCAACGACGTGGTGGCTTGCCTCGCGGCGACCGGCGAAGCACTGGCCCGTGCGCGTTCCGCCGGCGGGCCGACCCTGATCGAAGCGGTGACTTACAGGATCAACGCCCACACCACCGCCGACGACGCCAGCCGCTACCGGCCATCCGCCGAAACCAAGGCGTGGACGGCCAAAGATCCGCTGGAGCGACTGCGTCTGCACATAACAGCCAGCGGCGCGGCCGACGAGAAGTACTTCGCCGATATTGCACGACGAGAACAAGAACTCGCAGAGCACCTCAGGACCGGCTGCCGGTCACTGCCTGCGCCGGATAACGCGTCGTCCTTCGAGAACACCTATACCGACATGACAGCCGAGCTCAGACGCCAGCTCGCCGAGCACGAGGAGTACATCGCCTCCGACCAGCAGAGCGGATCCCCCCGATGAGCATCTCCATGGTCAAGGCCCTCAACAACGGACTTCGCACATCCCTGACGGACGACCCCAAAGTCCTACTGATGGGCGAGGACATCGGGCGGCTGGGCGGGGTGTTCCGCGTCACCGATGGTCTGCAGAAGGAATTCGGAAGCCTGAGAGTCATCGACACCCCCCTCGGCGAAGCAGGCATTGTCGGTTCCGCGATCGGTCTCGCCCTGCGCGGCTATCGGCCGGTATGCGAGATCCAGTTCGACGGCTTCGTCTACCCAGCCCTCAACCAGATCATCAGCCAGCTCGCGAAGCTCCGGCACCGCTCTGGCGGTGTGATCACCTTGCCCGTGGTCATCCGTATCCCCTACGGCGGCGGCATCGGCTCCATCGAGCACCACTCCGAATCGCCCGAGGCCTACTTCGCCCACACCGCCGGTCTCAAGGTCGTCACCTGCTCCAACCCGCAGGACGCGTATGACATGATCCGCCAGGCCGTGGACGACGACGACCCGGTGATCTTCCTAGAACCCAAGCGGCACTACTGGACCAAGGGAGAGGTCACCGACGAAACACCGACGCCGTATACCCGGGCCCGGGTGATACGCCCCGGCACCGACGCCACCCTCATCGCGTACGGCCCCATGGTTCCGGCAGCTCTCGAAGCCGCCGATGCCGCTGCCGAAGAAGGGCGCAGCGTCGAGGTCATCGACCTGCGCAGCCTTTCACCACTGGACCTGGACACCGTACGGCAGTCCGTCCACCGCACCGGACGAGCCCTGGTCACTCATGAGGCTCCCCTCTCCCATGGATTCGGGGCGGAGCTGGCCGCGCGCATCCAGCAGGAGGAGTTCCACTTCCTCGAAGCGCCCGTCCTGCGGATCACCGGATACGACACGCCCTATCCGCCCAGCCGCCTTGAGTCGGACTGGCTTCCGGGGGTCGACCGCATCCTCGACGCCCTCGACCACAGCATGAGCTTTTGAAGGAGGAGCGGGTCATCGTGTCGAACGAGCACATCTTCCTGCTACCTGATGTCGGCGAGGGCCTCACCGAGGCCGAGATCCTCCAATGGGCCGTCCAGGTAGGCGACTCCGTGGAGATCAACCAGGTACTCGTCGAGGTGGAAACAGCCAAGGCCGCCGTCGAACTCCCCTCGCCGTACGCAGGAGTGGTCGGCACGCTCCACGCTCCGGCAGGGCAAACCCTGCCCGTGGGCAAACCTCTCATCACCATCCTCGGCGAGACCAACGGCACTACCCCTGGGACGGATCCCACCGCCGCAGCGGACTCCGCAGCGGCTCCCGACAGGGAAGCACTGCTGGTGGGGTACGGCCCGCAGGAAGGCAGGGATCGCCGTCGGCGGCGCCGGCCCAGGAGTTTGCCCTCACCGTCCGCGGACCAGCCAACAGCCCCGTCCCCCGTCCAGGTAGCGGCCACGGAGCGGACTGCAGCCAAGCCCCCCGTCCGCAAACTCGCCAAGGACCTGGGCGTCGACATCACCACCGTCACACCCACAGGCCCTGGAGGTGCCGTCACCCGCGACGATGTGCGCAGGGCGGTGCAGGCCGGACCGACAGCGACAAAAGCCCCGGAGCCGAGGATCCCGGCCCCCGCGGCCGAGACCCGCATCCCGATTAGAGGTGTCCGCAAGCACACCGCTGCCGCCATGGTTTCTTCCGCGTTCACGGCACCACACGTCACCGAGTTCATGACAGTCGACATCACGGCGACCATGCGACTCCGCGACACGGTGGCCGTCCGCCGCGAGTTCCGAGAGCTGCGTGTCACACCGCTGCTGTTCGTGGCCCGCGCACTCCTACTGGCCTTGGGTAACACCCCTGAAGCGAACGCTAGTTGGGACGAGCCGACGCAGGAAATCGTCCTCAAGCACTACGTCAACCTGGGCATCGCCGCCGCGACCGGACGAGGGCTCGTCGTCCCCAACATCAAGAACGCCGACCAGATGCCACTGCGGGAACTCGCCCAAGCGCTTGCCACGCTCACCAGCACGGCCCGCGAGGGCAAGACAACGCCCCAGTCCATGACCGGCGGTACCATCACCATCACGAACGTCGGCGTATTCGGCGTAGACACAGGAACGCCCATCCTGAACCCGGGTGAGGCGGCCATCCTCGCCATGGGCGCCATTCGCCGAACGCCCTGGGTCGTCACCGACGCGTCGGGGACCGAGACGATCGAGCCCCGGTGGGTCACTCAGCTGGCGCTCTCCTTCGACCACCGGCTCGTCGACGGCCAGCAGGGCTCTCAACTGCTGGCCGACCTGGCGGCCTTTCTGCACGACCCCGGCCTGGCGATGCTTTGAGGTGGCCCGCGTGCGCCGGAGGTACTCGCAGGCACGCGGATGCGGTGTCGTCACCCAACAGACCCCGCCCGGTTCACGAGAAGCCAACTGCCAGCGGATCCCATCGACTATGGTTGCAAGCCGTCATCGAAGCGCTCGTCGAATGTCAGGCCCGCCAGAAACGGTTCGCCGACTGGTATCCCGACGGGAACTGGCCGGCTCAGACGCTGGCGGTGGTGGCTGCCCTCGGAATGCCGGAACTCGTCGTCGAGGTGGAGGCAGTCGCGACGGCGCCCGGCTGAGGAGGTCCGAGGAGTTCCGAGCACTGTTCCCCGCACCGGACACCACCGTTTGGCTCGACACACCCGGCGCACCCCCGGCAGCAGAACCGGTCACCGACGCACTGCAGGACACGGTGGAGAGGTGGGCCCGGGAGATTTCGACTGGACGCAGTGGGAAGCGGCCTCCGACAAGGCCCGCCGCGGTCGCGACGCCGGTCGGGGAGGTGGCTGCGACCAAAGGGCGCGAGTCCATTCGGGTGGTGGCGGAGTGACCGTCAGAACGGCCTTCGTGATGGCGCCATGGCCATGGCGAGTGGCGTGTACGGGGCCGCGCAACCTTTCCTGTTGGGCACAGGTGGGCAAATGCTGGACAGCCGGTGACCATGTGATGCACGGCCCATGCGCTGCACAATATGCATGTCGATCGGGTGCCCGAGGGGAGCAGGCAAGCGAGCCATGAGGGCGGCCAGTTAACTTTCAGCGGTCCCACCGAGAGGTCGGGTCGAGCAGAAGGCTAGTCATGACATTGGGCAGTTGATACAAGAACGGCGCATCATTGCTCCGTTCGGCAGGCCGCGCAAGCATCCGAGGAACGTGCCGTCCGCCGAACCGTCATATGCCGGGACGACGGGACCGTCCTCATCAGCCGACGACATGTGTGAAGTGATGCGCCAGGCTCGAAATCACGGCTGAAACCCGTCGGGGCCGCTGCACATGTGGCACCGGTGACGCCCTTGTCACTGACCTATAAAGGATTGGGCGTCCGGCGGCTTCGGCGCTTCCTGCCGCTGACCGCATCGGGGGTTCCGCGCGCAGCTCGTTCACGGCCGAAGGACCTCAAGGCGGGACCGTGAGATCGGCCCGCCATTAGCGCGGGCCGGTATTGACGTGCACCCGCCTCGTCATTATGGTCTGGACCAATCTCAACACTGATGCACTGCGACGGTCGTACCCCACGACGACAGGAGATGCATGTGTGCACGCCAGACCAGTCCGCATACTTATTCTCGACACGCTCTTGACAACGTTATCCACGCCCGCTGGGCCGGTGGGGAACAGCACCACAGCAGCCGTGTGCAACAGGTACTGCGTGAGGAACAAGATGTCTGTCAAAACCACCTTGAGACGGCGCCTCCGGATCGGCGCACGAGGCGTCTCGGGCCGTGGCGGAGCGGTGATGGCCGCCGTCCTGACGGCCCTTCTGCTCTGTCTCATCCCTGGCGCACCCGCACACGCCGCCACAGCCAAGCCTCAGTTGCGAGTCATGCCGCTCGGTGACTCCATCACGTGGGGCGTGGGCAGCCCAAGTACTTCGTCCTACCGTGCCCCGCTGTACCGCCTGGTGTCGGCACAAGCGCCATACACCGTGCAGTTTGTTGGATCGCAAGGTTCTGGAACCCTTCCGGACCAGGCCAACGAGGGGCACAGCGGCTGGGTCATTTCCCAGCTGCGCGACGAGATCGACGCGTATATGGCGGCAACGCCGACTGATGTGGTTCTGCTGCACATCGGGATCAACGACCTTGATCGCAACGTCGACATCGCCAACGCGCCGGCCCGCTTCACCGGCCTCGTCGACCGCATCTTCGCCAACCGCCCCGGGGTCAGCGTCATCGCCCTCGGGCTCATACCGACAACGTCCGGCTTGGAGGCGAAAGTCGCCACCTTCAACGCTGCCGTGAAAAAGGTGCAGGCCAAGGAACAGGCGGCCGGTCACAAGTTCCTCTACCTCCATCCGCCCGCGCTGACCTCCGCGCAGTTCGCCGACCGGCTCCACCCCAACGACGCGGGCTATCAGAGCATGGCCAACTCCTTCTACGCCGGCCTCGACGAGGCGGTCGAGGCCGGCTGGGCCACTGGTTCTCGAAGCCCGGAGGCAGGCAACGAGTCCGGTACGACAGGGAAGGTGCGCTGGGGTGACTTCGACGGCGACGGCATGACCGACTACCTCACGGTGGCGTCGAACGGCCGGGTCGATGCCTACCTCAACCGCGGTGGTGACGGCCGGGGCGGCTGGTCCCCGCTGGGCCAGGTGGCCACCGGCCAGACATCGGATGCCACGCGGGTGCGCTTTGCCGACTTCGACGGTGACGGACGCGCCGACTACCTGCTCACCGGCGCTTCCGGGGCGGTGTCGGTATGGCTCAACCGCGGCGGTGACGGCCGGGGCGGCTGGTCCCCGCTGGGCCAGGTGGCCACCGGCCAGACAGGCCGTGCTGACACCGTCCGGTGGACGGACCTCGACGGCGACCGCCGGGCGGACTACGTCTGGATCGGCTCGGACGGTGGGGTTTCTGCCTACCTCAACCGTGGTGGCGACGGCCGGGGTGGCTGGCTCGGCCGCGGCCACGTCGCGTCCGGCATGACCAGCGATCCGAGCCGGGTCTCCTTCGCGGACTTCGACGCCGACGGAAATGCCGACTACGTCTTCGGAGACAACACCACGAACTCCGCGACGGTCTACACCTGGCAGGGCGGCGACGGTCACGGAAATTGGGGGAACCTCGGCACAGTTGCCAGTGGGGTCAGCATCGGCTGACCCCACCACCACCGGCTGCGGAGGTTGCCATGTGCCGCCTTCGAAGAAGGCGGCGGAGTTGGCCAGGCCGTGGGTGGTCAGGATGAGGGCGCCGGTACCAAGACCGGGGCGGGGCGGGGCGAGGAAGCGGGCGCCGGGCGCCGGTGCCCGGCATCAGCTGGTGTTCGTGGACCGGCTGGTAGCCACACTCATCCACCTGCCGCACGCCATGCCGGCCCTGCTGTACGAGGTGGACCGCTCCACCGTGACCAGGGCGGTGGGTGAGGTGCGCCGACTGCCGGCCGGGCGGGGCTTCGCCGTCCCGAAACGGCCCGGTGTGCGGCTCCGGGACGACCCGGTGTGCGGCTGCGGACGCTGGAGGATGTGTTCGCCTACACCTAAGGCCGAAAGTGTCCGGCGGCGGCTGGACGCCACCGAGGTCCAGGCCCGCCCCCCGTCCACAGGCCGCGGCGGCCGGCGGGCCTTCATATCGGACAAGAAGAAGCAGCACACCATGAAGGCCACCGTCATCGCCGATCATCAGGGTCGCACCTCGTGGACCGACGCCCTACGGCCCGGGCCAATTAGCGACGCCACTGCCGCCCGTCCGGCCGGTATCAGCAGATGCTTCCATACCTTCGACCGGGTCCGGCTCCTCCTCGACGACGGCTGTCTCGGCCTGAGCAAAGACCATCGGGGCAAGGCTCCGGCCCAGCCCCGCAAGCTACGGCCAGGCGCGACACTCCCCTTCCTCGATCACAACGAATGCCAACGGCACGAGCACATCTCGCAACGGATCGTGGTCGAACACGCCCTCGCCGGCCGCAAACGCTCGAAACAACCGACGCGCTGGACCCACCGCCGCGGCCGACTCCCCGACACATGCCAGGCCATCGCCACCCTGGTGTCCGATCGCAGCGTCACCACCTGACGGACGCCGTGCGCAGAACACACACGCCCCACCTGCTGTCACGCACCAACTCGTTAGTGCTGTGATGGGAATGTCATGTCCGCCGACGAAGCCTCCCTCATCCTCGGGCGCACCTTCCACCAGGCACTTGTCTCGGGCGACTGGGACGGCGTACGGGCCCTGCCGCACGACGACGCCACCTGGACCTGCCCGGAGACGACACCATCTCCGGCACAGCCGAAGGCGCCGGAGCAGTGGTGGAGCGCGCTCAGCGGATCGCCTCGTACGGGCTCGACTTCGAGCTGCTGCGTCTCCTGGTCAGCAGCGAGAACATGGCGCCGTCCCTGCACGACACCGCGCACTGGAAGGACGCTGTGCTGGGCGAATTCCTGGCCTTGGTCAGCCGACTCTGCGACGGAAGGATCGCGAGTACCGAGACCTGTCCCTCCGACGTGCCCGGTATGAACGCCTTCTTCGTCTGACAGCTCCCGCTTGGGTTCTGGCCTTCGACCGGCTCCTCGCTCCGGCCCGCGGAGCCCCGGCCCGCTCGGAGCTGCCGACCCGACGTCGAGCTGTACGCCCGCTACGTCGAGCCAACCGTCGCCAAAGGCATCGTTCCGAACGACCCGGCACTCACCTCAGCCCGGGGCAGGGCTCTGCCGACCTCCGGCTTGCGCATTCTGAAAACGTTCCCAGACTGGGGCGGTGCCAAGGTTGACAACGTTCTCATACGGCTCGTAGGTTCACGGGAAAGCGCTTGCTAACGTAATGCACCGTGGGGGTGTTCGCTCTGTCCCGCTTCTCAGGACGCACAGAAGCCGCAACCGATTCGCCGCGCTCCGACCGCACGCTGCGCACCGCCGTCGTGGGCACGGGCTCGATCGCGAGGGGAGCCCATCTGCCCGCTCTGCGGTCCCTCGCCCCCGGGGTGGACGTCGTCGCCGCCGTGGATGTCTCCGAGGAGTCCGTCCGCTCCTTCTGCGCGGAGGGCGGCATCCCGCACCCCTATACGAGGCTCGACCTCATGCTCGCGGAACAGAAGCCCGACCTCGTGGTGCTCTGCACTCCACCCGCCACACACCGGGAGCAGACGGTCGCCGCCCTGCGGGCCGGCGCGTGGGTGCTGTGCGAGAAGCCGCCCTGCCCTTCTCTGGAGAGCTTCGACGAGATGCTCGCCGAGGAGGGCGACGACGGTCCCTACGCGGCCTTCGTGTTCCAGCACCGGTTGGGTTCCGGGCCACGCCACGTGCGGCGCCTTCTGCGGGACGGGGTGCTGGGACGCCCGCTGGTGGCGCACTGCCAGACCACCTGGTACCGCGACGCCGCGTACTTCGCCGCGCCCTGGCGCGGCCAGTGGGAGACCGAGGGGGGCGGGCCCACGATGGGGCACGGCATCCATCAGATGGACCTGCTCCTCGATCTGCTCGGCCCCTGGGCCGAAGTCAAGGCCATGGCGGGCCGGCTGATCCACGACGTACGAACCGAAGACGTCTCGACCGCTCTCGTCCGCTTCCGGAACGGGGCGCTCGGCACCGTCGTGAACAGCGTCCTGAGCCCCGACGAGGTCAGCCGCATCCGGATCGACTGTGAACACGCGACGGTGGAAGTCACCCACCTGTACGGCCACTCTAATGCCGACTGGCACATCACCCCCGCTCCCGGGGTCCACGAAGAGACGGCTGCCGCGTGGCGGGACTTCGGCGCGGACGAGCCCAGCTCGCACCTGGCACAGGTGCGTTCCTTCGTCCACGACCTGCGCCTGGGCAGGCGTCCCGGCACGAGCGGGGCCGGCGGCAGGACCACACTCGAACTTGTCTCGGCCCTCTACAAGTCGGCCTTCACCGACAGCACGGTCCACGCGGGTGAGATCGGGCCGGGCGACGACTTCTATTCGGCCCTGCACGGAGGCACCCCGGGCTGGGCACCCACGAAGGACCTGGAGGGCACCGCGTGAAACTCACCCACCTTCACGGCGAACGGGTCGATGTGGCGCACGGCGGCGTCCGCCTGCTCTCCTACGTCTACGCGCCGGAAGCCGCTTTCGAGGCACCCAAGCCGTACCTGCATCCCCTCGCCACGCTCTCCGGCGGTGTCGTCACCGACTACCGGCCCAACGACCACCGGTGGCACAAGGGCATCCAGCTGACGGCCTCCCACCTCTCCGGACAGAACCTGTGGGGCGGTAACTCCTACGTGCACGGCGAGGGATACCTCGAACTGCCCGAGCGGGTCGGCTCGATGACCCACGAGGGCTTCGACGAGGTACGTGCGCAGGACGGCCTCGCGGTCCTCGCCGAGCGCCTGACCTGGCGCGCACACGACGGCTCCGCGTGGGCCGACGAGCGACGCCGCGTCGAGACAGCCGTCCCGCGACGGGACCCGGGCGCCTGGCACCTTACCCTCTCCACCTCCGTCACCAACCTCCGCGAGGAGCCGCTGCGCTTCGGCAGTCCGACCACCGAGGGCCGCGAACTCGCCGGGTACACGGGCCTGTTCTGGCGCGGACCGCGCGCCTTCCGCGGGGGCCGGATCCTGACCGCCGACGCGGAAGGTCCCGAAGTCATGGGCACCCAGTCGCAGTGGCTCGCGCTCAGCGGCGAGTTCGACGGCGTTGACGGGCACGCGACCGTCGTCTTCGCCCACGCCCCCGAGAACGATCACACCGGTGAGCGCGGCACTCATCCCGCGCACTGGTTCGTCCGCAACGAGCCCTTCGCGGCCGTCGCCCCCTCCTGGGCCTTCTACGACGAACTGGTCCTCGCTCCCGGCGACACCCTCATCCGGCGCTACCGTGTCGTCGTCGCGGACGGCCGCTGGGAGCGCGGGGACATCGCCACCTATCTCGCGGAGCAGCCGTGGTGAGCTTCGACGGCCTGCCGGGCGCCGTCGGCGTCTCCCATCTCTCCGTCTACGACTGGGAAGCGGCGGACGGTCACTGCGGCGGTAGTCCCCACCTGCATCTGACCTGCACCGAGGGATACGTGGTGGAGTCGGGCCGGGGCGCCGTGCAGACGCTCACGAGCCGGGGTTTCACGTCGACGCCGCTGGCACCCGGGTCCGTGGTGTGGTTCACGCCGGGCACGATCCATCGGCTCGTCGACGAGGACGCGCTGCGCATCACGGTCCTGATGCAGAACAACGGTCTTCCGGAGGCAGGCGACGCGGTCCTCACCCTGCCGCCCGCCCACCTCACCGACCCGCGCACGTACGCGGCGGCCGTCTCCCTGCCCGCCGAGGACACGGAGGCGGCCGCGCGGCGCCGGCGTGACCTGGCTGTCGAGGGTTTCGCCGTCCTGCGGGCCGCCACCGAGGCGGGTGAGCCAGGTCCGTTGCGCACCTTCCTCGAGGCCGCGGCCGCCCTGGTCCTCCCGCGGCTGGAGGACTGGCGCGAGCGCTGGGAACGCGGCGCGCTGCGGGCCGCCAGGGCGACGGGCGCACAGCTCGACCGCCTGGCCGCGGGTGATGTGAGCCATCTCACCGAGGCCGCCGTGCACGCACGGATCCCCGCCGTGCACGGCAAGTACGGCATGTGCGGCCGGCTGGACACCTACGACCTGCCGGGAGCCTGAGCCCTCGCTGCCCCCGTCCTCGACGGCCGGAAGCCGCCGGGCACCACGTGATCCGTGGTGCCCGGCGGCTTGCGGCCGTTCGTCAGCCGGTCGCGACCGACGCCGGGTCCACTTCCATGCCCTTGAGCGGCGCGGCCAGTTCCGCGCCGCGGCCCTTGTCGTGCAGCCAGCAGTGCGCCCAGTGGCCGTCGCCGAGGTCGGTGCGCGGCGGGAACGAGGTGCGGCACTCGTCCATCGCGAAGGGGCAGCGTGGATGGAAACGGCAACCGGCGGGCGGGTCCGTCAGGTTCGGAGGCTCGCCCGCCGTCTCGCCCTCGTCGAAGGCGGTGGCCCGGTCCACGACGATGCGTCGCGCCGGATCGGGGGACGCCTCGACCAGCATCCGGGTGTAGGGGTGCCGTGGTGTGTTGATCACCTCCTCCTTAGGCCCGCCCTCGACCATCTGCCCCGCGTACATGACCTGCACTTCGTCGCACAGGTAACGGGCGGAGGCGATGTCGTGCGTGATGTACAGCAGGGCGAGGCCCCGTTCGTCACGGAGCTTGCCGAGGAGGTTGAGCATGTCCAGGCGGATCGACACGTCGAGCATGGAGATGGGCTCGTCGCCCAGCAGCACCGAGGGCCGCACGGCGAGCGCGCGGGCGATGACCACGCGCTGGCGCTGACCGCCCGACAGGGAGTGCGGGAGCTTGGACAGGTAGTCCTGCGCCGGGCTGAGACCCACCTGTTCCAACAACTCCGCCGCGAGCGAACGGGCCTGCGCCTTGGTTCTGGCGTGCCGGTGGATGAGCAGCGGCCGCTGGAGCGTGTAGCCGATCGTGTGGCCCGGGTGCAGGGAGGCGAAGGGGTCCTGGAAGATGAGCTGGACCTGCCGGTGGTAGTCGCGGCCCGGTGCGCGCCGGGTGGTGACCGGCTCGCCGTTCAGTTCGATCGTGCCGGACGTGGTCGCGTACATCCTTGCCAGCAGTCGGGCTACGGTCGTCTTCCCCGAGCCCGACTCTCCGACCAGAGCGACGATCCGGCCGGGGTGCAGGGTGACGTTCGCGTGCTCGACGGCGTGCACGCGCGCGCCGCCCGGCATCTCGAAATGCTTCGTCACTTCGACGGCCTGCAGGACGGGAGTCTCCTGTGGCGCTGTCTGTTCCGTACTCATCGCTTGTTCTCCTCGGCTGCCTGGCCGGGGGACGGCTGCTCCTGCCCCGGTTGCGTCGTGTCCTCTGCTTCGGGAAGGTGACAGGCCGTGACGCGGCTGCCGCGCAGGACGGGCAGCGGGCGCTCGGTGCGGCAGCGGTCGAAGGCGTGGGCGCAGCGTGGTGCGAAGGCGCAGCCGACCGGGAGCCGTCCGAGATCCGGTGGTGTACCGGGAATCCCGTGCAGCACCTGAAGGGGGGCGTGCAGGGGAGGGAAGGAGTCGCGCAGTCCCTGGGTGTAGGGGTGTTCCGGGCTGAGGTAGAGGCTCGTGGCCTTTCCCGTCTCGACGATGCGCCCGGCGTACATGATGGCGATACGGTCGGCGACCTCCAGCAGCAGCGACAGGTCATGGGTCACGAGGACCACGGCGAAGCCGATCCGGTCCCGCAGGCGCAGTATCTGACCCATGATCTGACGCTGCATCACGACGTCCACGGCTGTGGTCGGCTCGTCCATGATGACGAGGGACGGCTCGCAGGCGAGGGCCAGAGCGATGGAGGCGCGCTGGCGCATCCCGCCGGACAGCTCGTGCGGATAGGCGCGGGCCCGGTCGGGGGTGATGCCGACCATGCCGAGCAGTTCGGTGATCCGGGTGTCCAGTTCGTCCCGCCCGATGCCCTTGCGGTGCTCGCGCAGGACGTCCGCGAACTGCGCGTGGAGGCGCATCACGGGGTTGAGCGCGTCCATCGCGGACTGGAGGACGACGGCGATGTCGTTCCAGCGCAGCCGCCGCAGTTCCCATTCGGACAGGGACAGCAGGTCGACGGTGGAGCCGTCGGCGCCGTGCAGCACCATCCGGCCGGCCGTGGTCGCGGCGGGTGGGCGCTGGAGCCTGGCGAGGGCGGTGATCAGGGTGGACTTGCCGGACCCGGACTCACCCGCGATCCCGAAGATCTCGCCCCGCCCCAGCGTGAAGTCGATGTCCGCACAGGCTCGGACATCCGTCTCGGGGCCGCCGGGGCCCAGATAGTCGACGCACAGCCCACGGATGTCGAGGAGGGGTTCGCCGGCCGAGGGGCCGGGCGCCGGAGACGGCAGGTGATCGATGGTTGCGGTCATGACTGGAACTCCTTCACACCCGAGGCGGTCGTTTTCACACGCTCGCCGCGGTCGAGGCGGGGACCCGGGAGGCGGCCCGGCGGGAGGTGCGCCTGCCGGTGGCGAGCCGTGGGTTGGCGATCTCGTCGATGCCGAAATTGACGAGCCCGGTCGCGGTCCCCAGGGCGGCGATGCAGAAACCGGGCGGCAGGAACCACCACCACTGCCCGTTGAGGATCGCGTTCTGTTCCTGCGCCTTCTGGATCATCGTGCCCCACGAGGGATTGCCCGCGTCCGAGACCCCGAGGAAGGCGAGACCCGCCTCGGCCAGGACACCACCGATGATCGCGTGCAGGAACATCGCGAAGACCCAGCCGGAGAGCAGCGGGAAGACCTCGCCGAAGACCAGGCGCAGTCTGCTTTCGCCCAGCATCCGGGCCGCCTGGGTGAAGTCGCGGTTACGCAGGCTCATCGTCTGGGCCCGCAGGGTCCGCGCACCGCCCGCCCAGCCGAAGACACCGATGATCACGGCGATGCTGAGGGCACTGATGTTCTCGACGTAGCCGGCCACCACCAGAGTGAGCGCGAAGACGGGCATGACGATGAAGAGATTGGTGACGAAGTTGAGCACGGTGTCGGTCCAGCCCCCGAAGAACCCCGCGGTGACGCCGAAGACGATCGCCAGCGCGGTGCCGATGACCGCGGAGACCAGCCCCACCAGCAGGGAACCCCGGGCGCCCGCGATGACCTGGGCGAGCACGTCCTCACCGGACGCGGTGGTGCCCAGCGGATGGGCACCGCTCGGCGGTCTGCTGACGGCCAGGTAGTTGAGGGTGGTGGGGCTTCGCCCGAGCACCGCGTCGTTGAACCACGGTCCGAACAGCGCGGCGAGCACACAGAGGGCGAAGACGACCAGGCCGACCTGGACCTTGCGGTTGCGGAGCATTCTCGTACGGGAGCGCATGGGTGTCTCTCTTCTCCTCGGCCCGATCAGCCCTGGCCGCGGGTGCGCGGGTCGAGCAGGACGTACACGCTGTCGGCGACGAAGTTCGCGATCAGCACGGCGAGCGTGGTGAACAGCAGGATTCCCTGCATCAGTGGCAGGTCGCGGTTGCCGACAGCGCCGGCCAGCAGACTGCCCATGCCGGGATAGCCGAAGACTGTCTCGGTGACCACCGCGCCGCCGATCACCGAGCCGATGGCGAGGGCGAAACTGGTGAAGGTCGGCAGCAGGGCGTTACGTGCCGAGTACCGGAACAGCACCCGGGACCTGGACAGACCCTTGGCACGCCCCAGGAGCACGTAGTCCTCGCTGGTGGTGGTGAGCGTCATGTTGCGCATCCCCAGCAGCCAACCGCCGAAGCCGGAGAAGACCATGGTCAGGGCCGGCAGCAGCCCGTAGTGCAGCGTCGACAGCCAGTATGCCGGCGAGCCTGGGGCGGTGTTCGGGTCGGCGCCCCCCGACAGCGGGAACCAGCCCAGCCGGAAGGCGAAGTACCAGAGCGCGAAGAGCGCCACCCAGAAGTACGGGACGGAGCTGAAGAAGGTGCTCAGCGGGCTCAGGACACTGTCCATCCTGCTTCCCGAGCGCCAGCCGCACAGAGCGCCGAGCAGGGTGCCGAAGAGGAAGGCCAGCACCGTGGAGGCGCCGACGAGGAGCAGGGTCCAGGGCAGCGCCGAACCGATGAGCTGGGAGACGGGTGTCGGGAAGTTGGTGAGGGAGAGGCCGAGGTTGCCGTGGGCGAGTTCGGAGAGATAGTGACCGTACTGGACCAGGAGGCCGGAGTCCTTTTCGCCGAACAGTTTGCTGATGGCCGCGACGGTCTCCGGCGGTACGGTTCCGCCGTTCTTCTGCTGCATCTGCTGGACGATGGCGCCGGTCGCGTCGCCCGTCATCAAGCGGGGCAGCAGGAAGTTGAGCGTGACCGCCGACCAGGCTGCGATGAGATAGAAGCCGAGCCGTTTGCCCAGTTCCCTGAAGCGGGCGGTGCCCCGCCGGCCGCGGGTGGCCGGCCCCGCCGCGGGTGCGGGCACGGTGAGGGTCGTCATGCCTGGACCTCCTTCAGTGAGCGAAGCAGGGTGGCGGCGGCCGGGGCCGAGTTGACCCCGAGCACACTGCCGTCGTCCTTGTTGGCCGGCCAGTGCGTCCAGAAGGCCGAGGTGCGTGCCGCCCAGTTGCAGGACCAGACGAGCGGGATCAGGGGCAGCTGTTCGGCCAGGATCCGCTGGAGCCCGTGCACGGCGCTCTCGATCTCGGCCTGCTCGTTCGTGGCGGCGAGCTTTTTGAGGAGGACCGCCGTCTCCTCGTCCTTCCACCGGATCATGTTGAACGTGGTGGGCTTCCCGATCGGGGTGACGGTGTTGGAGTCCATCAGCAGGTGGAAGTGGTTGTAGACGGAGCCGCCGCCCTGGGTGCTGAGATGGACGTCGAAGTCACCCTTGTTGACCCGGTCGACCAGGGTGGGGACGTTGACCGCCGACAGCCGCACCTCGACGCCCAGATGGCGCCGCCACTGGTCGGCGAGAGCCGCGCCGAGGATGCTCTGGGTAGGGATGCCGGAGAAGCAGGCGAGTTTGACGGTATGGGTGCCCTTCTCCGGATGGACCAGAGCGCCCCCGCGCACCGACCAGCCTCCCTTGGCCAGCTCGGCCCGCGCGGCGCCGGCCTGCGGCTTCGGCACTCTGGCGTAGCGGGGCAGCAGCAGGGAGCCGAAGACGTTGGGCGCGAGCCCGGCGGCGTTGGCGGGCCCTTGACCGGAGTCGACGAGCTCGGAGACCGTCGTGCGGTCCAGCGCGAGGCTCAGGGCCCTGCGCACGTGCACGTCGCTCCACGGCTGCTTCGCGTGGTTGAACAGGATCGCGGCGAACGAGCCGTTCGGGGAAGGGATGTAGGCATTGCGTTTCGGGTCGCGGCGGTCGAAGTACTTGGTGCCGCCGGCCCAGGAGATGTCTACGAAGTCCAGCTCGTGCGCGAGGATGCGCAACTTGGCGTTGTCCTCGCCGACCGTGGTGAAGCTGACGCGCTGTGGCCCCATCGGTCCACCCCAGTAGTCGTCGCGGACTCGCATCACGACCTGCGCGGTGGAGAAGGTGTCGAGGACGCACGGGCCGGTGCCGACCGGTTCCGGGTTGGCCCATGTGGTCACCGGGTGCTGCTCCCACAGGCGTTTCGGCACAATCTTCAGCGTGCCCAGCGGAGCGATCTCCTGGTAGGCCGGGTGGTCCCAGAGCAGCCGCACGCGGTCCGGGCCCGAGCGCTCGGCCTTGTGGTAGGTCACGCCGGCGATGTTGGTCTCCGGATGCTTCAGCGGCAACTGGAAGCTGTACAGGGCGTCTTCGACAGTCAGGGGATGCCCGTCCGAGAACCGGACTCCGTCGCGCAGGGTCAGTTCCAGAGCACGGCCGCCGTCCTGCCAGGTGAAGGACTTCATCAGCCAGGGGCGGGCCTCACCGCCTGACATCTCGACGATCCACAGCGGTGGTTCGTACACGAAGTTGGCGAGCGAGCCGATCGTGCTGGCCGGTGAGTAGATGTTGAAGTTGCGCACCATGCTTGAGTTGCGGTTGGACAGGGCCAGGGTGCGCGACCTGTCGCCCCCGCCACCGCCCGGCACACTGCATCCGCTCAGCGTGACCCCCGCCCCCACCACCACCCCACCGGTGGTCAACAGCAGCGCACGCCTTGACAGTTGGGGCACAGGACTTCCCCTCTCCATTGAGGCTGACATCGTTCTCAGAAAGCGTTTTCTGATAACGTTTGCAGGCAACGTAACCAGGAGGAAATCTTCCGTCAACCCTTGACACCGGCGGCAAGGCCGCAAGGGGGCGGGACGAGGTCCGCAGCGACGCACGAGGAGGAACCGTGGGGGACGAGCCCACCATGCGGGACGTGGCCCGCGCAGCGCAGGTCAGTGTCAGCACCGTCTCCCGCGTCATCAACGGTGAGAAGTACGTGGGGCGCGCCACCCGGGAACGGGTGACCGAAGCGGTCGCTCGGATGGGCTTCCAGCCCAACGCGCTCGCCCGCAACCTGCGCCCCGGCCAGGCCTCCTCAACCCTCGCCCTGGTCGTCGAAGATCTGTCCAACCCGTTCTCCGCCGCCATCGCCGACGGGGTGGACGAGGTCGCCAGGGCCCGCGACCACCTCGTGCTGCTCGGCTCCACCAAGCGCGACTTCACACGCGAACGCGACGTCCTGCAGGAGATGGTGCGCCGCCGCGTCGACGGCATCCTTGTCGTTCCCCGACCCGAGAACCACGCGCACCTGCACGCCGAGATCTCCCGGTGGGCCCCCATGGTCTTCCTCGACCGCGTACCACGCGGCGTCAAGGCGGATGCCGTCGTCCTCGACAACCGCGGTGGCGCGCGCCGCGCCACCGCGGACCTCGTCACCCGCGGCCACAGCCGGATCGGCTACCTCGGCGGAGCGTCGAGTGTCACCACCGGCGCACAACGCCTCGCGGGATACCGCCAGGCCCTGCGTGACAACGGCCTCGAACCGGACCCGTCCCTGGTGCGCCTGGACAACCACGACGTGGCCTCGGCCCAGGAGGCGGCCGCCTCGCTCCTTGCCGGGTCCGAGCCGCCGACCGCGCTGTTCGCGGACAACAACCGCATGACCCTCGGCGCTGCCACCGCCGTCCACCGCTCCGGTCGGCCCGTCGAGATCACCGGCTTCGACGAGGTGGAAATGGCTGAGCTGCTGTCCCTGCCCCTCACCCTCGTCACGTACGACGCCGTCGAGCTCGGCCGGAGGGCCGCCGCCCTCCTGCTGGACCGGATCGCGGGCGACCCCGCGAAACCCCGTCGCGTCACCCTGCCCACGTCCCTCACGCATTTCGGGAGTCATGACCATGCATGACCGCCGGGCCGCCACGAAAGCTCGTCCGAGCCGTACCCTGCGTGAGCGCGCCCGTCCTGCCGTGCACCCGCTGAGGCTGCCGCCCGACGTCGCCGTGTGGGAGGCCGCCGGCGGGCCCGTCCCCCTCACCGAGACCCTCGGCGCCGCCCGCGCACCGACCGGTGGGCGAGGCCCGGGGCTCGTCCTGGTCCACCACCTGGCTCTCGGCGCCGCCCGCACGTCGACCAGGTGGACGATCCCCGGGGCTGCTCCGGTCCACCACCTGGTTCCGGCCGCGCGGTAGCGTGCCCCGCGGGTGGGCAGGGCGGCACGTCGGGACGCACGCCGATCCTGGCTTCGACCGTTCCTCAGCCGGATTCCAGGCGGAGGGTTTCGCCTGCACCGCTGAGGGCGCCGCCGTCGAGGGGCTCGACCCCTACTCGGTCCGGACACCGGTCGCCGCCCGCTGCGGAACGGCTCTCTTCGGCCGCGTCGATCCCGCTGCACGCACCGACCGCGCCGACGCCGACCTCGCGGCGGCCGTCCGCCCCGCACTCGACGGCGGCACCCCGGGCGGCGCAGAAACCCTCGACCGGCAGTCGAGAACGGCGCCGCGCCACTGGCACACCCGCCAGGGCGAGGACTGACCTACGACGGGTCGCAGTCCCGGGGCACCGCCCAACTGTCCGCGTGACCACCGGCCCGGTGTGGCGATCGCACCGGCTACCGGCACACGGTGTTTCCCCCTCACTCCGTACGAAAGGAACTCACCTGATGCGTGTCCGCTCGTTTCCGCTCCTGGCAGTGACAGCCGCCCTGAGCCTGTGTCTCCTGTCCGTACAGCCCGCCTCCGCGCAGCCCGCCTCCGCGCCGTCCGCGGCCGACAGTCATGAGGGCCAACGGCACGCCGACGCGACCGCCGCTGTCAACGGCCTGCTGAGCTGGTACAACATCGGCACAGGGCAGTTCGATACCACCGGCTGGTGGACCAACGCCAACGACCTCCAAGCGGTGCTCGACTACTGGCAGGCTCCGGGGGACACCGGAGGCCACAACTTCAAGGAGCTGGCCGCCGACATCTACGAGAAGAACGTCGACAGGTACGACGGTCAGTTCCGCAACGACTACCTCGACGACACCGGATGGTGGGGCCTGGCCTGGCTGCGCGCTTACGACCTCACCAAGGACCGCCGCTATCTGCAGACAGCCATCGCGGACGCCAACCACATGTGGAGCTATCACGACGACATCTGCGGCGGCGGCATCTGGTGGAACTACCCCCGTCAGTTCAAGAACACCATCACCAATGAGCTGTTCATCGCTCTGTCCGCGGGCATCCACAACAGGCTGGCCGGCGATACCACCCACCTCCGACGCGCCCTGAACGTCTGGCACTGGTTCGAGGACAAGAAGCTCATCAACAGCGACAACCTCGTCAACGACGGCCTCAACACCTCCTGCGTCAACACGGGGCTGACGACGACCTGGACGTACAACCAGGGCGTCATCCTGGGCGGCCTGGCCGAACTGCACCGAGCCACCGGCGACCCCGCCTTCCTGAAGCGGGCCCGCACCATCGCCGACGCCGTGGTCACGTCTCCCGTGCTCGCGTCCGGCGGCATCCTGTCGGAACCCCACGACCACGACGCGGACCCCGACGGTGATCAGCCTTCCTTCAAGGGTGCCTTCATGCGCAACCTCGGCACGCTCGACCGCGCCCTGCCCAACCACCCGTACAGCGCCTTCATCGACAAGCAGGCCGACTCCCTGAACACCCTTGACCGCAACGGCGACTTCTACGGCTACCACTGGAGTGGTCCTTTCGACAGGGCGGACGCCGCCCGTCAGCACAGCGCCATCGACGCCCTGGTCGCGGCCATCCGCTGACGGATTCGTGTGCATCGGCACCCGCCTTCCGAGTCCGAACCGACGTGCGGACCCAGAGGACGAGATCGCCCGTTCGTCACCGCCCCCCGCCGCACTACGTGATCTCGTGCGCGCCGGTCGGCCTCCTCGACGAACACGCCGTTGCCGGACAGGGCTCGCCGCCGGTCATGCGGCGAGCCGGACGCACCCTCCGGCACACGGACCGCCGGCCGATTCGGAATGCTGCTTTAAGGGGCCGGGGCGAGAGCGGGCGCCGGCTCCCCCGGCCGGGTGCCGGCAGGCGTGGTGCCGAGGCGCTGCCCGGTTCCGGATGGCGACCGCTGAAGGGTGTCCGTGACCGAGTCACTCCCCTGCCGACCCCGCCACCGTACGTATGTGATCACCGCGTCGGCCGGACGCGGCTCGCGCCACACCGGTCGTGTCCGGTGGGCGTCGGCGCAGTGCCTGCCGTGCGTGAATGCGGCACGGCGCGCGATTCGCACCCCAGCGGGCGGCGCCGTCCGACTGCCTGTAATTGCTCCCTCCGACCTCTTGTCGCTGGCGAAAGGTGGGGCTAGCATCCGAGGGAACGTTACCAAGGGAACGTTACCAAGAACTCGTTGTGCTCCACACTCCATGCAGGAGTCATCAGGGCGAGCACGCTGCGCAGTCGAAGGAGATGGCGCCGACGTGTCCATGACTCGGTCGCGAACGGGCAGAACCGTCAGCAAGACGGCCGCCGACACCGGTCCACCCCGCCGTCGGCGCATGAGGAAGGAGTCCTTGCAGGGTCTGCTCTTCGTGTTGCCGGCCTGTATCGGCTTCGCGGTCTTCTACCTGTGGCCCACGGTGCGGGGCATCTACTACAGCTTCACGGAGTACTCCGTGTTGTCGCCCCCGACGTGGGTGGGCCTGGAGAACTACACGCACATGGTGCACGACGACGTGTTCTGGAAGTCGCTCGTCGTCACGGTGGAGTTCGTGGTCCTTACGGTCGTCCTGCAGACCGTCGTGTCCATGGGGATCGCGATGCTGATGCATCGGTTGACGAACTCACTGCTGATCCGCGGTGTGATCCTCTTTCCCTTCCTCATCTCCGGCGTGGTCGTCGCGCTCGCCTGGTTCTGGATCGCCGACTACCAGATCGGCATCGCCAACGAACTACTGCGCCACCTCGGCGCGAACGGCACGCCCTTCTTCGGGGACACAGGCACGGCCCTGCTCACGGTCGCCTTCGTCTCGGTGTGGCGCGGCATGGGCTACACGGCGTTGCTGCTGTTCGCCGGACTACTGACGATTCCACCCCAGGTGTACGAGGCCTCGGCGCTCGACGGGGCATCAGGGCTGCGGACGTTCCGTTCCATCACGCTGCCACTGCTCAGGCCCGTCGTGGCGATGGTCCTGGTGCTCACGGTCATCGGCTCCTTCCAGGTCTTCGACATCATCGCCGTGACCACGAAGGGCGGACCGGTGGACGCTACCCGGGTCATCTCGTACTACATCTATCAACTCGCCTTCACGCAGTCTCAGTTCGGCTATGCCTCCGCAATCTCGGTCGTGCTCTTCGTGGTGTTGGCGATCGTCTCCTTCGTCCAGCTACGGCTGATGCGCGCGAACCAGTCGGATCTGGCCTAGGCACGAGAGGCAACATCATGGCAACGGTCATCACAACAAAACCGCCCCAGGCCGCGCCGCTCCCGTCCGGTCGGCGACGTGGCCGTCCGTCTCCGGGCAGGGTCCTGGCCTGGGTGGTGCTGGCCCTGGTCGTGCTCATCACGATCTTCCCGTTCTACTGGATGCTGCGAACGGCGCTCTCCAACGGCCGAGCACTCGCGACAGCCCCTGACTCACTGCTGCCCGTGCAGACCACGGTGGGCGCCTTCGAACGGGTGCTGGGCATCGAGAGCCCGGAGGAGGCGATCGCGCAGGGCGGCGCCGGCACCTCGCTGCAGTTCTGGCAGTACCTGCTGAACTCCGTCATCGTCTCGGTCATCATCACGGTGTGCCAGGTCAGCTTCAGCGCGCTGGCCGCCTATGGCTTCTCCCGGCTGAAGTGGCGCGGCCGGGACACCCTTTTCAACATCCTCCTCACCGCGCTCATGGTGCCGGGCATTTTCACCCTCCTTCCCAACTTCGTACTGATCCGGAACCTGGGTCTGCTGAACTCGTACCTCGGAATCGTGGCGCCGTCGCTGTTCATGACTCCGTTCGCACTGTTCTTCCTGCGTCAGTTCTTCATCGGGTTGCCGCGCGAAGTGGAGGAAGCCGCACTCATCGACGGCGCGGGACGGTTCCGTATCTTCACCCGCATCATCGTTCCCATGAGCATGTCGCCCCTCGCGACGCTGGCTTTCCTGACGTACATCACCGCCTGGAACGATTACCTCTGGCCATTGATCGTCGGATCGGACGACCGTGTACGCACCCTGACCGTGGCCATCGGGGTCTTCCAGTCGCAGACCCCGTCAGGTTCTCCTGACTGGCCGGGACTGATGGCGGCAACGTTGATCGCTGCCGTCCCCGTGCTCATCCTGTTCGCCTTCCTCGGCAGGCGCATCGTCGACTCCCTCGGCTTCAGCGGCGTCAAGTAGCCGAAGGAACCGACGGGCCCGTACGGAGTCACCGCACCATCGAAAGGAAAAGAAATGCGACGAAGCATTTCCACACTCGCGGCCACCGCACTCATCTCGGCAGCGTGTCTGACGGGCTGCGGAAGCGGATCGTCCGCCGGCTCGGGTGGCGCCAACCTCACCATGTGGTTGTGGAACCCGCCGGAGAAGGCCGAACAGCAGAAGTGTGTCGACGGCTTCGAGGCCAAGAACCCCGGTACCAAGGTGAAGATCGAGCAGTACGGGTGGGGCGACTACTGGAACAACCTCACCACGCACATGGCCGCCGGTGACGCTCCGGATGTCATCACCATGTCGTCGGTGTATTTCCCCCAGTACCAGCAGCAGCACCAGCTGCTCGACCTGTCCAAGACGGCCGCCACCAAGAAGATCGGCCTGGGCGACTTCGTCGGCGGTCTGGGGCGCAGTTGGACCGACCCGGAAGGCAAGGGAACATACGCCCTGCCGAAGGAGTGGTCCACGCAGGGCCTCTTCTACAACAAGGATCTGGCGAAGAAGGCCGGGATCGGCGACAGCGACATGCAGAAGCTGGCCTGGAACACCGAGGACGGCGGCACCTTCGAGAAGACCGTCGCCCACCTGACCGTGGACCGCAACGGGGTGCGCGGCGACGAGCCGGGATTCGACAAGAAGCATGTCAAGGTCTACGGGCTCGGACTGCTCGACTCCGGCGGCGCGCTGGGCCAGGTCGAGTGGTCACCGTATGTGCTGAGCAACGGCTGGGACTACTCCGACAAGAATCCCTGGGGTACGAAGTTCAACTACTCCGACCCGGCATTCAAGTCGACCATCGAGTGGTGGCGCAGCATGATCACCAAGGGTTACAGCCCGACCCTGGCCCAGGCTCTCTCGGCGGTCAGCACCCAGCAGCCCTACGCCGCGGGCAAGTACGCCATCGTGTCCGAGGGAAGCTTCAACACGCAGATCTACCAGAGCTTCAAGGGCGTCAAGACGGGTATCGCCCCCTCGCCGATCGGCCCGTCCGGCAAGCGCGGGACGCAGCTCAACTCCAACGCATACTCCGCGTGGGCAGGCACCAAGAACCCGGAGAAGGCCGCCAAGCTCATAGCTTACTTGGAGTCGCCAGCCTGTCAGGATGTCATCGCCAAAGCCGGCACGGTCTACCCGGCGCTGAAGTCCTCGTCCGATCTCGCCGTGAAGCAGCAGAAGGCGAAGGGTGTCGACGTCACACCGTTCAGCAACTATCTGACCGACGGGACCGCGCACCTCGCACCCGTGGCGGACCACTGGTCGCAGGTTGTCGCCATCATGCAGCCCGTGATGGACTCCATCATCGGCTTCAAGTCCGGTGTGAGCGCACTGGATTCAGCGAACGACAAGATCAACGCTCTGTACAAGTAGCTGTCGCGCCGGCGTGGCCGACCGGGCGGGGGAACGCCCCTGCCCGCCGGCCACGCCACCAAGGACCTGAAGGAGAGGCCGAAAACCGGTGAAGCGCAAGGCAACGATGCGGGACGTCGCCGCAGCGGCCAACGTCGGCGTGATGACCGTCTCGCGAGTCGTCAACGGTGACCAGCGCGTGACCGAGGAACGCCGCCGGAGGGTTCACGCCGCCATCAAGGAACTCGGTTTCCAGCCCAACGCGACAGCGCGGGCACTGCGCCCGGGACAGCGCACCGCGACCATCGCCCTCATCATCGAGGACGTCTCCAACCCGTTCTACTCGGCCGTCGCCCACGGGGCTGAGGAAGTCGCCCGCCGCCACCAGCACCTTGTCATTGTCAGCGCGACGCGACGCGACTGGAAGACCGAGCGGGATCTGGTCACCGAGATGGTGCGGCGCAGCGTCGACGGCCTCCTCATCGTCCCGGCCCCGCACGACCACACCGAGCTGGACATCGCCCAGTCGACGCCCGTGGTGTACCTGGACCGAGTGCCCGACGGCATCGAGGCGGACTCGGTGGTCCTGCCCAACGAGAGCGGCGCCCGCGAGGCGGTCGGCTGGTTGTTGGGCCGGGGTCACACCCGCATTGCCTACCTCGGCGGGCACCCCGACGTCCGCTCAGGGGCGGGCCGCCTAGGCGGCTACCGCCGTGCGCTCTGCGACGCCGGACTGACCGAGCGACCTGAACTGATCCGCTCCAACCTGCACAGCGCGGAGCAGGCGGCCGACGCCGTACAGGAACTTCTGGTGTCCGAACGTCCGCCCACGGCGATCTTCAGTGACAACAACCGGATGTCCGTGGGCGTACTGCACGCCCTGGAGAAGAGCGGCCAAACCGTCGAGGTCGCCGGGTTCGACGACGTCGAGCTCGCCTCGCTCGTACGTACGCCGTTACTGCTCGTCACCCATGACGCCGTCGAACTGGGGCGACAGGCCACGACCTTGCTGTTCGAGCGAATGAACGGCCTCAGCACCCCGCCACAGACGATCACCTTGCCGGCCGTCGTGAACGTCTACAACGGCTGACACGGCTCCGGCAAGGCAGCAGAACCAACCCCCTACGATAGGACAGCCGTGCACCGCGACGACCACGCCATCGTCGAGCGCCTCGAACGTTACCTTCGTCATCGGCTCCCACGAGCCGTCGAATCGGCGGCCATACCCGTCGACGTCTCCGCCTGGACAGTGTCCGGCGAACCGGTGCCGTTCGAACGTGCAGTGAAACAGCAGTACAGCCCGCTGCCCGCGGGGACACCATGGGGGCGGCCGTGGGACACCACCTGGCTCCGTTTCGACCTGCGACGTCCCGCCGAATGGCGCGGCCGGCGCTTCGAGCTGCGGGTCGAACTCGGTTTCAGTGACGAGCAGACGGGCTTCCAGGCCGAAGGCCTCGCGTATGACGCGCACGGTGCGCCTGTCAAAGGCGTCCACCCGGCCAGCCGTTGGGTGCCGGTGCCCGACGTGGACGAGTCGACGATCTACGTGGAGGCGGCGTCGAATCCGGTCGTCCTCCATCACGACGGCGATCGGTTCGACTTCTCGCCCACGCCCTTGGGCGAGGCCGGCGCGAGAGACGGCGGCCCGCAGTACGTGCTGGGACGGTCCGCGCTGGTCGTGCGTGACGAGACGGTCGCCGCGCTGGTTCTCGAACTGCGCCTCCTCGGTGAACTCGCCGCACAGTTGCCCGAGCGCTCCCCGCGCCGAGCGGGAATTCTGCGCGGTCTCGATCGGGCGCTCACCGCTCTGGACAGCCAGGACATCGCGGGCACCGCCACCGCGGCCCGGGCGGAACTCAAAGCGGTGCTCGCATCGCCCGCCGAACAGTCGGCACACCGCCTCAGCGCGGTGGGTCACGCGCACATCGACTCGGCGTGGGTGTGGCCGTTCCGGGAGACTCGCCGGAAAGTGGCGCGTACCGTCGCCAACGTGCTGGAACGCATGGCCGAGGACCCTGATCTGATCTTCGCCATGTCCTCCGCCCAACAGTACGCGTGGCTCCAGGAGGACCACCCGAAACTGTTCGAGCGGCTGCGGGAGCGGGTGGCGCAGGGCCGCTTCCTCCCCGTGGGCGGCATGTGGGTGGAGTCCGATGTGAACATGCCCAGCGGTGAGGCCCTGGTGCGCCAGTTCACCCACGGCACACGGTACTTCGAGAGCGAGTTCGGCGTTCCCACCACGATTGCGTGGCTGCCGGACTCCTTCGGATACTCGGCGGCGCTGCCCCAGCTCATCCGTTCCATCGGGGCGCGGCGCTTCCTCACCCAGAAGATCTCCTGGAACGAGACCAACCGTTTCCCTCATCACACGTTCTGGTGGGAAGGCATCGACGGCAGTCGTGTCTTCGCCCACTTCCCGTCCGCCGACATGTACAACTCCGCGTTGACGGGACCGGAACTGCACCATGCCGCCGTCAACTTCGCAGACCGGGGCAGGCTCGACCGCTCCCTCATTCCGTTCGGTTACGGAGACGGCGGCGGGGGGCCCACCCGCGAGATGCTCGACCGGGCCCGGCTGGCGGCCGATCTGGAGGGGTCCCCGAGGGTGGCCATCGAGACACCGGACGCCTTCTTCGAAGCGTCCCAGCGCGAATACCCCGACGCACCCGTATGGCTCGGCGAAATGTACTTGGAGTTCCACCGAGGCACTCTCACCTCGCAGGCCCGTACCAAGCAGGGCAACCGTCGGGCCGAACGTCTCTTCCGTGAGGCGGAACTGTGGTTGAGCACCGCCGCAGTCCTGACCGGTTCCGCCTACCCCTACGAGGAACTGGAGCAGCTCTGGCGGGAGCTGCTGCTCATGCAGTTCCACGACGTACTGCCGGGCACCTCGATCGCCTGGGTCCACGAGGAGGCGGAGAGCCGTCTCGCGCACGTGGCGACACGTCTGGAGGAGTACATCCGCACCGCTCTCGACGCACTCGGCGGCGGCGAGCCCTCCGCGCAGGGCGCACTCGTGGCCAACGCCAGCCCGGTGTCTCGCGACGGGATCGCGCCACACGGTATCGGCGTGCCGCGCGCCGCGCACGACTCGGTGACGGTGGAGAGGCTGGAGGACGGCCACTTCGCACTGGCCAACGGACGGCTGAGGGTCGTCGTCGGCCCGGACGGCACGGTGAACTCGCTGGTGGACGCGGCGACCGGACGCGAGGCGGTCCCGGACGGTCAGCGGATGAACCAGTTGCAGCTACACCCGGACGCGCCGCCCAACTGGGATGCCTGGGACCTCGACGCCCATCCCGGCAGCGGCGTCGTCATCACCTCCACCACCGGGCCCGCCCAGGTCTCCGAGGCCGGCGACGGCTCGGTCTCGGTGACCGTGGAACGTGCCTTCGGCCGTTCCACGGCCCGGCAGACGACCACGCTGCGGCCGGGTTCCGCTCGCGTCGACTTCGCCACCGAGGTCGACTGGCACGAATCGGAACGCCTGCTCAAGGTGGCCTTCCCCACCACGACGGCCACCGATCGGTGGGCGGCGGAGACACAGTTCGGATATCTCTGGCGTCCGACGCACACCAACACGAGCTGGGAGGCGGCCCAGTTCGAGGCGTGCGCCCATCGGTGGGTGCTGGTACGGGAACCGAACTTCGGGGTAGCGGTCGTCAACGAGCACACCTACGGACACGACGTCACCCGTGGCGGCGACGGTGACTCCGGCACGGTCAGCACCACCGTCCGTCTCTCCCTGCTGCGCAGCCCACGCTACCCCGACCCGCACGCGGACCAGGGCCGCCACCGGTTCCACTACGCCGTGGTACCGGGCGCGGACGTCGCGGACGCGGTCCGCGAGGGCTATGCCGTCACCGACGCAGCCCGGCCGGTTCGCGCCGGGGAGTCCGTACGGCCCCTGGTCAGCAGTTCCGAGGAAGGGATCCTGATCGACACGGTGAAAATGGCCGACGACCGCTCAGGAGATGTGATCGTCAGGATCTTCGAAGCCCATGGGACAAGGCACCGCACCACGCTGTCGTTCGGCTTCCCTGTCGCCTCCGTCACCGAGGTGGATCTCATGGAGCGCCCGTCGGCCGTCGGACCCGAGAACGGTCCGGTCGACCTGGCCGACCTGGTGTTCACCCCGTTCCGCCTGCGTACCTTCCGCATCACCAGGAGTGAGAAGTGATCACTGTTCCCACACCGCCCGACGCCGTTTTCGTCTGGTCGGGCCAGACGGAGGAACCGCACACCGCACACCGGTCGGAGGGCCTCTGGGAGGCCGGCGGAGCCGTCGTCCGCACGGTGCCCGTGGCAGGCGGCCTCGACGTCCGGGTCAGGTCCTCGGCCCCACTCTCCAAAATCGCCCTGCGCTGGAGCCGTGGTCTGCCGGGGCAGTCGCTGGTTCTCGGCGATCACTGGGAGCGTTCGTACGGGGATCTGCGCTGGGAACCGCCGCGCCCCGATCGCGTACTGCCGTGGTACTGGATGGCGACCGGGCCTTCCGGTCGGACGCGTGGGGCAGGCGTCCAGGTGCGGCCGTCGGCACTGTGCTCGTGGACCGCCGACACCTCCGGCACCACACTCTGGCTCGACGTACGCTCCGGGGCGGAAGCCCTGCTGCCGACCGACCGCGAACTGCACGCGGCGACCGTCGTGGAGTGGGAAGCCACCGACGTGGACGCGTTCGCCGCGCTGCGGGAACTGTGCGCGGCACTGTGCCCGGATCCTTCGCTTCCCTCGACGCCGGTCTTCGGAAGCAACAACTGGTACTACGCCTACGGCGAGAATTTCGATGCCGACGCGGTGCTGCGCGACGCGGACGTCGTCATCCATGCCGCGAACGGGCACCCGGTCCGGCCCTATTGCGTCGTCGACGCCGGCTGGAGCGAGGGCGGCACCGCGCCCGGAGGCCCTTGGGACCAGGGCCACGGGTCGTTCTCCGACATGGCGAAGGTGGCTTCGCGGATCACCGCCGCCGGAGCCCGTCCCGGTCTGTGGTACCGCCCGCTGCTGTCGCGCGAGCCGGTCGTCGGGACGCGGCGGGACCGACTGGACGGCTCGTGGCCTCTGGATCCCAGCCGTCCCGAGGTCCTCGAACAGGTGACCCGCGATCTGCGACGGTTCACGGAGTGGGGTTTCGACCTCGTCAAGCACGACTTCTCGACCTACGACGTGTTCGGCCGGTTCCTTTCGCACGCGGACGTGGACAGCGGCGCACCACGATGGAGCTTCGCGGACCGGACCCGTACGACGGCAGAGGTCCTCGTCGAGTTCTACCGGACCATCGCCCAGGCCTCGCCGGCGCTGGTCCTCGGCTGCAACACGGTCGGACACCTCGCCGCCGGCTTCGAACATGTGCACCGTACCGGGGATGACACCTCGGGACGCCAGTGGGAAAGGACTCGGCGGATGGGTGTCAACACTCTGGCCTTCCGGCTGGCGCAGCACCGGCGCTTCTATGTCAACGACCCCGACTGCGTCGCTTCCACCCCCGCCACACCATGGGAGAAGAACCGTCAGTTCCTCGACCTGGTGGCCGCCACCGGCAACGCGCTGTTCGTCTCGGTGGACCCCCGCACACTGACTCCGGAGGTGGCGGCCGATCTCCGGCGGGCCGCCGCTGTCGCGTTGGGCGGCGGGCTGCCTGGGGGTGCTGAGCCGCTGGACTGGCAGAGCACCACCGCACCGCGGCTGTGGCAGACGGCCGAGGGGCGGCGCACCTACGACTGGGAGCACCCCTGGGGAGCCGACGTCCAGGTCGCCGGTATCTGACAGGGAGGGGGCCCACGCCATGAGCCACGCCGACGACCGATCGGGTCACCGCGTGTCACGGATCGTGATGCTCGGAGACAGTCTCACTCACTTCGGGAACTGGCCGGCTCTGCTGCCCGACCACGACGTGCTGAACTTCGGGGTGAGCGGCAACACCTCGCAGCAGTTGTGGGAACGGGTCGAGCCGCCTCTCCAGTCGGCGCCGGATCTCGTCACCGTGCTCATCGGCACGAACGACGTCGGGCACGCGGACGTGCCGCCGCGTGAGGTGGTGCACAACCTCGAACGCATCACGGCGGCGGCCTCGACTGTCGCCCCGGTGCTCGTTCAGTCGTTGCTGCCCCGAGAGCCCCGCCATGGGCAGGTGCTACGGGCCCTGAACGACGACTATCGGGAGGTCGCGGACAGGCTCGGAGTCTCCTTCCTCGATCTCTGGCCGCATTTCGAGGACGGCCGCGACGGCCTGCGGTCCGAACTGACAACGGACGGACTGCATTTGTCCGCGTCGGGTTACCGCAAGTGGAGTGGCCTACTCGGGCCCGTTCTGGTCGGTCTGCTCGCCGCGGAGACGATGAGCTGAGCACTGGGCAACCCAGCGGTCCGCTGATCTGGGCCGAGCTCGGGCAGGGTCACGGCCGTGCACCCGGACGGGCATCGGCCGCCCACCCAGTACGACCTGCGCCGCATCATGGACGCCATCTCGTACGTCGACCGCACCAAGACCCCCTGGCGGTACCTGCCGCATGACTTCGCGCCGTAGGCAACGGTGTACGGCCTCTTTCGCCGCCTGGCAGAAGGAGGGTGTCTTCGACCGGCTCAACGAACTACTGCGGCGCCTGGTACGCGAAGCCGCAGACCAGGCTGCCGAGTCGAGCGCCTGTGTGCTGGACACACCGAGCATCAATAATGTGTAGGCCTTGTCGGCCATGACGTGGTCCGGTCGGGAACGCGGCCGCCCGGTGCCGGCGCGAGGCACCGCTATTTAAGTGCAGCACAAGCTCGAGTTGGGGACCATCGCCGTAGTGGCCTGGGGTCAACAAGAGGGTGAGGGGCCGGCACCATCCGGTCTGCGTGCCGATCCGTGTCGGGACGGACGGGGTTGTCCAGGACTTGACAGGCCCGACATCAGGGCCAGGGACGCGGACGGCCCCGGCCCGACCTCCTGATCGAGGAAGAAGCGCAAGGCGCCGATGTGTTCCCCCCGGGCGCAACGGGCCGTGCCGTTGTGCGTAGCCGAACATGGTGTCGGCGCCGGGATCCGCCCCCAGGTCGTCCTCGGTGAGGGTCAGGCAGGCCGCGTATCCCTCGGGTCTCCCGGTGGTTCTGCGGAAGACCCGGAACGCCGCGGGATCGCGGTCCGTCCAGTGCGCAACCAGCGCGCCCTGCTCGGCGCCCTGCCAGGTCGTGGTCATCGCCAGCACCTCGGCCCGGTCGTCCGGGTCCAGCCGGTCCACGTACCGTCCGACCAGAGCCGGGGCCGGGGCCGGGTCTCCCTCGGGACCGGATGCCGGGGCCGGACCACGACGATGGTCTCGGTCAGTAGCCGCAACTGCTCGCGCTCGTCTCCGAGTGCCCGCAGGCGCCCGGCCGGCCAGCCACGCAGTGTGCGGTGCAACTCGGCGTAGCGCCCCGGACCCCGGTAGCGCAGATCATCGTCCAGCACCTCACGGACGAGGTCCTGCGGCTGCAGGGTGTTGCACAAGGCTGCGTTTGGACAGGTCAAGGCCTTCGATCGCAGTCTTCTGGTCATGATGCGAGGGCCAGGTTGTGCATGTGAGCGACGGCTTGGACGGCGTGATGGAGGCCGTCGCCGTGCTGCCGGCAGTCGCGGAGGACCTTGTAGTTCTTCATCCGGCCGCTCACATGCTCCACCCGGGCACGCACTTTGCGGTGGGCGGCATTGTCGGCTTCCTCGCCGGCCAGCAGGGGCCGGCGAGGGCGTTTACGGTGTGGCACGACCATCTGGCAGTTGAGGTAGGCGCCGTCGCCCAGGACGGTCACGCCCTGGCAGTGCTCGGCCAGGCCGGAGGCCCGCCAGGCGTGGACGTCGGCGGTGGTGCCCGGTGCCGGCCGGGCCGCTGCGATCACCAGGCGGGTGTCGGCGTCGACGATGACCTGCACGTTCGCGGAGAAGCGGTAGTTGCGGCTGGACGCGCCGACCTTACGGTCACGCGCCGGGACCAGCGTGCCGTCCACGATCCACAACCGGTCCGCGGCGTCGGCCGGACGCGAGACGGGTTCGAGCGCCACCAGCGGCCCGAGCCGCTGGATCACCCGGCACACGGTGGACGAGGACACCCCGAACAGCGGTCCCAGTTGCCGCATGGTCAGGTTCGTCCGGTAGTACACCGCGACCACAAGCACCAGCTCGGCCAGCGGCAGACTCCACGGCCGGCCCTGCATCGTGCCGTTGCCACCGCGCTCCCGCACCACCTTGAGCAACCTCGAAAACCGCGTCACCCGCAGCCCCGTGAAGTTCTCCACCCACACCCGTTCAGCGCCCAACACCCCAGCCATACCGAGGAAATGCCCAGTTCGCAGCCTTGTGCAACACCCTTTAGCGCCCCAGCGGGCCCTCGACGACGATCAGCAGGGAGCGCAGCCAGGCGAACAGCTCATCAGTATCGTCATCGTCGCCGAGCACCGCCCGCAACTACTCCTCGGTGGTGATGTCGTCGTGCGCGCAGACCTTCAGGGCCATCTGCTGGCGCGGGCTCGGGGCCGCCTCGACCGTCTGGCTCAGCAGCGGCCCGACGAGGTCGGGCAGATCGGCCAGGGTGCGCGGTTCGGCCCCCCGGCGTACGGCGTCCGCCAGCATCGACAGGGTCAGAGGATGGCCGTGGCTGATGCTCGCGAGCCGCTCGCGCAGGTGCCCCGCCAGCCACTGGGAGCCGTAGGTAGGTGCGTCCCTCGTCGGGAAGCAGGTGGGGTACGGCAACCACCGTCACCAACTGCCGCCAGGCCGGATCGGCCACCCAACGAGGCCCGGAGTCTGCTGGCTGGCGATCACGACCAGGGTGTCGGCAGGCAACGAGGGTAGGTACTACTCGCGGATCCAGTCGTCGAGCGGCGCAAGTTGCTAGTAGGTGTCGATGAACAGGACGGTGGGACCGGTACCCGCCGGGCGGGGCAGGCGGGCACAACGGGGAGGTACCGGCCGTCCAGCCGAAGCACGCCGAAGCCCTCGTCGCGAGAGATGCCGCTCAGGACGTCCACCAGCATGCTCTTGCCGATGCCCCCGTGCCGTGCAGGAACAGGACACCGGGCGAACCCAGGGCCGTGCGGAAGAGCGTGACCTCGTGGTCCCGGCCGACGAACGAGCGTCTGCACAGTTCACGCATCCGGTCGCCGAGCGCCCCCACGGCGTGGGCTGGTCCTGCGACACCCGCTCTCCTCCTTCTCACTCTCGCCCATTGCACGACGATCGAACGTCGATCTTCTCAGCAAGCTGAACATCGATGGACACTAGATGAGCAGCGTTTGCCCTATTGGACGCCCGGTGGTCACCTCCAGAATGCTTCGTGCCGGACCTATGCACATGAACGGACACGACGTGAAGTACAGCTTTTCCGACCCTCTGGGACTCCCCATGGACGACGTGGACCTGGAGTCGTGGGTCCCCACCCTGAGCGACGAGGGCACCCACCCCCTACACGCCTGCGGCCCGCGACGAAGTCGTCGTGCGAGTCCGGGCCATCGCGGTCAACCTGGTGGACGCGATTCCGGGACTCGTCTACCGGCTGATCCTGCCCTGGCTCACGTTCCCAGCTGTCGTCGGTACAGACATGGCCGGGGAGGTCGTCGAGGTCGGCCCAGGAGTTACACGCCTCAAACGGGGCGATCGTGCCCTGGGGCACGCACCCATCGCGGAGAAGTCACGAAACCGAGCTGCAGAGGGCACCTCTCAGCACTACGTCGTGTTGATGCAGCACATGCTGTCCCCCCCTTCCCGACACATTGGCCTTTGACCAGGCTGCCGTACTGCCCTTGGCGCTGTCGACCGCAGCAACGGGCATGTCCCAGCAGGACCACCTCGCGCTGACGCTGCCCAGTGTCGATGCCGCCGACCGGTCGGAGACGGTCCTGGTGCGGGGCGGGTCGACATGCGTCGGCTCCAACGCGATCCAGCTCGCCCGCCATGCGGGCTACAAAATCGCGGAATCGCGTCCCCGCACAACTTCGACTACCTCCGCTCGCTGGGCGCAGCCGAATCCGTTGACCGTGACAGTCCCACAGTCGTCGACAACATCGTGGAGCGGATCGGCGACAGCCCGCTGGCCGGCACCCTGACCGTCGGCAACGGATCGCTCAAACCAATCATCGCGATCGCCGCCCGCACCATGGGCAGCAAACACATCCCCTCCGCCTCGCCCAGCCTGTTCGTTCGCCTCCAGTCCCGACGGGCACCGCGCCCAGGAGTCACAGTGAGCGCAATCTGGGGCGGCACACTCAAGGACAATGAGGTCGAACCGACGATCTCCGCGGACTTCCTCCCGGCCGCACTCACCGCCGGCACCTACCAGGCCGCGCCCAAAGCCCGTATCGCCGGCCACGGACTGACCGCCCTCCCAGAGAAGGCACTACAACAGCTCAAGAAAGGCGTGTCCGCGACGAAGCTCGTCGTCCCGGTCTCATGGTGGCGGGGGATTCAGCTGTCGCAGGTCTCGAAGCACATGTCGTCGTTGATAGCTGGCTTATAGGCAAGCTCGGTGTGCCGACATTGAGAGATCGTCTCATTCAGTGAGTCTGCGGCAGCAGATGAGAATGCAGGCGCTGGCATCCGGCGAGCCAGGCCATGGCGTTCGATGGTCCGGCAATGGCGCCCCAGCCGCTGGGAAGACTCGATGCCCTTGCGCGCGACGCAGGGTGTGATGTGTCGGTATCTGAGCCATCGCCGCAGGTGACGGTTGTCGTAAACCTTGTCGGCATGGAGTTCAGCGGGTTTGCACCAGCAGAGACCGCGGCGAGAACGGATGGATGATATGCCCCGCACCATCGGCGCGAGCGCCCGGCTGTCGTGCAAGTTGGAGCCCGAGATCCCCACCCAGATCAGCAGCCCGGTCCGCTCGGAGACCAAGTGGATCTTGGAGCCGTACTTGCCCCGATCAAAAGCATTCGGACCCGTTTCCAGAGCGGACGTGAGCCGATTCCAGGACTGCACGGGACAGGTCGATCAGGTCTCGGTCGTCCGTGAATTGAGAACCTTCTGGTGCAGCCGACCCCAGACCCCAGCATGCGACCGAAAACGAAGGACGGCGCACGGTCGACTTCGACGCCCCAAACCACGGCGGCAGCGCCCGCCATGCACAGCCGGTCACCAGGACGTAGATGATCACGGCAAACACCGCCTCATCATCGATGTTCGCAACCCCGCCACCTCGCGGACGAACCCGGACCGGCGGCAGCGATGCCCTTCACAATCCGTCCGGAACGATCCATCCCCACCGTCCACTCCCCATACTCAGCACAACCGCCAACTGGCCATGCAGAACACGATCTAATTCTCACGAATTACGGTTGCGGCAAGGAATTTCTCCGCCTTGAGGAAAACAAAGATTCCACCCCTGCCCCAGTCGTGCATCAATGCGCACAATACAGGAAGAGTTTATGGAGCTCACGAAATACTTTTCAACACCTTCCATCTCCGTCATCGTGTATGGAGGGGATCCCCTTACCCGCGCGGGTGTAGCGGCGCACTTAGGTCATCAACCCGACATAGCCCTGCGTCCGGCCAGGGATCGTCCGGTTGAAAGTTCCACACGAGAGGGCGAAGCCGACGCAGGAGAGGTGGCCCTGATGCTGGATGACCAACTGGACCCCAAGTCGATCACCACCTTGCGCAAGCTGGGCCTGGACCACGGCAAACGCGTGATATTGGTGGTCAGCGAACTGGAAGAGCGTCATCTGAGCATGGTGATCGAGGCCGGGGTTTCTTCGGTCGTATGGCGTCATCAGGCCACCCCCGCACGGCTGGTGAAAGCAATCCGAGCCACCGCCCGGAACGAGGGCGACATGCCCGGCGACCTGCTGCGCAGGATCCTCGCCCATCTCGAACGCCAGGCGCAGGGAACAGTGTTGAGTACCATCGCGAGCGGAAGCCCCACCAGCAAGGAATTGAACGTCCTGGAACTGGTCGCCCATGGACTCGGCACTAAGGAGATCGCTGAAAAGCTCAGCTACTCCGAGCGCACCATCAAGGGGATCCTGCACGACGCCATGACCCGCCTTCATCTGCGCAATCGCGCACACGCAGTGGCGTATGCGATCCGTGAAGGCTACATGTGACGCCTGGAACCGGCGGCGGCCTGCGCCTAGAGAGGTTCGGTGCAGGCCGCCGCCGGTCGGTGGAACGCGTCCGCCTCAGTGCCGCAGCAACGCGAGCAACTCGCCGCGCAACGAACTGTCGTTGCCGAAGGCTCCGAGGAACGAGGTCGAGGCCATCTCGGCACTCGCCTTGATACCGCGCATCGTCATGCACAGATGCTCGCCCTTGGCGATCACCGCGACGTCCTCGGCGCCGGTAATGTCCGCCACCTCCTGTGCGATGCCGGCCACCAGCCGTTCCTGCACCTGGAGCCTGTGGGCGTGACTGTGCGCGATCCGAGCGAACTTCGACAGTCCCAGAAGCTGTCGGGTGGGGCGATAGGCGATGTCGACCGAGCAGTTGAACGGCAGGAGATGGTGCTCGCACAGCGACCACACCCGGATGTCCGAGACCACCACCATCTGGCTGGTGGTAGTCGTCTCGAAGAGAGTGTCGATGGTTCCGGGGTCGTAGTCGATGAACTCACGCCACCAGCGTGCGAACCGTTCAGGTGTCTGGCGCAGACCGTCCCGGTTGGGATCCTCACCAATCTCCTTGAGCAGGCGCTGCGCGAGATCGACCAAGGGGTCGGCTCCGGCCTTCTCTGCTCCACTCTGTGGTCCGACGGTGCTCACAGTCACTTCAGACTCCTCTCCTGTGACCCCAGACCAGCGTGTGCAGCCGGGTGGTCACGTTCCATCCCCGATCGATGACCGAGGAGACAAGTTCCTGCATGTGTTTGTCGATGGCGTCGGCGCTCTGGCCCTCGGGCATGATCCACACGTCGTCGATGCCGAAGCCGGCGGCGAGCTCGGCCACCTCGTCCAGATCCGCAGTGGTGCGGCAGACGAACTTGAACGTCGTGCCGGGTGTGACGGCGAATCGCCTCAGCGCCTGCGGAACGATGCGCCGCTCCATCGGGTCGCCGGAGTGCGACAGTTTCGGCGAGACGTTGAAACGCACCCCGTGCCGCACCAGACGACGGTCCGGAACGCGTGTTCCGTTGGTTTCGAACTCCACCTCGACGTCCGCGTCCCGCAGGATGTCGATCAGCGGCAGCAGGCGCGCCTGCTGACTGAGCGGTTCCCCTCCGGAGATCACGACGAGGTCGACGCCGAGTGCCAGCAGTTCTTCGGCGACCGAGGAGACAGACTGCCGGTGCAGCTCGGTCTTCGGGTCGTAGCGGATACCGCTGTCACTTATGCCCTGCCAGTCCCAGGTGTACGGCGTGTCGCACCAGCGACAGGACAGGTTGCAGCCACCGAGCCGCAGGAAACCGCACCTGCGGCCCATCGACCGTCCCTCTCCCTGGACGGCCTCAAGTGGGGCCGAAGATCTCGTTGACCACGAGTTCCGGTTCCACGGGGCACCACCTCCTCATTGCGTGGGTGATATGTCTCATCGGTAGGTGCGGAAACGAGCCCCGCTCATCAGGGCCGGTACTCCGCCCACGTCTTGGGTGTCTCCGAGACGCGGATCGCCGACAGTTCGGGGAAGTCCTTCCTCCACTGCTCGAACATCCAGAGGGCGAGGTTTTCCGCGGTCGGGTTGGCAGACACCACGTCGTTGAGGTGCCGGTGGTCGAGAGTTTCGTCGAGCCACTTCTTGAAAACCGAGAGGTCGCCGTAGTCGCGGACGAAGCCGGTGGCCGTCAGCGCGGTGCGTTCCGCACTCAGCTCGAGTTCCACCGCGTAGTTGTGGCCGTGCAGACGTGCGCACTGATGGCTCTCGGGCAGGCCTTCGAGCCGGTGGCTGGCGGAGAAGTCGAAGCGCTTGGTGATGCTCAGGGACATGATGCGGATGAACCTTCCTGTGGTGGTGACAGAGGATGGGACGGGTGAGCACGGTTCACGTGATGAAGACGGCGTCCGTGTGCACGCCGAGCTTTTCCAGAACCGAACGACGCGAGACGACGGGCTCCAGGCCGGCGCCGCCGCCGATGGGCGGGGCCAGGGGCTCGATGAGCGTGTCTGGGTTCGTTTCGAAGAAGAACACGAGCGACATGAGTTCCTCGTCGGGAGCACTGGGGCTGGGAGCGAGCACCCGGTGCCTCAACGCCCGCCAGCGCCGGTCGGTCCACTGCTCCATCAGGTCCCCGAGGTTCACCACCAGCGCGTCGGGGCGGTAAGGCGGCGCGAACCAGCCGCCGGACTCGTTCCACACCTGCAGACCGCCTACCCCCTGCTGCCGGCTGAGGATGGTGAATGCGCCGAGATCGGTGTGCGGACCGTTGCGCATCTGCCCCTTCGCCACCGCACCCACCGAGGCGAGCGACGGGTACCAACTGACGTTCTGGGTCCAGGTGGCGTGAGTGGCCCGGCGGGTGAAGAAGTCCTCGGGCAGGCCCAGCACCTGAGCGAAGAGCTCGTTCAGGGAGAGCGCCACGCGTTGCATGTGAGCGGTGTAGGTCTCGACGGCGCGGCGCAGCCCCGGGAGCACCGGGTCGGGCCAGCGGTTGGGCGGGTAACAGTATCGGTCGGTCTCTTCGTCGCCCGACCGGTGTGCGGGGCCGGAGTAAAAGGATTCGTGAAGGTCGGGTGCCGCCGCCGGATCACTTTCCTCGCGGGGCACCCCGACACCGCCGCCGGGATGCATCTCCAGCCAGCCGCTCTCATACGGCGCGACGATCGCGTATGGCGTCTTTGCGTCGCGGGGAAGGGCAAAGAACTCCCGCCCCCGGGCGCGTAGGCCGTTCATCACCGCGCGCGGCACACCGTGTCCTTCGAGGAGGAACGCGCCGGTCTCGCGCAGGCCCCGGTCCAGGTCCGTGGCAATGACGCTCCGCCCCTCGGGAGATGCCTCGTGCCAGGCCTTCAGGTCGACAACGGGTATGGCGCTGTCCATGGGTGGCTCCTTTCATGTGGTGCGTAGGGATCAGGGGCGCAACGGGCGCAACGCAGCGGCGACCGCTCCGGCGAGGATGTCGATGCCCTGGTCCAGTTCGTTCTCCGTGACAGTGAGCGGGGGAAGAAGTTTGACGACGGAGCCGTCCGCGCCGGACGTCTCGACGAGCAGCCCCCGCCGGAAGGCCAAAGCCGATGTACGGGCGGCCAGTTCGCCACCCGCGACACCCGAAACTCTCCGGAACCCGAGCCCTGCCACGAGACCTCGTCCGGTGACGGTGAGAGCGGCGTGGTTGTGTGTGCCGGCAATCTCATCGAGAGCGGCTGCCAGTCGCTCGCCGCAGCGCCGTACGGCCTTCTCCAGGTCGTTGCCCGACCAGTACGCCTTCAGTGCCGCTGCCCCCGTGACGAAAGCTGGACCGACGCCGCGGAACGTGCCGTTGTGCTCCCCGGGCTGCCAGACATCGAGTTCGGGTCGGATCAGCGTCAGAGCCAGTGGCAGGCCGTAACCGCTTATGGATTTCGACAGGCACACGATGTCCGGGACGATCCCGGCGTCCTCGAAGCTGAAGAACGGTCCCGTGCGGCCACATCCCATCTGTACGTCGTCCACGATGAGCAGCACCTCATGCCGACGGCAGACATCGGCGAGAGCACGCAGCCAGTGGTCCGAGGCCACCTGCACCCCGCCTTCGCCCTGCACAGTCTCGACGATCACGGCGGCGGGCCTGTCCAGTCCGCTCCCCGGATCGCCGATCAGGTGGTCCAGCAGTTCAGGGGAGCCGCCCTCGTAGCCGTCGTACGGCAACGAGACGGAATGGGTGAGTGGAACCCCGGCCGCGGCCCGTTTGGCGGCGTTGCCACTGACCGCCAGAGCACCGAGAGTCATGCCGTGGAAGGAGTTGGTGAAACTGATCACGGTGGTGCGGCAGGTGACGCGGCGAGCCAGTTTCAGTGCGGCTTCGACGGCGTTCGCGCCTCCCGGGCCTGGGAAGACGACCCGGTAGTCGAGGTTCCGGGGCGCAAGGATCGTTTCCTTCAACGCCGTCAGGAAGTGCCGCCGGGCAACGGTGAACATGTCCAGTGAATGCGCGACCCCGTCCCGGTTCAGGTAGTCCATCAGCGCTCGCTTCAGGACGGGTGGGTTGTGCCCGTAGTTCAACGCCCCGGCACCGGTGAAGAAATCAAGGTAGCGGTGGCCGTCCTCGTCGTGGAGCCAGCTTCCTCTGGCCTGGTCGAAGACCACGGGCCAGGCCCGGCTGTAGCTGCGAACCTCGGATTCCAGCTCCTCGAACACACTCATCTCAGGCCTCTTCCACGGTGACCGCTTCGGCGGCATAGGTGGTGGGGTCGTGGACGCCGGCGGCGGCGAACGCCTCGCGGCGCTCGACGCAGGAGGCGCATCGCCCGCAGTGCAGTTCCTCACCGCGGAAGCAGGTCCAGGTGTCTTCGAACGGTACGGAGAGCTGATCGCCGAGCGTGATGACCTCCCGTTTGGACAGGTGGGCCAGGGGAGCGACGAGATCCAGATCGGGGTGGGCGTGGCCGCGTGTCGCGATGCGCTCCATGGCGAGGAAGGCGTCCAGGAACTCCACCGAGGTGTCTGAGGGACCGATGTCCTCCGCCATGATCCCGAAGGCGACTGCCTCGGCCCGCTGCACGACGGCCAGCGCGAAGGCCGCCGAGAGCAGGAGAGCGTTGCGGTTGGGAACGATGTTGGGGCGGCCCGGTACCGCGACGCCGTCACCGGTCATCGGAGCGCTTCCATGACCCTCGACCGGGACGTCGAGCGTCGGGTCGGTGAGGGAGGAACCGCGCAGTACCCCGCGGGCCCCGGAGAGGTCGCTCTCCTCGTACGGAGCGTCGAGTCGCCGGGCCGCCAGCCGCGCACAGGCGAGTTCGCGTCGGTGCCGCTGACCGTAGTCGATGCCGAGCAGGTGCAGATCGTGGCCCTGGGCCCGAAGGTGGTACGCCATGGTGACGGAATCGATTCCTCCGGACACCACCGCAATGATCTTCGACACTCGCCGTCCTCGCTTCGTCGGTTACCTGGGGAGAGCTGGCTGCTTGGCCTCGTCGGCGCCGTGATCCATCCTGCGGTGGGGCGGGGGCGACGAATACGTCCGGTGGTACGGAAGACCGGAGTCGTCGGGTCGTCCGCTCGTGCAGTGATCACGTGCGGACGGACCGACCCCGACGGCCCGACGGACCCGCCATCGGGCTGAGGAACTCCGGGCGGGGTGCACGGTGAGCGGCGGAACGCCCGGCAGGACATGGGAAGGGCCTGGCTCCGTACCCGGAGCCAGGCCCTTCCCATGGGTGTGCGCAGGCTACCCCCGCGAGGTGCGGCGAGCCCGCAGAACGAACCAGTGCCTCGGCAGATGTATGCCCTCTGGCGTTGCGGCCCGTGCCGCGTAACGCTCGAAGGCGTTGAGGTCACGAACAGAGTCGTAGTCCTCGAAAATAGGCACCATCTGCAGGAACCGGTCCAGGTCCTCAGCCGTGTGGAAGTACTCGTCGTAGGAGAACTCGCGCTCGTCGTCCACAGTGAAGCCGGCCTCTTCCAGCCGACGGCGTTCTTCCTGCACCACCGGCACACCCGTCCACCGCCCGTACAACTGTCCCCGGCCGAAGGTCTCCTTCAACGCCTGCACGTCCCGCTCCCCGATGCCCATGAAGACCACCGAGCCACCAGACCGCAGCAACCGGTGGAACTCCTGCGGGAACAACGGGCCGCGCCGCGAGGTCACCACGTCGAACGTCTCGTCCGGGAACCCGGTTTCGGAGGCGTCGCCCACAGTGAACTCGACATGAGTGAGCCCGGACTCGACCCGGTGGCGTTCGGCCGACGCCAGCATCTCTACCGACAGGTCCAAGGCATCCACCCGGCCGAACTCGGGGGCGATCGCCAGGAGATTGCGGCCGTCGGCGCACCCGACGTCCAGCAAGCGGGCGTCCGGTGAGCCGACGGCGCGTACCAGGGTGTCGAAGTGCTCCTCCGGGTCTCCCTGCGGGTAGGAGGTAGTGCGCTGTGCCCCGCTGGAGTACCCACCGAACTTCGTGGCGACCTCGGAATAGAACTCCTGATGCTGTGACATGGCCTGCCCGTCTCTCTCGATCGTCCGGTTCCGGAAGAAACCATGCTTGCGGGACCCGGCCACGCGCAGAAGGGCCCGCCGTCCGGCCCTGCGCACTTCCCGGCCGTACGACCGAACACGGCGCACGCCCACGAGGACCGTGCGACCGGACGCCTTGCCTCACGCCGACACGGAAACCTGATCCGGCACCGGAAGACGACATCCGCGAGTGCAGTGATCGCTATCCGTCGTCGTCCACGCGCACCGTGAACCTCCCCGGCGCAGGGCTTCCCACCGCCCCTTCACCCCCGCCATCCCATGTAAGCGTGTTGGCGGAACCTGACACCTCGTCGGTGCACGAGTGGACGTGCGGACCCCACACAGCGGAGCGACGCCGACCGCTCACCGGACATCCCCTCCCCTCTTCTTTTGCAACATATGAAGTGACCACGGATCCCGCCTGCCGACGGCCGGGCAGACACTGCCCCGTCGGTCCGTCGCGCCGGACGCCGGAACGGTCTGCGGGTACATGTCCTGCCCTTCGTCGACTCGGGACAATTGCGTTGAGCGAGGCGGCCCATGGCAGGGTCGGTCGGCCATACAGCGAGGAGAGACAGCCCATGAGCACCAGCACACCTGCGATCATCCTGGTGGACCCGGTGCGGCAAGGGCGCCCTTTCAAGGACGCTGTCCGTGAACTCGGTTTCTCCGTCGTCTCCGTGTACACCCACAGTTATCTCGCCTCCCTGGACCGGCACGCCGCAGGCGACGACCTGTCCTTCTACACCGCCGATCCGCACGAGGCCGAGCGCCTCATCACCGACGCGGGCGTCGACGCCAAGGCGGTGGTCCCCTGTCTTGAGGCCGGGGTGCACCTCACCGACGTACTGGCCCACCGGCTCGAGCTGCCAGGCAACGACCACACCCTGGCCATGGCCCGGCGCAACAAGGCGGCGATGCGGGCACAAGCCATGCGGGCCGGCGTTCGGATACCGGAGTTCCGGCTGGTCCACTCGGCCGACGACATCGCGGCCGCGGCTCACGAATTGGGGTTCCCGGTCATCGTCAAACCCACGCTGGGCGCCGGCTCGCAAGGCGTACGCGTCTACTCAACCGCTGCCGACATGGCAGGGCAGGGGCCGCCGGTCACGCACGATGTGTATCGCGAGCCGGTGCGGGAATGGCTCGTCGAACGCTACATCCGTGGCCGCGAGTTCGCCGTCAACTTCTTCAGCGCGGACGGTGATCACCGATTCGTCGATATGTGGGAGTACCTGCGCCCCGATGACTCCGACTACGACTTCCCGCTCTGGGACATCGTGCAGGTTGGCTTGGACCACCCCGACCTCACGCGCGTGGCGGACTACACGCGCGAGGTCCTGAGCGCCTTCGGTATCCGTCGGGGTCCCAGCCACACCGAGGTCAAGTGCACGGACGACGGCGTATACCTGATTGAGGTGGGGGCCCGGCTCTCCGGTGGCCCCGCCGTCGATCTGTGGACGGCCCACGGAGGGCTGCGCCCCTTTCACGACACCATCGCTTGCTATCTCGGCCAGCGCCCGGCTCTGATCGACCGGCCCGTCGACTTCCCGGTCTGCTTCGGCTCGGCCGTGGTACACAACGAGCAGGGCCCAGGCATACTCGTCGCCATACACGGAGCCGGGGAAGTCGCCGGCCTCCCCGGAGTGGACAGCGTGGAACTCGGTTACGCACCCGGCGAGCACGTCCCGGCCACCCACGACAACGTCAGCATCCCCTTCAGCGCTGCGGTCCACGCAGCCGATCACGACACTGTCCTGGCGACCCTGGCCTCTATCAGGTCCCTGGTACGGGTGGAAACCCGGCCGGCTTCGGCCGCGGACAACGCCGTCACTCCTGCGGCAGCGTCCTGATATGCCCGAACCGGAATCCGGTGGCCAGCTGGCGACTGGCCGTCCGCAGCCTCGCTCCCACAAGGACTTCCTCGGACCCTACCGGGACGTGCTGGCCGCGCCCGGCGCCCCAAGGCTGGCCCTTGCCAGCCTCATGTCCAAATGGCCGATCAGCATGTTCCCGGTCAGCGCGCTGCTGCTCGTATCGCGGCACTACTCGTACACCCAAGCCGGGACTGTCGTCGCCGTAATGCTGCTCGCCAACGGGGTCACCAGTCCGATCCGTGGCCTGCAGACGGTGCGACGCGGAGCACGCACGGTTCTGCGGACCTGCTTGGCCGGTTACCTGGTCGGTGTCACCGGGATCAGTGTGGGTGCGGCATGCGCCGCACCCCTCCCGATCATCCTGGCCGCAGCGCTGCTGATGGGCATGTTCTTTCCGCCTGCGAGCACCCTGCTGCGCTCTCACTGGACGGCACAGGACCGCGTCCGGGGGCAGACCTCTGCCAACGCCCTGGAGTCCGCGCTGATGGACCTGTCACTGGTCACCGGCCCCATCGTAGCCAGCTGGCTCAGCGCCTCCTTCGCCCCTGTGCTCCCGCTCGCCCTCATCGGCGTACTGATGGCGGTCGCGGTCGTTCTGCTGGACCACCTGCCCGACCGGATGGCCGCTCCCTCATCGGGTCCGGGAAATGCTTGCGGCGTCCTGCGCACACCGCTGGTCTCGCTGCTCGGGGCGCAGTTCCTCTTCTGCGCAGCCCTGGCCGCTACTGAGGTGTCCCTCCCCGTTTACGCGCAGCAGCACCAGGCGGCCTTCGCCAGCGGCTGGCTGCTGGCTGGACTCTCCGTCGGCAGCATCGTCGGTGCGCTGGCTCTCGGAGGACTGCACGGCTGTGCGTTCACCCGGCTCCCCCTCCTTCTCTTGCTGCTCGCTGCCGGAATGTGCGCGATCGGCGCCGCTATGATGTTTCATCCGGTTACTGTGGGCCTTGTCTGTGTCCCGGCAGGCTTTGCGATCGGTTCCGTCTTCGCCCGCTTTTTCACCATTCTAGGTTCAGTGACTCCGCCCGGGGCCGACCGTGAGGTCCAGGGCTGGGCCAACAGCATGACCACGATCGGGTTTGCCGTGGGCTCCTTCGGCGGGGCCGCGCTCGGCGACATGTTTGGAGGTCCGGCCCTCCTGCTCTTCGCCCCGTTCTCTGCTGTTGTCGCAGCAGGTTTGACGGCCAGGTCGGAAAAGACCGGGGTCACCGCCTGAGAGGTCGAATCTGATGTTTGGTCTGCCGTGCTGGGTCGCGCCAGGAGATGACGGTTTCGCCGGTGAGAGGACGGGCGGTGAGGTCCGTCACGGCGAGGTGGATCATGGCTTCGGTGGAGCTCGGGCCGCACCGAGGGCGCCGTCTGGGACCGAACCCAAGTCGGCAACAAGCTGACCTCCCATCTGCGCGAGTACTTCCCCGGCTACCTGGCCGTCGTCGGGAAGCGCCGCGAGGGCATCTATCACCCACCGTGCTGACCTCCGCGCAGGTCAGGGAGACCTTCGCGCGGATCGGGGAGTCCGAGGGCGGCAACTCTCCAGCGGCTCAGCACATGACATGCTCGCCTCGGGCACTCAGTATCGCTTCGGGCAGTCAGTGTCGGATCGCGTCCTCTGTCGCGTCAGGAGGTCAAGCCTGCGGCGGTCAGCCAGATGTGTCGGCACGTCGACGATGCCTCCTGCAATGCCTCGCGGGACTCCTGCGAGGCGTGGTAGAAGGTGCGCTCGATCATCCAGCACAGGGCGCGTGCCATCGCCGACGCCTGTTCTGGTTCGGTGCCGCCCTCGACACCGGCTCGTTCCAGGACGGTGGCGATGGCTGCGATGAACAGGTCGGCCGTGTGGTTCCACAGTTCGCCGATCTCCGGGACGGTCAACGAGAGGTCGATCGCCGTACGCATGACCAGGCCGTGTTCGTCCCACAGCTCGACCGTGCGCCGCATGGCCGCCGTGATGGCCTGGCGTGGCTCGTCGGCCTGCGCGGTGGCCCGGGACCGCTCCCACAGGTGCTCGACGGTCCGGGCCACGAGTGCCGTGACCACTTCCTGTTTGGAACCGAAGTAGAAGTAGAGGGCGCCGCGTGTGATGCCGGCGCCCTGGGCGATGTCGCCGACGGTCATGGCGTCATAGCCCTTGTGCTCCAGCAGGGTTTCGCAGGTATCGAGGATTGCCCGCTCCCGGATGTCGCCCTTTCGTTCGGTGGCGCGCCGGCTTCGCGGCGGCTGGTTGCCGGGCATCAGAGCTGAGCACCCTCGGCGAAGTCGGTCGTACGGGAGAGGTCCTCCCATGTGCGGATGTCCTCGTCCGCGGCTGCGCGCGCAGCAGTGATCAGGCGCAGGGCGTCCGAGCCCAGCACGAGGTGGGTAGGCGGCTGATCGACCGTCGTGACGTGCAGCACGGCTTCCCCGGCTTTGGCCGGGTTGCCCAGCTGGTTTCCGCTGGCCTTCTGCCGCCCTTCACGGATGGGCGTGAACAGGTCGTCGTAGTCGTCGACGGACCGCGTGGCTCGCGTCATGGACCGCCCGGCCCAGTCGGTGCGGAAGGAGCCGGGCTCGATCGCCGTCACATGGATCCCGAACTGCGCGACCTCCTTGCCCAGCGCCTCAAGGATGCCTTCCAGGGCGAACTTGCTGCCGCAGTACGCAGACATGCCGGGCACGGCCATGAGTCCACCCATGGAGGTGACGGCCATCAGATGTCCGCGGCGGCGCTGACGCATGTAGGGCAGCGCGGCCTGGAGGGTGGCCACCGCCCCGAACACGTTCACCTCGAACTGCCGCCGCACCTCGGCCAGCGGCGTCTCCTCGAACGTCCCCTCCAAGCCGTAGCCCGCGTTGGCGATCACGACATCCAGGGCACCGACGCTCCGCTCCACCTCCGCGACCACGCGCGCAACCGCGGCGTCGTCCGTCACATCCAGGATGCGCCCGTGAGCGGATCCGGGGTGGAGCGCTTCGAAAGCCTGCAGGTCCTTTTCGGAACGGACGGTACCGACGACCGTGTGCCCGGCGGTCAGGGCGGCTTGGGCGAAGGCGCGTCCAAGACCTGTGCTAACTCCTGTGATGAGCCAATTCCGCTGCTGCATGTCTCTCCAAGGGGATTCGGGATGAGCTCGACTGCTTCCTCTCCAGAAACTATACACATCGCAGATTTTTTTCTTCGACGCGTCGATTCTTGTGCCCCGCAGCACGCCGCCGGGCCCGGGAGTCGTGACTTGGGTAGCGAACGCCGGGCCCGCCCCTAGACCCGCGCGGTCATCGCCTTCACGGTCCTGATCATGGGCTCCAGCGCGTTCACGCTGCACACGGCCTCCGATCATTCAAAGGGCCTGGCCGACGGGCCGCACGACCGAGTGTCGAAACCTGTGCCTCGCGGCCGGCGCGGCGCCGCGTCGCTGCCTCCGGACGCGAGACCGGTCCGCCGGGCGCGGCTCTGCCCGGCTCCCCGTGGAGCGGCGCATGGTTCACGCGGCGGCGTGGTCCGCCGTCAGGTCCAGTGCGATGTCGGTGATCATGTCTTCCTGACCGCCTACCATTCCGCGTCGCCCCGCTTCCACCAAAAGCGCCCGTGTGTCGACGCCGTAGCGGTGCGATGCCGCTTCGGCGTGACGCAGGAAGCTGGAGTACACGCCTGCGTAGCCGAGGGTGAGTGTCTCCCGGTCGACGCGCACCTCACGGTCCTGGAGCGGGCGCACGATGTCGTCGGCGGCGTCCATGAGTGGGAAGAGGTCGCAGCCGTGGTCCCAGCCCATGAGGTCGGCGACGGCGACGAAGGCTTCGAGGGGGCAGTTTCCCGCACCGGCGCCCTGACCGGCGAGGGACGCGTCGACGCGGGTGACGCCGTTCTCGACGGCGACGACGGAGTTGGCCACGCTCAGTCCCAGGTTATGGTGGGCGTGGATGCCGATTCCGGTCTCGGTGTCGAGGGCGTCGCGGTAGGCGCGGACACGGTCACGTACGCCGTCCATGGTCAGGCGGCCACCGGAGTCCGTCACGTACACGCACCGGGCTCCGTAGGACTCCATCAGCCTGGCCTGCTGGGCCAGCTGGGCGGGCTCGGCCATGTGGGACATCATCAGGAATCCGGCCACGTCCATGCCGAGGTCGCGGGCGGCGGCGATGTGCTGGGCTGCGATGTCGGCTTCGGTGCAATGGGTGGCCACCCGCACCGAGCGGATACCAAGGGCGTGGGCCTGACGCAGGTCGTGCAGGGTGCCGATGCCCGGCAGGAGGAGCGTGGTGGGGATCGCCCGGGTGACGACGTCGCAGACGGCCTCGATCCACTCCCAGTCGGTGTGGGCTCCGATGCCGTAGGTGATGCTCGAACCGGACAGACCGTCGCCATGTGCGATCTCGATCGCGCCGACCCCTGCGGAGTCGAGGACGCCGGCGATGGTCCGGGCCTGGTCGACGGTGTAGCGGTGCCGGACGGCGTGCATTCCATCACGCAGCGTCACGTCCTGGACGAAGAGCGAAGTCATCGGGACAGCACCTCCGGGGCGATGGGGGTCTCCCCGCTTGAGCGAAGCCGAGAGTGGGGGAAGGCGGCCATGCGCTCGGCCGTACGCAGAGCGGCCGAGGTCATGATGTCGAGATTGCCGGCGTAGGCAGGCAGGTAATGGGCAGCGCCCTCCACCTCCAGGAACACCGACACCTTCGCGGCCTGCCCGGCACGTGCGGCCTCGGGTAGCAGCGATCTCAGCGGGTCGTCGGCGTCCACGCGGTCGAACTGCACCTTCTGCTTGAGGCGGTAGCCGGGGACGTAGGTCTGCACGCGGGCGACCATCTCCTCCACCGAGGCGACGACCTCGGCGTCGTCGCCGTCACTGATCAGACAGTGCACGGTGTCCCGCATGATCAGCGGCGGTTCTGCGGGATTGAGGATGATGATTGCCTTGCCACGGGCCGCTCCGCCGACCTTCTCGACGGCCGACGAGGTGGTCTCGGTGAACTCGTCGATGTTCGCGCGGGTACCGGGACCGGCGGAGCGGGAGGAGATGGAGGCGACAATCTCCCCGTAGTGGACGGGGGTCACGGCGGCGACGGCAGCCACGATCGGGATGGTGGCCTGGCCACCGCAGGTCACCATGTTGACATTCGGAGCGCCCAGATGGGCGTTGCCGTTGACCGGCGGAACGACGTACGGGCCGAGGGCGGCCGGGGTCAGGTCGACAACCGTGCGGCCGAGGCCGCGCAGTACCTCGTCGTGACGTCGGTGGGCGCCCGCGGAGGTGGCGTCAAAAACGATCGAGACGTCGGCGAACTCGTCCAGCTTCACCAGTCCGTCCACACCTTCGTGGGTGGTGGTGACCTTGAGGCGGCGGGCACGGGCCAGGCCGTCGGAGTCCGGGTCGATGCCGGCCATGGCGGCGATCTCCAGGGATTCGGAGAGCCGTAGCGTTTTGATCATCAGATCGGTGCCTATGTTGCCCGATCCGATGACGGCGACCTTGGTGGTCATACTCAGATTCCTTTCGCGGCAGAGGGAGCGAACGTGGCACCGACCGTGCCGAGTCCTTCGATGTGCGCGGTGAACTCGTCCCCCGCGGCGGCCGCCGCCATGGGACCCAGCGCTCCGGTCAGGATGATGTCGCCGGCCTGCAAGGGGTCCCCCAGCCCGGCCAGCGTCGAAGCGAGCCAGAGGGCAGCGGTGAGCGGACTGCCCAGGCAGTCGGCGCCCGTCCCGTGTGACACGGTCTCGCCGTTCTTGGTGAGGGTCATCGCGACGGTCCGCAGGTCTACGCGGTCCAGCGGTACGGGGACGCCGCCGAGGACGAAGAGACCGCAGGAGGCGTTGTCCGCGACGGTGTCGACGATGGTGATGTCCCATCCGGCGATGCGGCTGTCGACGATCTCCAGCGCGGGCAGCGCGAACTCCGTGGCGCGCAGCAGGTCTGCGACCGTCGGTGCCGCATGCGGCACATCCGCGCCGAGCACCAGGGCCACCTCCGCCTCCACCTTCGGCTGCAGCAGCCGACCGGAGGCGATCGGCTGCCCCTCCGGTACCGCCATGTCGGCGAACAGAGCACCGAAGTCCGGCTGGTCGACGCCGAGCTGCCGCTGGACGGCGGGCGAGGTCAGCCCGATCTTTCGGCCCACCAGCCGCCGTCCCGCGGCCACCCCCCGTTCCACGTACAGCCGCTGTACCGCGTACGCGGCCTCTACGTCCTGCTCGGGCAGGAGCCGACGCACCGGAGAGCAGGGCACTCCTGTGCGGGCGGCCTCCGCCAGGACAGCGGCCACCTCGCTCACGGCTCTGGAGGGCTCATGGACGCTCATACCGGTTCTCCGGACGCGATGGCACAGCGGTGCAGGACAGCCATGGGACTTACCTCCGGGCAGAGGACGAGGGCGGTGAGAGGTGGCGGCGATCGGCACGCCGTCGCATGACAGGTATAGGAGGACGGTCCGAACCGAGGCAAAATATGTTCCATGACACGGAACAACACTCTGGGGAACATGCTCGATAAGGCCGCGGCCGTGCTCGACTGCTATCGCCCGGACGGCGGCGCGTTCCGTCTGACAGAAATCACCGCGCGGACGGGTCTGTCCAAGACGACCGCGTTCCGGCTGTGCGCGGATCTCGTGCGGCTGGAGCTGCTGGAGCGTGAGGCCGACGTCTACCGGCTCGGGGGCAAGCTCTTCGAACTGGGTTCGCTGGTGCCGCGTCGTCACGATCTGCGCGAGACGGCCCTGCCCTTCCTGCAGGATCTCTTCGAGGCGACGCACGAGACCGTGCACCTCGGAGTTCGGGAGGGCCATGAGGTGGTCTACGTCGAGCGCATCCACGGCCACCAGGCGCTTTCGCTGCCCTCGCGGATCGGCGGCCGGCTCCCTCTGACCTGCACGGGCGTCGGCAAGGCCCTGCTGGCGTTCTCCGGAGCCGACCTGACGCACGAGGTGCTGGCACAGCAGCTGCCCCGGCTGACCCCGTACACAGTCACCGATCCGGCGCGGCTGCGTACCGCCCTGGAGAAGATCCAGGTCTCCGGGCTCGCCTACGAGGAGCAGGAAGCGGCCCTCGGCGTGAGCTGCATCGCCTCGCCCGTCTTTGACGGACCGACAGCGGTGGCCGCCCTGTCCGTGGCTGTACCCCGGGCCCGTTTCCACCCCGCCACGCTGGCCCCGGCCGTACGCACGGCCGCTCTCGGGCTGTCACGTGTGCTGCGCCAAGGCAGCAGCGTGTAAGCCCTGCTCGACGCGGCATCAACCAACGATCAGAAGAAGACAGCCTAGTCGGCCGAGCGGGAACGGTCGGGGATGAGCGAGGCCGTCACGGACCGCAGAGCGGCTGCCAGCGTTGGAGCGGAGCCTTCGGGCAGATGATCGAGGAAGTGCCGACGCGCGCTGGCCCGGTGCGTTGGCCAGGCACTCTCCAGTTCCGCCAGACCCTCGTCGGTGAGGGCGGTGACATTGCCGCGCCCGTCGGAGGTGTCCCGCTCCTTGGCCACCAGCGACTTGGCCGTCAGTGCGGAGACGAGCCGGGTGATCCGGCTGGGAGTCAGCCCCGTCCGCGTCGCTATCTCCGTCATACGCAGCCTGCGTCCCGGTGCCTCACTGAGAACGCTCAGAACAGAGAACTCGGTCAGCGTGACGCAGGTCGCCTGCAGCATGTCCTCCTCCAGCAGACGAGGCAGCGCATGGACCAGACGCCCCAGCTCGCGCCAGATCTCCGCTTCGTGCGGTGGCAGAACCTGGTCCCCCGCTTCTGTGGCCTTCTTCATACCCACCAGTTTGCCATGTCCTTGCATGAGCAAGTTCAGGTCGATACGTGCCGATCCAGCCCATCAAGCGGGTTCCCATCCGCTCCTGTCCGCCACGAAGACGATACTGACCGCCAGTCGTGTCGCGGTCCTCCACTTCTGCGTGTACGTACTGGACGCGAGGACGGAGGCGGGACTGGCCGTGTTCTGGTAGTGGTCGGCGTCCATGATTCACCGGCCTATGTACACCGCCTCGCTCTCCTGTACGACCAGCAGGCCGACGGCAGAGTCGCGATGACGGAGAAGAGTGAGCGGGGCGGGTTTCGAACCGGCGGAACACCACCGGTGCGCCGGTGGCGTGGCCGGTTTCATGACGCTTCACTACCGCCCAAACTACTCGCGGACGCTCTCCGCGATCCCCTGGTCGAGGCGGCTCTCGCATGGATCCGGGAGAACGCTCCCGCGTCTTCAGCCTCCTCGGACTTCAGGCACGGCCCGCAGCCATGCGTGATTCGGCCAACCGGCGTACCTACACCGGGTTCTTCCACGACTGGCGCACAGAGCCCGCGGATGTCCGCAGCTGTACCGTCGAGAACCGCCTGGTACGAGACAGCAGCCCGTCGGAAGGGGCTGCGTACACGGATCCGGAAGGGCCGGAGGACGCCGTTTCGCGAAGCATGGCGGCCGCGGCCGTGAGGGATGCCTTCGCCCCGTGTCGGGACCCAGACGGCCTCTCGTCCAGTCCTCTGCTCGATTTCCGCTGCACGGGCCCCAAGCACGGCATCGACAATTTCACCCGGCATGCAGAGCGCCCACCCATACGGAGCTCTCGCCGGGGACCGGCCGTGGCCACAGTGGCGGGTCGTGTCGAGTCCCCCAGCCGCGGACTGCAGCGGTTCGCGGGGCCGTGGCGACGAGGTGTCCCGGGCGGGACTGTCTCGGCTCCGTCAGTCCGCGGCCGGTGAGGACAGCGACATCGCCGCGTCCATCGGCACCGTTGCGATGACCGGGCGCCTTGCTCAAGACGCCGTCAACAGGGAACTCCGTGAGCGTGAGGGTCGCCTTCTGAGGCGTCTCCTCCTCCGGGCGGCGCACAAGGGCGTGCACCGGGCGCCGCAGCTCGCGCCAGACCACTCCTCCGCAGATCCCTCCGCCGACAACACCTGCTCGTTCGCCTCGGCGTCTCCCATGACTCCAGCTTGCCATAAACTTGCTTAGGCAAGTTATGTTGGTCGACGTTGGATTCCTTTCCCCCACCGCTCAGCAAGGAGTCTCATGAAGGTCTTGGTTCTCGGCGCCACCGGCTACGCTGGCTTCCACGTGGCCCGAGCCCTCCGACAGGAAGGACACACCGTGCTCGGCCTGACTCGCGACGCCGCTGGCACGCGGGCCCAGGAGCTCGTCGTCGAGGAGATCCACCCCGTCGAGGGACGGCTGTCCGACCCGGACAGCTACCGCACCGCCCTGGAAGAGGCCGACGCGGTCGTCTGCGCCGCCCTCGATATGGACGACCCCCTCGGCAGCGACCGTAAGCTCTTCCAGACGCTGCGTGAGGCAGAACAGCACACCGGCCGTAGTCGCCACCTGGTCTTCACCACGGGCATCACGTTTCTGACCACCACCCGTGAGGTGTGGGACGAGACGACCCCACCCGCTCCGGACAACCCTCTGTACGTCCGGGCCCAGGCGGAGCAGGACCTGGCTGCCAGTGGCATGCCTCACACGATCGTGCGGCCGTCGTTCATCTACGGGGGCAGCGCCCGCAGTTCGAAGAGTGCCCAGTGGTTCACCGACGCCAGGAACGGCCACTCGGCCTTCTACGGTGACGTCACCAAACGGTATTCCTGGGTCCACGTCGACGACCTCGCCGCCGCGTACGTGGCCATTCTTGAGCGGCCAGAGGTGGCCGACGGCAACATCTTCATGTTCGGCGACGAGCACCAGCCCAAGCTCCTCAGCGTCCAGCAGGCCTGCCTCCGTGTTGCCGGGTACACCGGGGACATCACCTTCCAGAGCGCCCAGAGCGGGGGCATGCTGGAGAGCTGCGCGGACCGCGACGAACTCGTCACCAGCGAGAAGGCACAGAAGCTGCTCGGATGGAGCCCCCGCCATCCCGGAATCCTGGAAGACACCCTCACCTACTACGCCGCGTGGGACCGGGCCCGGCCGGCCGGCTGAGCAGACCGCCCACCCTCACCCCGGCAGGCCCGCACCGTGTAGGGCGTGCCTCGCACGGCCCGCGGTGTGCAAGGCGGAGTCCGCACACCAGACCGCGCCACCCCACAGACAAGAGAGCATCCGTGCACCTTCCCGATGAAGTCGCAGCGCTCCTGCGCCGCCCGAGCACCTGCTATCTCGCCACGTCGATGCCGGACGGCTCGCCGCAGCTCACCCAGACCTGGGTGGACACCGACGGCAAGCACATCGTCATCAACAGCGTGGAGAGCCACGTGAAGACACGCAACATTCGCCGCGACCCGCGCGTAGCCGTCACCGTGTCCGCACCCGACGAGCCGTCCCGATACTTCCAGGTACGCGGCGAGGTCGTGGACATCACGCACAAGGGCGCCGCCGACCACATCGAACAGTTGGCCCAGAAGTACCTCGGCGGCCCCTATCCGTGGTTCGGAGGGAGGGACGAGGTCCGGGTGAAATTCCTCATCGCCCCGCGGACGGTCAACGGCATCTGACACTCCCCCAGGACGCCGCGCGCGAGGAGCACGCAAACACGCCGAGGTCAGAATAGTTTCTGACCTCGGCGTTCGGCCGGTTTGCTACGCAGGAGCCGACGACTTGATGCGGGCTTCGACCGTAAGGCTGCCGGGGAGTGCCGCGACCGCCGCCCGGAAGCGGTCGGACAGCCTCTCGTGGTCCGGGGCCGCCACCGTGCTGCCGTCCTCCGCCGCCCGCATCTCGGTCTCCCAGCCCGCCAGCGCGTAGTGGAAGGCGGCGATCGTCATGTCTCCGGCGAGCCGGGGACGGGGATCGTCCGCGTCTCCCAATGTGAGCCTACGGTGCAGGATCTCTAGCGCCTGCTCAGTGGTGTCCGAGCAGAACTGCAGGTTGTGCGCACTGACCGCCGCGTTCTGCTCGCTCAGCCGGTAACCGAGCAGGACGCGGCGGGCCCACTCGGCGTCACCCAGGTCCCGCAACGCGGCCAGCACCGCGTCACGCAGGAGCTCCACGAGTGGCTGACCGGTCACGTCGATGGCGTCCAGTTCCTGGAGGAAGCGTTCCCAGAAGTCCCTGAAGGGAGCCATCGCGACGTCTTCCTTGCTGGAGAAGTTCCGGAAGAACGTTCGCTTCGACACCTCTACCAGATCGCACAGCGTGTCCAGGGTGACGTCGTCGAAGCCGTTCTGAGTGAACTGCTCCAGGGCTGTGTCGATCAGCCCCTGCCGAGTCCGCCGCTTCTTCCGCTCGCGCAGTGAGGTCGGCTGCTGCGTTCCCGTGGCTGGAGAGGGTGAGGTCATGCCGGCCATCCTACTAGGGAGGCGAACGCCACTTGAAGTTTTTCGCCACTCAGTGGCAAACTCTTCTCGTTGTCATTCGAGAAGGGATCCATCCATGCGTGCCCTACTGGTCGACCATGCCGAATCCTCCGGCCTCCGCCTCGGGGAGACGGAGGACCCCGTCCCCGCCCCTCACGAGGCGCTCATCAAGGTGAGGGCCACCTCGCTGAACTTCGGGGAGGTCAAGGACGCGATCGCCTACGCGCCGAATGGGACGGTGCCGGGCTGGGACGCCGCCGGTGTCGTCGTACGCGCGGCGGCCGACGGCAGCGGGCCTGCAAAGGGAACGCCCGTGGTCAGCGTGGGAGCGAACGGCGCTTGGGCCGAGCTTCGGGCCGTGGACTCGGCCCGGCTGGGCACTGCCCCTCCGGACAGCGACCTGGGGGCGATCAGCACGATCCCCGTCGCCGCCGGCAGCGCCCTCCGGGCTCTGCACCGCATCGGTCCGCTGCTCGGCAAGCGCATCCTGGTCACGGGCGCCACCGGCGGGGTGGGGCGCTATGCCGTGCAACTTGCCCGGCTGGGTGGCGCATACGTCCTGGCGTCCACCTCGGACCCGGCGACCCACGGCGCAGGACTGCGCGCGCTGGGAGCACACGAAGTGGTCACCGGACCCCGCGAGCTCACCCTTCCGGTAAACGGTGTCGTCGACGTCGTAGGTGGACCACAGCTCGTCGAGTCGTTCGAGAAGCTGTCGGCGGACGGCACGCTGATTGCGGTCGGCCACTCGGCCAGGCAGCCGGAGAGCTTTCCACTGCACGCCTTCAACGGGGACGGCGGCAGGCACAACCGCACCATCGCGACCTTCTTCCTGGCGGACTGCCCCGGCCTGGCTCCGGACTTCACCTGGCTGGCAAATCAGGTGGCTGCCGGGGTGCTCGACCCTCAGATCTCGTGGCGTGGCGGCTGGGACAAAGCAGCCGAGGCCGTGAGCGCCTTGCTGGAGCGCAGGCTGCACGGCAAAGCCGTCCTCGACATCGCATGAGTGGGAACGTTCCGGAACGAGGCGAGATGACTGAAATGCGCACTGCTCTGTACGACGCGTACGGGGGGCCTGAGGTCCTGTACCAAGCGACGGTGCCGACACCCACGATCGGGCCGGACGAAGTGCTGGTCCGGGTTCGTGCCGCCGGCGTCAACGGTGCGGACCTCATGACCAGGTCGGGCAAACTGCGTCTGACGACCCGGGGCCCCTTCCCTCGGGGCACCGGGATCGACTTCACCGGCGAGGTGGCCGACTTCGGCCGGGCCGTCTCCGGCCTCGGCGTAGGGGACCACGTGTGGGGGCTGCTGCCGCGCGGCGCCTCGGGGAGCGTCGCCGAGTACGTGGCGGTGCCTGTCCGGAAGCTCTCGCTCGCACCCGAGGGACTGGACCTCGTCCAGGCCGCGGCACTGCCGACCGTGGGTACCACCGCGATCACCGCCCTGCGGGACAAGGCGCGCCTTGAGCCGGGTGAGCGCCTTCTGGTACGAGGCGCCGGCGGAGGGGTCGGCAGTGCCGCCATCCAGCTCGGGAATGCCTACGGCGCGCACGTCACGGCTCTCGCCGGCGCCCACAACCTGGACCTGGTCAGCGACCTCGGCGCTCACGCAGCCTTTGATCACCGGGCGACAGACGCGGAGGGCCTCGGGCCGTTCGACGTTGTTCTCGACACGGTGGGCACAGAACTGAGCCGCTACCGTGGGCTCCTCGCACCACGCGGCCGGATGATCTCCATCACCGTCGACCCACGGCGAATCGTCCAGTCCCTTGCCTACATCCTGGGCTCCAGGGTCGGCGGGCGCCGCCCCATCCAGTTCTTCAGCGGGAACCCGGACCAGCACCTCTTCACCGATCTCGCCCGCTGTGTCCAGGACGGCCTGCTGCGGCCCGTCATCCACGACGTGTATCCGCTTGCCGACATCGCCAAAGCCCACCGTGCGATGGAAAGTGGTGGCAGCAGGGGCAAGCATGTGATCCGTATCGACTGAAGGTGCGGCAGTCCGTAGGCGGAGGGTGCCGCAAAGCGGGTCGGGGTGAGCGCCCGTGCGAAGGGAAGCGCTCACCGGATGGGCCCCGTCCGGCCGCAGAGCCGACAGGACCGGCGCACGAAGCTGCCAGCCACGCCGTCTACGGAGCACACGATCCCACTTTATTTGCTTAGGCAAGAAACCTGTCGCATACTGGTTCTTGCCTAAGCAATAATCATTTGACGGTGGCGCCCGGTGAGGCAACCGGATGCCCCGCTTCGAAGAGGTGGACCGTGACCAACCAGCCGCATACTCACGAACCTGCTGTCGACGGCCAGGCGGTGCGGGGCCTGCCGGGATTCGCCCACCACTACGCCGAGGTCAACGGGATCCGGCTGCACTACGTGGCCGGAGGCAGCGGTGATCCGGTCGTCCTGCTCCATGGCTGGCCCTTCACCTGGCTGGAGTACCGCAGCACCATGAAACTGCTGGCCGAGGCCGGCTACCGCGTCATCGCCCCGGACCTGCGGGGTTCCGGTGACTCGGAGAAGCCCGACAGCGGGTACACGAAGACCAATGTCGCCGAGGACATCCGCCAGCTGGTGGAGCAGCTCGGTCTGGCCGAGATCAACCTCGTCGGCCAGGACATCGGAATGATGGTCGCCTTCGCCCTTGCCGCCTCCCAGCCCGAGCTGGTGAAGAAGGTCGTCCTGAACGAGGCACTGATCCCCGGTTACGGGCTCGAAGACCACATGGACCCGGCGAACGGCGGCTACTCGCACTTCGCCCTTCATATGCAGGTCGATCTGGCCACCATGCTGACCGAGGGCAAGGAGGCCGAGTACCTCCTCCCGCTCTGGGACCTGATGTCGGTCAGCGAGGACAAGTCCTGGACCCAGGAACTACTGGCCGCCTACAAGGCGCCGGGGGCCATGCGCGGGGGCTTCCAGCACTACGGCACGCTACTCAAGGACGTACAGGAGTCCCGCGCGCTCCTGGGCGGTAAGAAGCTCCCGATGCCGGTGCTGACCGTGAACGGCGATCACGGCATCCCTCCTGCTCAGACCGCCGCGAGCGTCCGGCGGGTGGCCGAGGACTTCCAGTTCGAGCAGGACATCGCGCCCGACAGCGGACACACTCTGGGCGAGGACAACCCGGTCTGGTACTCGGCCCGGCTGGACCGCTTCTTCCGCAGCTGATCGCGTCCCTGGGGCGGCGGACAGCTCCGCCGATCCTCGTTGCGGCACCCGTCCGCCGCCCCGACCACTCGGCCACTCACTCTGCACGTCTGGAGCAGCTCATGACCGCCTCCCTCGCGAACCGAGTCGAAGCGGCGATACACGCCTCTCGCTGGAAGGCGTTGTTCTTCATCGCCATGGCCCAGCTGATGGTCGTCCTGGATGCCACCATCGTCAATATCGCCCTGCCTTCCGCCCAGAACGATCTCGGCCTCAGCGACAGCAACCGCCAGTGGGTCATCACGGCCTATGCGCTTGCTTTCGGGGGGCTCCTTCTGCTGGGTGGCCGGATCTCCTCGATCTGGGGTCTGCGCAGGACGTTTCACATCGGCCTGGTGGGCTTCGCCCTGGCGTCCGCGCTCGGTGGAGCGGCCACGAACGAGGCCATGCTCCTGAGCGCGCGTGCCCTGCAAGGCCTGTTCGGCGCACTTCTGGCACCCGCCGCCCTGGGACTGTTGTCGGTCACATTCACCGACCCGCGCGAGCGGGCGAAAGCCTTCGGGATATTCGGCGCCATCGCTGGCGGTGGCGGCGCCGTCGGCCTCATCCTCGGCGGTGTCCTCACCCAGTATCTCAACTGGCGCTGGACGTTCTTCGTGAACATCCCCTTCGCCGCCGTCGCCGTGGCCGGCGCCGTCCTGGTCATCCGGGAGATTCCAAGTCAGCGCAATCGCACCCCACTTGACGTGCCCGGTGCGCTTCTGTCCGTCCTGGGCATCGGGTTCCTGGTCTACGGCTTCACCAGTGCGGAGACCAGCGGCTGGCAGAGCCCGGTGACGCTGGGATCCTTCGGCGCGGCCGTGGTGCTGCTCGCGGCGTTCGTCATCCTTCAGAAGAAGATCCGACACCCGCTGCTACCGCTGCGCGTGCCCCTGGACCGCAATCGGGGCGGAGCGTACCTCTCGCTCGGCATGTCCCTGGCCGGAGTCTTCGCGGTCTTCCTTTTCCTCACCTACTACCTGCAGGTCGTACGTGGATACTCCCCCGTCTCCGCGGGTCTGGCCTTCGTGCCGATCATCGTCGGCATGGTCCTCGGCAACACGCAGATCGGTGGGCGCCTGATGACCAGCGTCCGGCCGAGGCTTCTGATGGCCGGCGGGTTCCTGACCGCCGCGGCCGGCCTCCTCCTCCTCTCCTCCGTCGACCTCGACACGTCGTATGCGGCTGTCATCCTGCCCGGACAGTTCGTGATGGGCCTCGGCCTGGGGACTGCGTTCTCCCCGGCGATGAACGTGGCCACGCAGGGGGTGCTGCCCGAGGACGCCGGAGCGGCATCGGCCATGGTCAACACCTCGCAGCAGATCGGTGGCGCAGTCGGTACCGCCCTGCTCAACACCATCGCGGCGTCCGCGACCGCAGGTTTTCTGCACACGCACGCCGAACCTCACAGCCAGGCCATCGTGTTCCACGGGCTGATCGAGGGGTACGGCAGAGCACTGATGTGGGGTGCGGGAATCTTGACGCTCTCGGCGATCGTCGCAGCGCTCTTCATCGACGCCGACGTGGTACGGCAGCAGCAGTCGGAAGAAGGCGCCCTGGTCATGGCTCACTGACCTGACCGGTCAGGACGCCGTGATCTCGGCCGCCATCAGGCTCGGCAGGCGGGTCGCCGCCCGCAGAATCACCTGGCGGGAGCGGTCGATGAAGTCCAGTACCAGCTTCTCGGCCTGGTCCGCCGCCCGCTGTTCCAGTGCGCGGTAAAGGGCGAGCGAGTCGCCCCTGGCGATGGGGAGGCGCAGGGACTTCTCGTGCATCCCCATGAGGTACCAGAGCCGGACCTGCTGGGCTCCGAGCCGGCAGTACATGTGCCACAGGTGTTCGTTGCGGGCGGCACGGGAGATGATCTCCCACTGGGCCTGGGCGTTCTCCAGTCCGGCCAACGCGATGTCTGCGGCGCCGCCGTCCTCCACGGCGCTCGACTCGACCAAGACGCGCAGTCGCTGCAGCTCACCGGGGCTGATCCGTTCCGCGGCACGCCGGGCAATCATGGGCTCGATGAGCCGCCAGGCGTCGAAGAGCTCCTCCATGGAGGCCAGCGTCACGGGCATGATGCGGTAGCCGGACCGGGGGAGGGTGATGACCAGGCCTTCGGCAGTCAGGCGAACCAACGCGTCGCGGACCGGGGAGGCACCGAGACCCAGATCCTGCTGGAGCGTGCGTGCGGCCACCGTCGTTCCCGGCCGCAGCTCACACGTGATGATCCGTCGCCGCAGGCAGTTGTAGGCCTGATCGGCGAGAGAAGGCGCGGCGTCGGCCCCGTCGTCCCCGAGGAGCAACGTCGTGGCGGTCGTGTGAGGCATGGGTCCATCTTAAGCGGCCCGCAGGTCGCTGAGGTTACACAATTTCGACACTGATATATCAATTCTTGTCAGTGATGTGTTAGCGTCACCGTGTTGGCATCTCAACGTGGAGGTCGAACGTGAAGGTATCCGTCACCTGTATGAACTCGTACGCCGATCCCGCGGTCATGCGCCGGGCCCTCGCCGAGAACTATCTGGAGAGAGAGGCCTGGGATCCCACGGTCGGCCTGCGATCCATCGACGAGGCCCTCCGGCTCGCCGCCCTGAGCGACGAACTCGGCTTCGACTTCGTCTCTGTCTCCGAGCACCACTACACCGGGACGATGACCAACCCCAACCCCGCAGTGACGGCCGCAGCCCTCACCCAGGTGGTGAAGCGGGCCGGTATCGGACTGTTCGGGCCGCTGGCCTCCTTGAACAATCCGGTCCGGCTGGCCGAGGAGTTCGCGATGATCGACCAGTTCTCCGGTGGGCGACTCACGGCGATGCCCCTGCGCGGCACCCCGAACGAGTTCCCCTTCTACAACGTCCCCGAAGAGGAGACCACCGGCCGCACCCGTGAGGCGATGCTGCTGATCAAGAAGGCGCTGACCGAGCCCAGGCCCTTCGCCTGGAAGGGCGAGTACTTCGACTTCCCGATCGTCTCTGTCTGGCCCGGACCCACACAGCTGCCGCACCCACCGCTGTTCGGCTCGGCCAACAGTCCCGACTCCGCCGTCTTCGCCGCCGAGCACGGCTTCGGCGCGGCCTGCTCGTACTTCGGCCCGCTGCGCGTGGCCGAGCTGATGGAGCTGTACCGCCAGGAGTGCGCCAAACACGGCTGGACACCGCGTGCCGACCAGATGCTCTTCCGGGCCTTCTGCGTCGTCGGTCAGGACGAGCGCCACGCCCAGGACCTCGCCCGGCGCTTTGACGGTTCGCACACCGGTGACGAGGAGTGGCTGCCGACCAATGCCCGGGACGCCGGCTTCGCCTTCGGGCTGCTCCAGTTCCAGGGCGACCCGGACACGCTGGTCGAACAGATCACGGCCTTCCACGAGACCACCGGCGTCGGCGTACTCGACCTCAGCTTCAACTTCGGTCAGTTCACGTACGAGGAGACGGCCGACCAGATGCGTCTGTTCGCGGCGAAGGTCCTCCCGCGGATCAAGCACATCGGAGCGTGAACCCCAGGCCCGGCCGACCGCACAGAGAGACCCCGGAACCATGGCTGCAACCAACAACTCCGGCGCGATCGCCTTCTCCCCGGAGACCGTCACCGTAGGCGACTTCCACATCCACACCCTGACCGCGGGCCAGGGCGAACCTCTCGTTCTCGTCCACGGCGGCGACGGCATCAACCCGGCCGAAGAAGCCACCTTCGAATTGGCGCGCCACTACCGCGTCCTCCAGATCGAGATGCCCGGTTGGGGAACAGAGCCCAACACCCGCACCCGCGACCTGCGGGACATGGGGCAGACCGTCGCCGAGACGGTCGCCGCACTGCACCCCCGCCCCGGCCCAGTCCGTCTGATGGGCACCTCCATCGGCGCTCCCGTGGTCCTATGGGCCTACTTCAGCGGGTTGATCGCCACGTCACACATCGTGCTGGAGTCGCCGGCCGCCTTCCGCGCCGGCGGACCACCCTTCGAAGGGCTGCCAGGACCAGCCGACTTCAACCACCAACCCGGCAAGCGGCGGACCCGCGTCTTTGATCCGCGTGTCATGGAGTTCATGATGAGTCTCGCCCCGGCCGGTGAGGACGACCCCGAACTCGCCGCCCGTATGCGGGAGATCGACGTACCGGTGCTCAGCGTGTTCGGCGCGGAGGACCGCATGGTCCCGCCCGGCGTCTTCAAACATTGGTACGAACTGCCGCCGCGCGGCCGCACGGTGCTGCTGCCCGCCGCCGCCCACGACGTGAAGGGCGACCTCCCCGAGGTCTTCGTGAAGCTCCTGCTGGACTTCCTCGCCTGAACCCGTCCCCGTCCTGCCTGGTCCTTCCCGGCCACCTCCGCCGCAGCACGCGCGAACGGCCGGAAGCACAGCCAAGAGACATCACGATCCAGGAGAACCCATGACCACCGACCAGGACCCCCTCGTCCCCGGACTCCTCAGCCGCTCGGTCCGTCTCAGCACCGGCGCAAAGGTCCACTACGTGACCTCCGGCGAGCACGGCCCCAACGTGATCCTGCTGCACGGCGGCCTGCCCGGTTCCTCCGGCACCGCGGGCTTCCGCCTCATGGCACCCTTCCTGGGCTCCCAGGGTTTCCGGGTCTTCGCCCCCGACCAGCCGACCTTCGGCCACACCGAGGACCCGTACGGCGCCTACGCCCACGGCCAGGGCGGCTCCGTCGACTTCGTGCACGACTTCGCCAACGCGCTCGCCTTGGACACCTTCCACCTCGGCGGGAACTCGCTGGGCTGTACCAACTCCGCCAACTACGCGCTCGCGCACCCCGAACGGGTTGACAGCCTCGCACTGATCGCCGGCGGGCTCGGCGACATCGTGCCCCGCGAGGACATGACGGCCGCCGACCCCCGCTCGCCGGAAGACCGTCCCAAGCCCAGGCCATGGGACGGCCGTCCGGAGACAATGCGAGCGATCCTGGAAGGTGTCGTCCTGTCGCCAGAGACCGTCACCGACGAACTGGTCGCGATGCGCACCGCCGCCGCGATCCGTCACGACGGCAGGAACCAGGAGTTCTTCGCCCGCTGGCGGGCCCCGCACTCCGGCGGCAGCAATCCCGACGAGAGGGCCCGGCTGCGCACCAAGGACCGGCTGGACCAGCTCACCATCCCGGCGATCTACCTGCACGGCAAGGAAGACGTCTCACTGCACGTCGCCGGCGCCTACCTGCTGGAAGACGCGCTGCCCGACATCCAGTTCTTCTACCCGGAGAACACCGGCCACCAGGGTCAAACCGACCAGCCCGAGCTGTTCAACCAGGTCTTCCTGGAGTTCTTCCGCGACGGTGTGATCAGTCAAGCGACCGCGCGGCGGGCGGGCGTGTCCACCCGCCGGCCCGCGAGCCGGCTCGTCGAGGCCGGACCGGCGGCGTGACCGCTTCCCGACCCTCCTTCCTCACACCTCCACTCCCCCGCGTCCCGGACCACCGACCCACCCCATCCCCTGATTCTGGAGGCAACATGTCGTCCGTCATCGGCCTCGGCTACATCTCCGCGGAGGCCACCGATCTGGAGCAGTGGCCCGCCTTCGCGGAGAACATCCTCGGCGCGCAGGTAGTCGAGCGGACCCCGGAGCGCCTGCGGCTGCGGCTCGACGAGCGCGCCTGGCGGATAGAGGTCCGCAAGGGGACCCGCGACCGCATCGACACCATCGGCTGGGAAGCCGCCGGCCACGCAGACCTCGACGTCATCGCCCAGCGGCTGGCCGACGACGGCCGCACCGTCCACCGCGCCGACGACAAGGAGACCAGAGACCGCCAGGTCTCCGGGCTGATCAGTTTCACCGACAGCGCGGGCATGACCGTCGAGATCTTCTACGGCCAGACCCGCCAGGACCGGCCCTTCCGCTCGCACCTCGGGCACACCTACGTCACCGGCACGCTCGGCCTCGGCCACGTGGCCGAATGGGTGCCGGACCGGGAGGAGCACCAGCGCCTCTACACCGACGTCCTCGGCTTCAAGCTCAGCGACTACGTCGAGGAGAACGGCTCGACCGCGGCCTTCCTGCACTGCAACCGCCGCCACCACTCGATGGCGGTCATCCCTCAGCCGGGCGAGCTGTCGAAGATCTCCCACCTGATGCTCCAGGTCGACAGCATCGACGCGGTGGGGCACACCCTCGACGCGTGTCTGAAAGGCGAGGCCGAACTCTTCGCCCACCTGGGCAAGCACACCAACGACCAGATGGTCTCGTTCTATGTCACCACACCGTCCGGCTGGATGATCGAGTACGGCCACGGGGGTGTCGAGATCGACGACACCACCTGGTCACCGGTCCGCTGGAACGAGTCCCACCTATGGGGCGGACGCCTGGCCGCCGCCCGGCGCTGACCGCTCCCTCATACCTAGCAGCTCCGCGTCCGTCGGCAAACCGCTCCATGGACAGGCGGCACGCCTTCGTGCCGCCGCCACGGAGGCGTAAGCACCGCACAGCCCTCGTGTCACTCCGTCCGTCTCGTCCGAAAGGGACCACCATGCCCACTGGTGCCTTCCCCCCTCAGCAGGAACACCTCGCTCCACCGCCCCCACCTGATGACATCGCCATGCGCCGAGTCCTGGGACAGTTCGGGACCGGAATCGTCATCGTGACCGCCACGACCGACGGCGGGCCCGTGGGGATGACCTGCCAGTCCTTCGCGTCGCTGTCCCTCGATCCGCCACTGATCAGCCTCAGCCCCGGGCGCTCCTCGACCACGTGGCCGCGGATCCGTGAGTCCGGCCACTTCTGCATCAACGTCCTCGCTCACGACCAGCAGGAACTCAGCAACGCCTTCGCGCGGTCGGGCGGTGACAAGTTCGCCGGCGTGAGCTGGCAGGCCGGACAGCACGGGGCGCCCGCACTGGACGGTGCACTCGCCTGGATCCACTGCCGGCTGTGGCGCGAGTACGACGGCGGTGACCACACCATCGTCGTCGGCGAGGTCCTCGAACTGGCCGACGGCAGCAGCAAACCACCCCTCCTCTACCACGGCGGACGCTACCTCGCCGCCACCCACAACACCGGTCACTGAACCGCCCTCGGGACACTCTGGAGCACCATGCACCCCACCCGCCGCCCGGACCCGCCGCCCGAGAACGAGCCGCTCCCGGGCGGCCGGGCGGCCGCCCGCCGGGCCACGACGCAGCGGACAGTCGTGACCGCCGTGTTCGTCTCCGCGACGTTCCTCAGCGTCATGGACGGCTCGATAGTCAACGTCGCCCTGCCTTCCATCGCCCGCGACCTCGACGTGGCACCCACCGCCGTCAGCGCCACCACCACCGTCTACCTGGTCACCCTCGCCGTCATCATCCCCACCGCGGGCTGGGTCGGCGACCGCTTCGGCCAGCGGCGCGTCATGCTGCTCGCCATCGCCACGTTCGGGCTCGGCTCACTGTTGTGTGCCGTCGCCCAGGACTTCCCCCAACTGGCCCTCGCCCGGGTCCTGCAGGGGATCGGCGGCGGCATGATGATGCCCACCGGTACCACTCTGCTCTACCGCACCTTCCCGCCTGACCAACGCGCCCGCCTGGCACGGATCCTGCTCCTACCACCGTCCGTGGCCGCCGCGGTCGGCCCCCTTTTCGGCGGCGCACTCGTGACCCATGTCTCCTGGCGGTGGATCTTTCTCATCAACGTGCCGGTATGCGCGGCTGTGGTGCTCTACGGCGGACTCTTCCTGCGGGGCCCCGCCACGAAGGAAGAAGCCGGCTCATTCGACGCGGTCGGCCTGTTGCTCGCCGCCACGGGCTTCGCCGCCCTCGTCCACGGCGTCGGCCGCGGACCCCAGCAGGGCTGGACAGATCCCATGACCCTCGCCACCCTGGTGTCCGGCGTGGTGCTGGTCGGCATCCTGATCGTGCATCAGCTGCACCGGCGCGAGCCGGCACTGCGCCTCACCCTCTACCGCAACTCCCTCTTCCGGCTCGGCAGTTCACTGGTCTTTCTGTACACCGCGGTCCTCCAGGGTGTCCTGCTCACGATCGCGCTCCTCGTCCAGGAGGGCCTCGGCGGCTCTGCCTGGACCAGCGGCCTGGCCACGCTTCCGCAGGCAGTGGGCGTGGTCGTCGGGGCACAGGTGGCCAGCCGATGGCTCTACCAGCGTCTCGGCCCCGGCCCGCTGGCTGCGATCGGCCTGTCCGGGGTAGCCGCGTCCTGCGTCGCGGCCGCTTTCGTCCGTACGCCGGGACAGTTGTGGCTGCTGCAAGGGGCGATGTTCGCCACTGGCTACTTCGTGGCGCATGTCATGGTCGCCACCCAGGCCGCCACCGTCGCGCAGATCGAGCACGCCGACCTCAGTCGCGCGTCGGCGCTGTTCATCTCCTCCCGCCAGCTGGGGGGCGCTGCCGGCATCGCTTTCGCCTCCACGCTGATCGCCACCGCAACCCCCTCCCACGACGGCCTCCGCCCCGCCCTCGGCGGCTATCACACCGCCTTCCTGGGAGCGGCGGCCCTTGCCCTCCTCGGCACAGCACTGGCCCTGCGTATCAACAACCGGGACGCGGCGGCGACCTTCGAGCCGGGCACGGCACCATAGCCTTCTGCCCGGGAGGAATCTCGACGAAGCACCCTGCTTCTCTCGGCCGTCGGCGTCTCACGGCCAGCAGGTCATCGGGCGATGGCCTCCAGCAGCCGGTCGCGGACCGCGTCGGCGAGAGCGGGCCCAGGCGACCAACTGGTGTGCAGCAGACGCAGTACGCCGTCCAGGGTGTTCACGCCGACAGTGTGTTCGCCCTCGAAGCCGAAGAACACCGACGGCCCCCACAGTGCGTCGAGCGTCAACTCGCCGTAGCGGACCGGGAGGTCGAGGGCACCCAGGTTGGTCAGGAGTACGTCGTGCGGCGCGACGGCCGCGAGCATGTCGCACATCTGCGCGGGACCGATGCCCTGCCCCAGGACGGTCCCCCACAGCGCGAACGAGCCCATCACCGCGGCCGTCTCCCGGAACGGGGCCAGACCGTCGGTGAAGGAGCGGGCCGCCGTCCCCAGGTCCCGCTCCGTGCCCGGCTGCCCTGTGGTGGCCGGGGCGAGTATGTTGCCGACCCCCTCGGCTCCCTCGGCCCGCGACGGCAAGAACTGCCGGAGCTGGATCGGGGTGTGCACACGGAGTGTCCTGGTCTCCCAACCCGGTACGAGCGCAGCACCACTGGCCAGTACCGCGGCGGCGACCGCTCCGTTGACCGTCGTCTTTTCCTCGCGTGCCCATCGGCGCAGCGCAGCGGTCTCCCCGGCGGTCAGCTCGGCGGCGGACACCAGGAGCTGCTTCCCGGGTCCGTCGCGGAACGTGCCGGGCAGATCACTCGGGACGATGTCCGGCTCCGGGGGCAGGAGTGCCGCGGCCGCCATGACACCCTCCTGTATGAACGGGTCGACCGGGTCGGACGCCGGTGTGCCGGACGGGGTGCCCCCGGAGACCAGGGTCAGCAGGTCACGTGTCAGGTGGACGAACGAGAGCCCGTCGACCACAGCGTGGTGGCCGGCGAGGATGACGACGCAGCTGTCCGGACCGTGCAGCAGCGTCACCCGGAGCAACGGGCCTTCAGCGCCGTCAAGGGGCGTATGCATCTCGACGGAGAGCTGGTCCTGCCAGCTGCTCTGCGACAACTCCCGGACCCGCAGTGGTACGGCGCGATGCGCGCCGAAGCGGATGTGAGGCCCGGTACGGGTATCCTCGACACGGGCGGTGAGCAGCGGATGCCTGCGCACCAGGGCGTCCAGGGCAGATCGCCACCGGTCCACCTCCGTCGTACCCAGAACCCTGGCTGTCAGCGTCGCGTGATTATCGAACCGGCGGCTCATCAGCCACATGAAGCGCTCTGCCACGCCCAACGGGCGGTCGGCGGGCAAAGAAGAGGTGTTCGGGGTGCGCATGCGGATTCCTTGTACGAAGCCGGAGGTCGGCCTCTGAGCGGCCGACCGTGTCAACAGTCGCTATCGACACCAGTCTTCGTAAGGAGCGCTGGCAGGACCAGATCATTCAATGGTCACTTCCTGCTCACCTGCGCCTGTCGGGCCGTGCTACCGCACCCAGGGCCGGTTTCCCCTGTTCTCTCGCAGAAGCCCGGGGAAGCACCCAGTTCGAGTCGCCACAGGTGCTCGACGATGCGAGTCACGCCGCGTGACAGCGTCGCCGGCGGACGGTCAGTGACATCGGGAAGTCTCAGACTTTGGCGAGTTGAGCGAGGGTGGCGCGGACACCGGTGAGCTGGGCGACTGCGACCTGGGCCCATTCGTCGCCCGGGTCGCGGGCCAGGTGCGGGTCGAGCGCCCCCGTGATCAACCGGGTGAGCCGGCCCAGGGCGAGCTTGAACTGCTTCTTCTCGTACCAGCATCGCCGCGCACGATCCGCATACCGCGTCCGAACTCGCCGAGGCCAATCGCCCCGGCTTCATCGCCGGGCTCTCCTCGAAGTCCACGGATCCGTTCGGAAGCCTCTCGGCGTGGATCCGCGCCAGCGACAAGCACGCTCCCGGTCTCGTGGACGAAGTGCTGCGCCAGCTGCCCGCGGACGCTGTCACGGCCTGGGCATCCGAGCTCAGAAAGAAGGACCGCAAACGCGAGATCGCCCCCCTCGTGCATCGTGCTGCGGCGTCTGACGGACCGGCCGCAGCCGAAGCGCAAGAACTCATCCGGCGTTTCCCCAGCCTGCAACGCCAGAGGAAGGAGCCCTCACCCTGACGGTACGCCGGTGGCGTCCCTTGAAGGACACCGTTGGCGAATTCGGTGCTAGTCGGGTCAGATGCGGGTGAAGCGTGAGGTCCTGGTGGGGGCGAGCGGTGTTTCGGTGAGCCGTGCGTCGGTGCGGATGACCACGGCCTGCGAGGCGATCCGGTGATTGACCGGCGCTCCGACCTTCGCCCATCTCCTCCGTGGTCTTGGGCGGCCGGGAGCTGCCCGAGGTCGTCATGAGGCGATCGCATCCGGGCGACCAGCAACCCAGGGCATCCCTTGTCGGGGTTGGCCCGGGGATCCGTCCGGCCTGCCTCGTCCCTCATTCGCCACCCACCACCGTATCCCCGTCGAACCGCAGCGACGTGATTCGCGACTCGCCGACCCACTCCCGAAGGGTGTCCAGTGCAGCGGGCTCAAGTTTCGTGGTGAAGAGGATGGCCAGATGCTCTCTGGCCCGTGAGCATGCCACGTAGAACAGGTTGCGCGCCCTGATAAACGCCTCCAGTTCCTTGTCCATCAGTTCGTCACGCCGGGAGAAGTTAGCCAGCATCTCGGGGATCTGGAATCGGGAGTGTCCCTTGCTGACCACGGCGAGGACCCGGTTGAACTCCAGTCCCTTGACTCCGTGTTGTGTGGCGAAGGGCGTGCCGCCGCCGAGGTGCTCGTTCAACGCCAGCAACTCCGCGTACGGCACCTGGCGCAGTTGTTGGTACTCCTTCGACCGCGCCACCGCCCGGGCTTCGGCCTTGTCGTCACTCACAGCCTGCGGGTCGGCGCCGGATGGTGACACGGCCTTCCGGTGACGCTCGCGCACCTTCCCCAGGCCGTCGAAGAGCTGCTGCTCAAGACAGAGGTCGAGGACGTCGCCGACCGTGCCCGTCTTGCGGGCCTCCCCCAGTTTCGTCAGGAACGCCATCCATTCCTGCTTGTCGGCCGACGAGTTGATGGGTGGGCGGCCACGGGGGTCGAGTGCGTCGAACATCGCGCCGTAGCGCTTGTTCCGGTAGTGGAGCAGGGCCGGTTCCAGCGTGTCCATGAAGAAGGCCATGGCGTGGTCCTCCTTCCTCACGTAGGAATCGTTGCGCCGAAAGGCCCCGTGGAGCTTCTGATATCCCAGTTCGCCGGCGATCGTCTCGTGCGTGAGCATGAGGATCTTCGTGCTGGGCTCCTCCGCCCGCGCCTGGGCATCGTGACCGGATGCCCCGGTGCTCCAAAACCGGTCGCGGACGTCGTCCAGTACCCATTTCCGGGCCGCGTGGGCCGCGTCCCAGCCGAGCTGACCCTTCCGGTGGTGGGTGAGCCTCGTCCCGGCCCATTCGTTGGTGTGATAGACGGCGACGGTGCCCTCGCCAACTCCTGACGCCGTGGTCTGCGTCAGTTCGGGACGCATCGTGTTCAGGAGGTTCACGACGGCGCGCTGCGAGCGCCGATTGCGCCGTCTGAAGACCGGTGTCGGGCGGGCGTCCTCGAGTGCCCCGCACGCGTTGTCGTAGATCTGCTGCCAATGGTCCCCGAAGAAGCCGCAGAGGGGGCCGCGCGCGGCGGCCTCATCGCCCGGCGTACCCAGCATGGCCTCCGCCAGACCGGCGGGGGTGTCCTGGTACTCGTCCACGAAGACGATCGGGAACCGGTCGGCGGCGAGGGCCCGGAACTTGGGAAGGGCGAAAAACGCCCTCGCGAGGATGGGCAGATCGTTGTGACCCAGCTGCACGCGACGGCTGTCGTGGTCCACTTTCTGGAAGCCGGCGCTGTACTCGACGGTGTAGCCGTCCAGTGAGGTGTGGCCCTCCATCTTCGACAGCATGAGGTCCAGCTCGACGATCTGGCGCAACAGGTGCTTGCGGAAAGGGAAGAGTAGCTGCCAAAGGAAACCATGGATAGTTTCGGCGAACACGTACGGGCTGCGGTCGGTACGGCTGATGATCTCGTCTCGGGCAACATTGGTGTAGGTGACGCAGGCGATGCGCTGGTGGGGCCGCGGGAGGTAGCGGGGGCGGTCAGCCAGGATGCTCTGGAGCGCCTCGATCAGTGAGCTGGTCTTGCCCGCACCGGCACCGGCCTCCACCTTGAAGTGACGGCCCGTCTGGAGAGCCGTCAGAATCGTGTGCGTGACGTCTTCCGCCTCGGTCGTCACTGGACGTCCGCCTTCGTCGCCGTCCCGTCCTGTGCCATGAGCCACTCGAGGCCGCGCCTGATGTACTTCGGGACCTGCCAGTCGTGGTCTCCGAGGACGTGGTCGAGGGCGAAGTCGACCTTGCTGCGCCTGGTCTCCACGCTGCTACGGGCCTGTTGCTCCAGTTCCTCGGCGGGAGCGGCACCCGTGGGGATACCGAACAGGGCCCGGTTGGCCAACGCGAAGGCGTCCTCGAAAGTGCGGCCGCACGGACCGCCGGGCTCCTCCGGCACCTGATAGGCGAGGCACATGCTGCCGCCGACGATCGGCGGGTCCATCTCGGCCCGCTGCAGCAGCTCGGCCACCGTGATGTCGGCCATCTCGGGGGACCACGCCCTGATGGACTGGTTGGACGTGCGTCCGGATTCGGACACCAGGCATTTGCGGATCTTGGGCTCCCTGTCGTCGACGGGATCAAGATCCGTGATGATCAGGGCGGGGATCCCGAGGACCTTCAGCAGCGGATAGAACCTGTGAGCATGCGCCCCGCCGACCTCCATCAAGGTCACGTACTGGTGCTGGGGCGTCTCTCCGGGCCTCCTCGCCGCCAGCTTCTCCTCCGCAGCCGGGACGAAGATACGCTCGCTGGCGCCTTCGACGAGGATGGCCTTGTCCGCGAAGTAGAGGTCAGCCCGGGTGAGGGTCAGGTACTTGCGGAGGAACCTCTCGTCGCCGGTCACCTGGGACAGGTCCTTGATGACGGTGCGGGCCGGCCCCGGCTCGCTTCCGCTCTCCACGGTGTCCTCCTCCTTCCGGAAGTACCGGATGTCGGAGAAGTGTCCCCGGTTGGCCACGTGTGCGGAGTGGGTGGTCACCACGAACTGAGCGTTCCACCGGGGGCTACTGTCGATTGCGGTGCTGCTCTCCTCGACCGCTCCCTTTTGCCCGGGCATCGTCGCTCTCATCTGCGCGTCGATCCGGGGGAACAGATTGACGGAGTACGTGAGTCGCTGGATGAACGCCTCCTGCATCTGCGGATGCAGATGGGCCTCCGGTTCCTCCAGGAAGACGAGATGGATCCCCGACTCCGGGGACGTCGCCGTGTGGTCGCGGTAGCAGGTGAAGAGCCTGAGCAGGATCATCACCAGGTTCCGCGTACCGAGGCCGTTGTACGACTCCGGGAACCGCACGCCAGCCACTCCCGGATAGTGAATGCGCGCGAAGTTCCTGAGCAGCCTCTTGGAGTCCAGCCGGGCTGCCGTGACGAACTCCTGGTTACCCAGGCCCGGATAGCCGAAAGCCTTCAACGTCGGCGCCACCCGTTCGCGGACCTTCTGGAGGCTGCTGTCGAGACTGCCGGAGGTGTCCACGAGCGTCGTGTCGATGCTCGCGGCGAGCTCCTCCAGCCACGTCGCGTTCTGGCTCTTCTCCGCCGCGGTCAGCAGTTGCTCGAAGACCGCTCCGATTGGTGCGGCATGCCCGTCGCTCTCGTCGTCCAGCCCTCGCTGCGCTTCTACGAAGTCCACCCTCACCAGGGTGCGCACGTCCGCGAGGTCGACCGGTCGGACGTTCGCCTCATCGGTCGGGTCGACCGCCATCACCGACATCTCGAAGTGCTTCGGGATGCCTCTGCCCAGCTGCTCAAGCGTAGCCGAGGCATCCGGCCCCACCGGCACGCCGCCGAAGAACTCCTTCAGGGCACCGTCCCCCAACGCGAAGGCGAACCTGATCACCACCTCGGAGCAGTCGGGGTCGAGGTCCACCACGAAGGGGGCCAAGGGTCCGTACTGACCGCAGTCCTTGTCGTAGGAGATGTGGAGGGTGAGGGTGACTGCCGGAACGGTGTCGCGCGCCTGCTCCGCCTCGCCCGAGGCGAAGAGGCGATGGGCGGCGAGGAACTCCTCGTAGCAGTCGGCGGAGAAGTCCTCGATGCGCAGCGCGGCCTTCTTCCTCGCCACGAAGAATTCGAAGAGCTTCGCCAGCGAGGTCTTTCCCGTGTTGTTGCGGCCGACGCACAGCGTCACCTTGTCGGTGAAGGAGAGCTCGGTTCTGCGGAGCAGCCGGAAGTTGCGGATGACCGCCTTGGTGAGCCGGGGCGGCACCGGAACTACGGTCCCGCGTAGTTCGGCGGAGCCGTCTCGCGGGCTCGGGATGGCACGCGGCTCACTGGGCTGGGTCATCGCGGCTCCTTGCTGCGCTCGTACACACCCTGGGACGTCTTGGAGGGGGAGCACAGCAAAAGGAGCCACAAGCCCCATGAGATGCCGTCACCCCCTCAGGATCTGGGGCCGCATCTTGTCACCATAATTCTCTAAATGCACAACGGTCGCATTTGATTCAGTTTCGGTCACCTATCGATCTGAATTCACTCCCGAATGTTTGAGATACGGCACCCATACGGCAACCACCTCACAGACCGACGGACCGGGTGAGGGATGGCCATGTAGGAGGCGTACAGCGTGACTGGTGTCAGGGCAGGCGTTCCGCTAGGAGCGGCGAAGGGGCCCGGCGTCAGGGCCGATGCCAGCCCATGTCCAGTCCCGTCGAGTCCTTGAGGACCTGGTTCAGCGCTTCGACCTCTCCGGCGTCGTCGAAGAGGCTGCGGGGAAGGTGGTCGTGAGCGAGAGGGCCGACGCCGTGCAGGACGTCGTCGTACGCCGACGCCACGGCGGCACCTATCAGTAGGTCCGTCGCCTCATCGAGGCCCACGTGCTCCGCCGGCCACCGGTACTCACCCTGACTCACCTGGAACACCGGGAACAGCCACTGCATATCCCGGTCGGGCTTGATGAACCTGGTCGCTCTCTCGCCCAGGAAATTGACGCCATAGTGCGAGATCGAACAGACGTCTCTTTCCCGCAGGGCGAACAGGCGTGAAGCGCACATGAGGGACACGGCAGGCGTCCGCGCGGACAGGTGCATGGGGGTCGTCGCGGCTTCTCGGAGGGTCGAGAGGTCGGACAGACGGGAAGCCACGCTTCCCATCCGGAGCCCACTGCGCTTGGCCAGCATGTGCTGGAAGTGGACCGCCGCCTCGTGGCTCGGATACTGGAACTCCAGGCCCGTCTCCCAGCCCGTCATCGCCCTGGCCGCCGTCACGAAGCGGTAGGGAGGGTAGAGCTCTTTCCAGTCGACGGACGGGTCGTCGGAGTTCAAGCCCGGGACCACAGGGTTCAGTGCGAAGTCGATGAGAGCCAGGACGGCACTTCCGCCGAGGATGCGCCCCGAGAGAGCACGTGCCAGGCGACACGGGATCCCGTATTCGCCGTTCAGCACCTCGAGAAGGAACTCACGCAGCGCCGGGTCGGTCTTCCGCATGAAGGCGCCCTCGAACTGGAAGAGTTCGTCGAGCACCGCCGCGCACTCGAATAGGACGCGAGTGGTGAGCGGGCCCTCGGAGGTGTGCACGAGCTTCAGGGGCCCGTCGATGCCGACGCGTACGTCATCGGGACACTCGACCATCTCGGCGCCCGCACTCTGGCGCCACATGTCTTCGAAGGAGTGCTCCATTGCCGCCCGCATGTCCCAGGTGACGGTGTCAAACTCCGTCAGTCCCTCCGGGTCCAAGAGGAGGTAGTAAGCGAAGTAGAGGTTGAGCCAATCCAGTTCGCTGTACTTCAGTTCTCCTTGGGCGTGCTTGGGGTAGCGCTCGAAGGAGAAAAAGGGGAGCCCGCTGCTCCGGTCCTCGCGAAGGCGCTCCACGTCTTGCCGGGGCAGGTGAGAGATCGTGTACGCGGCCAACTGGTCCCTCGTGCGCCGCAGCAGGCTCAGAAGAATGCCGACAGTGGATCCGTGATATCGGGCCCAGTGGCTGCTCTCGTGGACGTAGGTCTTATGCCAGGAGCCGACCGCCGTCACAAGATCGCTGGTGCGCGTGCGGGTCTGATCCTGGAAGAGGATCTGGCTGCGCAGATTCAACTCGGCGCCGCTCGAGTTCCGCAGACGTGGAGAGTGGACGGTCACCGGTTCACCCCTTCCGAGCCGTCCGCACCCTGGTCGTCGTCTTCCGATCGAGGAGGCGCCTCCTCGACGGGCCCCCGGTCACGCGCCCGCTCGACCAATGCCTTCAAGGCGTCATACAGGGTGTTCGTGGCCAGTCCGGCGGCGACGGAGATGGAGATCTCCGCCCAGTGGGCGTGGCGTAGGGAGTCGCGCCTGTTCTGCTGCAGGGGTGTGAGGGCGAGGGAGCACTTTCCGGCGAGGTGCTGATCCGCTTCTATTTCCCGTGCTAGCACCTTCAAGTTCGCGGCTTCGCCCCGGTATTCAAAGATCGGCATGGCGGGAGCCTACAACTGGCCTCCGGTTCGCGGATCGGGACTCGGACACCGCCGTCTTCGCTGGAGGACCGCGGTAGCGCAAGGTCGGGTGAGTTCACCCCCGGGTGGTCGTTTGAGGCCGGCGGCGACGTGGGGGGCCGGCGCCGGTATAGGCGCGGTCGTCGAGGACAGGGACGCCTTGTCGCTCACAGATCCGGATGATGTGGTGGCCCACACCGACGCTCACTTTCCAGCAACATCCGGCTGTCGTGGGGCCCTTCGGTGACTGACGGACGGCGCGGTCCGACGCGCCCGTCGCCATCAGGACGGCACGCGGACACAGGCGCCTTGCGTGGCCGGAGCCATGCGGCGAGCCAGGGTTCCCGGGCATTCGCTTCCGTCTCCGCTGATCCCGGGGCGGACTGCGGACCGGGGTGATAGAGAGATGCCGGTACGACGATCCTCACGGTCTGTGTATGACGGCCCTGAACCCGGAAAGCGGCGACGATGTTCTTCAATGGCCCCGCCCACGTGCGCACCGATGCCACGCTCTTCCCGGCCAGTACCGGAGTCCCCGTCGAGCAGGATCTGCCAGTCCTGCCGCAAGACTTGGCGCGCGCGTTGTTCATCACGGGCAGGGCCCCGTACGACCAAACCAAGCACGGGAGGTCATCGGCGTACGAGTGGTGCCACAGGGTGGCGGTACTGCCCGCCTATCTCAGCTGGAGCGATGATCCGGTCCGCCGCATCACACGTACCGACCTCGCCCGCGAACTCGACCCCTCCGAGAAGGGCATGCTGTCCTACACCCTGGGGCAGGCCATGTGCCAGATCTTCGCCGAGAGGCAGCTATTCGTCCGGTTCTTCATGCACGTCGCCCGCTACGCCTCCGCCTACAACCTCACCTTCGCCCCCGGCCAGAGCCGGGCGGACTTCTTCGGAGAGCGGACCGTCGGCGGTTATGTCGTCGCGGAAGCCAAGGGCCGCTCAGGCCCGCTGACGAAGAAGCTGCGCGAAGCCATGGAGGAACAGAAGAGGACAGTCAAGACCATCAAGGGCGTAGTGCCGAAGATCGCATACGCGAGCGCGGTGCACTTCTCCTCCCCTCTTAGCCCCATGCGTCTGACGGCGATCGACCCGGACACAGCCGACCCTCGCGCCGTAGACCTTCCCGTCGACCCGGACCTACATGTGCTGGCCTACTACACGCCGTTCCTGGACGCCTTCGCCCATCAGGAACCACTCATTCTGGGCGACTACGTTGTGGCTGGCTTCGCGGCGCTCGGCGTGACGCTCGGGGTCTTGGTTCCGGTGCTGCAGCGTGTGGAACGGGCGGCTCGACGCAACGAAATCGCGGGTCTTCGCGACGACATCCTGGGCCTGCTCGCCCGCCACCGGCCTCGCCAGGAGCGCACGCTCTACATCGACGGCACTCTTTTCGCGGCAGACTGGACGGTTCCTGAGGACCGGCGCCGCCCGGGCCGTCGGGACAGCGAGGTGCTCCCCGACTTCCTGCACGAGGCGTTCCGCAGCATGAACGAGGAGGACGACTGGCGAGTGGTGTCCGTGGAGGAGGGGGACCTCGACTGGCGGGATCTGTCCCCTGCCAGAGGCTACATGCCGGGAATCCTCTCCCAGGGTGATCTCCTCGAGGGCTGAGGCATGGACGGCCGCCGGGCACCCTACGGCCGCTGCACATTCACCGCCGCGGTGTGGACGCCGCCGAGGGCCTGGCGGGCGCTGTCCCGGTCCACGCGCTGTGTAGATCGGCTTGTCCCCGTCGGTCCGGCGACACGAGTTTCGCCGGGCAGCCCAACGTGGCAACTGCACCAGGTCGATGCGAATGTCGACGTTGGTGGTATGGCCTTTCCGGGGCGACGATAGAGCCTCTCCGGTTGCACCGAGGGCGCCGAGAGTGGTGCCGATTTCCCAGAGATCCCCGCCCGACGTCACCGCTCACCAGCGAGGCCGAGATCCCCCTTGCTCGTCTCGGCCGCACCCTCAGTACTCCGGTCACGCCGCCAGGGGTGCGCAATCGGCTGCGACACCGCCCGCCACCACGCTTCCACCGACAGCTTCCCCACTGGCTCGAACGGTTCACCCGGCCACGGGCACGCCACGGCCTGGCTGGCCTCCTCGGCTGCATCCTGCATCCACTCCCCCGGCTCCGAGGATGTCGATGGCACTATCGACTTCATCGTCACCGTGGCTCCGCCATGACCTGCAGACGCAAAGCGGACCGCGTCGGAGGCGACCGCGGGCTGCTACACGAGATGCGCGACGAGACCGGCACGGGAGATGACACCGGAGTCCGTACGGCCGGTAGCGGTGTCGCCGATGAGGACCAGCACGAGAGCACAGACCACGGCTCAGCGCAGAGATTCCGTCAGGGTGGTTCCTGGCGGGGCTTCGCCTTATCACCCGCTATCACTCAGGTATCACGAACTAGGCGGACCCTACCGGACCAGGAGGCCCTGACCTGTGGTTTCGTGCCCGCGCTGGAGTGGCTGGACGCCCGTGGACGGTCTATACAACCTGCGCCAGGTGGGACCGTCAACGCGGGGCAGGCGGATGCGGCCACTCCAACAGACCTGCCGCCCCAAGATCGGCATCAGTCAAGATCCGGACCATACGCGGGCCAACTCCCCACATTGAACCCGTCGGACCGACATCCTCGCTGCTCAGAAGGCTGTACCGCCTGTACCACCAGCAGACGAAGAACCTCCTGGTGTCGTATTCGCCGAAGAAGCTCGGCTTCTTCTAGACGTCTAGGAAGGGCGCCTGAGAAGGTATTTCACCCGTCAGGCGCCCTTCCCGGCGGTATCGTCGAGGACCACCACTCCAGGCTCAGGCAGTCCCTTGCCAAGGTGCTCGACCGCGGGGTCGGCTGTGACCATCAGTTCTTGGCGGTTGAGTTCGCCGTATACCGGAAGCGCCAGTTGTCGCGGGTCAGGATCTTTACGGTAGGGCGGCCGCGAAATGGTCGTCGGCTTGGGCCAATCGCAGCGTGATTCTCGTGACCTTCTGGTTGGCCGTGCTGATCTCGATCGTGGCGAGGGGATGTCCTCCTGGGGCGATGAGGTACACCGGTTTGTTGTTGACGATGAGTCTGCAAGCCGCCTGGATGCGATGACGGAAGTGCACGGTCTCGGAGGCGATGTCGACGGCACCCGTGACGGCGGTGCGGGCTCCGCCAGGCAGGAGTGCCGCGTCTGCGTCGCGGACGCAGTCGGGCGCGAGCAGCTGGATCATCGTGCGCGTATCCCCGGTTCGGGCTGCTGCCAGGAAGGCTTCGACGATCTGCTCGTGCGGTCGGCTGTTCTGTTCCGAGGTGCGCTGAGCGCTGTCGAGGCGTTGTCGGGCCCTGCTGGCGTGCTTCTTGGCACTCGATACTGTCCCGCCAAGCACGTGCGCAATTTGGTCGAACGGCACAGAGAACAGGTCATGCAGGACGTATGCGACCCGTTGAGGCGGGGTCAACTGGTTCAACAAAACGATGACCGCCCGGGAAACGTCCTCTGTGCGGAGGATTGCTTCGTCCGCGGCCAGTTCCGCGGCCGGGATGGCGTCCGCGAGCAGCGGCGCTTCGTTGCGGCGGCGTCGGGCACGCAACTCGTCCAGGCAGACCCTGGCGGTGACAGTCGTGAGCCAGGCTGACGGGTCGTCAATCGATGGTGAGGGTGGGGCGGTCATGGCCCGCAACCATGCCGTTTGGACGGCATCTTGGGCGTCATGAGCTGAGCCGAGCATGCGGTGGGCAGCCGACAGCAGATGCGGTCGTGCGGTCTCGAATTCTTCGACCGTGATCGGCATGGGTGTCACCTTTTCGGGCCGGCGAACGTCAGGACGGTCGGTTGAACCCATTCCTGTTCGCATCCCGAGGAGATGACAACGCCATGAGCCTACAGATGGTGCGGTTCCGCACCGACAGCGGCACGGCTGCCGAGGTCCGGTTGCAACTCAAGGCAGCAGAGAATCCGTTGGCGGGACTGCCGCAAGCCGCTCAGCGGCGAGACCCGATCAGCCGAGCAGTGGGAGCGCCGGTTCCACCAGAACCGTTCACCGTCGCCGTCGCCGTCACCGTCGCGGGGTCGTACCACTCATGAACTCCGTACTGGTCATCGCCACTGTTGGGTGCGTCGTCGCGAACGCGTTCATTGCGATCGCGGACTACGCGCGGGTACCTTTCGTGCTGGCGAACTCCGCGGAAGTTCGACTCCCACCAGCTGCGGTGCCGTACCTGGCGACCCTCAAACTCGCGGGCGCTGTCGGCCTTCTCGTGGGACTTCTCGGGGTCCACTGGCTGGGCCTGGCGGCAGGAATCGGCTTGACCGCGTTCTTCATCGGCGCGGTCCTGGCTCACGTCCACGCACGTGTCTTCCACAACATCGCCTTCCCGGGCGGCTACCTGCTACTCGCAGTCGCCAGCACCAGCTTCTTCGTGGGCAAGCTATGACCCACGCCGACGCGCCTCTCCCCGCGGAAGGCCGCCGCCGGTTGATCGAACGCGGTAAGACGCGTCCGACTGCGCACGTCGTCGAGGAGATGGGCATCTCCCGCGCATGCGCGCCCAACTGGGTGAACCGCTGCCGTGAGCACGGCGACATCGGGCCGCTCGACCGGTCCTCGACGCCGCACCATCAGTCCAGCGCGACCAGCGCCGACATCGTGCAGCGAATCGAGGCGATGCGACGGGAGTACAAGTGGCCGGCGCCAGGGATCGCATTCGAACCCAACGACAGCGGCGTGATGGTCAGTTGCCGCACCGTCACCGGGTTGCTCGCACACCTCGGCCTGATCCGGCGCAGGTTCATCGACCCCGACGGCGATACGAACCACAAGCCGAGAACGGTCGTGGCGAATCGTCCCGGCCACATGGTCCACGTCGATGTGAAGAAGGCCGGGCGCATCCCGGACGCGGCGGCCGGCGCGCCCACGGCCGTGACTCCGGCAAAGCCCGAGCAACGGCCAGGTCGAACGTGCACGACAACCACCACCGGCCCCACGGCGCTGCGGGCGGCAAGCCGCCCGCAGCCGCGGTCGACCGGCGCACCACCAACGTCATGGCCTCATACAACTAGATACTTGCAGTAACTGGACCTCCCCGCCTGGCGACCAGAGCGGACCGCCACCGACAACCGGATTCGGGACATCTTTCCAACGTTGCACAGACCCTTCAACTGCGGGTCGGCCCATGGCAGTCTGAGCACGAGCCTCCGTCAGACAGAGCTGTCCGGCACGGTCCGTCAGGCGCCCGGACGACTCTGTCCACTCGTTCTCGCAGAAGGAGTACGCGCATGGATCTCGATCGTCGGCGACTTCTCCACAGCGGCGCCGCGGCCCTCGGCGCGGTGGTCCTGAGCGGGGCGGTGCCGCCCCGGGCGGGGGCGGCGAGCAGCCGTTCGGAAATGACGCACGCGGTCGGCAGGCGGTCGTTCACTCCTGCGGTATATCCGGAGGTGGGTCCGGGAACGGCCTTCCTCGACCACAGGGCGCTGCTCGGGGACCTGCCGGAGGCAGAGTGGTACGAGGCGAACATCCCCTTCGTCGACCTGCCTGACGCCGCTGTACGGGACACCTACTACTACCGCTGGCGCGTGACCAAGCACGCACTGAAGTACACCGGACCTCAGGAGGGGTGGATCCTCTCGGAGTTCCTGGGTCCGGTCGGCTACTCCGCGCCGCACGGGGGGATCGTCGCCGCTGCCGCCCATCACATCCGCGAGGCACGCTGGCTGCGCGACTATCGCTACCTCGACGACTACATCGGCTACTGGCTGCGTGGCAGTGGCTCAGGCCCCAAACCGGCTGTGGACTTCCTCAACAAAAACACCACCGACTGGGCGCACCAGTACTCCTTCTGGATCGCGGACGCCGTCGTAGCCCGGGCGTCGACGGACGGGCGATGGGATCACGCCCTGGGCCTGCTGGACGTACTGGAACGTCAATGGGAGAGATGGGCGCCGCAGTTCGACGACGCCGTCGGTCTCTACTGGCAGACACCGGTGTGGGACGCGATGGAGTACACCGCGAGCTCTCACCAGAGCGACGACCCTTACCACGGAGGGGACGGGTTTCGACCCACTCTCAATGCCTACCAGTACGGCGATGCCAGGGCGATTGCCGCGCTCCTGCGGCGTCGCGGCCAACGAGGTGATGCCGTGAAGGCAGACCGCTACGACGACCGCGCCCGTGCCCTCCAGGCAAATCAGGAGCGCTGGTTGTGGGACGCGGGGGATCAGTTCTACAAGCACGTCATGCGGGACAACAATCCCCAACGGCAGAAAATCGCCGACCGCGAGCAAATCGGCTTCCTGCCCTGGTACTTCCACATGGCGCCGCAGGAGAACTCGGCAGCATGGGGACAACTCCTTGATCCTGGCGGGTTTATGGCGCCTTTCGGCCCCACCACGGTCGAACGGCGCAGCAAGTGGTTCATGTACCAGGCCCTGGAAGGCTGCTGCCGCTGGAACGGCCCGAGTTGGCCGTACGCCACCAGCCAGACCCTCACCGCCCTGGCCAACCTTCTCATCGACTACCCCGTTCAGTCCCACGTCGACCGCGCCGGCTACTACGCCGTGCTCCGCGCCTATGCCCTGTCCCACCGTAAAGACGGCAAGCCCTACGTCGCCGAGGCGCACCATCCTGACGAGGACCGCTGGATCTACGACAGCCGTGGGCACAGTGAGGACTACAACCACTCCACCTTCAACGATCTGGTCCTCTCCGGGCTGCTCGGCGTCCGTTCCCAGCCCGACGCCACCGTCACCATCGCGCCGCTGGTACCGCGGGAATGGGACCACTTCGCCGTGGAGAACCTTCCCTACCACGGGCACAACCTCAGCGTGCTCTTCGACAGCAGCGGCCACTACTACGGACACGGGAGCGGTCTGTCCGTATGGCTCGACGGCCGGCAGATACACCGTCAGGGAGGCCTGGAGCCGGTTACGCTCAGCATCGGCGAGACCGTGCCGCACACCCTTGCCCATGAGGTCGACGACCTGGCGAACGTCGAGCAGACGGGCTACCCCCTCGCACGCGCCTCCTACACCTTCCCCCTCGACAGCCCGGCCAAGGCCATCGACGGACAAGACCTTCACATCGACACTCCGTCTTCGCGGTGGACCAACTACGGCAGTCCCAACGCCGGCGACTGGCTGGCTGTGGACTTCGGTGTCCCCACGCCTGTGTCCGACCTGCGGATCGCCTTCTACGACGACGGCGGTGGTGTCCGCACGCCTGACACCTTCGAACTCGAGTACCTCGATGAGCTCGGCGGATGGCACTTCCTACCCGGGCAGGAACGCACCCCACAGACTCCGGGCAAGGGAACCCTCAACCGGATTCTGCTGCGGTCGGCCGTCACGACCAGCGCGCTCAGGCTGACCGCCACCCGCACTTCGGGCGGTGCCGTGGGAGTTACCGCTTGGCAGTCATGGCGGATGCAGGACCCCCGGCTCACCCTCTCCATCGGAACACCATCGGATGGTCCCGTCCTCATAGAACCGGGCACGCCCACACGTCTCACCACCACTGTCACGGCGCGGGCCACCGCGGTCGTCACTCCGGAACTACTCGTCCCCGACGGCTGGAAAGCCGTACCCACGCGGAAAACCCGGCCCTCTGCCCTCGCGGCAGGCAGGACAATGCGCACACACTGGCTGGTCACCGCGCCCGCCGACCTCCCCCGGGATCAGCCGCGGCCCCTGCGCCTGCTCGTCCACTCACAGGGCAGCAGAAACCAGCAGTTCACCAGCACCAGCGTCGTTCAGGCACAGGCCGGCTGACGTACCGGCAAGGCTGTGGACGTCTGGCTGATCGGCAGCGCCAACAGACCGATGGCCATTGCGGCGCAGGTCCAGGATCCAGTTCGTACGGTCGGCGCCACACACACTTCCTGATCTGGCTCAGCTTGTTCTTCAACCTCGGGACCTTCTTGCCAGGGTCTGGTTCTATCCTCCGCTGTTGCGGGCCACCGCGATGAGGAGTCGCGCGTGAGCTGAACATCGACGCCGAGGGCATCGGCATGGGCCCGTCCCGGATGGACGCCGACCGTCCTCGCCGCCGACCTGGTGATGCCTATCGAGGAGCTGGAACCCACCGTCCGCTCCTACAACTGCCTCTGGCGTGAGGGCGTCCACTCCGGGGGCGAGCTCGTCGCCCGTTCCGAAGCCGACCTCCTCGAGGGCCGTCTTGGCTTGTCGGTTCCTATCGCTTGATGCGTCCGCGGATGGCCAGGGCAGCGAGGCCGAGCAGGACGGGTTCGGTCAGGCGGGAGGCCATTTCGGTGTAGGTGCCGGCAGTGGTGAGGTCCTGGTCGGAAGACCGGAAGATCACCGAGTTGACCACCACTCGCAGACTTTTCTCGAAACGCTTGGTGGAGAGGCGCTCGTGGAGGGCGTTGGTGGGGTTGGCCGGGTCGGGCTTCTGGGTGGGCAGCCGTACCTGCAGGCCGGTCACGCTGCCGACGGTCTCCGGCCTCCAGTTGTCGGCGGGCAGACCCCAGAGCATCATCGCAAGCAGTGTGCCGGTCATCGCGAGCAGCAGCCACACCGCGGCGCGGGTGGCGCGCAGTCCGTATCCCGAGAGCGCCCAGTACGCGACCAGGAGAGCCCGTTCGGCGCGCGGCCGGTCGCGATCGTGGCGGCGCATCTCCATCTCGCCGTAGTAGAAGTCTGCCGCGTCCGGCTCGTTCTTGCTGTCCTCGAATGCCTTGCGTAGCGCCCGGTAGACCGGGGCGAGCTGCGCGGGCCCCACGTGTTCTGTATGCCCGGTGTCGGGGCTGGCCTGCTGCCAGCCTGGAACGGCGGTGGGTTGGCGGGAGCGCCAGTGGTGTTCCTCGGCGAGGGTTCGGCGCTGGGTGAACCGCCGAGGGAGGAGCCGACGCCATTGCGTGCGGGCCGGGACGCCGGCGAAGGTGCAGTTGCCTTCCAGGCGGATCTGGTCGAGGTGGACGGTCCTGGTGAACAGGCAACGCGTCAGGTCGATGTCGGCGAGCACCAAGTGGGCGGCGTCCACCCCGCGCAGGGAGGTGATCCGCACCCCGGAGCCGGCTGTGTCGGTGAAGCGATCCTCCGGGATGACGGCACCGCGAGTTCCGCGGGAGTTGGGAAAAGGGGCTTGCTCGGCGGCGATGCTCAGCGGGTATTCGAAGTCGGCGTGCGCGAAGTCGACGTCGGTATGGCGCAGTCGCAGCGTGGCGGTTGATGCCCAGCGCGTCCGGTGACACTCCAGGCCCCGGGCCGCGATCGACAGCGTCACCGGCCCGCTGAACCTCGCCTCCGACAGGAACACTCTCTTCCCGCAGACCAGCGGTCCCAGCTCCCCCGCTCGCTCGAACACCGCCGCACCGAAGTCGACGTCTTCGGTGAAGCCGGCCGCCTGGAAATCGGCGATGCCGTTGAAGCCGGCAGACCTGAAGTCGGCAATGGCGTTGAAGGCGGCCGACTCGAAGCCGGCAGCGCCTGCGAAGGTCGCCGAGCGGAACCGGGCGTCGCCGGTGAAGGTCGCCGACCCGAAACTGGCGTCGCCGGTGAAGGTGGCCGACCGGAACTGGGCGGTGCCGGTGAACGTGGCCGCCGCAAACCGGGCGTCGCCGGTGAAGGCGGTCTGGTGGAACCAGGCGTCGCCGGTGAACGCGGCCGCCCGGAACATGGCGTCGGTGAAGGTCGCCGATTCGAACCCGGCAGTGCCGGTGAAGGCGGCGAAGAGGAACCAGGCTTCGCCGGTGAAGGTCGCCGAGTGGAATCGGGCGGTGCCGGTGAAGGTGGCCGATTCGAACCCTGCGGTGCCGGTGAAGGTGACCGACTCGAACTGGGCTTCGCGGTCGAAGTTGGCCGACTCGAACCAGGCGTGGCCGACGAAGGTGGCCTTGTGGAACCGGGCGTCGCCGGTGAAGGTGGTCGACTCGAAATTGGCGTTGTCGGTGAAGGTGGCGGACTCGAAGAGGGCGTCGCCGAGACGTGGGTGGTCTGTGGTCGGATCGTTGAGGGCGTTGAGCAGTTGTTCAAGCAGTTGGCCGGTGAAGCTGGTGCCCCGGTGGTCGATGTCGTCGCCGGCGTTCAGGCTCGCGAGATGGGTGTCGCGGTCGACGCTGGAGAGGTGTGCCAGGCAGGACGGGTGCGGGTCGACAGAGCGTCCGGTGCAGCCGGCACGGTCCCCGCCGGTGACGCCGTCACCACAGAACGGCCAGTCCGGAACGACAAGGGCTGGGATAGATGCCATACGGGTGAGTACACCGCCTGCCTACCGACAGGTGCCAGGCGGCCCCCGTAAAAACGCCCGCGCCCCGACTCGCCCCCTGGACCGGCCTCCGCCCGCCAGGGAATCCGTCCGCCGAGGCCGACCCCCTTCGGCCCGCCGCTTCAGGCAAGCCGCCGGACACACGGCCCGCAGGCACAGGCCTGAGATCACCCGCGTCGCGCTGAGGATGCTCATCCAAGAGCGCGAGGTCCCGACGACATCTGCTTGTTGCCGGGACCGCCCTGGCTCTCCCCTAGACCTCGTCTACTGATCGCCGCGCAGATAGCGAGTGACCATGGCCACCAGTTCGTTCTCGAACGTCTCGACCGGGGTGGTCCTCGGGTAGGCCATGAGCTTGTGCGTGTTCGTCTCCACGGTGAACACGATCAACTCAGCTGCGACGTCGGGGTCTTGTACGTGGACGTCGGGGTGGCGGGTGAGGAGGTCGCGCACCTGGTCGACACGCTTCCTTTCATGCCGGGTGATCGTGTCGAGCAGTTCCTTCGAGACCGGCGCCTCCTCGAACATGATCCGCAGCAGCTGCGGATCATCTCGATGGTTGTCGATCGCATCGCGGACCAGCGCTCGAACCGTCGCCTCCAAACCCCCGGCGGACAGATCGAGTTGGTCGGCCTGCGTCCACCTGCCGCGGTCGATGTGCCGCACCAGCAGCTCGGCGAGGATGGCGTCCTTGTTCGGGAAGTACTGATACAGCGAGCCGATGGAGATTCGGGCGCGCTCGGCGATGCGGTTGGTGGTGCCCGCGGCGTAGCCGTACTCGGCGAAAACGTGAGCAGCCGCGGTGAGGACGCGGTCGCGAGTGAGTTCCGCCCGCACCTGGCGGGGCTTGCGACGTGGCTGGAGACGGCGGTCGGCTGACGGCATCCGGGGGCCTCCTCAAGGCGCGAAAAGCGAGTAGCCAAAGAGCTGAGCTATTACTCACAATAGTGCCATGAGCTGCGAAAACAAGGTCATGCCCGGTGTGAGGGGCAGGCCGTGATCCCCAAGGTGTACCTGCCCGAGTCACGCACGATGATCACGCTGGAGGTGCGTCGCCGTGAGTTCCTCACGCCCGGCTTCGCGAGCGTCACCCTGGGCGGCCCGGCCGTACGGGATCTGGTCGTCGCCGGCAACGACCAGGCGGTCCGCCTGTTCTTCCCTCGTGAGGGACAGACCGCGCTGCGGATGCCGACCCTCTCGAACGAGGCGTGGATCGCCCAGCTGATGCTGCTGCCGAAATCGGTACGGCCGTTGGTGCGCAACCTGACGATCCGGCGCGCGCGGCCCGCGGACGACGAGATCGACATCGAGTTCGCCGTGCACGGTGACTCGCCCATGTCGTCCTGGGTGCGCCGGGCCGAGCCGGGCGCCCCGGCGGGGATCTTCGACATCGGCACCATGTACCGGCTGCCGGAGTACGCGGAGGGGCAACTGCTGGTCGGCGACGAGACCGCGCTGCCCGCCATCCTGTCGATCCTCGACGGAACACCGCCCTCGTTGACCACGGAGGTCTACCTGGAAGTGGCGGCCGCGGCCGACATCCGGTCCGTCGAGGCACCCGCCGGCGTCCGCATCCACTGGTTCAGCCGCGACGACGAAGACCTGCGGCCCGGCACCTGCGCCCTGGACGCGGTGCGCCGCGCGCCACTGCCGTCCGGCCGCTTCTACACATGGGTCGCGGGCGAGTCCCGGCTGGCCACGACAGTGCGACGGCACCTGGTCAACGACCGTGGCGTGCCCAAGCAAGACATCTCGTTCGTCGGCTACTGGCGCCTGGGCCGGTCCACCCCCGGCTGAGAGGAATCCTTGTGCAGCAGGAAAACCGGTTGAGCACCCTGGGTCGGCTGACGACGGTGGACGAGGTCGAGGCCACTGTCGGCCGCCCGGCGTCGGCGGTCATGCTCAAGCAGATCGGTGCCCTCGACGAGGGCTGCCGGACCGTCCTCTCCCTGTGCCCGATCGCGGCCCTCGGCTACCGGGACGCGGACGGCACCAGCAGAACGACCTTCATCGGCGGCAGACCGGGGTTCGCACACGTCCACTCCCCCACACGGATCTCGTTCTCCCTGGCCGAGGCCGGCGACCCGCACGGTCCGGTCTCGTTCTTCTTCCTCCTGCCGGGCATCGGGGAGATCCTGCGCGTCAACGGTTCGGTGGCCGCACGGAAGGGCGCGGAGACGACCGTCGACATCGAGGCGGCGTACGTCCACTGCGCCCAGGCCGTCCTCCGGTCCCGCCTGTGGCAGCCGCCCGCCCCGGCCGAGCCGGCCACCGAGATCGCGGGGGACGGCCCCCTGTGCCAACCCGGCGTTGTCGAGTTCCTGGCCGCGGCACCGTTCTTCGCGTTGTCCACGTGGGACTCGTCCGGTGGGAGCGACACGAGTCCCCGCGGGGACCGGCGGACGGCGGCACGGATCCTGGACAACCGCACGCTCGTCATCCCGGACCGGAAGGGCAACAGACGCGCCGACACGCTCCACAACCTGCTGCAGGACGACAGGCTCTCGTTCGCCGCGCTCGTACCGGGCCGCAGTGGTGTGCTGCATGTCCGTGGTCGCGGCGCGATCACCGACGATCCCGCGCTGTTGGAGACGATGGCGCTGCGCGGGATGCCCCCGCACCTGGCGCTGCTCATCGATGTCGAGCACGCCGAGGTGACCGGTAACGACGCCGTGGCCCGCTCACGGCTGTGGACGCCCGGCGCGCAGCTCGACCGGAGCACGGCGCCGGATTTGCTTGCGCTCGCGGGAGAACACCTCGCCGTCGGTGCGGCCAACGCCGAGGGCGGTCCACCTGCCTTCCTGCTGAAGCTCGTCGGGGCGATCCCGGGAATGACCCGGCTGCTACGGCTGGCGACGAACCGTCTTTACCGCTCCGGGCTGCGGAAGGAGGGCTACGAGGAGGACGGGCACACCGTCGGCACGGTGGTCGTCGAGCCCGGCAGGGAAATACGGCGCCGTGGCTTCCCGCGCCGACGTCCTGACGACGACGGCAGGACGAAGGACGCGGGGACGGAGAACCCGCTGCGGGAGGTGCGCGTCACCGAGGTGCGCGGAGAGACCCCGACATCGGTCACCCTCGTGCTTGAGGACGCCGGCCGGAACCCGGGGTCGTTCGACTTCCGGCCCGGCCAGTTCTTCACCCTTGTCGCCGACATCGACGGACGCCCGGTGCGACGGGCCTATTCGGCCTCGTCGGCACCCGGGGCGTCCCGGCTGGAGGTCACCGTCAAGCACGTCGACGGAGGCCGGTTCTCCACCCACGTGCACCGGAGCCTCCGGGCCGGGGACCGCGTCGCGGTGCGCGGCCCGTCGGGGTCCTTCCACGCCGAGCCACAGCCTCCGAACGAGATCGTGCTCGTCGCGGCGGGCAGTGGCGTGACACCGATGATGAGCATGATCCGCACCCGGCTCGCCGACCGAGCGGGCCGCGACCGGATCGCCCTGCTCTACAGCAGCCGCAGCACGGACGAGATCATCTTCGCCGACGAGCTGACCCGGCTGGCGAAGGACCATCCCGACCGCCTCTCGGTCACGCACGTCCTGACCCGCCGCGACGGACGGCTCGACGCGGACGGCATACGCCGCTGGATCACCGGCCTGGTCCCGGCCAAGGACGCTCACTACTACACCTGCGGTCCCGAACCGCTGATGGACGCCGTCCAGGACGTCGTGACCGGGCTGGGAGTCCCGGTCGAGCTCGTTCACCAGGAGCGCTTCGCCAGTGGAACGGACACCGGGACCGCGGTGACGGTGCCGCGGGAGATGACCGTCGAGGAGGACGGGCACACCGTCGGCACGGTGGTCGTCGAGCCCGGCCAGACACTGCTTGACGCGGGACTCGCCGCGGGGCTGCCGATGCCGTACTCCTGCACCGTCGGGAACTGCGGCGACTGCACGGTGCGACTCCGCAGCGGAGAAGTCACGCAGAACGAGCCGAACTGCCTCACGCCACAGCAGCAAGCCGACGGCTATGTCCTTACGTGCGTGAGCTGCCCCCTGTCGAAGGTCACCCTCGACATCGCGGACCAGTGAGCGCCGGCTGGTCACCCCGCCGCGGCCACCGAACCCGGGCTCGCATGCGCTGACGCTGACGGAGCGGGAAGGCCGATTCGTCATGGACGGCTACGTCGCCCTACCTGACCGTCAACCGGTCGCTGTGCAACGTGCACCACGACCTCGGCCGCCATCATGCTGAGCACGTAGCCACCGGGGTACGTGCCGCCCAGCGCGGGCACCCGCACGGGCAGTTTCGACGCCGTCGGCCAGGGCGGCACGTACGGCCGCGGACACTTCCCTGATCGTTGAGACCAGGGCCTCGGTCTCGGCGGGACCGGTGCAGGTCCGCGGATCCGGCCGTTGGTCGCCGTCGGGGTGGGCCAGGACGACGGTGAAGATTACGGGATGCGGGAGGCGCAAGGCGTCCCGCATCCGATCCAGTAGAGCTGCGACTACGGCGCGACGGCGAGACCAACGGGCGCGGCCACGGTCGCCGAGGCGGTCGCCAAACCCGCTGCCTCCGGCGGCAGTTGCCCTTCAGCGACTGGGAGCGGCCTCGCCGGCCGGGCCAGTGCCCTCGGGGAAGTTTCCTTCCGGGCCCAGCGGGTGTTCCTCCCACAGGAGGGCCTGCCAGCCCTGGTCGGGTGAGCCGGAGAGGACGACTACACCGGTGTTGCCCAGTGGGTGGCTGGACGCGTACGCCACGTCGACGTTCGCCGCTCGGGCCGCCACCCACGTCCGGATCATCGCACCGTGACTGACCATGACCACGGTCTCCGCGCCTGATTCCACCGCGTCGGCGACGACCGCGTCGAAACGGCCCAGGGCCTCCACGCCGTTCTCGCCGCCGGGCATCCTGCGGTCGGCGTCCCCTTCGGCCCAGGCGAAGGCGGTGGAGAGATAGAGGGCGGCAGAGTCGCCATCGCCACGCATCTCCAGGTCTCCGGCAGCCAGTTCCCTGATCCCGTCCCGGACCTGGATCTCCAGTCGCGTCGCGGCAGCCAGGGGACCTGCGGTCAACTGGGTGCGCACCAGTGTCGAGGCGTACAGGGCATCGATCCGCTCCGCCGCCAGAGCCTGCGGCAGCGCGGCGGCCTGCTCCTGTCCCAGCGGTGTCAGCGCCGGCCCCGGCGCCTCGGTGTCCAACAGGTGCTTGAGGTTGGACGGAGTCTGGCCATGGCGTACGAGCAGCAGGCGCATACGGGATTACCTCCACAGGGTGGAACAAGTCGCTCCACTCTGCCACCAAAGCCTTTTGCGCCAGCGCGCGGGCACCGCCACGGTCACCGTTTTCCTACCATCGGTGACCTGCAAGGAGACTTGCTGATGGAGGATCTTGCTGAGGAAGGACTTTCCGGTTGAACGGGCGAGAGTCGGTCTTCCAGGCCACACCGACGTGATGTTCGCGGTGGCTGGCGGCAGGCAGATCGGCCAGGAAGACTCGGGCCCCTCGTCGCCGAACTGCCAGACCCAGCACGGCGACCACGTTGTCGAGCATTCCGGCGCCGAACCAGCGCCGTACGGCGTCGTCGTCGCCCAACAGATGCCGAACGGTGTCGACCTGCTTGGCGTAGCACCGGCGTACGGCGACGGAAAATCGCACCGTGACGTAAAGATGCACGTCGGCAGGGCGCAGCCGCGGGGGCAGCGAGTGTCGGCGACGTCTAGCGCAGGGCTGCGATACCGGTGAGAAAGATGTTCACCCCGGCGAGGAACTGGTCGCGATCGTCGTGCTGCCCCAACTGGGTCGCCGCCGCTTGCACGAACGGGTACTGGGCCGGGTCGATCTGCGCCCACTGCGTGGCGGCGTTCTCCAGGAAGGTCTCTCGGTCCTCGCCGCCCGTGCGGAGCCGTGCGTTCGCGGCGTTCTGTGCGGCGACGCCCAGGACGTAGTTCACGAGCGTGCCGGCCGCGTCGAAGCGTGCCTTCTCCGGAACTCCGAGGGCGTCCAGCAGGCGGCCTACGCCCTCGTAGAAGTCCAGCAGCGCCGGCCGCCACGGCTGGCGGGAGAATTCCACACCGACCCACGGGTGGGCGTCAATCGCGTCGAACAGACCGAGGGCGAGGGCGCGCAGAGCGGTGCGCGGATCCGCGTCGGCGACCGCGCCCGACATCACGCCGGCGATGACCTCGTCAGCGGCCGTCGCGAGCAGATCACCCTTATCGGCAACGTGGTAATAGATCGCCCCGTAGCCGGTGCTCAGGCGCACGGTGAGGGCGCGCAGCGTCAGCGCCTTCTCGCCGCCGCTGTCCAGCATCTCGATCGCGGTCTGGATGATCAGCTCCCTCGACAGACTGTCCGTCCGCCGCGGGGCCCGCGCGGATCCCTTCGCCGTTCTCTTCGCCATGACCCCAGCATCGCATGAATGGAGCGTCGATCCAAAGCCGTGTTAGCGTCATTGGAGTGGCGATCCAAAGTGGGCGTCACGGCACCCCGTATGGGGCTGGGAGGACACCATCACGACACCTGTGGCGATCATCGGAGCAGGTCTGGGCGGCCTGACGCTCGCCCGCGTACTGCACGTGCACGGCATCCCTGCCACGGTCTACGAGGCGGAGCCCGCGCCGGACGCCCGCCGCCAGGGCGGCCTGCTCGACCTGCACCCCCACAGCGGGCAGGCCGCCCTGGAAGCGGCCAGGCTGATCGAGGAGTTCCGCAAGCTGATCCTCCCGGGCCGCGAGGCGTACCGGGTCATGGACCAGGCGGGGAACGTCCTGCTCGACCTGCCTGACGACGGAACGGGCGAACGCCCGGAGGCACCGCGCGGCGAACTGCGGCGGATGCTCATCGACTCCCTGCCCGACGGCACCGTCCGTTGGGGCCGCAAGGTCACCACCATGCGGACCCTCGGCGATGGCCGCCACCAGGTCGACTTCGCCGACGGCACCACCGCCGTCGCGGACCTGCTCATAGGCGCCGACGGAGCCTGGTCGCGCGTACGACCGCTGCTCTCGAAGGCCGTTCCGGAGTACTTCGGCGTCTGCAGCGTGGAGACGTTCCTCTTCGACGCGGAAACCCTCCACCGCGCTTCCGCGGAGGCGGTCGGAGCCGGCTCGCTGTTCGCGCTCGCACCGGGCAGGGGGCTGCTGGCCCACCGTGAAGGCGGCGGAACCCTGCACACGTACGCGCAGTTGAAGAAGCCCCGGGGCTGGTTCACCGACCTCGGCACCACCGATGCCGCAGCCCTGACCTCACGGGTTGCGAGGGAGTTCGACGGGTGGGCTCCCGCACTCACCGCCCTGATCACCGACAGCGACACCCCGCCGGTCCTGCGGCCCATCTTCACGCTGCCGGTCGGGCACCGCTGGGAGCGCGTGCCCGGGGTGACCCTGCTCGGCGACGCCGCCCACCTCCGGGCACCCAACGGTGAAGGCGCCAACCTGGCCATGCAGGACGGCGCCGAACTCGGCCGAGCCCTCGCCGCGCACCTAGGCGATGCGGAGACCGCGCTCGCCGCGCACGAACAGGCCATGTTCGCCCGCGCCGCCGCCGTGGAAGCGGACGACGACGCCTTCTACACGATCATGATCGACGACCACGCGCCCCACAGCTTGCTCGCCCTGATGACCGGCGCCGAACTGAACGCGTGATCCGCGGCCGCCCGTACAGCGGAAGGCAGCCCGCCGACGCACGCAGGCCGGGATCGAAGCCGTACGAGGTTCGACCTGCCCTCGCTGCGCGTTCTCGGCTCCCCGGGAACATCGCTGACGGCGGACCCGTGCAGGTGGGTACGCGGCCACGACCAGCCCACTGGCTCAGGATGCCGCGACCGGCAACCACGACGTCGGGAGTGGCTCGCGGCCGACGACCGAGGTCGAGGCGGGTGTCCGCGCTCACCCCGGGCGGCCCTCTTCCCAGGTGTGGCGGGTGTCGTGGCGGGTGTCAGGAAATGGGTCGCGGTCGGTCGGGTTGACAGCGGTGCCGATGCCTTCGATGAAGGTGGTCATGGTCTGGCCTGGGACCATGCTCGCGGCCTCGGCGGTGACCCCGGGGGTTCCGGTGAGGATCACGTCGCCGGGCCGCAGGGTCAGGAAGGTGCTGCAGTAGGCGACCAGTTCGGCCGGGGAGAACAGCAGGTCGCTGGTCGACCCCCGCTGCCAGGGCACCCCGTCGACGCTGAACGAAAGCGCCAGGTCGCGCGCGTCGTCCACCTCGTCGGGGGTCACCAGCACCGGCCCCAAGGGAGTGGAACGGTCGAAGACCTTGCCTTGCAGGGCTTCGGTCGTACGGTGCTGCCAGTCGCGCAGGGACAGGTCGTTGGTCACGGTGAAGCCGGCCATGGCAGCCGCGGCCTCGGTGGGCGTGGCGCGGTGGAGTGGCTGGCCGATGACGACGGCGAGTTCCACCTCGCCTTCGACGCGGTCGCTGACGGCGGGCAGCACGATGCGGTCACGGGGGCCGGTCAGGGTCGAGGGGAACTTGGCGAAGAACGTCGGAAACCGCGGTGCGGGTCGGCCCAGTTGCTGGATGTGGCTGCGGTAGTTCAGCCCTACGCACAGGATGTGCGCGGGGTCGGGGGAGACGCGAGCGTAGTGGGCGGTGGCCGCGTCGACCTCACCGGTGTCGCGCAGTCGGTCCTGCCGCAGTAAGGCGTCGACCGCGTTGTCGGCATCGACCAGGACGACCCGATCACCCTCAACTCGTGCGCCGGTGAGGGTGCCACCGTGCCTGATCGTGGCGAAACGCATGCTCAGTTCACCTCCTCGCGCCGGTCACGAGAGCTCACAGGTCGATGCTCTGGCCGGGGGCGAGGAGCGTGATTTCGATGCCGGTCAGGCCGGCCAGGATGGTTCGGGTCGAGGCCTGGCCCAGGTCGCTGAGCATAAGTTCGTGGATCTGGAGCACCTGCCGGGGCTTGACCTCGCGCAAGTATTCGGCGGCCTCGCCCAGTTTGGTCCAGGGCCCGCTGGTGGGCAGCAGCAGGGTGTCGACGGACACCTCGGGCACGAAGTAGGAGTCGCCGGGGTGGAACAGCGTCTCGTCGATCAGGTAGCCGAGGTTGTCCACACAGGAGATGTCCGCATGGATCATGGCGTGGCGTCCGCCGTGGACCGCGACGGTGAAGTCGGCGACGCTGAAGGTGTCCTCGGCCGCCAGGACACGTACCCGCCCGTCGTGATCGCCGAGCTTGTCGAGTACCGCTCGAGGTCCAAAGACGCGCAGTTCGGAATCGTCGTCCAGGGCTGCCGCAAGTAGGGCGTCGTCGAAGTGGTCGAAGTGCTCGTGGGTGATCAGCACGGCCGCGGCACCGATGACGGCGTCCTTCGCGTCGGGGGTGAACGTACCGGGGTCCAGCACGATCCTGCTTCCGTCCTTCTCCAGGGCGACACAGGCGTGGGCGTACTTCGTCAGCTTCATGGCGTTCCGTTCATGGTCGGGCTGGACTCGATTACACAGGGAAAGTGTACAGCCTTGCTGTATTTATACGGTGGGTCGGACTGTAGAGTCGCCCCATGGTTGATCAAGATCATCTGGCGGAGCGGCTGCGAACCTCCATCGGCAGGTTCGTGCGTGCGACGCGCTCGCACAGCGACGCCCTTCCGCCGCCCCTGGCTACGACCATGGGCCTGCTCGACCGTGAAGGCGACGCATCGATCGCCGCCCTGGCCCAACGACGCGGCGTGCGCCACCAGAGCCAGAGCCGCACCGTGAAGGACCTGGAGACCCTGGGCTACATCGCCCGAGGAGAGGATCCTCATGACCGGCGGGGATTTTTGATCACCCTCACCGAGCAGGGTCGCGCAGCCCTGGACGCGGACCGCAGATCCCGGCGCGACTGGGTCGCACAGGCGATGGAGGCGCTCCTGAGCCCGGCCGAACAGGCCCAACTCAGCGCCCTGCCCGGCCTGCTGGACCGACTGTCCGAGTACGACGTAGAAGATAAATGATCTTGCACGCAGGGCATCGGCCGATCGGCCCAGCCGTGCCTGGAAGACGGTCGCCGCGGCCCAGCCGGGCATAGGAGCCGGTCGCCGCGGCCCAGTTGGTCGTCGTACCGCCCTCGGTGAACACCCCGTACAGCGAGACCGCTTTCGGCGCCGAGCCCTGCCTGTACGCCAGCTCTCGGCAGAGTGCCCGAACGCCCGCGAGGCGCATGGCGGACGCGAGCCGGCCGACGGCGCAGAGAACTGTCAGTTTCCGTGCCGTGAGGGGCAGGAACGGCCGGAAAGCACCCCAGACAACTGGGATGTCCGAAGGCCGGGGAGCTCGTACAGAATCGGTCCGCGGGCGCCGCTCAGCTGTTCGACTGCGGGGCGGTCCGCGCGTCCGACGGTTCGGTGTCGAGCCGTCCGAGAGAGCCACCAGTGACCGGAAGGCTCCCATTGACCACTACAGCGTTTCGCCGAGCAACGATCCGATTCGCCCACATGAACGCCGGGGAACTCGTCGACCGGTCGTTCGTCGCGGCCGCCACGCCGGTGGACCGGGAATGGGCCTGGGGCGGGTCGCGCGGTGCGGAGGTCCGGGTCTGTGTCATCGACAGCGGAGTCACGCCGGACCATCCCGAGATCGGCCCCCTGGAAGGGTCGTACGCGGTGGAACGCGTCGAGGAGGACGCCGCGGGCGACGGCCGGCCGAGCTACCGGATCGTCCCGGACGACGAGGGCGACGCCGCCGGTCACGGCACCGCGTGCGCGGCGATCATCCGGCGGATCGCGCCGGACGCGAGCCTGACCAGCGTACGGATCCTGGGGCCGCGGCTCGCGGGCGACGGCAACGCGCTGCTGGCGGCCCTGCGCTGGGCGGTGGCGGAACGCTTCCATGTCGTCAACCTCAGCCTCTCCTCACGCAAGGGCGACTTCAAGGCCTCGCTGCACGACATCGCGGACGAGGCGTACTTCAACCGGGTGGCGATCGTGGCCTCCGCGCACAACAGCCCGGTCCTCAGCTTTCCCTGGATCTTCCCCTCGGTGATTTCCGTCGGGTCGCACGAGGTCGCCGACGCGGAGCGCATCGAGGTCAGTCCGCAGCCCCCGGTCGAATTCTTCGCGGCCGGTGTCGGGATCGAGGTCCCCTGGGTGGGCGGCGGCCGTTCGTTCCTCTCCGGGAACAGTTTCGCGACCCCGCATGTCACCGGATTCGTGGCCCGCATCCTCGGAAAGCATCCGCATCTTCCGGTGAGCGAGGTCAAGCACGTTCTCGCCTCCCTCGCGGACAACTTCGCCGACGTGTCCGAAGCGTCCGAGGCGTCCGAAGCGCCCCGCGTCCCCTCCCCTGCCCCCTCCCCTGCCTTCGTTCCTGCTCCCGCCTCCGTCGCACCGCACCCGCCCGATGAACCCGCCCTGTCCGACGTACCGGCCGCACCCGTCTCACTCGCCACATCCACCCCATCTGCCGAAGGAGCCGGCCATGACGAATCCGGCGCATGACGCCCCTCTCAGCGGGCCTGCGTTGTCCCGGCGCGACGAGGTGTTGCGCTCGACCGTACGGCTGGCCCGTCTGATCTTCAGCGCTCCCGCCTCGTCGGTCTTCCTGCACGACGCGGCGGGCGAAACACTCGTCCTGGAGGCGATCTCCGAGACCCGGGAGGACAGCCTGGTGGGCTGGGCCATCCCCGACTACAGCGGCATCGCCGGGTGGGTCTTCCAGAGCGGGGAGGCGGTGATCGCCGACGACCTCGACAACCACGCGCAGTTCAACCGGGACTTCGCGGCCTCGACCGGCCGGATACCGAAGGCCATCATCGCCGCGCCGCTGGACACCGGCGGATCCGTCTTCGGCGTTCTGGAGGTGCTCGACCCGGTACTGGGCGCGCGCAGCGCGACCTCCGGCCTGGAGCTGGTCTCGGAGCTGGCGCGCCAGTGCGCGGCGGCCCTCGTGCTCGCGGGCCCGCCGCCCGGCCCCGCCGGACGGCACACGACGGCCGCCGAACGGCTGACCACCCTGGTGGCCGACCTGGCCAGCACCGACGACCCGAACGCCGCGCGGACGCTCGCCTCGCTGGAGGAGATCGCCAGCGCCCTGTCATCGAGAAGGGGGTGATCCCGTGCATCTGCTGGAAATCGGCGCCATTCGCAACAAGCCCGCCGCCGGCCTCTATCTGGCCCTGACCCGCCGCTGCCCGCTGTCGTGCGCCCACTGCTCCACCGACTCGTCCAGTACCAGCGAACAGCATCCCGAGACGCCGTTCCGCCGGCTCGTGGAGTCCTTCGACCGCGAGACCCGCCCGGACCTGCTGCTGATGTCCGGCGGCGAGGCGCTGCTACGGGCCGCGCTCGTCGCCGACCTGGCGCGCACCGCCCGGTCCGCGGGCACCCGGTCGTACGTGCTGTCGGGCATGTGGTTCGCCCGGGAGAACCGGCGGCTGCCGGCGCCGGTGTCCGCGGCGGTCCGCGAGGTGGACCACTTCGCGGCCAGCCTCGACGAGTTCCACGAACGCGAGGTGAGCCGGGCCGACGTCTTCCGGGCGATGCACCGCATACGCCGGCTGGTGCCGCAGGTCAGCTTCCAGCTCACCGGGCGCGGGGACGACGATCCCTATCTCCAGGGTCTCGTCGACGACGTGCGCCGGGAGTTCGACGACGAAGTACCCATCCTGGTGGGCACCTTGAGCCCGATCGGCCGCGGCCGCCAGCTCGGCGAGCTGACCGCCACGCCCACCTCCGGCGTCCCGGTCGCGCCCGTCGACCCGTGCGACCGGATCACCTGGCCGCTGGTCACCTACGACGGCACCGTCTACGCCTGCTGCAACCAGGACCTGGTGGAGCGGCGCATGCCGGAGCACCTGATCCTCGGCCACGCGTCCCGGCAGTCGTGGCCCGAGCTGCGGGAGGAGTTCCTGCGCCGGGAGCTGTACCGGGCGCTGCGCGTGCTCGGCCCCAGCTTCGTGGCGAGCCGGTTCTCGGACGGACCCTGCGACAAGGGCATGTGCGGCAACTGCGTCGCGCTGTCCGGCGACACCGCGGCCGAGCGGCGGGTGACGGAGTACCTGCGCACCGACTCCGGGCAGCGGGTGGAGGCCGCCGCCCGCCGCATGGTCGAGCAGGTGGACGGGACCGCGTTCTCGGACCGCCGTTCCGGCCGCTACGGGGGCCTGGTGTCCCTGGGTTGGGAGGCGGGCCGTGAACAGCCGTCCCTCACCCACTGACACCGAGCCGGTACGGAGCGTCGACCCGGGGCGGGGCGCGGAGCCCGTACGCGGCACCGAACCCGTACGCGGCACCGAGCCCGCACGCAGTACCGAGCCCGCACGGGACACCGAGCCCGTACGCCGCACCGAACCCGCACGGGACACCGAGCCGGTACGCCGCGCCGAGCCGGTACGCCGCACCGAGGCAGTGCGCGGCGCCAAAGCGGAACGCGGCACCAAAGCGGTACGCACCCGCCCCACACTCGCCGACACCGAGGCGATGCGCCGCCGTCGCGGTGAGTCGGTCCTGCTGTACATCACCGACCAGTGCCCGGTCGGGTGTGCCCACTGCTCGGTGGACGCCCGCGCGGACAGCGACAGGGTCACCGACTGGGAGGCGTTCCACGACGTCGTCGCGGGCATCGTCGCGCTGCCCGGCCTGCGCTCGGTGGCAGTCTCCGGCGGCGAACCCTTCGCCGAACAGCGGGCGTTGCCGTACGCGATCGGGGCGTTCGCCGACGCCGGTCTGGAGACCATCGTCTTCACCAGCGGTTACTGGGCACGCGAGAACGGCTCAGCGCCCGGCTGGGTGCGGCGGCTGCTGCCGCGGATCTCCACGCTCTTCCTGAGTACCGACGGTTTCCACCAGGGCGGCGTGTCGAACCACCGGTTCGTCGGCGCGCTGCGGGCGGCGCACGAGGCGGGCTGCCGCATCGTCGTCCAGGAACTGGACACGGGCGACGGCGCGCGGGTGGCCGAGGAACTGCTGCTCGAAGCGCTTGGCCCGCGGTGGGCCGACGGGGCGGAGACCAAGCTGATCACTCCCCTGCGGTACGGGCGGGGCTCGGGGGTCTTCGCCCTCCAGAGCCGGCACGAGGTGGGGGCACTGGCGGCGTGCACCCTGCTCGGCTCGCCGACGGTCCGCTACGACGGCGTGGTGATCCCCTGCTGCAACGAGGGGCTGATCACCGGTCACGGCCCCTCCGCGCTGCGCGCCCCGACCCGGCGGCCCGAGGACGTGGCACGCGCGCTGACGGGGTTCCGGGACGACCCGCTGCTGCGGGTGATGGGGCAGCTCGGGCCAGGAGCGGCAGCCGACCTGCCCGGCTTCGAGGCCCTGCGCGAGGAACGTTTCGAGAACGTCTGCGGCGGCTGCTGGAAGGCGTACGACATCGCGGCCCGCCCGGGGCGTGCCGCGGACTCCGTGACAGCACTGGGCGTGGCCCTGAGGGAAGGCGGTTGACGGTGGAGGAGCAGACGAGGTCGCGGGCGCTGCGCCACAAGATCGGGCTGCTGATGCCGGCGGTGGACGCCGCGTCCCGGCAGATGTGGACCCATCCGCGCAGCGACCAGGTGTACCTGGAGTGGCTCAAGGCGCTGCACGGGACGATCCGGGCCACGGTTCCGCTGATGCTGGCGGCCGTCGAGCAGTGCACGGTCCGTCAGGGCGACCCGGTGGCGGACCTGGTGGGCCGCTATCTGGCCAAGCACATCCGTGAGGAGTACGGGCACGACCAGTGGGTGGCCGACGACTTCGTGGTGGCGGGGGGTGATCCCGAGGCGCTGCGTACGACGCTGCCGGGGGCGGCCATCGCCTCGCTGGTCGGCTCGCAGTACTACTGGCTGCGCCATGTGCATCCGGTGGCGCTCGTGGGACACATCGCCGTGCTGGAGGGCAACCCGCCCGGTCCCGGGCTGGCCGCCGACCTGGCGGCCAGGACAGGACTGCCGGACGACTCGTTCCGCACCATCGCCCGGCACGCCCAGCTGGACATCCAGCACCGCGACGACGTGCACCGGCTGATCGACAGGCTGCCGCTCGACCCGGCACAGGAGGAGCTGCTCGGTGTGAGCGCGCTGCACTCCCTGAGGGGGCTGATCGAGGTGATGGAGGACGTCCTGGGCCGGGTCCAGCGGCGCTCCCCGGTCGCCCTGGCCGGATGAGCCGCACGCGGGTTCCGGGCCCGCTCGCAGGCCGCGACTTCCGGCTGCTGTACACCAGCACGGTGGTCTCCGGCCTGGGCGACTGGCTGGACCAGGTGGCGCTGCTGGTGCTGGTCATCACGGTCTGGCACGGCGGCGCGGGCGACCTGGCGCTGGTGGTGGCCGCGAGCATGCTGCCGTTGCTGGCGACCCCGTTCCTGGCGGTGCTGGTGGACCGCCGGCAGTCGCGCCGGGTACTGATCCTCACCGACCTCGTGCAGGCTGGGCTCACCCTGGGCCTGGTCGTCGCCCCCGGCGTGTACTGGGCGGCCGGGCTGGTGCTGGTCCGTTCGGCGCTGGGCTCGGTCGGCGGGCTCGCGGGCCAGATCCAGCTACGGGTCTCGGTGCCGCCCGACAAGGTCCAGGCCGCCACCGTGCTGCTTCAGACCGCGATGCAGTCGGTCAAGATCCTCGGGCCCGCGCTCGGTGGTCTGCTGATCGCCCTCATGTCGCCCCGGGCCGTGTTCGCGGCCAACGCGTGCACGTTTCTCGTCGGGGTGGTCGCCGCGAGCGCCCTGCGCACCACGTCCTCACCTTCCCGGAATACAGATCTGCACTATTTCAAAGAGCTGGGAGAGGGATTCCAGCACGTTTTCGGATCGCGCCTTCTGCGTTCCCTGCTGTTCGTCATGTGCAGCCTGATGTTCGTCGTCTTCCTTTACGATTCGATGGCCGCCCTGATCGTGCCGGCACTCGGAATGGGCACGTCCTACATCGGATACATGGTGTCCGCCGTCGGACTGGGCGGGGTCGTGGGTTCGCTGCTCATGGGCCGTTTCGCGGCGAGACTGCACCCTTTCCTCACCATGGCGGTTTCGGTCCTGGTGATCGGCTGCATCATCGTCGGTATCGGATTCGCCATTGTCCGGGAAGTACGTATTGACTCCGCCGTATGGCTGTGTGTTATTTTCCTTCTGGGAATCGCAAGTGCCGGAATCCTTGTCACTTTTCCCAGCGTCGTGCATTCCGAGACCCCGGTCGAGCTGACCGGCCGGGTATGGGCGCTCATGAATTCCGCGCCGGCCGTACTGAACGTACTGGCCCCCGCGCTGGCCGCGGCCCTGGTCGTGTGGGTCGGGCTCGGCAGCCTGCTGCTGCTGGCGGGCGCCGCCCTGCTGCTCACCGCTCTCGTGGTCGCCGTCCGGCTCGGCGGCGTCCCGCACACCGCACCGCCGTCCGGCGCGGACGACGGTGCCGGCCGGACCGACGGGCCGACGCCCGACCCGGCCCCCCTGAACTCCGGTGCGCCGCACCGGGAAACCAGAGCCACATGCGTGAAACGCGCGGGCTCGTCAACCGAGGAGATCACCATGGCAGACAAGATCGACAAGCTGGCCGAGGCCGGTTTCTCCCTGACCGACGCCAACGACGCCCAGCAGGCGGTCCTCAAGTCCCTCACCGAGGACGAGGTCAACGTCCTGCTGAGCGTCAAGTCCCGGGTCGAGGCCGCGGGTTCGGACGTGGAGGGTCACTCGGTCTCCGACCCCAGCGGCGGCTACCTCTGGTAGTTCCGGCCCTCGTCCGGGGATCGGCCCCGGGCCGGGTCACCCACCCGGACCGGTGACGGCTGCGCCGTAGCACAGACCGGGTGGTTCACGACGGGGCAAGCGTCGTGAACCACCCGGTTGCCGCTCAGTGAACGGGGAGGACAGTATGAACAAGCCCACCGGTCCCATCGTAACCACTGCGAGTCTGTGCACCGGCTGCGGTGTCGACAACCCGTCGGCGGCCCGCTTCTGCATGGCCTGCGGAGCCGAGATCGGTCCGACGTCCGTTCCCGCCAGCGGACTTCGCTTCGTCTCCGTCATCTTCTGCGACGTGGTCGGCTCCACCACCCTGGCCACCTCCCTCGAACCCGACCGCTGGGCGGCCGTCCTGGACGGCTACTTCTCCCTGGTCGGCTCGCTGGTGGAGAGTTACGGCGGGAAGGTGGAGAAGTTCATCGGCGACGCGGTCGTCGCCGTGTTCGGGGTCGAGGGGCACGGCGAGTCGGCCGCCGCCACCGCCGTCTCCGCCGCCACCGCCATCGCGCACCGCACCGGCGAGTACGCGCGAAGCCTGGGCGACCTCCTGCAGGGCGACTTCCCGGTGCGGTGCGCGGTCGCCTCCGGCCATGTCGCGGTCAGCGGGCGGACGTCGAGCTTCGTCATCGGCTCGGTCCTCAACCGGGCCGCCCGGCTCCAGAGCCACGCTCCGGACGACGGGGTGATCGTGGACCTGGCCACCCGGCTCCAACTGCAGGACCACTTCCCGCTGCGGGCGATCGAACCGGTCACCGCCAAGGGCTTCGCCCAGTCCGTCCCGGCCTGGATCGTCGGTCCGGCCGGCGCCCCGGCGCCCGGGACCGGCACCGTCGGACGGACCGGCCTGGTCGGCGAACTGGCCGCCAGTATCAAGGTGGCGGCCACGGCCGCCGGCCCGACCCTGATCCTGGTCGGGGGCCCCTCCGGGGTGGGCAAGTCGCGGCTGGTCGCCGAGGCGCTCGACCAGTGCACCGGCCTGGCCACCGCCGTCCTGCGCTGCCCGCCCGCGGGAACCGGACTCGGCCTGCTGGCCTGCTACCTGTTCCTGGAGGAGATCGAAAACGCCGCACGGCAGAGCCACGACAGGGTCGACGTGACGGTGGAGCTGACCGGCGCCTCCACCCGCGCCGAGCAGGCCCCGGCCCAGGATCGCCGCGAGCTGGGCCGCGAACTCACCGCGGCGCTGGACCGGCTGCGGGGGCCGCGGCCACTGCTTCTCGTCGTCGAGCACAGCGAGTGGACCCCCGGGGCACTGGCCGACCTGCTCGACGAACTGACCGCCGCACCGGGGCGGCCCGTCGTGGTGCTCCTGGTCGGGGTCTCCGCCCCCGAGACGCTGGCCGACCGGGGTGACCACCGGCTCACCGTGCCGCCGCTCGGACGGCCCGACGCGCGGCGGCTGGCCCACCGGCTGCTGACCGCGCAGCTCGACCCCTCCGCCACCGACCACTCCGGGCCCCGGCCCACCGGTACGGAAGCCCGTGGGCTCGATCCGGCCTCGCCCGCCCCGCTCGCCCCCGACTCCGCCGCCGAGGAGATCGCCCTGCGGGCCGGCGGCATCCCCCGCTACATCGAACAGATGGTCGTCCTGCGGCGCTTCGCGCAGCCCGGCGACGACTGGGCGCCGCCCAGCGCGCACGCCGCGCTCGGTGCCCGCCTGGACCGGCTGGACACCGACTCGCGGGAACTCCTGGTGCTGCTCGCCGCCGCCGGCCGTGACCTGTCCCTGGAGGACCTGGGCACTCTGATGGCGCCCGAGAGGGTCGCCGTGGCCGCGGCCGACCTCCTGGCAGCCGGGCTGGTGGAGTCCGCCGACGCCCACAAGGGACGTCTGGCCCCCGCCTTCCCGGTGGTGGCCGAGGTCGCGCTGCGGCGGCTGACGCTCTCCGAGACCGCCGACGTGCACGGCAGGCTCGCGCGCTCCCTGGAACCGGTGGCCGAACGGCGCCCCGCGGTCGCCGAGTTGCTGGCCGGCCACTGGGAGACGGCGCACACCGCGTTGCGTGGGGTGGAGCCCGGCTCCGACCGGACGGTCCGGGCCGCCGAGTCCGCCGTGACCGCGTTCGGCGTCGCCGCCCGCTTCGCCCTCTCCCGCGGGCGGCCCGAACTGGTCCTGACGCTCACCGCACGCGCCCGCGCACTGGCGGAGGCGGACCGCGCGCAGGGCCACGACCTGGACGTCCTGGAGGCCTACGCCCTCGGCAGCCAGGGAATGCCGCAGGCCGCTCTCGAACGCGTCGAGCGCGTGCTGTCCGACCCGGGCAGCGCCGCCCCGGCCGCCCGCATCCACGCCCGCCTCAACTCGCTGTACTCCCGCACCTATCTGACCGGCGACGTGCCCGCCGTACCGGACGATCCGCACTACCTCGCCGCGGTCGCCTCCCCGGCGCCCGAGGCCCGCGTCGGGGCGCATCTGTACGCCGGGCTCCAGTCCCTGCGGGCGGGCGACCACCCCGCCGCCGAGCGGGCGTTGCGTTCCGCGCTGCGGTCGGCCGACGGTGCCGCGACCTGCCTTGGCCTCACCGAGGTCTACGCCAACCTGGCGATGGCCCTCGTCAACGGCGACACCCCGGTCCCCGCCGCACTCGCCGACTGTGAGCGGCTGCACCAGGAGGTGTCCGGTTCCCGGCTGCTGGGCTCGGCCACCGGCGTCGCGCTGGCGCTGGTGCGCCACATGTCCGGCGACCGGGCGGCGGCCGATTCCGCGATGGACGAGGCGGAGGGGGTACTGCGCGATCTGGGGCAGGGCACCGGGGCCGCGACCATCACGGGCTGGCGTGCCGTCCTGGCGGCCCGGTCCGGCGACTGGGGTACCGCCGCCGACATGTGGACGGCCCAGGGCGTCCGCTGCGCCGCCCTCGGCATGGCCCGCCAGGCATCGCTGTCCGGCCTTCAGGCGGAGTTGGCCCGCGAGGCGTCGGGAGAAGGGCGGTCCGGCGGCGCGGGGGGCCGGTCGGCGCTCGACGAGGTGACCCTTCCGCCTTCCGAGGCCTGGGCGGAGTACACCGTCGCCGTGCAGGCCCGCGCCGTACGGGCGTTGCGCGCCGACGATCCGGAGCTGGCCGCGACGCACCTGGACGCCGTGGTCCGTCACCTCGGCGCGGTGCGCGGCAGCGGCGCGGTGATCACCCCGCTGCTCTGCAGCGCCGTCCTCGCCCGCCGTACCGGCCTCCCGGTGGCCGAGCGAGCGCTGACCGCGCTGCGCCGCGCGATCGAAGCCAAACAGGACCGGGGCGTGCGCGCCCCGCAGACCTAGGTGCTTCCGATGGACCCCCGCGACGCCGCGACACCGGGGACTCCCCCGCCCCAGCCTCAGTGCGGGGCAACCCCCTCACCGCTGAGCCCACAGACCCGGATCCGTCCCGTACGCAGATCAGCGAACGCCCCGACACCCGACGCCTCCCCACCCCAGCCTCCGACCGCGCAACCCCTCGCCGCACCGAGCGCAGACCCCAGGTCCCACCCGCACACAGATCAACGGACGCCGCGACACCCGACGCCTCCCCACCCCAGCCTCCGACCGCGCAACCCCTCGCCGCACCGAGCGCAGACCCCAGGTCCCACCCGCACACAGATCAGCGGACGCCGCGAGACCCAGCGCTTCCCCACCCCGACCCCCGGCCAGGGCACCCCCACTCGCCGCACCGAACACAGACCCCAGGCCGTCCCGTACGGAGATCTGCGCCCGGGCAAGCCGAGAGCACGCACCGGCGCCACTCGATCACCCGCGGCGATCCTCCAGCAACCCGCTAGTCGTACGCACCGCCGCCCCACCCGGATGACCGTCCTCCGTGAGTGAACTCCTGGCCCCACCAAACGACTTGTCACCCCGTGAGCGAACTCCGAGAAAGCAGCCGCCCTGTGCGTGTTCTCCTGCTCTACGCCAACCCTCATCAGGTTCTGCCGGTCGGGCCGTACGGCCTGGAGATCCTGCGGGCCGCGGTCGCTGAGAGCGGACTGCCGGTCGAGGTGTTCGTGTGCAACCCGTTTCTTGAATCGCTGGACCACACGGGGCTGTTGACCGAGGTGCTCGACCGGACTCGGCCCGACCTCGTCGCCATGTCGATCCGCAACATCGACAACGCCGTGGTCGCCTGCGACACGGCGCCCGGCGCGGACGGACGGTGGATCGACGTGGTCGACTACCTGGCGCCGATCGCCGAGTTGACCACGACGCTGCGCGCCTGGGACCCGGGGCTGCCGGTGGTGGCGGGCGGCGCGGCGTTCACCTCCTGCCCGGTGGAGGTGATGGACCGGCTCGGCCTGGACCTCGGCCTCGCCGGTCCCGGTGAGGCCGCGTTCACGGCCCTGCTGGCGCGCGTGGTCGCGGACGGCGGCGCCCGGGGCGTACGGCGAGTGGTCGCCGAGACGTTGTCCACGCTCCCCGGCGGGCTGGTTCGCACCGCCGACGGGGTCCTGGGACCCGGCCGGCGACCGCGGCCCGACGTGGTGTCCCGGCCCACCACCGCGCTGCCGCGGATCGCACCGGAGTACGTGCTGTTCGCCAAGGCCCGTGGCATCCCCACCGCGCTGCGCAGTCACGCCGGCTGCCCGCTGCGCTGCTCGTACTGCGTCGATCCGCTGAACGTCGGCAAGGTGGACGCGCGCCCCGCCCACGCGGTCGCCGCCGAGGCGGAGCACTACGTCGAGAGGTACGGGCTGACCCACTTCCACCTGGCCGCCCCGGAGGTCAACCTGCCCTACGAAGGGGCGCTGACCGAGGTGTGCGAGGCACTGGCCGGGAGCCGTCACGGCGAAAAGATCAGCTGGCACGGCTACTTCAACGTCAGGCCGTTCTCCGGGCGGCTGATGGACGCCTTGATCCGGTCCCGCTGCGTGCGTCCGAGTTTCTCGGTGGACGCCTTCGACGACCGGATGCTGCGCGGGCACCGCAAGAACTACCGGATGTCCGACGTCGAGGACACCTTCGGTCTGCTGCTGCGCCGTCGGCCGGAGTGGATGGACGTGCAGATCGGAGTGTTGTTCGGCCAGCCCGGCGAGACGGCGGAAACCCTGGAGAACGCGATCCGTCACATCCGCCGCCTCGCCGACCGGGGCGTGTCCGTGGGCTACTCCTGCGGGCTGCGGGTCTACCCGCACACCCCGCTGGCCCGCACACCCCTGGACCCCCGGCACCTGTACCGGGCCGGCGGGCCGCTCGCCAAGACCGGCGCCGACGGACCCCGCACGGTCCCCGCGGCCGACCTGCTGACCCCGCTGGTGTACTGCGAGCCCATGCCGCCCCGGGAGCTGGCGGCCTACCTCGCCGACCGCCTGTCCGACTGCCCCGGAGTGACCTTCATCGACGAGGGGCCGGTGAAGGAGGCCCGGCAGCCGGACTGGCTGCGCCCCCTCAACGTGGCCACCGTGCATCTCGCGAACGGGCGTTCAGGGCCCGCCGCCGAGATGCTGCGGCTGGTGCTGGACTCGGGCGACAGACGGGCGGCGGGCATGACGCGGCGGCTGCTCCAGGAAGCGGGCACCCGGCCACCCGCCCCGGTGGGCAGCCAGCCACTCGCGCCGGTGGGCAGCCAGCCACTCGCGCCGGAGGCCGGCGAGTCACTCGCTTCGGTGGGGAGCGAGCGACCCGTCCCCCCGGGCAGCGAGCCATCCGCCCCGGTGGGCGCCGGGGGTCTCCAGACCGCCACCGCCTGACCGGGCCCGCCCCGCCTTCGTACCCCGCCCCTCCCTGACGTACCGCCTTCCCCATCCACGGAGGACACCATGGAACTCACCTGGAGCACGGACGACTTCGCCGTCTTCGACGACTTCCTCGCCCCCGGGGCCGCGGCCTCGCTGTGGGAGCAACTGCGCACCGAGGACTACCACTTCGTGCACGGCCGCCGGGACGGGTCGTGGAACAAGGTCTACGGACTGCTGGACGGCAGCCCCCTCAGCGGGCCCGGCACGCTGAACGACCCGGAAGGGCACTTCACGGGACGCTTCGCCGACCATGCCCTGCACCCGTCCGGCGGGGCCACCGACGCCGTGGTGAAGCAACTGACCGAGGAGGCAACCCGCATCGAGCCGTGGACCGGGCGGTTCGGAACGGACTGGCACGCCTTCACCTGCCGCTCGTTCCTCTATCCGCAGGGCTCCGGACTCGCCTGGCACGACGACTCCGGCGACCGGGCCGCCTCGTTCGTGCTGTACGCGCACCCCGAGTGGCAGGCGTCCTGGGGCGCCGAACTGCTCGTCTCCGGCGGGACGCCCGGGGCGCGGCCCGCCGACCAGAACGACCACCTCACCTCGCGGGTCGGACACTTCGTGGCCCCGCGCCCCAACCGGCTGGTCGTCCTGCGCTCGGGCGTACCGCACATGATCAAGAAGGTGGAGCCGCATGCCGGGGACCGCGTCCGGGGCTCCGTCGCGGGCTTCTTCCTGCGTCGACCCGCCGAGCGGCCGCACTGACCGCGCGTACGACCGTCCCTAAGGCCCGGTCGCCCCTCAGGCCCGGTCGTCGCCGGGTTCGGCCGTGGGCAGGTCATCCGCCGTAGGCAGGTCATCCGGAGCGGGCAGGTCAGCCGGCGCGGGCGGGGCCTCGGGCGCCTCCCGGGCGCGCCGGGCGGCCGCCTCACGGACGGCGATCACGTCGATGAGGTCGCTGACGGTGCCGAGCGCCTCGGAGGAGAGTCCCACGGCGCGCAGTGCCACGCTGCGCACCCCGGCATCCCGCAGGGCGCCGAGGAGTTCGATCTCCGCGGCGATCTTCGCACCGTGCTCGTCGTCGAAGAAGTAGGCGACGGGGACCTCGAAGTAGTCGGCCAGGGCTTCCAGATGGCGCTTGGTCGGGTTGTTCCTGCGCCCCGTACGCAACTGCCACAGGTACGTGGTCGAGAAGGACACCCCGGTGGCCTCCCGGCACGCCGCGGCGACCTCCTCGTTGCTGAACGGCAGACCGTCGGGCCTGCGGGCGAGCCGGAGGAGTCCGTCGATCTTCCGGCTCAGTGACGATGGCGTGGGTTCCGTGTCGGCCACCGCCTACCTCCTTCTGTCGCCGCCCTCCAGTACGCCTACCCGCACAGGTGAAAGCAAGTCCGTTGATTTTCATCGTAGTTGACACCCCTGGAATCGGCAGCCATGCTGAGGCTGTCAACGGATATGAAAACCGCGAAATGGTCGTTCATCTCAGCTGAACCGCCTGGCTGCCCCCTCCCGCCTGGGTCCACCCCCCGGAGCCGTCCTTGACGATCCCCGTGCCCTCACCTGTGAAGAACTCCCGCCCGTCCGCTCCACGCCCGCCCATCGCGTTCCCCGCCGACATGGTCGGACGGGACGGCGAAGTCGCCGCGCTGTCGGCGCTGTTGGCGGATCCGTCCGTCCCCGGAGTACTGCTGACCGGCGTCCCCGGCGCGGGCAAATCGCGGCTAGCGGCCGAGACCGCCGCCGCGTACTGCGCGTCGACCGGCGCCACCGCCGTGCGGGTGGAGGCCTCGGCCGAACCCTCCACGAACAGCACGAACAGCACAGACAGTTCGAACGGCACAGACAGCGCGCTCGCCCTCCTCACCGCCGACGGGAACGCGGGAGGAGTCCGGCCGCTCCTGCTCGTCGACGATCTCGACCGCTCGGACCACTACTCGCTGCTGCGGGCCTGCGCGGTCGCGTCCGTCGTGGTCCTCGGTACGGCCCGCCAGGCCCCCGCGGCCCACGGCCTCGTCCCCTTTCCGGTGGACCCGTTGCCCGTGCCGCTCGACTGCTCGGCGCTGGATCTCGGCGCACTGGCGCGCGTTCCCTCGGTGCAGCTGTACCTCGCCTGCCTGCGCACGATCAACCCCGCCTTCTCCCTCCAACTGCACAATCAGCAGGTCATCGCCCGGACCTGCGTCGAGGTGGGCGGCAACCCGGGCGCGCTTTGCCGCACCGCGCGGGTCGCCGCGCTGGAGAGCCCCGAGGTGGCGTGGGCCTCGCTGGGCGACCGGACCGTCCCGCACCCGGTCCCGCACGCGGTTCCGCACTCGGCCCCCGCCGAGGACGGCACCCCCTCCGCGGCACCGGGCGGCGATCCGCGCGACGCCCATCCCTGGACCACCGACGAGGCCCCGACCAGGCTGCTGACGCACTGCCAGGTGTTCAGCGGCGGCTTCGGCCCGGAGGCGCTGCGCCACATCACGGCCACCGGGCCGGAGGAGTTCTCCTCGGCGCTGGAGACCCTGCTGCGCGGCCATCTGCTCACCGCCTCCACCCTGCCGTCCGGCCGCCTGGACGGCACGGCCAGGTTCCGGCTGCGGCTGCCTCCGGACGGACCCGCGCGCCGTCTCCCGCCGCCCGAGGACACCGCGGCCCGGCTGGCGCACGCCCGCTACTACGCGGACCTGGCCCGTGCCGCCGCCGACCGGATCGTCTCGGGGCACCAGCGTTCGGGCCTGATCGCCTTCTGGAGCGAGGAACGCAACCTCCGTACGGCACTGGAGACGCTGCTCCGCCACGGGCGTACCGGCGAGGCGCTCGACCTCGTCGACGGCATCCGGGTCTACTGGCGGGTCACGGGCGGCTGGAGCACCTGGGCCGAGGGGCGCCCTCTCCCGGACCCGTCGTGGAATCCGGCCGGCCACCGCGACCGGATCCGCACCGACCTGCTGCTCGCCGAAGCCGGCATCCTGGCGGGCCAACCCGAGGCCGCCACGGACCTGCTGGACCGGATCACGGCGGATGCCGCCCAGGCCGCCGGGCTGTCCGCGCGGGTGACGCGGCTGCGGGCGCTGTGCGTCCTTGCCGCCGACCCCGGCCGCGGCGCCGCCCTGCTCGTCGGGGCGGCCGGCCGGCACCGGTCCGACGGCGACCGCCACGAGGCCCGTTACGTGTCGCTGGAGGCCGCACTCGCAAAGTTCCGTCTCGGCGACACGGTGGCCGCGGCGGCCACCGCGCTTGAGGTGCTGGCCGCGGCCCAGCAGGGGCGCGACACGCTCGTCGCCGGTGCCGCCCTGCTCCACCTGGCCGTCTTCGCGGCCGCGGAGGGACGCGCGCAGGCCACGGCGCACTACTGCGAGCGGGCCCTGTCGGCCCTGCGCGCCCTGGGCCCGACGGCCGTCCTCGGCGCCATCGCCACCACGCTGGGCAGCCCCGCCCTGCCCGACGTCGTCGAACGCGCCATCGGCACCGCCCGCGGCCTGGGGGCCTTCCACACCTGGCGCGGCGCGTTCCCGGAGGACGCGGGCACGCCCGACTTCGCCATGGCCCGACTGGAGGAGCCGGTACGGGAGTTACTGGGCGAGGCAGTCTTCGCCCGTGCCCTGGTCGAGGGCAGCAGGGCATCGCTGCCGGACCTCCTGGCCTCCCTCGTCCCGGCACACGCCGTTCCCGTCGCCACGCCCGCGGAGCCGTTGCCCCCGGACACCCGTACCCGTATCGGGCCGCTGACGCCGCGACAGACCGAAGTCTCGCGCCTGGTGGCGGCCGGCCTGAGCAACCGTCAGATCGCCCACCGCCTGGCGATCTCGGAGTGGACCGTGGTCAACCACATCCGGGACACGATGAAGAAGCTGGGCTGTTCCTCCCGTGTGGAGATAGCGGGCTGGATGCACCACTCCGGCCTGCGCCCGTCACCGGACCAGCCCCTGTTCCTCCGCACGGCCCTTCCCCCGTCCGCCTCCACCCTGTCCGGGCCGACACTCATCCCGTCCTAGACCGATCCCGGCCTCACGGGTCCGACCTCACGGGTCCGACCTCACGGGTCCGACCTCACGGGTCCGGCCTCACCGTCCCGACCGGGCAATACGCCTAGCGCGTCACCCGGTGCCGCATGTGCTCCACCAGCCCGGCCACGGTGAAGGCCTCGGCCACCTGGACCAGCCACGCCGCCTCCTCCTCGACCGAGCAGTCGGCCGGGTACGCGAGCACGACATCCTGATCACCGGCGTCACCGGCGTCACCAGAGCCACCCGCGACACCGGGACCACCCGCGTCACGTGGAGCGCCCGAGCCACCGGAACCGAGCCTGGCGGACTCCAGCGCGGCGGCGATGACGGCGGCCTCGGCCATCGCCGCGCGGCCCGCGGGCGGCACGGGGAACCGGTCCAGCGCCGCTGCTGACAGCGCGCGGGCGTCGGGCGGAACGAAGGAGCGGAGTTCCAGATAGCCGTCCCGGATCTCGATCACCCGGCGGTAGAGGGCGAACTCGGAGCGGTGCAGGGAGAACAGGCGCACCGACGGCCAGCCCAGGTCCAGGGCCGTCCCGGGTGATACGGCACGCAGCGCCGACCACAGCGGCTCCAGCGCACGGTAGGTCCGGTACGCCCGTAACCGCCGCCCGGCCGTGGTGGTGACGGACAGCCAGCTCGCGGCGGTGCCGCCCAGGACGCCCAGCACCAGACAGCAGAGCCCGAGCACCCGGCCCACCGGGTCGAGCCCGGCGCCCTGCCGGTGGTCCACGGCCATCGTGACGATCGACGAGACACCCCACAGAGCCCAGACGAGGCCCACCGTGAGACTGGCCGTGATCAGCCGCAGGCCCGTGCGCAGCGCGCCCGGGACCAGTCCCCGGGCGAACCGGTGCACCGGGACCAGGAACACGGCCAGGCACCACAGGCTGTAGCCGGTGAAGACCGTGTCGCAGGAGGCGAGGAGCACGGCTCCGGTCCCGTCCGCGAGAAGGGAACCGTGTCGGGTGCGTACGCCGGAGGAGAGGAACAGCACCGCGCACAGCGCGATGGCCGAGAGGGTGACGCCGATGTGCAGCCGTCCGGTCAGCAGTCGGGGCCGGGGAAGGCCGATCTCGATGACGGCCAGCGGGAGAAAGGCGAGGGCGGCCATCTCCATCTCGCGGCCCAGGAGATGGGTCAGCCGCGGGAACCCCGGCCACACCCCCTCCAGGTACGTCGTCGGAGCGGCCAGCAGGGTCATCGCCGCGGCCATGCAGAATCCGAAGCGGCACAGGCAGCGCACGGCGAAGGGCGAGTCGCTTCCGGTGCGCAGCAGACGCAGTTCGTAGCAGCCCAGCCACAGCGCGGCGACGGCCGGGAGGTACGCGAGCAGGTCAGACACGTGGCCGCTCGGAGCGGCGGGAGGGTGCCCCGACGAGGGTTCCGGCCCTTCCGTCGTCCCGTCCCGGCACGGGGCTCTCCCTCAATACGCGGTGCAGGATGAGCGAGGCGAGCAGTTCCGCCTCCTGCTCGGCGGGCTCGGCGTACACGGTGCGGCCCAGGACCCGGCGCACCAGGTCGGGGGAGAGTCCGGGCAGCAGTGCCCGTACGCCCGGTGTCTCGGGGGCGGGCGACCGGTCGTGCCCGCAGAGCAGGTGGGCCGCCTCGTGGACGAGGATGTGCTGCCGGTGCAGTGCGCTGGTCCCCGGGGTGCACAGGATGTAGTCGGCGTGGTCGGTCGTCACCAGCAGACCGCAGGGGACCCCGGCGTCCACCGCGACCGGCAGGATCTCGATCGGGCGGCCTCGACGTTCGGCCAGGAGGGCGAGGAAGGTCTCGGCGTCGAAGGGATCGGGCAGTTCGAGCCCCTCCGAGAGGGTGCGGACCCTCCGCCACAGACGTCTGTGCGATCGATCGGTGAGCATCAGGGACCCCTCCCACCGGAACGGCGCCGCCGCTCCGCTTCTGCTGCCGTCGAGCGGCCGGAAGCCCTCCCCCGGGCCGCTCCGACATCCGCTCTGAAGGATCACCTCAGCACTCAAAGCACCCGTTGATTGTACCGGCATACAGTCGTACGCCGACAGGGCGCACATCGCGCTCCGGTCGCGCGCCTCCATGCGCCCGGGCAAGACCCTGTGCGACCCCGGCGCTCCGCCAACGGACTTTCTCCGCACGGCAGAAGAGTTGCGAAAGAGGGGGGTGACGCGCACTCAGCCGTCGCGGGACGCCAGTCGAACTCCCCCAGCAGCTGGGCCAGTTACGGCGTCCCGGACAGCGGCCGGCCCCCGAACTCGCCGCCGCCGATGGTGATCGACGGCGGCGAGGCGGGCTGTGCCGGTGTGACCGAATCAGGCGCCGCGACCGGCCTTGAGCGCGGCGGCGATCTCGACGGCGCGGCGCGCCTGGTGGCGGGCCGCGCCCAGAGCGGTCTCACCCGGCGCACCGGTACCGGCCACGTGGGAGGTGCCGTAGGGGTTGCCCTGCTGCTCCTTGACCGGGTCGGTGTAGCCGGGCGGCACGATGATGCCGCCCCAGTGGTAAAACGTGTTCGCCAGCGCCAGGATGGTGGATTCCTGGCCACCGTGCGGGGTGCTGGAGGAGGTGAAGGCGGAGTACACCTTGTCCACCAACTTGCCCTGGAACCACAGGGGTCCGGTGGTCTCCACGAACGCCCGCAGCTGGCTCGCCGGGTTGCCGAACCGGGTGGGGGTACCGAACAGCACCACGTCGGCCCAGTCCACGTCGTCGAGGGTCGCCAGGGCGACATCAGCCGTGTCCCGTACGTGCTGAGCCCATTCCTCCCTGGTGTTGATCACCTCCTGCGGGACCGTTTCCGCCACCTTGCGCAGTCGCACCTGCGCGCCGGTCTTCTCGGCGCCCTCAACTGCCGCCTGGGCCAAGGCATGCACGGTGCCTGTCGCGCTGTAGTAGATGATCGAGACGTTCACTGATTCCGACATCGGACCTCTTCCCTGAGTACGTTGATCATGTGGATCACGTGGATAGTGTTCTGTTCATGAGGTATGACGACGCAGCCCCACGAAATGTGAGGTGCCGACCCGGCCTCACGATTCACCGCGATGTCTCGTCGGGCCCGGCAGGGACACAGCGACCTAGGGAGTCTGCGGGATCATGACCGACGCGACCGGGCCCGAGAACGACCGGCCCGACCCGAGCCTGAGCGTGATCATGAGCGAGCGGAAACGGCTGATCAATCTCACGTACCGCCTCCTCGGCTCGCTGACCGAGGCCGAGGACGTCGTACAGGAGACCTACACCCGCTGGTACGCCATGTCGGCGCAGCGGCGGGAGGCCGTCGACTCCCCCGGCGGCTGGCTGACGACCGTCGCGAGCCGCATCTGCCTCGACCTGCTCGGCTCGGCACAGGTCAGGCGGGAGCGCTACGTGGGCTCCTGGGTACCGGAGCCCCTGCCCGCGGCCACGGAGTGGATCAGCGGACGGTGGGGCGGCAGCATCCCGTCCGACCCGGCCGACCGCGTGACCCTCGACGAGTCGGTCAACATGGCCTTCCTCGTCGTGCTGGATCTGATGACCCCGGCCGAGCGCGTGGCGTTCATCCTGCACGACGTCTTCCGCTACTCCTTCAACGAGGTGGCCCCGATCCTCGGCCGGACGCCGACGGCATGCCGGCAACTGGCGTCATCGGCCCGTCGCCGCTTACGGGCCTCGCAGTCCGCCGACGCCCCGGCCGCCCGGCACGCCGACGTCGTCAGGTCTTTCAAGCGGGCCTGGGAGGCGAAGGACATCAACGCGCTCATCGGCCTGCTCGCCCCCGACGCCACAGCCACCGGCGACGGCGGCGGACTCGTACCGGCCGCGCTCCACCCGGTCGAGGGTGCCGAGCCGGTCGCTCACTTCTTCGCGGGCCGAATGGACGCCGTGCCCGAGATGACGCTCCTGGAGAGCACGGTGAACGGCCGGCCGGGCCTGGTCGCCCAACTGGACGGAGTATCCGTGTCGGTGCTGGCCTTCGACGTCGAGGACAACCGCGTCAGGCGGATCTGGGCGGTCCTCAACCCCGACAAACTCCGGCCCTGGAGGGCTGGTTGACCCGCGCCCGGCCGGCGCACCGGCACAGTCTGGCGACGAACACCGGTGCCGGCCCCAACCGATGCTCCGGACAGCTCAGTTCGGCTTCGTCGCGCTGATGACGACCCGGTTGATGATGGCGTCGGGCGGGATGTCGGCGGGTTCCTTGGCGCTCACCTTCGTGACCTCGAACCCGCATTCCTCCAGCCAACCGCGGTAGGTGGAAACCTTCTGGAGGCCGCCGCGTCCCATGACGCAGCCGAGGATGTACGACGGGAAGAAGTCGACCTGGTAGTCGTCGGCGTCCCCGATGTCCTCCGGGTACACGGCGGCGAGGACGACGATCTGCCCGCCGGGCTCCAGCGCCCGGTGGGCGTTCCTGAGGATGGTGAGGACGTCGTCCTTGTCGTACATGTCCACGAAGTGCTTGAGGAGCAGGACGTCGAAGCCCTCCGGGAGGGACTCCAGGACCTGGCCCCCGACGAACGAGCACTGCTCCGCCACTCCGCGCGCCTCGAAGTTCTTCACACACTCGGCTTCCAGGGCGGGTTTGTCGAAGGTCGTCACCCGTAGACCGGGCGATCCCTTCAGCTGACACGTCATGATCGCGCCGAGCCCGGTACCGCCCAGCACGTCGAGGACCCGTGCGCCGTCCGGGATGTCGAAGCTGCGGAAGAACCAGGGGTAGACGCTGGCGGTCTCGTTCTGGGCCAGCGGCCCCCACGCCGCGCGCACCTCCGGCACCGCGGCCGCGGCCTCGAACATCGTGCCGTCGAAACCGTAGAACTCCTTCAGACCGACCACCTTGCCGGTCGACACGCTCTCGGGTAGGTAGTACAACTGCCGCAGCATGCCTGTCTTGATCATGCCCATGAAGGTCAGCGCACGCTGGAGGTCAGCCTCGGCGACGTCCGCGAGCGCGTCGAGGGTGTAGCCGCCGCTCTCCTCATCGAGTGCGACGAAGCCCTCCTTCACCAGCAGGTACAGCAACTGCTCCACCGCGTCGGGTTTCGCGCCGACGAGCGCGCCGAGCTCGGTCGCGGTCAGGCCCGCTTCCTTGCGCAGTGCGTCGACGATGCCGAGTTCGAAGCAGGCATGGAGATTCATGAATCTCGTGGGTCCCACCATGTACTCGCGCATCCGGGCGAGTACGGCTTCGGAATTGGACACAGGTTTCCCCTTGAATGGACGTTCCGCGCGCGACGCGCGAAGCGGGTGAACTCCGGTTACCGCGGCTGGGGAGTCATGAGAAGCCGGCGAGGGTGCAGCGTGGTCTCCGGCGCCGTGCGGACCTTGCGGTCGGGGTCGGTCTCCAGAGTCCACTTCTGCATCACCGACTCCAGGATCACCTCGAGCTGCCGCCAGGCGAACGTCTCCCCGATGCATCCCTTCGATCCGATGCCGAAGGGAATGTAGGAGGCGTCGACATTGCCGAGAGTGATGGAGAGCCACCGGTCGGGATCGAATCTGCTCGGATCCGCAAAACGCTCGGGGTCCCGGTGCAGCAGATACGAACTGAACACCAGGTTCGTTCCCGCGGGGAGCGCGTGGTCGCCGAGCACGACATCCGAGAGTGCCTGGCGACACGAGATCCATATCGGCGGATAGAGCCGCAGGACCTCCATCAGGAAGCGCCGGGTGTAACCGGACGCGTCATGGTCGTCCACGGCGCTTCCACTGAGTCCCCGCGCCATGTCATTGGCGAGCAGTTTCTCCACCAGCGGATCCGTGGAGACCAGGTACAGCGCCCACGACATGACGGAAGCCGTGGTGACCGTGGCAGCGGTCAGCATCATGACGGCCTCTTCGCACACTTCCTGTGCCGTCAGGAGGGAGTTTCCCTGGGCGTCGGAGTCCGAGAGGAGTGTCGAGAGGTACCCGGCCCTCGTTTCGGGGGAATCCAGAAGCTCGGCGATGCACACCGTGAGCAGATCCGCGAATTCCCTGCGCGCCTGTGACAGGCGTTTTCCGCCGCCCGGCCGCGCCGCTCGGGCCGCCGCCTTCCCGTAGAGCGGCTTCCTGATCATCTCCCAGGCCAGCCGGGAGAGGCTCTCGCTCAGCGCTTCCGACGTCTGCGACGGCAGACCGGTCATGAGTGTCTGCACGACGATCGAGCAGGTTATCCGGCACATCTCGGACTGGATGTCCACGGATTGACCGGCGCGCCACGCCGATGTGAAGCCGTTGGAGATTTCCCGCATGTCCGGAACGTATTCGGCCACCTGTGTCGACCGCACATAGGGATTCGCCAGGCGCCGGTAGTGCCGGTGCATGATCTCGTCCTCGGAGAAGAGGCCGACCCTGCTGAGGGTCCTGGCCTTCCGGAAGAGCTCACCTTTTCCGTAGTTCTTGCTCTCGCTCACCAGGATGGCGCGTACCAGGACCGGGTCCCGGACGAAGACCGCGTCGACGCCGTCCACCATCAGGTGGCGAAGCGCACGGCCGCGTAAGAGGTCCTCCATCCGACTGAACCGGAACTCGGGAATGTCCCGTGTGTCCGGATCTCCCGAATGTGCGGCTGCCGGATTGACACGATTCATTACATCGACTCCTTGTCACGAGCTGCGATGTAAGCGGCGTTCAACCGGCTGCGGGAGCGCCAGCGGTAGTAGGACTGGAGTTTGTAGTACTCCTCGCCGCTGGACGTCACGGCGGCGTACACCATCTTGGGCTCGCCGACGCCGTACTGAACGTTCTTTACGAAGTGCTCGACCTTGGTTCCCAGCCGGGCGAAGAAGTCCATCGGGTCGTCCGTCTTAACGCCGTAGGAGATTCGCTCGATCTCCATGGAGTCCCAGTTCAGGGTGGTGTAGATCCCGAACGAGTTCTCGCAGAAGTTGAACATCTCCTCGCTCGGTTCCGGCAGTCCGATGTCGCGGTGCATCGCCAGGACGGTTTCCCGCTCGAAGCACTTCGCGGGCGCCGCGAAGTACACGTTCATCGTTCGGCTGCGGTAGTCGATCCCGATCACGTCCGCTTTCTCGGCCAGGCCGTAGCGGGTGAAGAACTCGCCGTTCCCGGCCAGGCTCGGCGGCATCGACTTCAGACTCGTCAGCCGCGACAGGCTCTCCTGCTGCCCCGCCGGAAAATACAGCCAGATCTTCTTGAATCCGGAGAGGACTCCGAGGTCGACGCCGTAGCTGTCGATGGAACAGAGCCCCTGGATGTCCGCGAGCAGACTGCCGACGGGGTGGTCCGTCTTCGCGATCAGGCCCTCGGACAGGGCCACGGCGTACGGGTCGATCTCCTTGGGAAGAGTGAAACGAGCGTCGAAATCTCCTTCGTGCCGCGCGTTGGTGGCCACCCTGAAGGCGATGACCGCCTGCGGAAGCGCCTCCTCGAAAGCGGTGAGGACGGGCCAGACGGCCTCGCGTGAAGCGGTCACGTCCAGCAGATCGGCCGATCTCTCGATGGCTGAGTAGACACTCGCCACATCGACGGCGACATCGGTTGTACCCGGCATGGGCTGCTCCAGTGGATTGGTTCCGGTGGGCTTTGCTCACATCCGGCTCTCGCACGGCGGACTCGACGGACACCCGAAAGGGCGCCGAGGGGATGCGTCGACGTCGGCGTAGGACCGGAAGGTCGACAGCGGCGGCCGTGTCCTCAGGCTCGCCGGAGCGTTGCGCGGATCCTCGTACTCGGCGAAGTGCCGTACGGGGCAGGTTCGTTCACCCCGTCGTTCGTCCCGCTGTCCGCTACGCGGCCGATGATCGCCCGCTCACCGGGCGATCATGACGGTGGCGGGCGGCGCGGCGTGGAACGAGACGGTCGTGAAGCCGCCCTTGACGAGCCAGTCGTGGTAGTCGGACCGCCGCCAGGTGCCCCCCTGCTTGCTCTTGAGCAGCATCTCCGCGGCGAAGAGGAGCGGGAGAGGGGGACCACCGCGGTCGTCGTCGACGACGTAGTCGCAGACCACGAGGGCGCCGCCGGGCTTGAGTGCCTCGCGGAAGCGGGCGAAGACCGCGACGTTCTCCTCCGGCGACTCCTGGTGGGCGATGTGGGAGTACAAGGCGATGTCGTACTTCGCCTTGCCGAAGTCGGTGGTGTGGAAGTCCCCGGCGATGGTGGTGAACCGGTCGGCCACCCCGCGCTCCGCCAGCAGGCGGCGGGCGATCACGTTGATGGGCTCCCAGTCGAGCTGGGTCGCGCGGGCCTGCGGGTTGGCCGCCAGCCAGATGCCGGAGTAGACACCCGAACCACCGCCCACGTCGAGGATGGACACGGCACCGGCCTCGGCCAGTCCGAGCACCTCGGCGGCCGTCTCGGCGGCGGAGACGGACTGCGCGGCGATGGCCGGAACGATCTCCTCCCAGTGCGGGTTGTCGGCCAGTTCGCTCGCCGCGTCGCGCACCGGTCCCCCGGCCCGGACCACGTCCGGCAGGGCGGACAGGCCGGCCATGTGCTTCAGCTTCAGGATGGCGAAGCGGCCGAGGGAGGCGGGTCTGTCGTCGACCAGGTAGAGGGACGCCTCGGGGGTGTTGCGGTATCGGCCTTCGTGCAGCGCGACCAGTCCCACGCTGAGGAGGCCGTCCAGAAGTGTCTGCGCGCCCCGCTCCGCGATCCCGGCGCGCTCGGCCAGCTCAGCGGCGGTCCCCACCCCGTTCTCCAGATGGGTGAAGAGTGAGTGACTGGCCGCGGCGCCGACGACACCGGTGGCCCAGTAACCGTTGATCAACCGTAGTACGCCGTCCGGAGCCGGCTGTTCGCTCGTCATGCTGTTCCTCCTGTACTTCGGGGGACCTCGAAGGGGCCCGGATCGCGCGACGCGAGGCGTCCACGACTCTCCGGGCCTGGCTGGTGCTGTGTTCCGCGCGCGTCGAAGCGCTTCTCGGTGAGAGGAGTCGGGATGACGCGCGAAAAGCCCGCATCGGGGCCGGGACCGGTGTGGTCCGGCTCGAATACGGGCTGAGGACGGGTCGTGGGCAAGCGCTGTCCGCGGATGGCGACCCTGGCGTTCCGACGAGTTGGGACGGCCGCGCCGGACACGTCCGGACGCGCCGGAACCGTGTACGTCCGCCGGAGACGATCATGGCCGCGCGGCATGTACAGGGCTGTCAGCAGGCTTTTGTCGCCGCGGAGTTCGGAGTGCCGCGTGGCGACGGCGGTGGGATGCGCCGGCCGGATCGGGGGACGAGCCCTGACTCCTGGTCGGCCGGGGCTCGGAGTCGACTCAAGCTTCGACGGAAGTTCTCTACTGCCTTGCTGCATTTTCGGGCAGGAGTGACTTGGGCAAAGCGTGACACAGGCGGGGCCACGCACCAACAAGAGCCGAGAGTGACCTACGTCACTCTGTAAGCGGTTGCCCGAAGGGCGCGTTGCGCGGGCGTCGGCTCCCGCTCGGGGAAGCACCCGAAGGAGTGCGTTTTCTGATCCGTTCCCGAGTGGTCGGCGGACATCCACTGCCCCGGCCACCTGCTGTCTGATGAACTCCCCTGAGGTTCTCCGACAGTTGACGAGACATCAGGGGGCACGGTGACACGTCGTAACGGACGTTTCAGAGCTGTACTGACGGTGGCCGCGGCATGCGGCGCGCTGGCCGGGACCGCCCTGGTGGGGGCGGCACCGGCGAGCGGTGCGCCCGCGGGCGTCCGGATCGCGGCCGGCGTCCGGTACACGGAGCTGGACATCCCGGCCGCGAGCGGTACGGCGCACGCGCATGTGCTGACCGTCGACCTGCGCGACCCCAAGGTGCGGGTCGACCTCCTCCACCCCGGAGCCGTCGCGTCCCGGGCCCCCGTCTCACAGTTGGCCGGCGCCCGGGGCGCCGTCGCGGGCGTGAACGGCGACTTCTTCAACATCACGGAGGAGCAGCACCCCGGGGTCGCGGCGACCGGCGCCAGTGTGGGGCCGGCGATCGCGAGCGGGCACACCTTGAAGGCCGCGGTACCCGACGGCCAGCGATTCGGACCGGCGCTGCCGCCGGGGACGAGCACCCAGGACGTACTGGGCGTGGGCGTCGACCGCAGGGCCCGGCTGGACGGCCTGGCGCTGGACGGCTACGTCCGCAGCCACGAGGGGAAGTGGCCGCTCGGCGGGCTCAACCAGTACGCGCTGCCGGTGGGTTCGATCGGCGCGTTCACCTCGGACTGGGGCAGCGTCTCCCGGCTCCGCGCCACCTGCGGTACGGACACCGACCGGGCCGCGCCCTGCAGCACGGACACCTACGAGGTGGCGGTCAGCAAGGGGCGGGTCGTGTCGAGGTCCGACACCCCCGGCAGCGGGCCGATCGCCGCCGGCACGACCGTCCTGGTGGGCCGCGAGGCGGGCGCCCAGCAGTTGCGGAAGCTGTCGGAGAGACTGCCGGTCCGGGTGGGGCACCGTCTGGTGGCGAGGTCCTCCGGGGTTCCCTACCGTTTCGCGGTCGGCGGTTATCCGGTGCTCGACGACGGCCTGCCGCTGCCGGGTCTCGACAACAGGACCTCGGCCGTACGGACCGCCGTGGGCGTCGCGGACGGCGGGCGGCGTCTGCTGCTCCTCGCCCTGGACGGCGCCCCCCAGTACCGAACCGGCCTCACCATCGCCGAAGTCGCCTCCACGATGCAGCAGTTGGGCTCCGAGGACGCCTTCAGCCTGGACGGCGGCGGCTCCACCACCATGGTCGCCGAGCGGCCCGGGACCAGCGCCGTCGGTGTCGTGAACCACCCCAGCGGCGGCGCCGAACGCCCGGTACCGAACGGCATCGGAGTCTTCTCGGCCCCGTGACCCACCGGCGGTGAGGGCGCGTTGGGCGCCCTCAGGGCTTGAGGCTGCTCACGACGTTCGCCGTCGCCGTAACCCCCTCGTGAATGGTGGGCGCCACGTTCGAGCTCGCCAGATAGAACCCGAGCAGCACACAGACCACGGCGTGCGAGAGCTTCAGCGCGCCGTTGCGCACGAAGACCACCGCGAGGATCAGGAGCAGTACCACCACAGAGATGGAAATGGCCATCGTCAACCTCCTCCGCCACGTCGACACCGCGGCTTTCGGGCGCAAGTGTCGCGTAGCGGAGGGTTCGTCCGTGCGGCTGACGTGTACTCCGAACGTGTGGTGTCCGCGATCGGCTCAGCGGACGTTCGTGCGGGTGCCGCCGTCGGCTAGTGGGCGTCGAGGAACGCCTGGAGACCCGCGAGGTCGTCGGTGTTGAAGTAGTCGACGTCGGCGGCGAGGAGTTCGCTCCACAGGGCGTCACGGGCCGGGCCCGCCAGATCGGGCGTCGCCCAGAACCGCACCTTCTGCCGACGGGAGTGCGCGGCGGCGATGATCGCGCGCAGCTTCTCGCGCTCGGCGGCCGGGAAGGGGCCGTTGCCCAGCCAGGTGAAGTTGAGCGTCCAGTTGTCGCTGATCAGCGGCACGAAGGAGGCGGGCGCCGCGCTGCCGAGGTCGGCGAGCCGGCCGTCATAGAAGGCGCGCCGCACGCTCTGGGCCTCCATGGGGACGCGGGCGGCACGGTCACCGGAGATCACGGCCGTGACCGCGCCGGGGCGCACGCGGCCGTGCGCGTAGGTGGTGAAGAGGTGCTTGTAGCGGCGCAGGTGGCGGTCGAGTTCGAGGTACGTCGAGGAGCCCTCGGTCTTGATGTCGATCAGCAGTTGCAGAGGCGTGTGGTGACCCCGGTACACCGAGCCGTGGTTGGCCTTCACACGGGCGGCGAGGGGATCGAGGTAGAGGGACTCGATGGTGCGGGACGGGTCGAAATCCACGGGGTCGTGGGCGACGAGGAGTTGGTCCCCGACGAGGTAGATGTCGACCTCGACGCTGCCGAAGCGGTGGTCGAGGGCGTCGAGGAGGGGGCGCGGGTGGTCGTAGTCGTTGTGCGCGTGTGCGCGCCACAGTGGGCGCGGACGGTGTTTCCGGTCGCCCGCGAACGCGGAGGTGGCGGGCAGCGCGACGGTGCCCGCGAGGGCGGCGCCAAGGGTGGTGAGGGCTCTGCGGCGGGTGGTGAGGGCCATGTCTGCCTCCCTGGAAGTGGCGTAAGGACCACGAGGTCCCCTGGTCGAGCGAAGTCGGACTGGGGAGAGTATGCGATCCTCCGGCACCCAAGAGGCGGTCCCGTTAAGGGAGTTGGCTGGACTGCCGCCGTTCGTTCACCTCGTCGGCCCTGCGTTCAGGTGGGCGACGCACGACGGGCACGGGCGTGTCGGGGCAGGACAGCGCGAAGGCCCGCCCCCGGGAAGTGACTTCCCGGGGGCGGGCCTGCTCGGAGTCGACGCTCGGGTCAGGGGGCCTGGAGGTTCACCAGTTCGGCCAGCGCCTCGCGGTGGGCTCCCGCCGTGCCGTAGGCGAGGGAGTCCGCCTTGGCGCGTTTGAGGTACAGGTGGGCGGGGTGCTCCCAGGTCATACCGATACCGCCGTGCAGTTGGACGGTCTCCTCGGCGGCGTGGACGGCGACCGGCGCGGCGTACGAGGCCGCGAGGGCGACCGCCACGTCGGCGTCCTCGCTGCCGGTTGCCAGCGCGTCGGCGGCGTTTCGGGCGGCGGCGCGGGTGTGCACGACTTCCAGCCACAGCTGGGCGAGCCGGTGCTTGAGCGCCTGGAAGCCGCCGACGGGCCGGTTGAACTGCTTGCGGTCCTTGAGGTAGCGGACCGTCTCGGTCAAGCACCAGTCGGCCAGCCCGAGTTGCTCGGAGGCGAGGAGGCCGGCGCCGGCCCGCAGGCCCCGTCGTACGGCCGGCCCTGCGGCGCCCAGTCGGCGGGCCGGCGCCCCGTCGAAGACGACCGTGGCGACCGGCCTGGTGAGATCCAGGGAGACCTGGGGCGTGACGGTGACCGCGTCGGCGTCCACCGCGTACAGCTCCCCGTCCGTCGCCGGAACCAGCAGGACATCCGCCGCCGACGCGTCGGCGACACCGGTCAACTCTCCGTGCAGGGCGCCGTCTTCGTACCGTACGGACTTGTAGGCGCCGCCCGGTGCCACGGACAGGGCGACGGTGAGCGCGCCCACCGTCCGTCCGGACGCCAGTGCGCTCAGCAGCTTCGCGGCCTCCTCGCCCTCGCAGGCGAGCAGTGCCTCCGTGGCGACGACGGCGCTCGTCAGATAGGGCACCGGGGCGACCGCTCGGCCCAACTCCTCCAGGACCACGGCGACTTCGCGGTGTGTGGCACCCTGGCCGCCCTGCGACTCGGGTACCAGGAGACCGGCGAGGCCCATGCCCTCGGAGAGCGCCTTCCACAGTTCGCGGTCGTGCGGCGCGTCCGACTCGGTGCGCACGATGACGCCCGCCGCGTCGCAGTGGTCGGCGAGCAGGTCGCGGAGGGCGGACCGCAGCGCCTCTTCCTCCTCCGAGTACAGCAGGTCGCTCATCGCGCCAGATCCTTCCATGCGACGTCCTTGTCGGTGCGCGGTTCGGAGGGCAGGCCGAGTACGCGTTCGGCCACGATGTTCAGCAGGACCTCGCTGGTTCCGCCCTCGATGCTGTTGCCCTTGGAACGGAGGTAGCGGTATCCGGCGTCACGGCCCGTGAAGTCGACCAGCTCCGGCCTGCGCATCGTCCAGTCGTCGTACAACAGGCCCTCCTCACCGAGGAGTTCGACCTCCAGGCCGCTGATCTCCTGGTTGAGGCGGGCGAAGGCGAGCTTCAGTCCGGAACCCTCGGGGCCCGGCTGGCCCGCGACGAGCTGCTGGCGCACCCGCTCGCCGGTGAGCCGGGCGACCTCGGCCTCGACCCACAGCTTCAGCAGCCGCTGGTGGAGGTCGTGGGTGCGCAGTTCGGGGCGCTCGCGCCAGGTCCTGGAGACCGGGCCGATCATGCCGCCCTCGCGCGGGATGCGCATGCCGCCGATGGAGACCCGCTCGTTCATCAGCGTGGTCTGCGCGACCCGCCAGCCGTCGCCGATCTCGCCGAGGCGGTGCGCGTCGGGGATGCGCACGTCGGTGAGGAAGACCTCGTTGAACTCGGCCTCGCCGGTGATCTGGCGCAGGGGCCGCACCTCGACGCCGGGGTCGGTCATGTCACAGACGAAGTACGTGATGCCGCGGTGCTTGGGCGCGTCCGGGTCGGTGCGGGCGATGAGGATCGCCCAGCGGGCCACGTGGGCGCTGGACGTCCACACCTTCTGCCCGTTGACCACCCAGGTGTCGCCGTCGCGTACGGCGCGGGTGCCGAGCGCGGCGAGGTCGGACCCGGCGCCGGGCTCACTGAAGAGCTGGCACCAGACCTCCTCCCCCACCCAGAGCGGGCGCAGGAACCGCCTCTTCTGCTCCTCCGTGCCGAACCCGAGGATCGTCGGGGCGGCCATGCCGAGGCCGATACCGATGCGGCGGGGGTCGTTGTCGGGCGCGCCCGCGGCCTCCAACTCGGCGTCCACCACGGCCTGGAGGGTGCGCGGGGCGCCGAGTCCGCCGAGCCCCTCGGGGTAGTGCACCCAGGCGAGTCCGGCGTCGAAGCGGGCCTTCAGGAAGTCCGTCCGGTCCGTCGTGCGGGGCGGGTGCGCGGCCAGCAACTCCTGTGTGAGGCGGCGCAGTTCGGTGGCGTCCGTCATGCCGATGCTCCGTTCCCGGGCGTGGGGACCACGACGACGCGGCCCGTCGTGACACCGTCGGCGACCCGCTGCACGGCCGCCGCGGCACCTTCGAGCGGCACGCGCTCGCTGACCAGAGGCTTGATCGCGCCTCGCGCGGCCAGGTCGGTGAGCTGCTCGTGGCAGTGCTGGACCAGCTTGGGGTTCTTGGTGTTGTAGAGGCCCCAATGGAGGCCGAGGATCGAGTAGTTCTTCACGAGGGCGTGGTTCAGGGCCGCGCTGGGGATGGTCCCGCTCGCGAAGCCCACGACGACGATCCGGCCCTCGAAGGCGACGACCTTGGTCGACTGGGTGTACGCGTCACCGCCCACCGGGTCGTAGATCACGTCGGCGCCCCGGCCACCGGTCGCCTCCTTCACGGCCCCGATGACGTTCTCCGTCCGCCGGTCGACGACGACGTCACAGCCCAGCTCGCGGGCGACGGCGGCCTTGTCGGCGCCGCCCACGACGCCGATGACCGTGGCGCCCGCGGCCTTGCCGAGCTGCACGGCGGCGCTGCCGACACCTCCGGCCGCCGCGTGCACGAGGAGGGTCTCGCCCGCCTCGATGCCCGCGCGCCGGTGCAGGGCGAACCAGCCCGTCTGGTAGCCGATGTGCAGGGCCGCCGCCTCGGCGTCGTCGAGGGAGTCGGGCGCGGCCAGCAGGGCTCCGGCGTCCGCGACGGCGTACTCGGCGAAACCGCCGTACGGCAGCGCGGGGTTGGCGAGCACGCGCCTGCCGTCCTGCGTCTCACCGCAGATCTCCGCACCGGGCGTGAACGGCAGCGGCGGCTTCACCTGGTAGAGACCGCGGCACATCAGCGCGTCCGGGAAGTTGATGTTCGCCGCGCGCACCCTGAGCAGGACCTGCCCCTCGCCGGGCACCGGCCGCTCCAGGTCGTCGAGGCGCATCACCTCACCCGGCTCACCGTTCTGGTGCACTTGCCATGCCTGCATGCGGGGCCTCCACGGGACTGCTTCGTCTGACCGGGCTCCATCGCATACTAAGCGGTCGCTTGCCGATCAGGGAACAGTCACGCGTGTCACGACCGGGTGGGCCGCGCCCTGACGTGCATCCGCTCGCCCTGCGGACCGAACAGGCTCAGGAACTCCGCGGGCCCCTCGCCCGTAGACCCGAACCAGTGCGGAACCCGGGTGTCGAACTCCGCGGCCTCCCCCGGGCCCAGCACCACGTCGTGCTCGCCGAGAACCAACCGCAGCCGCCCGGCCAGCACGTACAGCCATTCGTAACCTTCGTGGGTCCGCGGTTCGGGCTCCATCCGGCGCACGGGTTCGAGCACCTTGTAGGCCTGGAGCCCGCCGGGCTGCCGGGTGAGCGGCCAGTACGTACGGCCGTGCATGGAGATCGGCTTCGCCCGTACCCGCGGGTCGTCGACGGGCGGCGCTCCGACCAGCTCGTCCAGCGCCACCTGGTGGGCGCGGGCGATGGGCAGCAGCAGCTCCAGACTGGGCCTGCGCAGCCCCGACTCCAGGCGCGACAGCGTACTCACCGAGATACCGGTCACCTCGGACAGGCCGGCGAGCGTCGCCCCCCGCTCCTTGCGGATCCGCCGCAGCCGCGGCCCGACCTCGGCCAGCACCTCGTCCGTCGCCGAGTCGCCGCCCGCCTCCGCCCCGCTCGAATCGCCACCGCTCACGTTGCCGTCACCCACATCACCGTCGCTCGCATCGGTATCGCTCATCCTCATATTGCAGAATCGGCAAAGCCAATTGTCAATCCTGCCCTCTCCGAGGGACCTTCTCCATGGAGGTGGTCACCATGACCGAGAGGTACGAAGCGATCGTCATCGGCGGCGGCGCGGCAGGGCTGTCGGCCGCGCTGGTCCTGGGGCGCGCCCGGCGCTCCACCCTGGTCGTCGACGCGGGCGAGCCGCGCAACGCGCCCGCCGCGCACATGCAGGGCTATCTGACCCGGGACGGCATGTCACCCGTGGAGTTCCTCGCCGAGGGACGGCGGGAGATCGAGGCCTACGGCGTGGAGCTGGTCCGGGACCGCGCGGTGGACGTGGTCCGCGACGGTGCCGGGGAGTTCGACGTGACCCTGGCCGGGGGGCGCACCGCGCACGCGCGGCGGCTGGTCCTCGCCACCGGTCTGGCGGACGAGCTGCCGTCGGTTCCCGGCGTCGCCGAGCGGTTCGGCCGGGATGTCGTGCACTGCCCGTACTGCCACGGCTGGGAGGTGCGCGACCAGACGTTCGGCGTGCTGGCCACGACCCCCCTGAGCGTGCACCAGGCGCTGATCGTCAGCCAGTGGTCGAAGGACGTGACGCTGTTCCTGCACACGGTCGCCGAGTCCGAGCTGACCGATGACGACCTGCGCCGGCTCGCCACGGCCGGGGTCGCCGTCGTACCCGGCGAGGTCGCGGAGCTCGTCGTCCAGGACGACCGGCTCACGGGGGTGCGGCTCGTGGACGGCACGGTCCACGAGCGTGCCGTGGTCTTCGTCGCGCCCCGCGCGGTGCCGCGCAACGGTCTGCTGGAGCGCCTGGGAGCCGAGCTGAAGGAGACCCCCTTCGGCGCGTATCCCGTGGTCGACGAGACCGGGCAGACGACCGTGCCCGGCGTCTGGGCGGCCGGCAACGCGATGGGGTTCGCGGAGCAGGTGATCAACGCTGCCGGCGGCGGATACCGGGCGGGCGCCACGATCAACGCGGACCTGCTCTTCACGGACCTCGACGCGGCCACGCGGACGTAGGACACCCGCCGGGGCGAACACGGACAGAGCCGTACGGACGCAGGCCGCGCACCCGCGCAGGTGTAGAGCGCCCGACTCCGTAGCACCATGGCTGCATGCTGTTGAGCCGGCTCGCCCAAGTGTCCCAGGAGGTCGCCGCCACCTCGGCGCGGTCCCGGAAGACCGCCCTGCTCGCCGGGCTCTTCCGGGACGCCGGGCCGGACGACGTGCCGATCGTGATCCCGTATCTGGCGGGCCGCCTCCCACAGGGGCGCCTCGGCATCGGCTGGAAGATCCTCAGTACGCCCGTCTCCCCCGCCGAGGAGCCGACGCTGACCGTCCGCGAGGTGGATGCCCGGCTCACCGAGATCGGCGGTGTGTCCGGCGCCGGGTCGCAGGCCGAACGAGCGCGCCTGGTGAGCGAGTTGATGGCGGCGGCCACCGAGGACGAGCAGCGCTTCCTGTTCGGGCTCCTCACCGGCGAGGTGCGGCAGGGCGCGCTGGACGCGGTCGCGGCCGAGGGGCTCGCCCAGGCGACCGACGCGCCCGCGGCGGACGTACGACGGGCGGTGATGCTCGCCGGGTCGCTGCAGACGGTGGCGCGGGCGCTGCTCGCCGAAGGTCCGGCGGCGCTGGACGGCTTCCGGCTCACCGTCGGCCGCCCGGTGCTGCCGATGCTGGCGCACAGCGCCGCGTCGGTCTCCGAGGCGGTCGGCAAGCTCGGCGCCTGCGTGGTCGAGGAGAAGCTCGACGGCATCCGGGTACAGGTCCACCGCGACGGTGACGAGGTGCGGATCTACACCCGCACCCTCGACGACATCACCGACCGGCTGCCGGAACTGACCGCCGCCGCACTGGAGTTGAAGCCGACGGAGTTCGTCCTGGACGGCGAGGTCATCGCCCTGGACGCGGAGGGGCGGCCACGCTCCTTCCAGGAGACCGCCGGTCGGGTGGGCTCACGCGTGGACGTGGCCACGGCCGCCGCCGCCGTGCCCGTCTCCCCCGTCTTCTTCGACGCGCTGTCCATCGACGGGCGGGACCTGCTGGACCTGCCGTTCACCGAGCGGCACGAGGAGCTGGCGAGGCTGGTGCCCGAGCCGATGCGGGTGCGGCGCACGCTCGTGGCGGGCCCCGAGGATCTCGCCGCGGCGGAGGGTTTCCTCGCGGACACCCTCGCGCGCGGCCACGAGGGCGTCGTCTGCAAGGCCCTGGACGCTCCCTACAGCGCCGGCCGGCGCGGCGCGTCCTGGCTCAAGGTCAAACCCGTACACACCCTGGACCTGGTGGTGCTCGCCGCCGAGTGGGGGCACGGGCGGCGCACCGGGAAGCTGTCCAACCTGCATCTGGGCGCGCGGACCGAGGACGGGTCCTTCGTCATGCTGGGCAAGACGTTCAAGGGCATGACGGACGCCATGCTGACCTGGCAGACCGAGCACCTGAGGGAGCTGGCCGTTCAGGACGACGGGCACGTGGTGACCGTACGGCCCGAACTCGTCGTCGAGATCGCCTACGACGGTCTCCAGAGGTCCACCCGCTACCCGGCCGGCGTCACCCTCCGCTTCGCCCGCGTCCTGCGCTACCGCGAGGACAAGACCCCGGCCGAGGCCGACACGGTCGGGACCCTGCTCGCCGCGCATCCCGAGGTGACACCGTGACGACCGCCAGGCGCAGCGCGGGTCTGCTGTTGTTCCGGCGCACGGACGAGGGTTTCGAGGTGCTGCTCGGCCATATGGGCGGGCCCTTCTTCGCGCGTCGCGAGGCCGGCGCCTGGACCGTGCCCAAGGGTGAGTACGAGGCCGGTGAGGCGGCCTGGGACGCCGCGCGGCGCGAGTTCCAGGAGGAGCTGGGTCTCGCGCCGCCCGACGGCGAGGCACTGCCGCTGGGCGAGGTCAGGCAGACGAACGGCAAGATCGTCACCGCCTGGGCGGTGGAGGCGGACCTCGACCCGGCGACCGTGGTCCCGGGCACCTTCGAGATGGAGTGGCCGCCGAAGTCGGGCCGCAGACAGGAGTTCCCCGAGCTGGACCGGGTGGAGTGGCTGGCACCGGACCGGGCACGGGAGCTGATCGTGAAGGCGCAGGCGGAGTTTCTGGACCGGCTGGCGGAGCACACGGGATGAGAGCCGCCGACCGCGACGGCTCTTGAGCGAACCCTCCGCGTTGCGCCGCACCCCGCCGCGCGGGAGGGTCGAGGAACAGCGAGCTTCAGGAGGTCGGCATGCCCATCGCCACGGTGAACCCGGCGAACGGCGAGACGCTCAAGACGTACGACGCACTCGGCGCCGAGGAGATCGAGCGCAGGCTCGCGACCGCCGAGGCCGCGTTCAACACCCATCGCACCACGTCCTTCGCCGAGCGGGCGCGGCTCCTGCACCGGGCCGCCGACCTCCTGGACGCGGATCAGGACGAGATCGGCCGGGTGATGACCGTCGAGATGGGCAAGCCGGTCAGGCAGGCCCGCGCGGAGGCGGCGAAGTGCGCGAAGACGATGCACTGGTACGCCGACCACGCCGAGGAGCTCCTCGCCGACGAGGAGCCCGCCGCGTCCGACGCCAAGGACTCCGGCGCCTCCCGGGTGCTGGTGCGCTACCGCCCGCTGGGCCCGGTGCTGGCCGTCATGCCGTGGAACTTCCCGCTCTGGCAGGTCATCCGGTTCGCCGCGCCCGCCCTGATGGCCGGCAACGTGGGCCTGCTCAAGCACGCCTCGAACGTGCCGCAGACCGCCCTCTACCTGGAGGACCTCTTCCGTCGCGCGGGCTACCCCGAGGGCTGCTTCCAGACGCTGCTCGTCGGTTCCGGCGCCGTCGAGGACATCCTGCGCGACCCGCGGGTCAAGGCGGCCACCCTCACGGGGAGTGAACCGGCGGGCCGGGCGGTGGCCTCCGTCGCCGGGGACGAGATCAAGAAGACGGTGCTGGAGCTCGGCGGCAGCGACCCGTTCGTCGTCATGTCGTCCGCCGACGTCGAGCGGGCCGCCGAGACCGCGGTCACGGCCCGTGTGCAGAACAACGGGCAGTCGTGCATCGCCGCCAAGCGGTTCATCGTGCACACGGACGTGTTCGACGCCTTCGCCGAGCGGTTCACCGCGGGCATGAAGGCCCTGAAGGTCGGCGACCCGCTGGAGGAGACCACGGACGTCGGGCCGCTCTCCACCGAGCAGGGCCGCGACGACCTGGAGGAACTGGTCGACGACGCGGTCGAGGCCGGCGCGACGGTCCTGTGCGGCGGGGAGCGTCCGGAGGGGCCCGGCTGGTACTACGCGCCGACGATCCTCGCGGACATCACTCCCGAGATGCGCATCCACCAGGAGGAGGCCTTCGGCCCCGTGGCCACCCTCTACCGGGTGGCCGACCTCGACGAGGCGGTGGCCCTCGCCAACGACACGCCGTTCGGACTGAGTTCGAACGTGTGGACGCGTGACGAGGCCGAGGTGGACCGGTTCGTACGGGACCTGGAGGCGGGCGGCGTGTTCTTCAACGGGATGACGGCGTCGAACCCCGCCTTCCCGTTCGGCGGGGTGAAGCGGTCCGGCTACGGGCGTGAACTGTCGGGGCACGGAATCCGCGAGTTCTGCAACATCACCACCGTATGGCACGGAGCGTGAGCGTTCCGCGGTTACGATCCCCCCTGTGAACCGCGAAGTGACCCTGCCTCTGATCGTCGACGACCGCGGCACGTTGCAGGTGGCGGCCGCCGACGTCAGCAAACTGCTGCGCACGGTGGGCGGCCGGTGGCTGCATCTGGTGGAGGCCGGCCAGGACGGGCTCGACGAGGACACGGTGGCGGCCCTCACGATCGAACTCGCCAAGCTCGCCGACCGCATCGACGTGGCCTGCATCGCGCACAGCAGCGGGACGACGTCCGACTGACCAGCCCCCGGCCGGCGGGGCCGGCCGGGCCGTCGGCCTGCCTCCCACCGGGCGTGCCGGACCTTCACCTCGCGGCCGTGCGACAGACGGCCCCGCCGAGCGCCCCGACCTCGTCGACCTGTCCGGCGCCCGGCCCTGCCCGCACTCCCCCGTCGGTGCCTGAGGGCGGCGGTCCGCGGCGGCGCGGCTCCGCGCGAGGGGGTCCATGACACCCGCGAGCCCTGTCGTCGAAGCGCCGAGGGGCGGCACGCGGCCTCCGCTGTCATCGCCCAACAGCCGCGCCACACAGTCAAGTTGACGACCCGTGCGAGCGCGGAGTCGGGCGATGAGCCGTTGCTAACCGGCCGGGCCCGACGGTCCGACTCATGCCCGGCCTCCCGAGTCTCGTCGGCCCTTCCAGCCCCGTAGGTGCCCGGCACGGGCACCACACCCTCCGCGGCTGCCGCGAGGACGACGGCCGGCGCGGGGGCGCCGCTCGGCGGGCGGCGCCCGACGGCCCTGAGCCGGACGCGAGCCCGTCGCGTTCTCCACAGGTCGGCGGCCGTCCGGTTAGCCGGGCGCCCCTTCGGTTCCGCGGCCTCCGGGCGCCTCTGACCAGGGGCACTCGCTCAGGGGCGGGTCCCCGATCTGGAGTAATCCGACGAGATATCCGCGCACCCCCGGGTGATCGTGGGTGAACCACCCTTGCGCCGGGCGACGATCGGTTTCCCGGAAGGCGAAAGTAGGCGCTTCCTCATGGCGACTTTGTGCAGACCCGCGGTGTCGGTCCCCGAGTACGTGATCACAATGGAGGAGACGCTGGAGCTGGCACGCTCCCGTCACGCCGACCACCCTCAACTCCCGCTCGCCCTCAGGCTGATCGAGAACACCGGCGTGCTCACCCGGCACATCGTGCAGCCCATCGAGGAGACTCTGAAGCACCCGGGCTTCGAGGACCGCAACAGGGTCTACGGCAACGAGGCGAAGGCCAGGGTCCCCGCTGTCGTGCAGCGGGCGCTGGACGACGCCGAGCTCCTCACCACCGACATCGACGTGATCATCTACGTGTCATGCACCGGGTTCATGATGCCCTCGCTGACGGCCTGGCTGATCAACGCGATGGACTTCAGCAGCGACACCCGGCAGATACCCATAGCCCAGCTGGGCTGCGCGGCCGGCGGCGCCGCGGTCAACCGGGCGCACGACTTCTGCACGGCCTACCCCGAGGCCAACGCGCTGATCGTCGCCTGCGAGTTCTGCTCGCTCTGCTACCAGCCCACCGACCTCGGTGTCGGCTCGCTGCTCTGCAACGGACTGTTCGGCGACGGTATCGCCGCCGCGGTCGTCCGCGGCAAGGGCGGCACCGGCCTCAGGCTTGAGCGCAACGCCTCGTACCTGGTCCCGAAGACCGAGGACTGGATCATGTACGACGTCCGTGCCACCGGCTTCCACTTCCTGCTGGACAAGCGGGTGCCGGGCACCATGGAGCCGCTCGCTCCCGCGCTCCACAACCTCGCACGGCAGCACGGCTGGAACGCCTCCGACCTGGACTTCTACATCATCCACGCGGGCGGCCCCAGGATTCTGGACGACCTCACCAAGTACCTGGAGGTCCCGCCGGAGGCCTTCCGCTTCAGCCGGGCCACCCTCACCGAGTACGGGAACATCGCCAGTGCCGTCGTCCTGGACGCGCTGCGCCGGCTGTTCGACGAGGGCGGCGCGGAGGAGTCCGCTCGCGGAATGCTGGCGGGCTTCGGCCCCGGTATCACCGCCGAGATGTCGCTGGGCCGCTGGACCAACGCAACCAACGAGACGACGTGACCTGGATGACCGAGAAGGTGATCACCGAGGCCCTGCCTCCCGTCCGGCACTGGCCGGCGCTCAACCTGACCGGGGTGGACTTCGACCCGGTCCTGACCGAGCTGATGCGCGAGGGCCCGGTCACCCGCATCCAGCTGCCCAACGGTGACGGCTGGGCGTGGCTGGTGACGCGGTACGACGACGTCCGGATGGTGACGAACGACGCCCGCTTCAGCCGTGAGGCGGTCATGGGGCGGCAGGTCACCCGGCTCGCCCCGCACTTCATCCCCTCCCCGGGAGCGGTGGGATTCCTCGACCCGCCCGACCACACGCGGTTGCGCCGCTCGGTGGCCGCCGCCTTCACGGCACGCGGGGTTGAGCGGCTGCGCGACAGCGCCCGGCGGATGCTCGACGAACTCGTCGACGAGATGCTCGAAACCGGTCCGCCGGCCGACCTGACCGAGACGGTCCTGGGCCCGTTCCCCATCGCCGTCATCTGCGAGCTGATGGGTGTCCCGGCCGCCGACCGGCACCTCATGCACACCTGGACCCAGCTGATCCTGTCCTCCTCGCACGGCGCCGACGTCAGCGAGAAGGCCAAGAACGAGATGGGCGCGTACTTCGCGGAACTCGTCGGCGAGCGCGCCGGCAGCACCGGCGAGGACGTCGGTTCGCTGCTCGGCGCGGCCGTGGGCCGGAACGAGATCACTCTGGACGAGGCCGTCGGCCTCGCGGTGCTCCTCCAGATCGGCGGCGAGGCGGTCACCAACAACAGCGGGCAGATGCTCTACATCCTGCTGACCCGCCCCCAGCTTGCCGAACAGCTCCGTGCCGATCCGGCGATCCGCTCGCAGGCCATCGACGAGCTGCTCCGCTACATCCCGCACCGCAGCGCCGTCGGCCTCTCCCGGATCGCCCTGGAGGACGTCGACATCAAGGGCGTACGGATCCGGGAGGGCGACGCGGTGTACGTGTCGTACCTGGCCGCCAACCGTGACCCGAAGGTCTTCCCGGACCCGGACACGATCGACTTCTCGCGCAACCCGAACCCGCACGTGTCGTTCGGCTTCGGCCCGCACTACTGCCCCGGCGGGATGCTCGCCAGGCTGGAGTCCGAGCTGATCGTCGACGCGCTGCTCGACCGGGTGCCGGGGCTGCGGCTCGCGGTGCCGCCGGAACAGGTTCCCTTCAGGAAGGGCGCGCTGATCCGTGGTCCCGAGGCCCTGCCCGTGACGTGGTGAACGGCGGATGACGGCGCCCGAGGGCCTGCTCGTGCCGCCGGGTCACGGTCGGGTCGTGCAGACACCCGCTCAGCACGTGACGTTCAAGGTCACGGGCTCGCACTCGCGGATGGCGTCCACCTTCGAGGTGGTGGTTCCTCCGGGCTTCGACGTGGGCGCTCATGTGCACACGCGCAGCGAGGAGTTGTTCTACGTCCTCGAAGGCGAGCTGGACGTCCTCGCCTTCGAGCCGCGGATCCGTACACCCGACAACTGGCAGCGGTGGGAGTCGAGTTCGGGCACCCGCGTGGTGCGGGCGACCCCGGGTACGGTCATCGTCGTACCTCCGGGATGCCCGCACGCGTTCGCCAACCCCACCGAGACGCCCGCGAAGATGTTCTTCCAGGCGTCTCCGCCGCCGGACCACGAGCGGTACTTCGAGGAGCTGCTGGAGATCCTCGGCGCCGGCGGCCCACCGGACCGCACGGCGATCGAGGAACTCCGGGCGAGGTACGACATCGAGCAGCTGACACCGCTGAAGCACCGCTGAGGGGGTCCGCTAGCGGATCGGCACCCCCGACAGGGTGCGGGCGATCACCAGGCGCTGGATCTCGCTGGTGCCCTCGAAGATCGTGTAGATCGCGGCGTCGCGGTGCATGCGCTCGACCGGGTACTCCCGGGTGTAGCCGTTGCCGCCGAGGATCTGGATGGCCTGTCCGGTGACCTTCTTCGCGGTCTCGCTGGCGAACAGCTTCGACATGGAGCCCTCGGCGGCGGTGAACGGCTTGCCGTTGACCGCCATCCAGGACGCGCGCCACACCAGCAGACGCGACGCGTCGATCGCCGTACGCATGTCGGCGAGCTGGAAGGCGACGCCCTGGTTGTCGATGATCGGGCGGCCGAACTGCTCGCGCGTGGTGGCGTATTCGAGGGCGACCTCGTACGCGGCCCGCGCGGTGCCCACCGCCATGGCGCCGACCGCCGGGCGGGACGCCTCGAACGTGGCCATCGCCGCGTTCTTCACCCGCTCGCCGCCTGACTTGGCGCGCTCACGGGCGCGGGCCAGACGCTCGTCCAGCTTCTCCTTGCCGCCGAGCAGGCAGGAACCGGGCACGCGGGCGTTCTCCAGGACGACCTCGGCGGTGTGCGAGGCGCGGATGCCGTGCTTCTTGAACTTCTGTCCCTGGGACAGACCCGGGGTGCCGGCCGGGACGATGAAGGAGGCGTGCCCCTTGGAGCCGAGCTCGGAGTCCACGACCGCGACCACGACGTGGACGTTGGCTATGCCGCCGTTGGTCGCCCAGGTCTTGGTGCCGTTGAGGACCCACTCGTCCTTCGCCTCGTCATAGACGGCACGGGTACGCATGGAGGCCACGTCGGAGCCGGCGTCGGGTTCGGAGGAGCAGAAGGCCGCGACCTTGACATCGTTGGCATCGCCGTACATCTGGGGGATCCAGGTGCCGATCTGCTCCTCGGTGCCGTTGGCGAGGACGCCCACGGCGGCGAGGCCGGTGCCGACGATCGACAGGGCTATGCCCGCGTCGCCCCAGAACAGTTCCTCCATGGCCATCGGTATGCCGAGCCCGGTGGGGTCGAAGTACTGCTGCGCGTAGAAGTCCAGGGAGTAGATGCCGACCTTCGCGGCCTCCTGGATGACCGGCCACGGCGTCTCTTCACGCTCGTCCCATTCGGCGGCCGCGGGGCGGATCACATCCGCGGCGAACCCGTGGATCCAGTCCCGCACCTCCTTCTGATCGTCGTTGAGCTCCATCGTGAACTCGGCCATGACCCCTCCAGCAGTGCACTAAAGTGTTACTTGCGGTAACTGGAGTCTGTTACTCACCAGTAGGAAAAGTCAACTCCCGAGCCCTGCTCGGCAGCCCGTTCGATACACATGCGCCAGTGGGTGTTAGTTTGCGCAGGCGTCACCGAATCAGCACGGGTGGGGAGAAACCATGGACACCACACAGCGGACCGATCAGCAGAGCTCGGCCGACCGCCGTCGGCGGGAACTGCTGGAGGCCGCCGACAGAGTGGTGCTCCGTGACGGCCCAGGGGCCTCGATGAACGCCATCGCCGCCGAGGCCGGGATCACCAAGCCGATCCTCTATCGCCACTTCGGCGACAAGGGCGGACTCTACGCCGCCCTCGCCAAGCGGCACACGGACGCCCTCCTCGGTTCGCTGCGCGCCGCGCTCGACGCGCCGGCCGGGCGCCGCGAACGCGTCGAGGCCACGCTGGACACGTACTTGGCGGCCATCGAGGCGCACCCTCAGGTCTACCGGTTCCTGATGCATCCCACCGAGGGCGTCCAGCCGGGCGACCCGGGGTTCGACGTGGGCAGGCACTCCGCTCCGCTGCTGCGCCGCATGGGCGAGGAACTCGCCGAGGTCATCGAGGAGCGGGTGGACCTCGGACCCGGCAGCCAGCAGCTCGCCCGGGTGTGGGGGCACGGCATCGTCGGCATGATGCACGCGGCCGGCGACTGGTGGATGGGCGAACGACCCTGCTCCCGCGCCGAGTTGGTACGGAGCCTGGCCGACCTCCTCTGGGGCCGGCTCGCCGCCGCGGGCGACAAGGTCGGCGGACCGGGGTTCTGACGGCGGGCCGCAGCGGCGGTTCGCCCCGCACGGTTCCCGACGACTCCGCCCGCACCGCCCACCGGGGTTTCGGCGTCGTCACCGCCGAGTGGCGCCACTCCCCCGCAGCTCAGCGGCGCCAGTTCGCCCGTGCCGCCTGTCTCATCACCCGGCGGTGGCGCCAACCGGTGAGCCGGTCCACGTACAGCTTGCCGTCGAGGTGGTCGCACTCGTGCTGGAGGCAGCGGGCGAACCAGCCGGTGCCGTGCACCCGCACCGGCTCGCCGGTCACCGTGAACCCCTCGACCACCGCGTGGTCGTACCGCTCCGTCCCCGCCTCCAGACCCGGCAGGGACAGACAGCCCTCAGGACCGCGCAGGACGACACCGTCCGCCTCGACGAGACGGGGGTTCACCACATGACCGACGTGACGGACGTCCTCGCCGTCGGGACAGTCGTATACGAACACCCGCAGGGACTCGCCGACCTGGTTCGCGGCGAGGCCGACGCCCTGAGCGGCGTACATCGTCGCGAACATGTCCTCGACCAGCCGGGCCAGTTGGGGACCGAAGTCGGTGACCTCCGCGCACGGTGCGTGCAGGACGGGGTCGCCGAGCAGGGTGATGGGCCGGACGCGCCCTCGGGAGCCCGGGATGAAGCCGTGTCGCATGGCCGCAAGGGTACGGTCCTGGAAGGCGCGCGAATGTCGCGCGGGCACCGGCACGGTGCCGCGATTCGGGCACGTGAGTGGATCTCGATAGGCTGAGGGCCACACGATGCCGGGGGCAGAGGCGCGGCGCGTACGCAAGGAGGATCGGACACGATGTCAGGCAACTCGGACCCGCTGACACCGCGGGCCAAGCTGGCCGTGACGGCGGGCAAGGCGGCAGCGGCCGTCTCGCGGGCCGCCGGACGCGGCAGCGGATCGGTGATCGGCGGCCGGGTGGCACTCAAACTCGACCCCGACCTGCTCGCGCGGCTCGCCACACACCTGGACGTCATCCTGGTGTCGGCCACCAACGGCAAGACCACCACGACCCGGCTGATCGCCGAGGCGCTGCGCGCCGCGGGCCCGGTCGTGTCCAACGCGCTCGGCGCGAACATGCCGGCCGGTATCACCTCGGCGCTCGCCGGCGGTTCGGACGCCAGGTACGCGGTCATCGAGGTCGACGAGAAGTACCTCTCCGGTGTCGCCCGTGACACCGACCCCAAGTGCATCGCGCTGCTCAACCTCTCGCGCGACCAGCTCGACCGGGCCGCGGAGACCCGGATGATGGCCGAGCACTGGCGCGAGGGCCTGGCCGGCTCCAAGGCCGTCGTGATCGCCAACGCCGACGACCCGCTCGTCGTGTGGGCCGCGTCCTCCTCGCCCAACGTGGTGTGGGTCGCGGCCGGTCAGATGTGGAAGGACGACGCCTGGTCCTGCCCGTCCTGCGGCGGTGTGATGCAGCGCCCCGGCGACGACTGGTTCTGCGGCGAGTGCGGCTTCCGCCGTCCGACCCCGAGCTGGGCGCTCACCGGCGACCACGTGCTGGACCCGCACGGCTCCGCCTGGCCGATCCACCTCCAGCTGCCGGGCCGCGCCAACAAGGCGAACGCCGCCTCCTCGGCCGCCGTCGCCGCCGTCTTCGGCGTGCCCCCGCAGGTCGCCCTGGAGCGCATGTACCAGGTGCAGGCGGTGGCCGGCCGCTACGACGTGGTGCAGTTCATGCAGCGCGACCTGCGGCTGCTGCTCGCCAAGAACCCCGCGGGCTGGCTGGAGACGTTCTCCCTGATCGACCCGCCGCCGACCCCGGTCATCCTCTCGGTGAACGCGCGCGGCGCCGACGGCACCGACACGTCCTGGCTGTGGGACGTCGACTACACACAGCTCACCGGTCACCCGATCTTCGTTCTCGGCGATCGCAAGCTGGACCTCGCCGTACGTCTGGAGGTGGCGAACCAGCAGTTCCAGGTCTGCGAGAACCTCGACCAGGCCGTACAGCTGGCCCCGCCCGGACGCATCGAGGTCGTCGCGAACTACACCGCTTTCCAGGACTTGAGGCGTCGTGTCGGCAACTGAGCCACGAAGGACGAAGAAGATGAGTGACAACAGCCTGCGTCTCGTGTGGATCTACCCGGACCTGCTGAGCACCTACGGCGACCAGGGCAACGCCCTGGTCGTGGAGCGCCGGGCCCGTCAGCGCGGCCTCGACGTGGCCCGTCTCGACGTACGCAGCGACCAGCCGATCCCGACCTCCGGCGACATCTACCTGATCGGCGGAGGCGAGGACCGGCCGCAGCGGCTCGCGGCGGAGCGGCTGCGCCGCGACGGCGGTCTGCACCGCGCGGTCGGCAACGGCGCGATCGTCTTCTCGGTGTGCGCCGGCTACCAGATCCTCGGCCACGAGTTCATCAACGACCTCGGGCAGCGCGAGCCGGGCCTCGGCCTGCTCGACGTGACGTCCGTGCGCGGCGAGGGCGAGCGGTGCGTCGGTGACGTGCTCGCGGACATCGACCCGCGCCTCGGTCTCCCGCAGCTCACCGGCTTCGAGAACCACCAGGGCGTCACCCATCTCGGCCCCACCGCACGCCCCTTCGCGAACGTGCGGCTCGGCAAGGGCAACGGCACCGGCGACGGCACCGAGGGCGCGTACAACGACACCGTCTTCGGTACGTACATGCACGGGCCCGTCCTCGCCCGCAACCCGCAGATCGCGGACCTGCTGCTGAAGCTGGCGCTCGACGTGAACGCACTGCCGCCGGTCGACGACCGGTGGTACGAGGCGCTGCGGGGCGAGCGCATCACGGCCGCGACGCAGCCCGCCTGAGCACAACCGCACAAGCCCTTCCGGGCACCGCCGCGCAGCCCGTCTGACAGGGCCTCCGCTCACGTGTGCGGGGTCGTCCAGCAGGCGGACGCCCCGTGTGTCCCCGCCCCCTCCCGCCGGTAGGGTGGCGGGGATCGAGCCGGACAGCGTGGTCCGGACCCGGCCCACGTTGAGAAGGTATTTCGGGCTATGCGCATTGGTGTCCTCACGTCCGGCGGCGACTGCCCCGGTCTGAACGCCGTCATCCGGTCCGTGGTGCACCGTGCCGTCGTCGACCACGGCGACGAGGTCATCGGCTTCCGCGACGGCTGGAAAGGCCTCCTGGAGTGCGACTACCTCAAACTCGACCTCGACGCGGTGAGCGGCATCCTGGCTCGCGGCGGCACCATGCTCGGCTCCTCCCGCGTCCAGCCCGCCCATCTGCGTGACGGTGTGGAGCGGGCCAGGGGCCATGTCGAGGAGCTCGGACTCGACGCGATCATCCCGATCGGCGGCGAGGGCACCCTCAAGGCGGCCCGCCTCCTGTCGGACAGCGGCCTGCCGATCGTCGGCGTACCGAAGACCATCGACAACGACATCGCCGTCACGGACGTGACCTTCGGCTTCGACACAGCCGTCGGAGTCGCGACCGAGGCACTGGACCGGCTGAAGACCACCGCCGAGTCCCACCAGCGGGTGCTGATCGTGGAGGTCATGGGCCGCCACACCGGCTGGATCGCGCTGCACTCCGGCATGGCGGCGGGCGCGCACGCCATCGTCGTACCGGAACGCCCCTTCGACATCGAGGAGTTGGCGGCCAAGGTCGGCGAACGCTTCGACGCGGGCAAGCGGTTCGCCATCGTCGTCGCCGCCGAGGGCGCCAAGCCCCGCGAGGGCTCGATGGAGTACGACGAGGGCGGCAAGGACGTCTACGGGCACGAGCGGTTCGCCGGGATAGCCCGCCAGCTCTCCATCGAGCTGGAGGAGCGCCTCGGCAAGGAGGCCCGTCCGGTGATCCTCGGGCACGTCCAGCGCGGCGGAACCCCGACGGCGTACGACCGGGTGCTCGCCACCCGGTTCGGCTGGCACGCCGTGGAGGCCGCGCACCGCGGTGACTTCGGCAAGATGACGGCGCTGCGCGGTACGGACATCGTGATGGTGTCCCTCGCGGAGGCCGTCGAGACGCTCAAGACGGTTCCGGACGAGCGGTACGCCGAGGCGGAGTGCGTGCTCTGAGCCGTAGGTGAGACAGACAGCGAGAACCGCCCCCGGTCGCAGCGACGACCGGGGGCGGTTCTAGTCTGGTGCGGACAGACAGCGCGCAACCAGTACGAATCAGGAGCCGGCGGATGGATCACAGCGGGCACGGCATGACCATGGATCTGCCGCCGTTCACGCTGGGGCGAGGGCTCGAGTGGTCGGCGGACCCGTTCTTCCTCATCGCCTGCCTGGCGGGCATCGGGCTGTACGGGTGGGGTGTCGTACGGCTGGCCCGGCGCGGGGACAAGTGGTCGGTGGGCCGCACGGCCTCCTTCGTCGTCGGCGTGCTGACCGTGATGCTCGTGATGTGCACCAGGCTCAACGACTACGGCATGGTCATGTTCAGCGTGCACATGGTTCAGCACATGGTGATCAGCATGCTGTCGCCGATCCTGATCCTGCTGGGCGCGCCGATCACGCTGGCGCTGCGGGCACTGCCGGTCGCGTCCAGGCGGGGCGGCAAGGGCCCGCGTGAACTGCTGCTGATGTTCCTGCACAGCCGGTTCATGCGGATCGTCACGCACCCCGCGTTCACCATCCCGCTGTTCATCGCGAGCCTCTACGGGCTGTACTTCTCGCCGATCTTCGACTTCCTGATGGGCTCCAAGGTCGGGCACACCGCGATGATGTGTCACTTCCTCGCCGTCGGCCTGGTGTTCTTCTGGCCGATCATGGGCGTGGACCCGGGGCCGCACCGGCCGGGCTATCTGATGCGGATGCTGGAACTGTTCGCGGGGATGCCGTTCCACGCGTTCTTCGGCATCGCGCTGATGATGGCGTCCGGGCCGATGGTGGAGACGTACGAGAACCCGCCCGCGTCGCTCGGCATCGACGCGCTCGCGGACCAGACCGCGGCGGGCGGCATCGCCTGGGCGTTCAGCGAGATCCCCTCCGTCCTCGTGCTGATCGCGCTGCTCTTCCAGTGGCACGCCTCCGAGAGCCGGCAGGCCCGCCGCGCTGACCGGGCAGCGGACCGCGACGGGGACAAGGAACTCGAGGCGTACAACGCCTATCTGGCCTCACTCGACGCACGCGGTCGCTGAATTACCTTCTCTATTCCGCTTGCGTGAAAGGCATTTCCATTCAGTAGCATGGGTGCGAAGCCTCGCGTCCGTTCTCTTGTCCGGCACGCGGGGTCCAGGGGGAAACCGCAGGGGGAGCGGTCATGACAATTCGCATGTCCATGCAAAGGGTGGGATTAAAAGCGGCCCGCAGGATCGCTTTGGTACTCGTCGCCGTGCTGATTGCCGGCGGATGCAGCAAGTCCGAACAGATGTCCGTGGTTCGGGCCGTGGCCGCGGGGATTTCGCAGGCCAATCCCTTTTTCGAGGAGGACGGCCGCCTCGGCAAGGACATGCGCCTCCCGGAGGCGCGGCCCAGCGGCGGCGTGCAGGCCAGCAACAGTCCGGGGCTGTACGGCGGCGCCACGGGCGGGGACGAGGGCTCCTCGGGGCAGGGCGATGACGGTGGGGCCACCGGTGAGTTCGGCGGCTCGACGAAACCCGGCACCTGTGACATGGCCAAGCTCAAGGACTTCCTCACCGACGACAAGAACTCCGCGAAGGCCGCGGAATGGGCACGGGTGCGGAATATCGGCACCGGCGAGATCCCGGGGCATATCGATCGACTCACACCCGTTGTTCTGCGCCACGACACCCTCGTGACGAATCACGAGTACGAGGATGGCAAGGCCGTACCTTTCGATGCTCTACTACAGGCGGGAATCGCGATTCTGGTCGACCCGCAGGGACTTCCGGCGGTGAAGTGCTCCTGCGGTAATCCGCTGCTTCCCTACAAGGGGGACGCCGGGAAGACGTCGGTGCGGTTCACCGGCGGGAACAAACAGTGGTCCGGCTATCGGCAGGACCGGATCGTGGTCGTCGAACCGCCACCCGGGGCGCACCGCGTCGAGCGGCTCCAGCTCGTCGACGTCCATGACCCCGATCGCGGCATCAACCGTCCGATCGGCACCGCGGGCGAGGACGACAAGTCCTTCGACACGCACACGGAACTCAGGGTTCCGGCCGTCACGCGGACGACGTTCGCCGCGGCGGCACAGCGGCTGGCCGACGCGGGTCTCGTGACGTCCTACGACGGCGACACCCCTCCGGCCGACGACTCCCTCGTCACCGCGTCCCAGCCCACCGCCGGCAGCACGCTGGAGTGGGGCGCGGCGGTGACCCTGTTCGTGGAGGGCCCGGCCGAGGACGGTGGGGGCGGGCTGACCACTCCCCCGGACCCGGACTCCGGCGGGGCGGGCACGGGGCCTGGCGGATCGAGCAGCGCGCCCGGAGAGTCCGGTAGCGGTCCTGGGGGACCCGATACCGGCACAGGAGAGTCCAGTACAGGCACCGGCGAGCTCAGCACCGCTCCCGGTACGCCATCACAGTCGCCGCCGTCCACCGGGTCCTCGGGGACCTCCGCTCCGGGCGGCGGCACGGACTCCTCGCCCCCGGAGCGGAGCCCGACGCCGAACACGCCTCCACCTAACCCGCCTCCGCCGAGTACGCCTGTACCCACCACCCCGACCAGCGAGTCGGCCGGTCCCACGAAGACGCAGTCCCTTCCGGCCGGACCGACGTCGGACGGGCCGACATCGGACGGGCCGGTATCGACCGGCCCGACATCGACCGCGCCCGTACCGAGCGACGCACCGCCGGCGTCCGGCGCCGCGTCCTGACCCGCGTACCGAACCAGCGCAGAACCCGGGAGTGACCGGATGGCACAGGGATCACCGCAGTCGGGAGTGGGCCGGATCATCGCCGGCCGGTACGAGCTCGTGGACCAGGTGGGCTCCGGCGGGATGGGCCAGGTCTGGCTCGCCCACGACAGGCGGCTCGACTGTCACGTCGCGCTCAAGGAGATCAGGTTCCGCTCGGCGCCCGGTACGGGTGAGGAGCATGAGTCCCGGGTCGCGCGGGCCCGCGCCGAGGCACGGCACGCGGCGGTGCTGCGCGGGCATCCGCATGTGGTGACCGTGCACGACGTCCTGGAGCACGAGGGCCTGCCGTGGATCGTGATGGAGTACGTGGCCGGCGCGGAGGACCTGCGTGACCGGCTGGCCCGGCGCGGCCCGCTGGCCCCCGCCGAGTGTGCCCGTGTCGGCCTCGCGGTCCTGGACGCGCTGACCGCGGGCCATGAGCGCGGCATCATGCACCGGGACGTCAAGCCCGCCAACATCCTGCTCGCTCCGGACCGCAGCGGCGTACCGGGGTCCAGGGTCGTGCTCACCGACTACGGCATCTCGGTCCAGCCGGACTCCGCCGAGACCCGCTGGACCCTGACGTCCATCCTGGTCGGCACGGCCGGTTACCTGGCGCCGGAACGCGCCACGGGCGGGCCGCCGACCGCGGCGGCCGATCTGTTCTCACTGGGCTGCACCCTGTACTTCGGCGTGGAGGGTTTCGGTCCGTTCGACCGCGACACCGATCTCGCCGCTGTCACCGCCGTGGTCCTGGAGGAGCCGCCGCCCCCGCAGCGGGCCGGAGCCCTGCGTCCGGTCATCGAGGCGCTGCTGGCCAAGGATCCCGCGCTGCGGATCTCCGCGGAGGACACGGCGGCGGCCCTGGCCCGGATCATCACGCCCGAGCCTCATCCCCGTACCCAGGTCGACGGCGGATCGCAGCCACCCTGGGCGGGGCTCGTCACCGCCGACGGCACCCCGGCGGGCCTCGGCGCCCCGGGACGGACACCACCCGGTCAGGGCTCCTTCGGTCCGGCCCAGGATCAGGGTCTCGCGGCACCCGGCACCTACACGCCGACCGCCCTGGGCACCCCCTCCCCCTACGCCCCGCCCGCCCACACCCCGGCGCCCGGCCAGGGTTACGGCCCGCCCTGGTACGGAGGCCCGCCCGCCCCGGCGTTCGGCCCCTCGGGCAGGCGGCGCCGCAAACGTCCCGTCCTGCTCCAGGGGCTGGCGGCGCTGTTTCTCGCGCTGTGTCTCGCCACGGGCGGGGTCTGGTACGCCATGGCGAACAGGTCGGTGACGCCGTACGGCTCCACGGTCGGGCTCTCCGAACCGCTCCGCAAGGGCGACTGCGTCCGTGGCGATCCACCTCCCGCCGAAGTGGCCGGAGTCCCGCCGCTCACGCTGGACCCGAGTTGCGGGGACCTGGTCCCGGACGGGCAGGTCATGGCGCTGTTCAGGGCTTCCTCGTTCGAGGAGGCGACGAGCCGGGGAGCGGCCCGTTGCGCGGAGCTGACGGAGAGGACCGCGGGGAAACTGGCGTGGCACGTGCGGAGCATGGCGGTGGTGCCGACCCGCGAGGGCTTCGACGCGGCCGGCGGCGAGGTCGCCTGTCTGCTGGTCGGGAGACACGGCCCGGTGTACGGCCCGCTCGGCGAGCTCCGCCCGTACGGGATGACCTTCCAGGACGCCACCCAGATACAGCGGGGGGACTGCCTCGGCCACGTCGACGGGGACGCGCGGGCGAGCACGCACTACGAGCTGGTCGCCTGCGACAAGGAACACACCGTGCGGGTCGTGCAGATCACCCACCTCGGGGCAGCGTCGTCCGGCCAGGACGCCGACAGGGCGGCGGACGCGCGGTGCGCGAAGGACGCCCGGCCCGAGGAGTTCGGATACAGCTCCGAGACCCACTGGAGTCACGGTCTGCGCAGCACCGGGCTGTGGAAGAAGAAGTACTACCTGGTGGTCTGCGGCATCGAGCGCCTGGACAGGAAGCGGATGCGCGGACGCGAGTAGGCCGCCCGGCCCTGGCGAATCGAGCGCTGTCGGGTGAAAATGGGCCAAGGTCACGGCGTACGTCGCCGCCCCGCCCGAAGGAGGGTGCTCAGATGCCCGGTTCGACACCTGGTTCGACGAAGGCGATGGGGGTGCTCACCGTGGGCGGACTCGTCGTGGTGACGGCCTACACGGTGGCGCTCGGCAGCAACGGCTGGCTGTGGTTCGGCTGGGTCGTGCTCGGCCTGATCACGCTGGGGATGGTCGCCTCGCGCGCCACCTGACGCTCACTGCCTGGGCAGGCGGGCGGCGGAGTGCACCCCGGGCTGGTATTTCGGCAGCCGGGCGGTGATCTTCATGCCCGCTCCCACCGCGGTCTCGATGACGAGGCCGTAGTCGTCCCCGTACACCTGGCGCAGCCGGTCGTCGACGTTGGACAGCCCGATGCCGCCCGAGGGGCTGACCTCACCGGCCAGGATGCGGCGCAGCCGGTCGGGGTCCATTCCGGTGCCGTTGTCCTCGATGACGACAAGTGCCTCGGCGCCCGCGTCCTGCGCGGTGATGCTGATGTGGCTCTTGTCGGTCTTGCCCTCCAGTCCGTGCTTGACGGCGTTCTCCACGAGCGGCTGGAGGCAGAGGAAGGGCAGCGCCACCGGCAGCACCTCGGGCGCGATCTGGAGGGTGACCGAGAGGCGGTCCCCGAACCGGGCCCGGACCAGCGCCAAGTAGTGGTCGATGGCGTGCAGTTCGTCGGCGAGGGTGGTGAAGTCGCCGTGCCTGCGGAAGGAGTAGCGGGTGAAGTCGGCGAATTCCAGCAGCAGTTCGCGGGCGCGTTCGGGGTCGGTGCGGACGAAGGACGCGATCACCGCGAGCGAGTTGAAGATGAAGTGCGGGGATATCTGAGCCCGAAGTGCCTTGATCTCGGCCTCGATCAGCCGGGTTCGGGACTGGTCGAGGTCGGCGAGTTCCAGTTGCACCGAGACCCAGCGGGCCACCTCGCCCGCGGCTCGTACCAGGACCGCGGACTCGCGGGGCGCGCAGGCCACGAGCGCTCCGTGCACCCGTTTGTCGACGGTGAGGGGGGCGACGACGGCCCAGCGCAGTGGGCAGTCGGGCTCCTCGCAGGTGAGCCGGAAGGCCTCGCCGCGGCCGGTCTCCAGCGGTCCCGCGAGCCGCGCCATGATCTCGGTGCGGTGGTGCTCGCCCACGCCGTCCCAGGCGAGCACGGTCTCCTGGTCGGTCAGACAGAGCGCGTCGGTGCCGAGGAGCGTACGCAGACGGCGGGCGGACCGGCCGGCCGTCTCCTCGGTGAGGCCCGCGCGCAGCGGGGGCGCCGCGAGCGAGGCGGTGTGCAGGGTCTGGAAGGTGGCGTGCTCGACGGGGGTGCCGAGGTCGCCGAGGCTCTCGGGCCGCGCCGTCCGTCTCCCGAGCCAGAACCCGGCCGCGAGCAGCGGGAGTACCGCGACACAGAGCCCGGCGATGAAGCCGCTCACGGGCTCGCCTCCGCGCACTCGCACGCTCGCGCCCACGCGCCACACTCGCGCTCTCGTGCCCACGCGCCTGTCATACCTTGGCCTCCGCTCGCACGTGGTCCTCCGCCAGTTCCTCCGGCAGGTGGAAGCGGGCCAGGATCGCGGCCGTGCCCGCCGGGACCCGTCCCGGCGTGGCGAGGGACACCAGCACCATCGTCACGAAGCCCAGCGGCACCGACCACAGGGCGGGCCAGGCGAGGAGGGCGTGCAGGGAGCCCGTGCCCGGATAGCCCGCCATGGTCGCGCCGACGGCGACGAGCGCGGAGCCGCCACCGACGAGCATCCCGGCCGCCGCGCCCGGCGGGGTCAGCCGCCGCCACCAGATGCCGAGGACGAGCAGCGGGCAGAACGAGGACGCGGACACGGCGAAGGCGAGCCCGACGGCGTCGGCGACCGGCAGGCCGCCGACCAGCATGCTGGCCGCGGCCGGCACCGCCATGGCGAACACCGTGCCGAGCCTGAAGTGCCGCACGCCGCGCGAGGGCAGCACGTCCTGGGTGAGCACGCCTGCCACGGCCATGGTCAGCCCCGAGGCCGTCGACAGGAACGCCGCGAAGGCCCCGCCCGCGACCAGCGCGCCGAGCAGGTCGCCGCCAACTCCCCCGATCACCCGGTCGGGCAGCAGCAGGACGGCGGCGTCCGCGTCGCCGGTGAGGGTGAGTTCGGGGGCGTACAGCCTGCCGAGCGCGCCGTAGACGGGCGGGAGGAGGTAGAAGGCGCCGATCAGGCCGAGCACGACGACGGTGGTGCGGCGGGCGGCGACGCCGTGCGGACTGGTGTAGAAGCGGACGACCACGTGCGGCAGTCCCATCGTGCCGAGGAAGGTGGCGAGGATCAGTCCGTACGTCGCGTACAGCGGGCGTTCCTCGCGGCCCGAGGCCAGCGAGGTCGACATGCCGCCGTTGCTGACGCGGTCGGCCTTCGGCACCGGGTCGCCCTCGCTGAAGGTGAGCTTCGTGCCGCGCTGGATGTGGTGGACGCCCACGGGGAGTTCGACGCGCTCGTCGTCGTAGCGGCGTCCGTCGACGGTACCGGTCGCGGTGACGCCCAGGGGCCGGGAGAGCTTCAGGTCGAGGCTGTCGTCGACGCGGACGACGCTCCGCTCGCGGAAGGACGTCGGCTCGTCGAAGGCCTCGCGCGGGGCGCCGTCGCTCTGCCAGGCGAGGACGAGGAAGAGCGCGGGGACCAGCAGCGCGGTGAGCTTCAGCCAGTACTGGAAGGCCTGGACGAAGGTGATGCTGCGCATGCCCCCGGCGGCGACGGTGGCGACCACGACGACCGCGACGAGCACGCCGCCGAACCAGTCGGGCGCGTCCGTCAGCACCGCCAGGGTCAGCCCCGCGCCCTGGAGCTGGGGCAGCAGATACAGCCAGCCGACGCCGACGACGAAGGCTCCCGCCAGGCGTCGCACGGCCTGTGAGCCGAGCCGGGCCTCGGCGAAGTCGGGCAGGGTGTACGCGCCTGAGCGGCGCAGCGGGGCGGCGACGAAGAGCAGCAGGACGAGATAGCCGGCGGTGTAGCCGACGGGGTACCAGAGCATGTCCGGGCCCTGGACGAGCACCAGGCCCGCGATGCCCAGGAAGGAGGCCGCGGAGAGGTACTCACCGCTGATCGCGGCGGCGTTGAGCCGTGGTCCGACGGTGCGCGAGGCGACGTAGAAGTCGGAGGTGGTCCGGGAGATGCGCAGGCCGAACGCGCCCACCAGGACGGTCGCCACGACCACGAGGGCGACCGCGGGGACGGCGTAGTTCTGGTCCACGTTCAGCGGTCCTCGACCAGGCGCACGAAGTCCCTCTCGTTGCGTTCGGCGCGCCGTACGTACCAGCGGGCGAGCAGTACGAGCGGGGGGTAGATGCCGAATCCGAGTACGGCCCACTCGACGCCGGCGCCGTCCGGCATCGCGGCGAAGACCAGGGGCAGGGGCCCGACGAGCAGCACCAGGACAGCGAACACCACGAGTGCCACCCGTAGTTGACTGCGCATCAGGGAGCGTACGTAGGTGTGGCCGAGGGTGGTCTGCTCGTCTATCTCGGTTCTGGGCCGGTAGTAGCCGGACGTCCTGCGGGTACGCCGGGGCACCCCGGTGACGGTGACACGGCGTTCGGTCGGATCCTGTGGCACTCGGGCCCCTCAGCTCGTGGTCCGGCGCAGCAGCAGGTCGCGCAGTTCGCGGGCGTGCCGACGGCTGACCTGGAGTTCGACGGAGTCCACCAGGACGCTCACCGTGCCGGCGTCCAGGCGGAGTTCGCCGATGTGGCGCAGGGCGACGAGATGGCGGCGGTGGATGCGGACGAAGCCCCGGGAGCGCCAGCGTTCCTCAAGGGTGGACAGTGGGATGCGGACGAGGTGGGTGCCCTGGGCGGTGTGCAGGCGTGCGTAGTCGCCGTGCGCCTCGACGTGGGTGATGTCCTCGACGGCCACGAAGCGGGTCACGCCGCCGAGTTCGACGGATATGTGGTCCGGGTCGGGTTCGTGCACCGGGATGAGCGGGGCGGCGTCCATGAGCTGCGCGGCCCGGCGTACGGCTTCGGCGAGGCGCTCGCGGCGTACCGGCTTCAGGATGTAGTCGACGGCCTTGAGGTCGAAGGCCTGGACGGCGAAGCCCTCGTGGGCGGTGACGAACACGACCAGCGGCGGCTGTGCGAACCCGGTGAGCAGCCGGGCCAGGTCGAGGCCGTCGAGGCCGGGCATGTGGATGTCGAGGAAGACGACGTCGATGGCCTCCGGACCGTCTGGGCCGGACTCCAGCGCCCGGTTGATCCGGCGCAGTGCCTCGGTCGCGTCGCTCGCGCCCTCGGCGCTGGAGACTCGGGCATCAGCGTTCAGCAGATACAGGAGTTCCTCGAGGGACGGTTGCTCGTCGTCGACGGCGAGGGCACGCAGCATGAAGGTGGATTGTAGGAGGAATTCCCACGTCTGGACATGTCGGGGACGAGGAGCTTTCGTCGGCCGGGCGTGGTCACCGCCGCCGCACCGGCCCGGAGGGTGTCGCTGGATACAGTGCGGGCCATGAGCAGCAAGCCCGCGGCGTTCGACGATCTCGACCGCAAGATCATCACCGCACTGATGGCGAACGCGCGGACCAGTTTCGCGGAGATCGGAGCGGCGATCGGACTGTCGGCCACGGCGGTCAAGCGCCGGGTCGACCGGCTGCGCGACACCGGAGTGATCACCGGGTTCACGGCCACGGTGAAGCCGGCGGCGCTCGGCTGGCGTACCGAGGCGTACGTCGAGGTGTACTGCGAGGGCGCGGCCCCGCCCCGGCGGATCGCCGAGGTGGTGCGCGACTACCCCGAGATCGCCGCGGCCATGACGGTGACCGGTGGCGCGGACGCGCTGCTGCATGTGCGGGCGACCGATGTGGAGCACTTCGAGGAGGTGCTGGAGCGGATCCGGGCCGAGCCGTTCATCCGGAAGACGATCAGTTACATGGTGCTGTCCCACCTGCTGCCGGAGGCTCCGGAGGCGGGGGCGACGCATCCCGCGCCGGGTGACGCAACGAACACGCACTGAAGGGCATGAACACGCAGCATTCGTGCGCCAACACGCAGCTCTCGTCGCTTGTCGCGCGTATCTCCCGTTTTCTACCGTGGAGGCACCCCCAGCCCACACCGCGGGAAGCGGAGGAACCTCTCTGTGCCTGACAACCGTGTGCCGCGCCTTCGGCGCTTTCTCGTCTGCGAACCCAGACACTTCGCCGTGCAGTACGCGATCAACCCCTGGATGCACCCGGACACCCCGGTGGACGTGGATCTCGCCCGTGACCAATGGCAGGCGCTGATCCACGCGTATCGCACCCACGGTCACACCGTCGACGCCGTCGAGCCGGTGGCGGATCTCCCGGACATGGTGTTCGCGGCGAACTCCGCGCTCGTCCTGGCGGGCCGGGTCTTCGGCTCGTTCTTCCACGCGCCGCAGCGGCGCCCCGAGTCCAGCGCGTACGAGACCTGGTTCAAGGCGGCCGGTTTCGACGTCTACCGCCCCGAGTCGGTGTGCGAGGGCGAGGGCGACCTGATCCCCGTGGGCCGGTACGTCCTGGCCGGCACCGGATTCCGTACGACCCGCGAGGCCCATCACGAGGTGCAGGAGTTCTTCGGTGTCCCGGTGATCAGCCTCCAGTTGGTGGACCCGCGCTTCTACCACCTGGACACCGCGCTGTTCGTCCTGGACGACGACAACATCTGCTACTTCCCCGAGGCGTTCACTCCCGGCAGCCGCGAGGTGCTCGCGCGGCTCTTCCCCGACGCGGTGCTCGCCACCCGGGACGACGCCATGGCCTTCGGACTCAACTCCGTCTCCGACGGCCGTCACGTCTTCGTCTCGCCGCAGGCCGAGGCGCTCGCCGGACGGCTCGCGGGCCACGGCTACATCCCCGTCCCCGTCGACCTCTCGGAGTTCCACAAGGCCGGCGGCGGCATCAAGTGCTGCACTCAGGAGATCCGTTCATGACCGCTCCCGCGCTCGCGCACACGTCCGAGGAACTGATCCGCGCCGAGGGGCCCGTCCTCGCGCACAACTACCACCCGCTTCCCGTGGTCGTCGCCCGCGCGGAGGGCACCTGGGTCGAGGACGTCGAGGGCCGCCGCTATCTCGACATGCTGGCGGGCTACTCCGCCCTCAACTTCGGCCACCGCAACCCGGTGTTGATCGAGGCGGCCCACCGTCAGCTCGACCGGCTGACGCTCACCTCGCGCGCCTTCCACAACGACCGCCTCGCCGAATTCGCCGGGTCCCTGGCCGAGTTGACCGGTCTGGAGATGGTGCTGCCCATGAACACGGGCGCGGAGGCGGTGGAGAGCGCCGTCAAGGTGGCCCGCAAGTGGGCGTACGAGGTGAAGGGCGTCGCACCGGACCGGGCGACGATCGTCGTGGCCGCCGAGAACTTCCACGGCCGTACGACCACCATCGTCAGCTTCTCCACCGACGAGACGGCCCGCGCCGGCTTCGGTCCGTTCACGCCGGGTTTCCGGATCGTCCCGTACAACGACCTCGCCGCGCTCGAAGCGGCCGTCGACGAGACGACGGCGGCCGTGCTGATCGAGCCCATCCAGGGCGAGGCGGGCGTGGTCATCCCGGACGACGGCTATCTCACCGGGGTCCGCGAGCTGACCCGGCGCAACGGCTGCCTGTTCATCGCGGACGAGATCCAGTCGGGCCTGGGCCGGACCGGCACCACCCTGGCCGTCGACCACGAGGGCGTCGTCCCGGACCTTCTCCTGCTCGGCAAGGCCCTCGGCGGCGGCATCGTGCCGGTCTCCGCGGTGGTCGGCCGGCGGGACGTGCTCGGCGTGCTGCGCCCCGGTGAGCACGGCTCGACGTTCGGCGGCAATCCGCTGGCCGCGGCGGTGGGATCGGCCGTGGTCGAGCTGTTGGGGACGGGTGAGTTCCAGCGCAGGGCGGCCGAGCTGGGCGTGGTCCTGCGGGACGGCCTCGCCGCGCTGGTGGGCCGGGGTGTCGAGGGTTTCCGCGCGCGGGGGCTGTGGGCGGGCGTGGACATCGACCCCGCCATCGGCACGGGCCGTGAGATCAGCGAGGGTCTGATGCGGGAAGGCGTCCTGGTCAAGGACACCCACGGTTCGACGATCCGGCTCGCCCCGCCGCTGACCATCACCGGCGAGGAGCTGCGGTCGGCCCTGGGATCGCTGGAGAAGGTGCTCGGGCAGGGCGTCTGAGAGTGGCCGCCCCGGTGCGGGGCGTGACCGTCGCGACGGTCGGTCCCGCGCCGGGCCGGCGACCCGCCAGGAGAGCGTTTGGCTCCCGGTCTCCGGGTCACCCGTCAAGAGCGTTCAGCAGGCCTGCGAGCGAAGGCGCCGGACGGTTGGGTCAACAGCTTCTGGCGCCGCTCCCACCCTCCGGGCGCGTGCGGTGCGCCCGCCTCACCGGCCCCACTCCGACCGGTGTGACACACCGTCAGGAATGCGGCCGGGCCTCGCGGGAGGTCCGGTCGGACATCGCTACGGCGGAGCGCGTCGGACACCGTGCCACAGGACCGCGGATGCCCATACACTGACACCTCACTGCACGCCTGCTGACCTGCTAGAACACGGCGCGGTTGAGCCGATCCGCCGGAGTGAGGAGCGCCCCGATGTTCTACTACGTGCTCAAATACGTCCTTCTGGGTCCGCTGTTGAGACTGGCCTTCCGGCCCCGGATCGAGGGTCTTGAGCACATTCCGTCGTCGGGCGCGGCGATCATCGCGGGCAATCATCTGTCGTTCTCCGACCACTTCCTGATGCCCGCGATCCTCAAGCGCCGCATCACCTTCCTCGCGAAGGCCGAGTACTTCACCGGCCCCGGCGTCAGGGGCCGCCTGATCGCCTTCTTCTTCCGCAGCGCCGGGCAGATCCCGGTGGACCGCTCCGGCAAGGACGCGGGCCAGGCCGCGATCCGCGAAGGCCTCGGCGTCCTGAGCAAGGACGAACTGCTCGGCATCTACCCCGAGGGCACCCGCTCCCACGACGGCCGCCTCTACAAGGGCAAGGTCGGCGTCGCGGTGATGGCCCTGAAGGCCCAGGCGCCCGTCATCCCCTGCGCCATGATCGGCACCTTCGAGGCGCAGCCCCCGGGCCGCAAGCTCCCCAGGATCCGCCCCGTCTCCATCCGCTTCGGCAAGCCCCTCGACTTCTCGCGCTACGAGGGCATGGAGAACGAGAAGGCCGTCCTGCGCGCCATCACCGACGAGATCATGTACGCCATCCTCACCCTCTCCGAACAGGAGTACGTCGACCGGTACGCGGCCGTCGTCAAGGCCGAGGAGGCCGCCGAGCACGCGGCGAACGCCCGCAAGTTCCCCCGGCTGCCGCTGAGTTGAAAGACGAGCCGCACACTCAGTACGTCCTGTACATTTTTTACGTATGAGACGTGCTGTGGTGATCGGAGCGACGGGGCAGATCGGGCGGGCGGCCGTGGGAGCGCTCGCACGGGACGGCTGGGAGGTGACCGCCGCTTCACGCGGCGGCGGCCGGGACGAGGGCTGGCCCGAGGAGGTGCGGTCCGCGCGGCTCGACCGTGAGGACGACTCGGCGCTCGCCGCGGTGGTCGGGGACGGCTGCGACGTACTGGTCGACATGGTCGCCTTCGGGGCCGCACACGCACGGCAGTTGACGGGCCTGGCCGACCGCGTCGGCTCGGCCGTGGTGATCTCCAGCGTGTCGGTGTACGAGGACGACCGGGGGCGCGGCTTCGACACCCAGTCCGAGCCGGACGGGTTTCCCCAGTACCCGGTGCCGATCCCGGAGAGCCTGCGCACCGTAGCGCCGGGCGACGACACGTACAGCAGCCGCAAGGCCGCGCTGGAACGCGAACTCCTCGCCGCCGGGGGCCTGTTGCCGACCACTCTGCTCCGCGCGGGCGCGGTCCACGGGCCGTACAGCCGCACGCCTCGCGAGCTGTACGTCGTCAAGCGCAACCTCGACGGCCGGCCCGCGCGGATCCTCGCCTTCGGCGGCGCGAGCCGCTTTCATCCGGTGAGCGTCCACAACCTCGCCGAGCTGATCCGGCTGGCCGCGCGGCGGCCGGCGTCGCGCGTCCTCAATGCCTGCGATGCCCAGGCGCCCACCGTGGCGGAGATCTGCGCGGCCATCGACGCCGTGATGGGCGTGCAGACCCGGAGCGTCCTGGTGGACGGCCCGCCGCCGGCTCCGACCGTGGGCGACACTCCCTGGACCGTCCCGGCGCCGGTGGTGTGCGACATGTCGGCGGCCGAGCGGGAGTTGGGCTACCGCCCGGTCGTGCGGTACGCCGAGTCGCTGCCCGAGACGGTCACCTCGATCGAACGCCGACTGGCCGGACGGGACTGGCGGGAGGCCTACCCCAAGATGTTTAGGGCGTACGGGGACCTCTTCGACTACGCGGCGGAGGACGCCTGGTCGGCGTCATGAGCGAGGGGCGGCCGGGGGAACCGGCCGCCCCTCCTTCATCCGTGGTTACGGCTTGGGTGTGGCGTGCGGCGCGCACGTCACATCGGCCGCGTCCGTCTTCCCGGTGAGCAGGTAGGTGTCCACCCGCTCGTTGACGCACGGGTTGACCAGGCCGGTCACACCGTGCGAGCCCGCGTCCTTCTCGGTGATCAGGCGGGAGCCCTTGAAACGCTTGTGCAGCTCGACGGCGCCCTCGTACGGGGTGGCGGCGTCATTGGTGGACTGCACGATCAGGACGGCGGGCAGACCCTTGCCGGTCCTGACGTTCACCGGGGTCTGCTGCTTGGCCGGCCAGGTCGCGCACGGCAGGTTCAGCCAGGCGTTGGCCCAGGTCATGAACGGGTAGTTCTTGTGGAGCCGGGTGTTGTCCCGGTCCCACTTCCGCCAACTGGTGGGCCACTTGGCGTCGGTGCACTCGACGGCCGTGTAGACGGCGTTGCCGTTCTCCGCGGAGGCGTTGCCCGCGGTGTCCGACAGGTCGGGCGCGGTGGCGTCGACGATCGCCTGGGTGTCACCGGCGACGTACTTGCTGAAGACCGTCGCGACCGGCACCCACGAGGAGTCGTAGTACGGGGCGCTCTGGAAGAAGCCGATCAGCTCGGCCGGACCGACGACCCCGCCGATCGGGTTCGCCTTGGCGGTGGCCCGCAGCTTCAGCCACTGGTCCTGCACCTCGGCCCGGGTGTCGCCGAGGTGGAAGGTCGCGTCGTTCTTGGCGACCCAGTCCTCCCAGTCCTTCCAGCGGCCCTCGAAGGCGATGTCCTGGTCGAGGTTGGCCTCGTACCAGATCTTCTCGCGCGACGGGTTGACCACGCTGTCGACGACCATGCGCCGGACGTGCCCCGGATACATCGTGCCGTAGACGGCGCCGATGTAGGTGCCGTAGGAGACACCCAGGAAGTTGAGCTTCCGCTCGCCGAGCGCCGCCCGGATGACGTCCAGGTCGCGCACGGTGTTCGGCGTGGTCATCTGCGGCAGCATCTCGCCGCTGCGCTCGGCACAGCCGTCCGCGTACTCGGCGGCGAGCTTGCGCTGGGCGCGCTTGTCAGCCTCGGAGTCCGGTACGGGATCGGCCTTGGGCGCCTTCACGAACTCCTGCGGGTCGATGCAGGAGATGGGCGCCGAGTGCCCGACACCGCGCGGGTCGAAGCCCACGAAGTCGTACGCCTTGGCCGTGTTCGCCCAGATCGGGTTCTTGTTGGTGACCCGCGTCGGGAAGCGCAGCCCGGAGCCGCCGGGACCGCCCGGGTTGTAGACGAGGGCGCCCTGGCGCTCCGCCTTCGTGCCGGTGTTCCCGATGCGGTCGACGGCGAGCTTGATCTGCTTGCCGTTCGGGCGGGCGTAGTCGAGCGGAACGGTGACCCAGCCGCACTGGATCGGCTTCGCGATGGCCCAGTCGGCAGGGCAGTCCTGCCAGTCGATCCCGGCCTTGGCCGCCTTGGCGGCGGCGATGGCCGCGCCGCGCGCCTCACGGTCCTGGCCACGGCCCGTGTCGGCGGTAGCCGACGGCGCCGCCATGGCTCCGGCTATCAGGGTCGCCGTGACGAGCGCTCCGGCCGAAGCGAGCGCTGTCACCCGTTTCGTCGGTCTGATGCCCCTCAAGTGGGACCTCCCCGTACATCGTTTCGATTGGTACGGGGATCCTTTCGGCTGTGAGGCACCTGAGAACAGATGCGGCGGCGGTTTCTTTACTAATCCGATAACCGGTGAGAGTTGTTCCGTTGAGCGGAGACAGCGACATCATCTGCCGGGACAGAGCGAGTCCAGTGCCTCGTCCAGCACCCGCCGAAGCCGCAGTGCGTCCGACGCCAGCGCGGTCACGAGCGCGGCGGGCCCGGCGAGCGGGGTGAGCGAGGCGCACTCCCCCAGCAGCCGCGCCTGGACCGGCTCGCTCACGAACTCAGGCCGTACGACGAGGAGTTGCCCCAGGGCGCGATGCCCCGACAGGACGGCGGGACCGTCCCAGCCGCCGGGGGCGCCCGGTCCGCAGGTCACTTCCTGGTCCAGCAACGGCCTGCCGTCGAGCCGCACGGCGAGACGGCTGCTGAGCCGCCCCGGTTCCTCACCCGCGCGACCGAGCACCTGCTCCTCCCGGAAGACCAGACGGGCGCCCGCCGCCAGGTCGATGCGCGAGGTGACGTACAGGTCGCTTCCGTTGGCGGAGATCAACTGCTCGGGCAGCCAGTGCAGTTCCGCGCCGTCGGCCACCGTCAGGCGTACGTCGTAGCGCGACTCGCCCTTGGCCTGTCCCGGCAGGGCGATGGTGGCGGCCGCGGATCCGACGTGCAGCCTGGCGCCCTCGCCCGCCGCCGCCTCCACGGTGAAGTGGTCACCGCCGAGCGGGCCGCTCATCGCGCCGACGAGCATGACCCGCGCCTCGGATCCGAGCCCCCTGGTGCGCCGCAGGGCGAGCGGCCCGTCGCCCTCCAGCACCGGCAGCGAGGTACCGCCCCGGCCGTCGTCCCGTGCCGCGATCCGGGCGTGGGCCCGCACTCCCACCGTCATGCCGTCCACGCGGCGAGCCGCTCACGCACCCAGGCGGCCACGTCGGTGACTCCGCTGCCGGCCCGCAACGACTGGAACACCACGGGCAGTTCGGCCCGCTGCGCCTTGGCGTCAGCCGCCATCCGCGCCAGGTCGGACCCGACGTACGGCGCGAGGTCGGTCTTGTTGACGACCAGCAGGTCGGCGGTGGTGACCCCGGGTCCGCCCTTGCGCGGGATGTCGTCCCCGCCCGCCACGTCGATCACGAAGATCTGCGCGTCGACCAGGCCCTTGGAGAAGGTCGCGGTGAGGTTGTCGCCCCCGGACTCGACGAGGATCAGGTCCAGCGGCCCGACCTCGTCCTCCAGGTCCTCGACCGCTTCGAGGTTGGCGGAGATGTCGTCCCGGATGGCGGTGTGCGGGCAGGCCCCGGTCTCCACGGCGGTGATCCGCTCGGGCGGCAGCACGGCCTCCCGCAACAGGAACTCGGCGTCCTCCCGCGTATAGATGTCGTTCGTGACGACGGCGAGCGACAACTCCTCGCGCAACTCCCGGCAGAGCGCGGCGACGGTCGCGGTCTTCCCCGACCCCACGGGCCCACCGAGCCCGATCCGGAGGGCCCGGCGAGCACCGTCGGGACGGTGGGCGTCGGCACTTACGGCGGCGGGCCCGTCCTGGCTGTGGTCAAGATGCATAACTACGGCTCCAGTAGTTGGGAAAAATCAGCCCGTCCGGCGTTTGAGGACGAGCGCGAAGCGCGAAAGCGGGGGTCTGGGGGCGCAGCCCCCGGAAACGGGACGGGAAGGGGCGGAGGGGGCGAATGAACACCCCCTACGAAGCGAAGAGCCGCACAGCCCACCCGGCGTGCACCTCCGCACCGATCTCCAGCAGCGGAGCCGACGCCGCGGGCAACGCGTCCACTCCCTCGGCGAGAACCCGGCGAGCCGCGTCACCCGCCTGCCCGGCCACCAGATCCAGCTCCGGCGCCAGCCGGGCCAGCGCCCCGGTCGCGTCGAACGGGTCCAGACTCAGCAACCGCACCGCCGCCGACGCCGGACCACTGACCGCCTCGTACACGGAGCAGTACGCGGCGTCCTCCAGGCCGAGCCCGGCGGCCCGCGCCGCCAGCCCGAGCACCACCGGCTGATGCGCCCCCTTGGGGAACTCCCTTGCCAGAGCGTCGAGTTCGGCGGACGGCCAGGTCGCCCGAGCGGCCCGCATCAGTTGCCGTCCGAGCCGACGCGCGACGGAACGCAGGGCGGGCGACGGCGTACGGGCGTCCGCCGCCGCGTCCAGCACCGACGGGTCGACGCCGATCGCGGCGGCCGCCGCCAGTGAGGCCGCGACGAGTCCCGCGGTGTGCAGCCGCCCCCGGCAGAAGTCCTCCAGGCTCGCCGCGTCCGTGATCCGCCCGGCCTTGACGGCCGCCTCGGCCCCGCCGGAGTGCGCGTGCCCTCCGGCGGGAAAGCGGCCGTCGGCCAGGACGAGAAGCGCTGCCCTGGACATCAGAAGAGGAAGTAGCGCTGGGCCATGGGCAGTTCGGCGGCCGGAGTCGCCTCGACCAGTTCCCCGTCGATGTGCACGGCGAAGCTGTCCGGGTCGATCCGCACATCCGGCCTGGCGTCGTTCTCGCGCATGTCGGCCTTGGTGACACCCCGGGTCGACTCGATGGCGACGAAGCGCTTGCCGAGGTCGAGCCGCTCCGGCAGCCCGTCCTCGATGGCGAGCGGGGCGACGAAGTTGAACGAGTTGGACGCCGGCGCCCGTCCGATCGCCCCGAACATCGGCCGCGGCAGGATCGGCTGCGGGGTGGGGATCGAGGCGTTGGCGTCGCCCATCTGCGCGTACGCGATCTGCCCGCCCTTGATGACGAGGTGCGGCTTCACCCCGAAGAAGGCGGGTTCCCACAGCACGAGGTCGGCGAGCTTGCCGGTCTCCACGGAGCCGATCTCCCGGGCGAGGCCCTGCGCGAGCGCCGGGTTGATCGTGTATTTGGCGACATAGCGACGCACCCGGTGGTTGTCCGCCTGGCCGTCGCCGGGGAGGGCACCGCGGCGGCGCTTCATCACGTGCGCGGTCTGCCAGGTCCGCATGATGACCTCGCCGACCCTGCCCATGGCCTGGGCGTCCGAGGAGATGATCGAGATGGCGCCGAGGTCGTGCAGGATGTCCTCGGCCCCGATCGTCGACGGCCGAATCCGGGACTCGGCGAAGGCCAGGTCCTCGGGCACCGCCGCGTTCAGGTGGTGGCAGACCATCAGCATGTCGAGGTGTTCCTCGGCGGTGTTGACGGTGTAGGGCCGGGTCGGGTTGGTGGAACTGGGCAGCACGTGCGGCTCGGAGACCACGGTCATGATGTCGGGAGCGTGCCCGCCGCCCGCGCCCTCGGTGTGGTAGGCGTGAATGCCGCGTCCGGCGATGGCGGCGAGGGTGTCCCCGACGAAGCCGGACTCGTTCAGTGTGTCCGTGTGGATGGCGACCTGGATGCCGGTCCGGTCCGCGACGGTCAGCGCCGCGTCGATGGCGGCCGGTGTCGAACCCCAGTCCTCGTGGATCTTGAGGCCGAGCGCTCCGCCGCGGATCTGCGACATCATCGCGTCCCGCGAGACGGTGTTTCCCTTGCCCAGCAGACCGAAGTTGAGCGGATACCCCTCCATCGCCTCCAGCATCCGCGCCAGATGCCAAGGGCCCGGGGTGACCGTGGTCGCCTTCGACCCCTCGGCGGGACCGGTGCCGCCGCCGACCAGGGTCGTGATGCCGGAGGCCAGCGCCTCGTCGGCGATCTGCGGACAGATCAGGTGGACGTGCGCGTCGATGGCACCGGCCGTCAGGATCCGCCCGTTGCCCGCGATGATCTCGGTCTCCGGGCCGATGACCAGGTCGGGGTGCACGCCGTCCATGGTGTCCGGGTTGCCCGCCTTGCCGATGCCGGTGATCCGGCCGTCGCGCATGCCGAGGTCGGCCTTGACGATCCCCCAGTGGTCGACGATCACCACGCCGGTGATGACCGTGTCCGGGGTGCCGTCTGCGCGCGTAGCGCGGGACTGGCCCATGGACTCGCGGATGACCTTGCCGCCGCCGAACACCGCCTCGTCACCGGCGAGTCCGGGACCGCCGCTGCGGTCCTCCTCGATCTCGATCAGCAGGTCGGTGTCGGCGAGCCGGATACGGTCACCGGTGGTCGGGCCGAACAGATCGGCGTACGCGGCACGCGAGATCTCAGGCATCGAGGGCACCTCCGGTCTCGCCGCGCAGGCCGGGCACCACACGGGCACCGGCGAGCGGAACGAGTTCGACGTCGACGGGGATTCCGGGCTCGAAGCGCACGGCGGTGCCGGCGGCGACGTTCAGCCGCTTGCCGCGCGCGGCGGCGCGGTCGAACTCCAGGCCCGGGTTGGCCTCGGCGAAGTGGTAGTGGGAGCCGACCTGCACGGGCCGGTCGGCGGCGTTCAGGACGGTCATCCGGGTGACCTCACGGCCTTCGTTGAAGGCGACGGGCCCGTCGGCGAACAGGATCTCTCCGGGAATCATGACGCTCGCTCCCCCGTCAGACGATCGGATCGTGGACGGTGACGAGCTTGGTGCCGTCCGGGAAGGTGGCCTCGACCTGGACGTCGTGGATCATCTCGGGGATACCGTCCATGACGTCGTCCCGGGTGAGGATCTTGCGTCCGGAGGACATCAGCTCGGCGACCGTACGGCCGTCTCGCGCGCCTTCGAGGATGTGCGACGTGATGAGCGCGACGGACTCGGGATGGTTCAGTTTCAGCCCGCGCGCCCGGCGCTTCTCGGCCACGTCCGCGGCCACGTGAATCAGCAGCCTCTCTTGCTCGTGCGGGGTCAGTTGCACGGCGTCCCACCTCACAGTCCTCGCTCCGGACCGTGCGGGGTCCGGTGGCCGTAGCCACCAAAACCCCTGGTGGCGTGGATGCGCAGGCTAGTTGGACGGAGTTTCAACGACGTTAACCAGCCTTTGATCAACTCATGACCGCGCGAGCCCTGCCGTAACCATGAGTGACCCCCTCACGACCGCGTGCCGGGCTCGCCCATGCTCATCAGCCCCCGCAGCCCGTCCTGGAGCGTCTCGACGGGAATGGGGCCGAACAGCGCCATCTGCGCCAGGAACCCCTGGGTCAGGGCGATCATGGTGCGCGCGAGACTCTCGGGCGACACGTCGTCGCGCATCATGCCCGCCTCCTGATAGGCCTCGACGACCTTCTCCCACACCCCGCTGACCTTGGCGTATCCCTCGTTGATGACGGCCGCGAGCTCCGGGTTGCGCAGGGTCTCGCCCCACACCTGGATGATCAGCCGGGGATGGATCGACACGCCCTCGGGGGTCAGCTCCGGCTTCAGGTTCAGCATCTTGTTCATGACCCATCCCACGAGCACGTCCGGCGGTGGCGGCGGGCTCTGCCGGGCGCCCTCCTCGAACGCGTCGCGGACCTCGTCGAGCACCTCGGTGACGATGGCCCCGATCAGCTCCTCCTTGCCGCTGAAGTAGCGGTATACGGCCCCGGCGGAGAGGTCGACCTCCTTCAGCACGTCCTGCATCGACGTGGCATGGAACCCGTTGCGCGCGAAACAACGGGTCGCGCCGTCGAGGATCTGACGGCGGCGGGCGTCGAGGTGCTCCTGGGATACACGGGCCATGCGCTCAACGTAGAACGAACATTCCTTCTTGACAAGACGGCAGTCGAGCAGGACGGTAGGGGCGCCGCTAAAACGAACGATCCTTCTTTTTGGCGTCAAGGGCTCGCACGCACACCACATCCGCACCAAGGAGACCGCTCATGTCCTCCTCCCTCTCCTCCGCTCCCCCGTCCGACACCGCCTCGCCGCCCGCGCGGCACCGCCGCGACATGGCCGCCGTGGTCCTGCTGATCCCCGTACTGGTGGCGCTCGCGCTCTGGGCCTTCGCCTGGCCCGCCGCGCGGACCGCGCCCCGCGATCTACCGCTGGGCGTGGCGGGTTCCGCGTCCGCGACCGCGCCGATCGAGCAACGACTGGCCCAGCAGGACGGCGCTTTCGAGATCCACCGGTACGCCGACGAGGCCGCCGCCCGTGACGCCATCGAGGACCGGACCGTATACGGCGCGATCGTCGCCACCGCCCAGGGCCCGAAGCTGCTGACCGCGTCCGCGGCGAGTCCGCTCGTCGCCCAGTCGCTCCAGCAGTCGATGGCGGGCCAGGCACCGGAGGGGACGAGCGTCACGACGGTCGACGTCGTTCCCGCCCCCGCCGAGGATCCGCGAGGCGCCGCCCTGACGTCGAGCGTGCTTCCCATGGGTCTTGCCGGGGTGGCGGCGGGATCCGTCGTCACGCTGCTCGGGCTGCGCGGCCTCCGCGCGGTCGGCGCACTGGTGGGCGCGGCCCTGTTCGTCGGAGTGGTGGCCGCCGCGCTCACGCACAACTGGCTGGGCATCCTGTCGGGCGACTGGTGGGCCGAAGCCGGCGCGCTCAGCCTGTCGACGCTGGCGGTGAGCGGCGCCGTCGCGGGGCTCGCGGCGCTCGTCGGCACGCCCGGTATCGGGGTCGGCGCGCTCCTGGTCGTCCTGCTCGGCAACTCTTTCTCCGGCGCGTCCTCCGCGCCGGAGATGCTGCCCGAGCCGGTCGGCGTCATCGGTCAGTGGCTGCCGCCGGGTGCGGGTACGTCTCTGCTGCGCTCGGTGTCGTTCTTCGACGGCGCCGCCGCGACCGGGCCCGTGCTGACCCTGACCTGGTGGGCGGTGCTCGGTCTTGGTGCGGTTCTGCTGGGCGCCACGCTGCGCCGACGCGCGGCGACCCCCGGCGAGAGGGTCGTCGAGCGGGAGCCTGCGATGGTGAACTGAGGCGGGTCGGGGAGCGGTTGCGCCGCCACGAGAAGCGGGTTGCCTGGCGGTCGGGTCGGCCACGGGCAGCGCGTCGCCTCAGGTCAGGCACGCCCACGAGAAGCGGGCCTCCTGACGGTTGAGCCCGCCATGGCAAGCGCGCCACCTCACGGTGGGCTCGCCCACGAGTAGCGGATCTCCTGGCCGCTGTTTCCGCCGCGGAAGACTCGTCGCCGCAACCCCGGCCGCGGGGAGCGGCGTTGGCAGCACGCCCGAACCACTCCGCCGCTACGACGCGTTGGGCCCCCGGTGCTCGGCCGCGATGCCGAACCTCTGGCGCTCGCGCGGGGCGGGGGCCGCCTCGCGGACCTTGGAGAGGGAGCTGATCACCTGCTCCTCGGCGGGGTCCTGGAGTTGCTCCAGGCGATCCAGGTCGGCGGCGGAGACCAGGGCGACGAGAGGCTTTCCGTGCCGTGTCACGACGACGCGCTCGCCGCCGTACACCACGCGGTTGATCAGATCGGCGAGCTCAGCCCTGGCTTGCGTCACCGGAATCTCGTAGGCCATGCCATCCAGCTTAGACCGGGCTCCGGACACGCCTCCCGGAGCGAGCGGAGCCCCTCCGCTCCAGGGTCCTGCGCCATCACGTCGTTCGCCGGGATGTCCTCGATCGGCGTCCCGAGGAACACGATGCGCTTCGTCAGTTGCGAGGTGGAGACGGTCTGCCTGGGGCAGGCCGCGTCGGCCGCGGCGGTGCTGCCGGCAGGCACCCCGGGCAAGCGGTTCGCGCTGCCGGGTGCCCGCGTGCTGGTCCACCAGCCCTCGTTTCCCGAGCCGATCCACGGGCAGGCTTCTGATCTGGCCATCCGGGCCGAGGAGTTGACGCGTACTCGGAGGATGCTGGAGGAGATGCTCGTGCGGCACACAGGTCAGATCCCGGAGCGGGTCGCCGCGGACATCGAGCGGGACAAGATGCTGGACGCGCCGGCGGCGCTGGCGTACGGACTGGTCGACGGGATCATCCCGAGCCGCAAGGCTCGCCGGCCCGCACCCGGCGCGAGGTGAGCGGCCGGTGATCCCACCCGAACTCCCTCCGCTGCCCGCGCTGACGCGCGCGGAAGCGGAGCTGATCGACCGTTACCTGGACGTGGTCGACCTGCTCGGCCGCATCAACCCGGCCCGCGCCGGGGACACCTACCGGGGCCTGCGGGCCGCCCAGGCGCTGGTGGTCAAGGCGACGGCACTCCGGGACGCCCTCACGGTGATGCACCAGCGGGGCGAGAGCGAGGTGCACGCCCGGACCCTGGCACAGGCCCTGCGCGTCCTCGACGGCGAACGGCGGGCGGCCCGGGTCGCCCTGCCGCCGGGCTCCGAGGACTGACACGCCCGCGCCGAGACCCTTGACACCTCGGCACGTGGACCGTTGCCCTGCCGACCGCTGGACCATCGCCCGGCGGCACCTGGAACGCTGACACCCCGGCACCTGAGCGCCCGGTTTCGACGCCCTCGCGAAACGTCCGCCCGGCGGTTCAAACGGACCAGATGACGTACCCCCGGTTGGCGTAGACGCGGGTCCTTCCGACGACCCGGAGAAGTTGCGCAACGCGCGTAGCGCGGATGGCGACTTGAGCCCTCCGTCGCTGGTACGGGCGTCGTCGAGCCCCTGGACACTCGCTCGAACGGCGGGTGTCCACCCGAACGGGTGAGTGGTGAGTAAGCCCACAAACCACCGCTTCCGCTCGGATTTTCAGACATCCATGCGTGAAGATCCCTTCCGACGACAAGCCCCCGCCGCAGCGGCGGGGCGGTCCGGGCGGACGCCGAGTCCTGCCGCCGCCCGGATGACCGGTCGACAGATGTGCATCGGCAGGAGTGGAGGACCCAGCACGACGGTCCGCCGGAGCGATCCGGGCGGTCCTTGGGGTGAAGCCGCAGTACGCGGCCGGGCTACTTCGCCAGCCCGAATCCGACAGGTCATCCTTCACAGGCGGCTGACGAAGGGTTGCGCATGACTGCGCTCAATCGTGTCCCGTCGCTGTGGACGAGGGCCGGGACGGCCTCGGCTCTCACCATCGCCGCCGTGGGCGGCAGCCTCGTGGTCCCCGGTGTCGCTTCCGACGCCGCGGCGGCCACCCCGGCGACGAAGGCACTTCAGGTCGCGGCTTCCAAGAAGGGCGCCCCGTACAAGTACGGAGCCGCCGGCCCGCGCCGCTTCGACTGCTCCGGGCTCACGCTCTACTCGTTCAAGAAGGCGGGCAAGAAGCTGCCTCGTACGGCCGCGGCCCAGTACAACAAGACGCACCATGTCTCCGCGTCGAAGCGCAAGGCCGGAGACCTCGTCTTCTTCCACTCGGGCCGGAGCGTGTACCACGTCGGCATCTACGCCGGGAAAGGGAAGATCTGGCACTCCCCGAAGTCGGGGGAGGTTGTGAAGCTCCAGAAGATCTGGACGAGGAGCGTCTGGTACGGCCGGGTCAGCTGACCTGTCCGTGGGGCGGCGGCGGCGCGCTGTGCCGCCGCCGCCCCACGGGAAGCCTCTTCACACGGCACAGCACGCCCTCTACGTCGCCACACTCCCCCGCGTGCTCCTGGCGGCCGTCCTCATCAGGGTGCGGGCACACCGGCCGTCTGCGGCCCGTCCCGCCCTCACAGCCCTCACAGCCCTCGGAGAGTGAGCCAGGCCCAGTGCCGTGGCCCCCCGCGCGGCCCGTCCGAGACGCGTCCCGGAACTCCCGCCGCCGCCGGACGACGCCTCAGGACTCCTGCGGCCCCCCGGCGGACACCGGCTCGACCAGTGCCGTCCAGGGCAGTTCCACGGAGATCGTCTTGCCGCCTTCACGGGTGGGCCGGACGGTGAGCCTGCCGCCGCACTCGGCGGTCAGCCAGCGGATGATCACCATCCCGCGGCCGTTGTCCTGCTGGACGGCCGCGGGCAGTCGTTTGGGGAAACGCGGGTGGCTGTCCGTGACGCCGAGGCGCAGGTGTTCGTCCCGTTCGAGGCGGACGTCCACTCGGAAGGTGGGGGACTGCCCGAACGTGTGCTGTACGGCGTTGGTGGCCAGCTCGGACACGATCAGGCGTACGGTGTCGGCGACTTCGGAGTCCCCCGGCACGCCCCATTCCGCCAGCACTTCGGCGACGAAATTCCGGGCCGTGGAGACCGAGGCTGGATCGCTCGGCAGAGTGACGGATGCTTCCTGATGGTCTGCCATGGCGCGGTCGTCCCTTTCCCACGGGACCGGGGCCCGACACGGAGCGGATGGTTCGAGTACGGTCCCGGACTGGTGCTTCGCGCCAGACTGCCATTACCAGGCCGGTCACGGGTGCGATCCACCGAGATATGCATATATCTGTCGCTCGAAGCGGTGAACTCTGCGACGGAGGACCGTATTTGGGTGGCTCGGAAGGAGTAGGGAGTACGCCCATGGAGTACGGTCCCGCGGTGCGCCGCCGCAAACTCGGTGCCGAACTGCGCGCCCTGCGGCTCGGCGCCGCTCTCACGAGCGGGGAGGCGGCCCGCCTTCTCGGCTGGCACCAGTCGAAGGTGAGCCGCATCGAGACCGGCACCAGCGGGGTCAAACCCGCCGACGTGGAACGGCTACTGGACGCGTACGCCGTCGAGGAACCGGAGTTACGGGACCTCCTGGTCGTCCTGGCGGGCTCGGAAGGCAACGGGCGGCACCACTGGTGGCACGCCTACCGAGGCGTCCTGCCGCCGACGTACCGCGACTTCATCAGCCTGGAGTCCCAGGCCAGCGGCATGCGCACGCTGGAGACGTCCGTCGTACCGGGCCTGCTTCAGACTCCCGAGTACGCCCGTGCGGTGACGCAGGCCGCCGTGGGGGGACTTGAGGACGGCAAACTCGACGCGCTCGTCGAGGTGCGGCTGGCCCGGCAGGACGTGCTGCGTTCGAATCCGCCGCTGAAACTGTGCGCGGTTCTGGACGAGGCGGTCCTGCGCCGGGACGTCGGCGGCCCGGAGCTCATGGCACGCCAGTTACAGCGGCTGCGAGAGGCCGCCACCCTCCCCCAAGTGCGGCTTCAGGTACTGCCGTTCGCCGCCGGGGCACACATCGGTGTCACCGGGCCTTTCGTTATCTTCTCATTTCCGAACACATCTGATCTGGATGTGGTTGTTCTCGACCATTTGACGAGTAGCCTCTATCTCGAACGGAAAGAAGACCTTCAGGCCTACACCGAGGCCTTCAACGCCCTTCAGATCCAAGCCCTTTCGCCCGAGGACTCAATGGATTACATCGCCGGGATAGGTGACGGCGTGTAAGGAGGCACCAATGTCTGCACTGCCTCGGTACGTACCTTCCAGTACTTCGCTGCACGGTGTGCGCTGGCTGCGCAGCAGCCGTAGTACGGGAATGAACAACTGCGTGGAGACGGCGCGGCCCGGACCGGGAACCTGGTCGGGACTCGTGGCCGTCCGCGACTCCAAGAACACGGCGGGCCCCGCCCTCCTGTTCGCCCCTGCCGCCTGGGAGGGATTCATCACCGCGCTGAGCTGAGCACCACCGATCTGAGCACCACCGAGCTGGGCATCACCAAGCGGGCATCACCGACCTGTGCAGCACCGACTGAGCATCATCGGGTCGCGCTGATCACCCGCACGGCGTGCTCGATCTGTGCGTCGGTGAGGTCCGCGCGTGCGGTCAGCCTCAGCCGGGAGATGCCGTCGGGCACCGACGGGGGCCGGAAGCAGCCGACCACGAGTCCCGCCTCACGGCAGTCGGCGGCCCACCGCACGGCACCTTCGGGGGACGGCGCGCGTACGGAGACGACCGCGGCGTCCGGTCGTACCGCTTCCAGACCCTCCGCCGTCAGGCCGCTGTGCAGTGCTGTCGCCACCGCGCGGGCCCGTGCGGCGCGCTCCGGCTCCCGTCGCAGCAGCCGCAGCGCCGCCAGAGCCGCGCCCGCGGCCGCGGGCGCGAGTCCGGTGTCGAAGATGAAGGTGCGCGCCGCGTTGACCAGATGGTCGATGACGGGGGCGGGGCCGAGGACGGCGCCGCCCTGACTGCCGAGCGACTTGGACAGCGTGAGTGTCACGACGACGTCCGGGGCGCCCGCGAGGCCCGCCGCATGCGGAGCGCCCCGGCCGCCGTCGCCCAGTACGCCGAGCCCGTGCGCGTCGTCGACGATCAGCCCGGCCCCGAACTCACGGCAGGCGGCTGCGAGTTCTGCCAGCGGCGCCGCGTCCCCGTCCACCGAGAACACCGTGTCCGAGACCGCGACGGCCGGTCCCCCGTGGGTGCCGAGCGCCTTGCGAACGGCGTCCGCGTCGGTGTGCGCCACCACCTGTGTGGTGCCACGGGCCAGTCGGCAGCCGTCGATCAGACTGGCGTGGTTGCCCGTGTCCGAGACGACGAGGGAGCCGTGCGGGGCGAGCGCGGTGAGGGCGGCGAGGTTGGCCGCGTAGCCGGAGGAGAAGACGAGCGCGGACTCGAAGCCGCAGAAGTCGGCCAGTTCGCTTTCGAGTTCGGCGTGGAGTTCGGTGCTGCCGGTGACGAGCCGGGAACCGGTGGCCCCGCCGCCCCACGTCCGCGCCGCCGCGGCGGCGGCCTCGGTGATCTCCGGATGGCGGGCCAGTCCGAGGTAGTCGTTGCTCGCGAGATCCAGCAGCGGCGACTCGGCGGGGCGCGGACGCAGCGTGCGGACCAGTCCGGCGCCGCGCCGCGCGCGGGCCTGCTCGTCGATCCAGCCGAACGCCATGGGTCCTCCTCCGGACCGGAGGGACGGGAGTTGTGCCGCCGGTGCGCTGATCGGCCCCGGTGCCCGCGTGGCCGTGGTTTTTGTAGGCAGTGCACAGACCCTAACCGTCGGCCCAGCCGCCCAGGATGTGGCGATACCCACACGTCGAACCCTCCGTCTTGTGTGAACTCTCCTTGGCCGTGAGCGGTCGCATACGCCAGGATCGGACCTCATGGACCTGCTGAACACGCTGGTGGACAAGGGGCTTCGGCGCGAGCTGCCGACCCGGGACGAAGCTCTGGCCGTACTGGCCACCTCCGACGACGACGTGCTCGACGTGGTGGCCGCGGCCGGGAAGGTGCGCAGGCACTGGTTCGGCCGACGGGTGAAACTCAACTACCTGGTCAACCTCAAGTCGGGCCTGTGCCCCGAGGACTGCTCGTACTGCTCGCAGCGGCTGGGGTCGAAGGCCGAGATCCTCAAGTACACCTGGCTCAAGCCGGACGAGGCGTCCAGGGCCGCGGCGGCGGGCCTGGCCGGCGGCGCCAAGCGGGTCTGCCTGGTGGCCAGCGGACGCGGTCCGACCGACCGTGACGTGGACCGGGTCTCCGACACGATCAAGGCGATCAAGGACGAGAACGAGAACGTCGAGGTGTGCGCCTGCCTCGGCCTGCTGAACGACGGCCAGGCCGAGCGGCTCCGCGCGGCGGGCGCGGACGCCTACAACCACAACCTGAACACGTCCGAGGCGACGTACGGGGACATCACGACCACCCACACGTACGCGGACCGGGTGGACACCGTCCAGAAGGCGCACGCGGCCGGTCTGTCCGCCTGCTCCGGTCTGATCGCGGGCATGGGCGAGAGCGACGAGGACCTGATCGACGTCGTCTACGCGCTGCGCGAGCTCGACCCTGACTCCGTTCCGGTGAACTTCCTGATTCCGTTCGAGGGGACGCCGCTCGCCGAGGAGTGGAACCTGACGCCGCAGCGGTGTCTGCGGATCCTGGCGATGGTCCGGTTCGTCTGCCCGGACGTCGAGGTCCGTATCGCCGGTGGCCGCGAGGTCCACCTCCGCACGATGCAGCCGCTGGCCCTGCACCTCGCCAACTCGATCTTCCTCGGCGACTACCTCACCAGCGAGGGCCAGGCAGGCAAGGCCGACCTCGACATGATCGCGGACGCCGGTTTCGAGGTGGAGGGCGCGGGAGAGGTGACGCTGCCGGAGCACCGGGCCGCCGAAGGCGGGGCCTGTGGCTCACACGGGGGTGGCGGGGGCTGCGGTTCGCACGAGGGTGGTGGCGCCTGTGGTTCGCACGAGGCGGGCGGGGCTTGCGGCTCGCACGAGGGCGGCGGGGTGTGCGGGTCGCACGGGGGTGCCAGGGCTTGCGGGTCCCCTGCCGAGTCCGACAGCGCGTCTACGCCCACGTCCACGTCCACACCCGTGGCCGCTTCGGCTTCGGCTCCGGCTTCCACGTCGGCTTCGAGTAAGCCGGTGACCGGGGCCCGTACGGACCTGGTCGCCGTTCGCCGCCGGGGTGCCGGAACGGATCTCGCACCGAATGCCTGACCTGCCCGTGCGCGAGCTGCTCGACCTCGACCGGCGGCATGTGTGGCACCCGTACGGGCCGATGCCCGGACGGCAGGAACCGCTCGTCGTGGAGTCGGCGAGCGGGGTGCGGCTGCGTATGGCGGACGGCTCGGGCGAGCTGGTCGACGGCATGTCGTCCTGGTGGTCGGCCATCCACGGCTACAACCACCCGGTGCTCAACGACGCGGCGCGCGGCCAGTTGGAGCGGATGAGCCATGTCATGTTCGGCGGGCTCACGCACGAGCCCGCCGTACGGCTGGCGAAGCGACTTGTCGACATCACGCCGGAAGGGCTTGAGCACGTCTTCCTCGCCGACTCCGGTTCGGTCTCGGTCGAGGTCGCCGTCAAGATGTGCCTCCAGCACTGGCGCTCGCTGGGCCGCCCGGCCAAGCAACGCCTGCTGACCTGGCGCGGTGGGTACCACGGGGACACCTGGCAGCCGATGTCCGTGTGCGATCCCGAGGGCGGGATGCACGAACTGTGGCAGGGCGTGCTGCCCCGGCAGGTCTTCGCCGACGCGCCGCCGGACGCCTACGAGGAGTCGTACGCCGATCAGCTGCGCTCTCTCGTCGAGCGGCACGCCGACGAACTGGCCGCGGTGATCGTCGAGCCCGTGGTGCAGGGCGCGGGCGGGATGCGGTTCCACTCCCCCGCTTATCTCCAGGTGCTGCGCGAGGCGTGCGACGCGCACGACGTGCTGCTCGTCTTCGACGAGATCGCGACCGGGTTCGGCCGTACGGGCAAGTTGTTCGCGGCGGAGCACGCGGGTGTGACACCCGACGTGATGTGCGTCGGCAAGGCGCTGACCGGCGGTTATCTGACGATGGCGGCGACGTTGTGCACGGCGCGGGTCGCCGACGGGATCTCGCGCGGCGAGGTCCCGGTGCTGGCTCACGGCCCCACCTTCATGGGCAATCCGCTGGCCGCCGCCGTGGCCTGCGCCTCGATCGACCTGCTGCTCGAACAGGACTGGCGGACCGAGGTGAAGCGGATCGAGGCGGGGCTGCGGGAGGGGCTCGCCCCCGCGCTCGAACTGCCGGGTGTTTGGGATGTACGTGTCCTGGGCGCGATCGGCGTCGTCCAGCTCGACCACGAAGTGGACATGGGGGCGGCCACCCGGGCCGCCGTCCGCGAGGGCGTCTGGCTGCGGCCGTTCCGCGACCTCGTCTACACGATGCCGCCGTACGTCACGGACGACGCGGACCTGGCACGGATCACCCGCGCGGTGTGCGCGGCGGCACGGGAGGGGTGACATGACGATCCTGGTCATCACGGGGACGGGCACGGAGGTCGGCAAGACGATCACCACGGCCGCGGTCGCCGCCACGGCGCTCACGGCCGGGCGGTCCGTGGCCGTGCTCAAGCCCGCGCAGACCGGCGTGACTCCGGACGAGCGCGGCGACGCCGACGAAGTGGCCCGGCTCGCGGGTGCCGTGACCACCCTCGAACTCGCCCGGTACCCCGAGCCGTTGGCGCCCGCGACGGCCGCGCGGCGGGCGGGTCTCGCGCCCGTGCGGCCCCACGAGGTCGCGGAGGCGGCGGCCAAACTGGCCACCGACCACGACCTGGTGCTGGTGGAGGGGGCGGGCGGGCTCCTCGTACGGTTCGACGACGAGGGCGGCACGCTGGCGGACGCCGCCCGGCTGCTGGAGGCGCCGGTGCTGGTCGTCGCCTCGGCGGGACTCGGCACCCTCAACACGACGGAACTGACGGCACGTGAACTACGCCACCGGGGGCTGGACTTCGCCGGTCTGGTCATCGGCAGCTGGCCCGACGATCCGGACCTGGCGTCCCGTTGCAACGTCGCGGATCTGCCGGTGGTCGCGGCGACCGCCCTGCTCGGGGCGGTACCGGCCGGCGCGGGGTCGCGTACACCGGTCGACTTCCGCGCGGCCGCGCCGAGTTGGCTTGCACCCGGCCTCGGCGGGAGCTGGGACGCGGAGGCGTTCAGCGCGGGGTGCGCTTTGTGAGGGGTGCGCTCTGTGAGGGGTGCGGGGTCGTGAGCGGTGCGGCCTGGACTCCGGGGCCCGGAGCCGTAACGTCGACGGCTCCGCCTCCCGCCGTGGCCGCCCCGTCAGTCGTCGCCCAGGGCCCGTACCAGCTCGATCCGTGACCGGATTCCCAACCGGGTGAAGACTCCGCGGAGATGGTGGTCGATCGTCCGTGGGCTGAGGGCGAGGCGGGCGCCGATCTCGCGGTTCGTGGCTCCCTCCGCGGCCATGCGGGCGACCACGAGTTGCTGGGCGGTCAGCCGGGACGCGGGGTCCGCCCCACCGCCTGCGAGGGTGGCCGCCTCCCCCAGGGCGCGGAGTTCGGCGCGGGCCTGCGTCGCGCACTGCGGCGACCCGAAGTGCTCGAACGCCGCCAGGGCGCTGTGCAGCCGGTCGCGTGCCTCCGTACGGTGCCTCAGCCGCCGTAACGCACTGCCGAACAGCAGCTCCGTGCGGGCGCGTTCGAAGTCCCGGGTGCCGACGGCGTGCAGGTCGAGGGCGGCGCGGTAGTGATCGACGGCTTCGGGTCCGGAGGCGAGGAGGGCGTGGCAGCGGGCGCTGAGGGCCAGGTCGTCGGGGCTGCGGATGGTGCGGGCCCAGCGGTCGTAGTCGGCGTGAGCGACCCGGGCGACGCGGGTGTCACCGCTGCGGACGGCCGCCTCGACGTAGAGCGGGGTCGCGATGTGGCGGATGGCGCGGTGTCCGTGCCCCGGTCCGAATCCGGCGAGGGCTCGCAGCCGGGCCGCGGAGGCGGCGAACCGGCCGGCACCGAGGTCCAGGAAGGCGAGGGCGAACATGGCCAGCGCGGCGGGCAGCCCCAGCCCACGGGCCAGGGCGTATGAACGGGCCGCCTCGGCGCGCGCCCGGCACACCTCCTCGTCACCGGTGAGGGCGGCGAACATGGCCAGGGCGGCCTGGAGATGGCAGGCCCCGTTGTCCTGTCCGGTGGCGTACGCCTGACGCAGCGCGTCGAGCGTGTCGGCCTCCGCGGAGCGGGAACGGCCGGTCCAGAATTCGGCGTACGCCCGGAACTCCATCGCCTGCGGAACGGTCATCGTCTCGCCCCTGGCGCGGGCCGAGGCGGCGGCCCGCGCGGTGGCGGAGGCGGCTCGCGTGTGGTCGCCGAGGAGTAACGCCGCGATCCCGGCGTGGATGAGCAGAGTGGGGTCTCCGCCGGGCCCGCACCGCGCGGCCGCCCCTTCGAGCAGGTCCCGCGCGTCCTCGTACCGCCCCTCGATCGCGGCGGCCAACCCGCTCAGCGTGCCGGGCGGCACGATCCCAAGCCGCTCGGCGACGCCTGCCGCCTCCCGGCACCGGCGCAGGTCTCCGGTGTAGATGGCGGCTTCGGTGACGCGTGCGAGCAGGTCGAGGGCGGTACGGGGGCCGGGACGGTCCGCTGCGGCGGGCCGGTCGGCACTGGGGCCGGTGCCGGTGCCCGTGTCGGCGCAGGTGTCCGTGTCGGCGTTCGTCCCGGTGCCGGTGCCCGTGTCGGCGCCGGAGCCCGTGTCGGTGCCGGTGCCCATGTCGGCGCCGGAGCCGGAGCCGATGCCGGAACCGGAGCTGGTGGCGGCACCGGAACCACCCCCCGTTCCACTCGCGTGGGCCGCCGCCGTAAGCAACACGTCGAACGCGTCGGTCGCGTTACCCGCCCGCAGGGCCAACAGGCCGCTGAGCGCGTCGGCTTCGGTGGACGCGGTGAGGCGGCGAGCGCGGTCGGTGTCGCCGGAGTGCCAGGCGTCGGTGGCGGCGCGGGCGAGCAGGGCGGCCCGGTCACGCGGGTCGGTCGCCAGCGCGGCGGCGCGTTCCACGAGGGCACAGGCCAGGGCGTGTTCGCGCGCGGCACGGGCCAGGTCGGCGGCCACCCGGAGCCGCGCGGCCAGTCGCCGGCTGGGGCCGAGCGCGGCGGCGCCGTGGTGCCAGGCGCGGCGCGGCTCCTCGCCCTCGCCGCGCAGGACGCGGGCCAGCAGTCGGTGGACCTCGCGCCGGTCCGACGGACGGACCGTCTCGTACGCGGCGATCCGGGTCCACGGGTCGCGGAAGGCGATCCCGTCGGCGGTTGCGTGAGCCAGCCCGGCCGCCTCGGCGGCGTCCAGGGAACGGGTGTCGAGCCCGGCCGCGGTGACGGCGCGCAGGTAGGCGTGGGTGGTCACCGGGTGCTGGTCGGCCGCCGCGAGGAGCAGGAGGAAGCGGGTGCTGTCCGGCAGGGCACGGACCTCCTGGCGGTACGCGCGCAGCAGCGCGGGCGGGTGCGCCGGGAGCGGGTCGAGGCCGGTCAACTGGCGCTCGGTCAGCACCGAGACGAGCTCCGCGGCGGCACGCCGGTCACCGTGCGCGGCGCGCAACAGCCGTACCCGCACACCTTCGGAGAGGGAGGCGCCGAGCCCGGACCGCGAGGTGAACCGGGGCTGCGCCGGTTCGGGGTGCTGCCTCACGGGTGTGAGCGGTGGTGGCGAAGTGCGCGGGAGAGGTGGGGGGTTCACCGGAGTCACCACGAGTATCACGTTACTGGTGAGTTAACTGACAAGTAAAGACCGGCGAGTTCACCGATGCGGCGCGCGTAGACGCCGGTTGACACTCCTGACTACCCCCACCCGCCCCAGGAGGCACCATGCAACCCCGCATGCGTCGCGTCGCCGCGTTCTTCTCGACCGTGGCCGCAGCGCTCCTTCTGTCGCTCTCCCTCTCCGCGCCCGCACAGGCGGCGACCCACAACCCCGTGATCTTCGTCCACGGCCTGAGCAGTTCGTCGAGCAGCTGGGACGACTGGATCGCCGACTTCAAGGCGGACGGCTACACCGATTCCGAGCTGTACGCGTGGTCGTACAGCTGGGGCCAGTCGAACGTGACGACGGCCCAGCAGCTCTCCGCCAAGGTCCAGAGCGTGCTCGCGCAGACCGGCGCCTCCAAGGTCGACCTGGTCACCCACTCCATGGGCCCGATGAGCGGCCGCTACTACCTGAAGAACCTCGGCGGCACGGCGTACGTGGACGATTTCGTCTCGATCGGCGGAACGAACCACGGGACGAGCGTCGCCGGGCTGTGCGCCTGGCTCTACACGTCCTGCGCCGAGATGTACACCGGCAGCTCCTTCCTCACCGCGCTGAACTCGGGTGACGAGACGCCGGGCAGCGTGTCCTACGCCGCCTACTGGTCGAACTGCGACGACTACCTCAACCCGGACAGCACCGCGCTGCTGAACGGGGCCACGAACGTGGGGGTCAGCTGCGTCTCGCACACCGACATGAACAACGATCCCGGCATATACACACAGGTGCGCGACTTCATCGCCTGACGCACCCGAGATCGCCTGACACACCCGAGCGCCGTCGCACCTCCGCCCGTGCCGGTCCCCGCCTGAACGGGACCGCGCGGCGGGGGTGCGACGGACCTGTTTGCGGGACAATCGCGGTAAGACCCGTCCTCCCTGGAGGTCCGTCATGCCGCTCCGGTCCAGCAGCTCAGGCAGAACGTCACGGGACGCCGTGCACCATCCCGTGTTCGCCCGCTACTACGCCCGTGTCAGCGTGGCGGCCGAGACCCGGATGGGGATGGCGGGCGTACGAGACCGGCTGCTCGCCGGACTGTCGGGGCGGGTCATCGAGATCGGCGCGGGCAACGGCCTGAACTTCGGGCGCTATCCGAGCACCGTCTCTGAGGTCGTCGCCATCGAACCCGAGCGGCTGCTGCGGCAGTTGGCGGTCGAGGCGGCCCTGCGCGCCGAGGTGCCGGTGGACGTGGTGCCGGGCTCGGCGGAGGCGCTGCCGGTCAAGAGCGAGGCCTTCGACGGGGCCGTGGTCTCGCTGGTGCTGTGCAGCGTGCGCGATGTGCCGCGCACCCTCGCCGAGCTGCGGCGCGTGCTGCGGCCCGGGGGCACCCTGCGGTTCTTCGAGCACGGCGTGGGCGGCGGGCGTGCGATGTCGTACACCCAGCGCGGGCTGGACCGCACGCTGTGGCCGCGGATCAGCGGCGGCTGCCATCTGGCGCGCGACCCGATCGCCGCGCTGCGGGTCGCGGGGTTCGAACTGGGCCCGTACAGGCGGCTGTTGATGCCCGAGAAGGGGCCCCGGCTGCCCACCTCGTACTGCGTGCTGGGCACCGCCCGCCGCCCCGGAGCCGAAGGGGACCACGCCCCGGCCGAGGCTTCATAGGCTCCACTGCCGGAGTTCCTGGGCGATGTCGTGCACGCTCGCGTCGCCGCCCTTCACCAGGCGGGCGAGCTCACGCACCTGCTCGGGAGAGGTGACGACCTTGAGGCCGCTGGCGACGAGATAGCCGTAGGCGACGGCCGAGGCGAACATCGCGTTGGAGCGTTCGAGCGCCGGTACGTGCAGGAGGAGCTGGAGCAGCGCGGCGGCGCGGGCGTGCGGGCTGTCGTAGACGGGAATGCCGAATATCTCCGCCTCGTGCCGGCTGACCGCGGCGACGAGGGCTCCCCAGTCGGTGACCTGGGGGTCTCCGGGCGTTTTCCGTTCGGCGATCATGAGGAGCCAGGCAAGGTCGACTCTGAGACTGCTCAAGGGATCAACGACGACCTTCGCGCGCGCTTTCGAAACTGTCCGTCCGGACGCCCACCGGCCCGGCCTCCCGGCCGCCCTCCCGGCCGCCCTCGCGGTCCGTGCCGAACTCCTCGGCGAAGACGGACTCGTACTGCTTCATGAAGTCGGCGGCGGCGTCGACGAAGGTGTGGCCCACCTCCCCGGTGTCCTGTCTGACCAGCTCCTCGATGTAGCGGTTCACGCTCATCCCGCGTGCCAGGGCTCGTTCTCGGGCGGCTCGGGCCGTGCCCTCGTCCACCCGTACGTTCAGCTGAGTCTTCGCCATACCTCGAAGCTAGCGCTGAATTGCTAGCACCGGCAAGGGGGCGTGCACGCGTGCGAGGGGTCCTCAAGGTGGAGATTGCCCCTTACACGGGTATCAGGGGCACGACCTGGGGCGGAGAGGGCCCGGCACCTCGGGGGGATACCGGGTGTGCCCGGGATCACACTAGGCTCTGCCGCGACAAGGGAGTCGGGACGTCCATCACTGAGGAGGCGGCCTTGTCCACACCTGCTGCGGAGCACGTTCTCGGCCGGGCGGAGGCCGAGGGTTCCGCCGCTCGCGCCCGCGGCCTGACCAAGGCGTACGGCTCGGGCGAGACCACCGTGCTCGCGCTCGACGCGGTCGACGTCGACATCGCGCGTGGCCGTTTCACCGCGGTCATGGGGCCCTCGGGCTCAGGGAAGTCCACCCTCATGCACTGCCTGGCCGGGCTCGACACCGTCTCGGCCGGACAGGTGTGGCTCGGGGACACCGAGATCACCGGTCTGAAGGACCGCGAGCTGACCCGGCTGCGGCGCGACCGGATCGGCTTCATGTTCCAGTCGTTCAACCTGATCCCGACGCTGAACGCGGTCGAGAACATCACGCTGCCCATGGACATCGCGGGCCAGAAGCCCGACCAGAAGTGGCTGGACCAGGTGATCGACACGCTCGGCCTGCGGGACCGGCTCAAGCACCGGCCGTCCCAGCTCTCCGGCGGCCAGCAGCAGCGCGTGGCCTGCGCCCGCGCGCTCGCCTCCCGCCCCGAGCTGATCTTCGCGGACGAGCCGACCGGCAACCTCGACTCCCGCGCCGGTCTCGAGGTCCTCGGCTTCCTGGGTGAGGCGGTCGACGAACTGGGCCAGACCGTCGTCATGGTCACCCACGACCCGAGCGCCGCCGCCCACTCCGACCTGGTGCTCTTCCTCGGGGACGGCCGGATCGTGGACGAGATCGAGCGGCCCACGGCGGACGCGGTCCTTGAGCGGTTACGGCGCTCCACCGGGCGACCCGGGCACCAGCAGAACCCCGAGTCCGGCCCGATCCCGGCGGCCCGCGCCGCCGAGGGCGTCGCCGGTGCCGCGACGCGGGACGGCTCCGCCGACGGCGCGGACATTGACACTGCCGCGGGCGGGCAACCCGGCACGGGCCCCGGCACCGGCACTGCCGCGGGCAGGGAAACCAGCACAGGCACCGGCACCGGCACCGGCACCGGCACCGGCACCGGCACCGGCACCGGCACCGGCCCAGGATCCACCGAAGGCGACTCCCGCGACGTAACCCCCGACAAGGACTGAGGGGGCGGTCGTGCTCAAGGCGACACTGCGGAGCTTTCTCGCGCACAAGGGGCGGCTGCTCCTCTCGGCGCTCGCGGTCGTGCTGTCCGTGGCCTTCGTCGCGGGCAGCCTCATCTTCTCGGACACGGTCACCCGCACCTTCGACCGGCTCTTCGCCTCCACCTCCGCCGATGTGACGGTGGGCCCGAAGGACGATCTGAACTCCCAGATACCCTCCGGCGCCGCCGAGACGGTGCCGGCCGCCCTGGCCGCCCGCATCGCGGAACTCGACGGCGTGGCGGCCTCCCACGCGGACGTGTCGGTGGAGAACATCACGGTCGTCGACAGCGGGAACGAGTCGGTCGGGCCGACCACCGGCGCGCCCACCGTCGCCACCGACTGGTACCTCACCGACCGCAGCCCGCTGGAGCTGACCTCCGGCCGTGCGCCGAAGGGTGCCAGCGAGGCGCTGCTCGACGCGGACACCGCCGAGAGCAAGGACGTCGAAATCGGCGACAACCTGACGGTGCTGGCACAGCCCGGCACCTTCAAGGTCGAGATCGTCGGCATCGCCACCTTCACCACCACCAACCCCGGCGCCGCGCTGGTGTTCCTGGACAGCGCGACCGCTCCCGACCAGCTCCTCGGAAGCCCGGACGCCGCCACCAGCATCTCGGTGGACGCGTCCCCCGGCGTCACCGACGCCGTGCTGAAGCAGCGCATCGCCGCCGAACTCGGCTCGGGCGCATACGAATTGAAGACAGCGGACGAGCAGGCCGAGGACGCCGCCGCCCAGCTCGGCGGATTCCTGGACGTCATCAAGTACGTCATGCTCGGCTTCGCCGGAATCGCCGTGCTCGTGGGCGTCTTCCTGATCGTCAACACCTTCTCGATGCTGATCGCCCAACGCACGCGCGAACTGGGCCTGTTGCGCGCCCTGGGCGCGGACCGCCGTCAGGTGCGCCGGTCGGTGCTGACCGAGGCCCTGCTCCTCGGCCTGGTGGGCTCCACGCTCGGTCTCGCCGCGGGAATCGGGCTGGCGGCCGGACTGATCGAGCTCATGGCCGCGTTCGGCATGAACCTCGACTCCACCGAGATGGTGATCGGGGTGGCGACTCCCGTCTCGGCGTACGTCGTCGGAGTCGGCGTCACCTTCGTCGCGGCTTTCCTCCCGGCCAGGCGGGCCTCGGGCGTCTCCCCCATGGCGGCCCTCGCGGACGTCGAAGTCGCCGGTGTGGGACGGCCGTTGCGGGTGCGCGCGGTGGTCGGGGCGGTGGTCGGAGCCGTCGGCGCCGCCGCGCTCGCGGGATGCGTCGCCTCGTCGAGCACCTCGACGTCCGCCTCCCTGCTGGGACTTGGTGTCGTCCTGACACTGATCGCCACGGTGATCGCGGGTCCACTGCTGGTGCGGCCGGTCATCCGGGTCCTCGGCGGGGCCTTCCCCGCGCTGTTCGGCTCGGTCGGCCGGATGAGCCAGCGCAACGCCCTGCGCAATCCGCGCCGCACGGGCGCCACCGCCGCCGCCCTGATGGTGGGCCTCGCCCTGGTCGGCGGGATGTCGGTGGCCAGCGCGTCCATGTCCAAGTCGTTCGACGAGCAGATCGACAAGACGCTGGGCGCCGACTTCGTGATCCAGAACAGCAACTTCGTACCGTTCTCGCAGGAGGTCACCGACAAGGTGCGCGGCACGGAGGGCGCCGGGCTCGTGGTCCGCCAGCGCTTCTCGGCTGTCGCGGTGCGGCTGCCGGACGGCAAGCGGATCGAGACGACCGCCACGGGTTACGAGCCGCGGCTCGACGACGTCGCCCGCGTCACCTACGCCCAGGGGAACACCGCGGCGGCGCTCGGCGACGGAAACATCGCCATGGACGCGGACTTCGCGAAGGACCACGGCGTACGCCTCGGCAACAGGATCCCCGTCGAGTTCCCGGCCGGCCGCAAGACCGAACTGACGGTGGCCGCGCTCACCGACCTGGAGTCCGCCGACGGATTCGGCACGCAGGGCGGCCTCTTCTTCGGCTTCGCCACGATCGAGAAGTACGTGCCGAGCGGCCAGGACTCCGTGCTGTACGTGAACGCGGCCTCCGGCACGAGCGAGGACGAGCTGCGCGCGAACCTCGACGCGGCGCTCGACCCGTACCCGCAGGTGCAGGTGCGCGACCTGGCCGACTACAAGGAACTGGTCCACGACCAGATCGCCGTGCTGCTCTACCTCGTGTACGCGCTGCTCGGGCTGGCGATCGTCATCGCGGTGCTCGGCGTGGTCAACACCCTTGCCCTGTCGGTCGTGGAGCGCACCCGCGAGATCGGTCTGCTCCGCGCGATCGGGCTCTCCCGGCGTCAGCTGCGCCGGATGATCCGGCTGGAGTCGGTGGTGATCGCCGTGTTCGGCGCGGTCCTCGGCCTGGCGCTCGGGCTGATCTGGGGCGTCTGCGTACAGCAGGTGCTCGCGCTTCAGGGCATGACGGCGTTCGCCGTTCCGTGGTCGACGATCATCGCGGTGGTGGTCGGTTCGGCGGTCGTGGGCATCGTGGCGGCCCTGCTGCCCGCGCTGCGCGCGTCCCGGATGAACGTGCTGACGGCGATCGCGCACGAGTGAGTCCCACCCGGCGGGTCAGGCACGCCGGTCAGGCACGCGGGTCAAGTCGATCAGGACTGAGGAGAGTTCATGCCGCGCCCCTTCCGTTTCGGCGTCAGTCTGATGAATCCCGCGCCCGCCGACGAGTGGCGGAAGAAGTGCCGTCGGGCCGAACAGCTCGGCTACGACGTGATCCTGGTCCCCGACCATCTCGGCATGCCCGCGCCGTTCCCCGCGCTGGTGGCCGCCGCCGAGGCGACGAGCCGGCCCCGGGTCGGCACCTTCGTGCTCAACGCGGGCTTCTGGAACCCCACCCTGCTGGCCCGCGAGGTCGCCACCACGGACGCGCTGACCGGCGGCCGGCTCGAACTCGGTCTCGGCACCGGCTACGTACAGTCGGAACACGACACGGCTGGACTGCCGTTCGGCTCGGCCCGTGAGCGGGTGGACCATCTCCGGTACACGGTGGAGGAGGTGGACCGGCTGCTGCGCTCGGCCGAGCGGCCGACGCGGGTGCCGTTGCTGATCGGCGCCAATGGCGACCGCCTGCTGCGGCTTGCCGCCGAGCACGCCGACATCGTGGGGTTCACGGGGGCGCGGTCGGTGCCGGGCAGTACGACGGGTTCACTGGCGCCGCTCACGGCGGAGGAGCTGGACGAGCGGGTGGCGGCGTACCGGCGACTGGCGGCGGGCCGCGCGGAACCCGCGGAGCTGAACCTGCTCGTCCAACTCGTCGTCCCCACCGACGACCGGGAGGCCGCCGTACGCGAACTGCTTCCCCGCCTACCTCATCTGACGGTGGAACAGGTTCTGGACCTTCCCATCCTGCTGGTCGGCGCGCCTGAGCGGATCGTCACGCAGGTGCTGGCACAGCGTGAGCGGTACGGGTTCTCGTATCTGACCGTCCTGGAGCCGTACATGGAGGCGTTCGGGACGGTGGTCCAGGCGCTGCGCGGGCGGTGAACCCGCGGTCCGGATGCCGGAATTCCGCGTGCTCCGCCGCCGCGCGTGATGGGATCACGGCATGACTGAGCTGCGGATACGGGCCGCGACGCCCGACGACCTGGACATCGTGCTGGCTTTCTGGAAGGTGGCCGCCGAGGGTACGAGCATCAGCGACGACCGCGACGGCGTGGAGCGGCTCGTCGCCCGTGACCCCGAGGCGCTGATCCTGGCCGAGCGCGACGGCGAGGTGGTGGGCACGGTGATCGCGGGTTTCGACGGCTGGCGCTGCCATCTGTACCGGCTCGCGGTGCATCCCGATCGGCGCCGGCTGGGGATCGGCTCGGCGCTGCTCGCCGCCGCCGAGGAGCGGTTCGCCGCCCTCGGGGGGCGGCGCGCGGACGCGATGGTGCTCCAACGCAACGAGAGCGCCCAACATGCGTGGCGGGCGGCGGGGTATGCGCCCCAGGAGCAGTGGCGCCGTTGGGTGAAACCCCTCGGCACCTGAGCCGACTTTACCGACCCTTTACCATCGGCCGACCAGTCGGCCCTCTGAAAGGTGCGTGAGCGTCCGCCCATGGGCGAGCCTCCCAACCGCCGACGCCGTGCTCCGCGCGCCGCCGGCCGACGTCGCGCGGTCCCCCCGACCCTGGCCGATCATGGGACGGAGGTGACCCGATGACCGAACTGCTCCTCCTTCTGGTGGCGGTCCTGCTCTCCCTGGCCTGCGGCGCGTTCGTCGCGGCGGAGTTCTCGCTGACCACGGTCGAGCGCAGCGAGCTGGAGCGGGCCGTCGAGCGCGGCGAGGTCGGCGCCTCCGGCGCCCTGAAAGCCGTACGCAACCTGACCTTCCAGCTCTCCGGCGCCCAGCTCGGCATCACCGTCACCAACCTGGTCGTCGGCATGCTCTCCGAGGCGTCCATCGCGAAGCTGATCGCGGGCCCGCTGGAGTCGGCCGGTGTCTCCGCCGCCGCGTCGCACTCGGTGGCACTGGTCATCGGTACGGCGCTGTCGACGGTCTTCCTGATGGTCGTCGGCGAGCTGGTGCCCAAGAACTGGGCCATCTCCTCACCGGTGGCGGTGGCCAAACGGGTGGCCACGCCGCAACGCTGGTTCAGCGCCGCGTTCCGCCCGTTCATCACCCATCTCAACAACACGGCGAACCGGGTCGTACGGCTCTTCGGCCTCGAACCCGCCGAGGAGCTGGCCTCCGCGCGCGGGCCGCAGGAGCTGGTGGCCCTCGCCCGGCACTCCGCGAAGCAGGGCGCCCTTGAGGCGGACACCGCCGAGCTGTTCGTCCGGACGCTGAACCTCGCCGACCTCACCGCGGAGAACGTGATGACGCCGCGCGTCCAGGTCATCGCGCTGGAAGCGCAGGCGACCTGCGAGGACGTGGCGAACGCGACCCGGGCGACGGGCCTGTCCCGGTTCCCCGTCCACCGCGGCGGTCTCGACTCGGTCGTCGGCGTCGTGCACATCAAGGACGTGCTGGCCGTGCCGGCCGAGCGCCGCGCCCGCACCGTCGTCTCCCAGATCATGCGGGAACCGCTGTTCGTACCGGGCTCGCTGACCGTGGACCGGCTGCTCGACCGGCTGTCCGGCAAGCGCACGATGGCCGTGGTCATCGACGAGTACGGCGGCACCGCCGGGGTCGCCACCCTGGAGGACATCGTCGAGGAGGTCGTCGGCGAGGTGCGCGACGAGCACGACCCGCACGAGCTGTCCGACCTGGCCCCGGCCGGCACGGACGACGACGGACGGGCGCTGTACTCGGCCGACGGATCCGTCCGCACCGACCAGCTGGCGCGGGTCGGACTCAGGGTGCCGGACGGGCCGTACGAGACGCTGGCGGGCCTGGTCGCGACCGAGCTCGGCCGTATCCCGGCGGTCGGGGACAGCGTCGAGGTCGCCGGCTGGCGGCTCGACGTGGTGGACGCCTCCGGCCGGCGCGCCGCGCGCCTGCTGCTGCACGCACCGCTCGGCGAGAAGGAGGAGGGGGAACGATGACCGTCGTACAACTGCTGATCGGCCTCGCGACGCTCGTCGTGAACGCCTTCTTCGTGGGCGCCGAGTTCGCGCTGATCTCGGTGCGCCGCAGCCAGATCGAGCCGTACGCCGAGAGCGGCGACCGGCGGGCGCGCAGCGTCGTGTGGGGGCTGGAACACGTGTCCGCGCTGCTGGCGGCGGCGCAGCTGGGCATCACCCTGTGCACCCTGGTCCTGGGCATCGTCGCCGAACCCGCGATCGCGCACCTCCTGGAGCCGCTGTTCCACGCCGTCGGGGTCCCGGACGGCGCGGGCCACGCGGTCTCGTTCGTGATCGCGCTCACCGTGGCGACCTATCTGCACATGCTGCTCGGCGAGATGGTGCCCAAGAACGTCGCCCTGGCCGAGCCGGTGCGCACCGCCCTGCTGCTGGGACCGCCGCTGGTGTGGCTCGCCCGGGCACTGCGCCCGGTGATCTTCACCATCAACGCCTTCGCCAACGCGCTGCTGAAGCTGCTCAGGGTCGAGGTGAAGGACGAGGTCTCCGCGACCTTCACGGACGACGAGCTGGCCCGCCTCGTCAAGGACTCCAGCGCCGCGGGGCTCATCGACGACCGCGCGCAGGAGCGCCTGCACGACGCCCTGGAGCTGGGCAGGCGGCCCGTCCGCGATGTCGTACTGCCGCTGGAAAGCGTGGTCTACGCGCGCGTGGGCGTCACCCCGGAAGAGCTGGAGCGGCTGTCCGCCCAGTCCGGTTTCTCGCGCTTCCCCGTCGTGGACGAGGGGCGCCGCATCGTCGGCTATCTGCACGTCAAGGACGCCCTGGACGCGACGCCGCGCGACCGTCCGTTCGAGGTGCGGGAGATGCGGTCCATCGCCAGCGTCCGTGAGAGCACGCCGCTGGACGACGTGCTCACCGCGATGCGGCGCAGCCGTACGCATCTCGCCGCCGTGCTGGGCAGCGACGGTCGGCTGGCGGGCCTGGTGACGATGGAGGACGTGCTCCAGGAGCTGTTCGGACAGCCGGTGTGAGGGCCGCCCGTCCGTCGCGGGGCGGCGGGCGGGCGGTGTGCGGGGCGCCCCGGCGTGCGGCGCCCCGGCCGGCGTGCGGCGCCCCGCGTCGAGGCGTGCGGCATGCAGTGCCGCGGCGGGCGGCGGCAGGAGTCCATCCGGGCCGCGGAAGGCCGAGGCCCGGGTACGGCGGCGACGCTGTGGTCCGGCCTGCTGGCGGGCGCGCGAGCGGGTTAACATCTTTTTCGCCATGCAGATGAATGCCAACTACACCAGTCTTGTCGCGGTCGGCGACTCCTTCACCGAGGGCATGTCGGACATGCTGCCCGACGGCACCTACCGCGGCTGGGCCGATCTCCTCGCGGGCCGGATGGCCGCACGAACGCCCGGCTTCCGGTACGCCAACCTCGCGGTCCGCGGGAAGCTGATCGGACAGATCGTCGAGGAGCAGGTCGACGTGGCGGCGGCGATGTCGCCCGACGTGATCACGCTGGTCGGCGGACTCAACGACACCCTGCGCCCCAAGGTCGACATGGGACGCGTCCGCGGGCTCCTGGAGGAGGCGGTCGAGCGCCTCGCCCCCGCCTGCGAGCAACTGGTCCTGATGCGCAGCCCGGGCCGCACCGGGCCGGTCTTCGAACGGTTCCGGCCCCGCGTGGAGGAGCTCTTCACCCACATCGACGACCTCGCGAAGCGGCACGGCGCGCTCGTGGTCGACCTGTACGGGGCGCCCTCGCTCGGCGACCCCCGGATGTGGGACGTGGACCGGCTGCACCTGACGGGCGAGGGGCACCGCCGCGTCGCCGAGGCCGTCTGGCAGGTGCTCGGCTACGACCCGGAGGACGCGGACTGGCACACCCCGATGCCGCCCACGGATCCACCCGGCTGGATCTCCCGCCGCACCGCCGACGTCCGCTTCGCCAGGCAGCACCTACTGCCGTGGATCGGCCGCCGTCTGACGGGGCGCTCCTCGGGCGACGGTCTGCCGCCGAAGCGCCCCGACCTCTATCCGTACGAGAATCCGCCGGCGTAGGTCCACGGCGAGGCCGGCCCCGGCCCCCTCTCGTAGGTTCCGACGAATCCACCCGCGGCGCTGGCCTGCGTGAATCGACAGTAGAATCCGTACACGTGACTGCCGCGCCCGCAAAGCCCCGTATCCCCAACGTCCTCGCCGGACGTTACGCCTCCGCCGAGCTCGCCACGCTCTGGTCCCCCGAGCAGAAGGTGAGGCTGGAGCGTCAGCTCTGGGTCGCCGTGCTGCGGGCCCAGAAGGACCTCGGGATCGAGGTGCCGGACACCGCGATCGCCGACTACGAGCGGGTTCTCGACCAGGTCGACCTGGCGTCGATCGCCGAGCGCGAGAAGGTCACCCGGCACGACGTCAAGGCGCGGATCGAGGAGTTCAACGACCTCGCCGGGCACGAGCAGGTCCACAAGGGCATGACGTCCCGGGACCTCACGGAGAACGTCGAGCAGTTGCAGATCCGGCTCTCGCTGGAGCTGGTGCGCGACCGGGCCGTCGCCGTGCTGGCGCGGCTGGGCAAGCTCGCGGGTGAGTACGGCGAGCTGGTCGTCGCCGGCCGTTCGCACAACGTGGCCGCGCAGGCCACCACCCTCGGCAAGCGCTTCGCGACCGCCGCCGACGAGCTGCTGGTGGCGTACGGCAGGGTCGAGGAGCTGCTCGGCCGTTACCCGCTGCGCGGTATCAAGGGCCCCGTCGGTACAGCTCAGGACATGCTGGACCTGCTCGGCGGTGACGCGGCGAAGCTGGCGGACCTGGAGCAGCGGATCGCGGCGCACCTCGGCTTCTCGCAGGCGTTCACCTCCGTCGGCCAGGTCTACCCGCGCTCGCTCGACTACGAGGTGGTGACGGCGCTGGTGCAGCTCGCGGCCGCCCCGTCCTCCACCGCCAAGACGATCCGGCTGATGGCAGGACACGAGCTGGTGACCGAGGGCTTCAAGCCGGGCCAGGTCGGCTCCTCCGCGATGCCGCACAAGATGAACACCCGTTCCTGCGAGCGCGTCAACGGCCTGATGGTGATCCTGCGCGGCTACGCGTCGATGACCGGGGAGCTGGCGGGCGACCAGTGGAACGAGGGCGACGTGTCGTGCTCGGTGGTACGCCGGGTCGCGCTGCCCGACGCGTTCTTCGCGCTGGACGGTCTGCTGGAGACCTTCCTGACCGTCCTCGACGAGTTCGGCGCGTTCCCGGCCGTCGTGGCGCGTGAGCTGGACCGCTACCTGCCGTTCCTGGCGACGACCAAGGTCCTGATGGCCGCGGTCCGTGCCGGGGTCGGCCGGGAGGTCGCGCACGAGGCCATCAAGGAGCACGCGGTCGCCTCCGCCCTCGCCATGCGCGAGCAGGGCGCCGAGCGCAACGAACTCCTCGACAGGCTCGCCGCCGACGAGCGCATCCCGCTCGACCGCGCCGGGCTCGACGAGCTGATGGCCGACAAGCTGTCCTTCACGGGTGCCGCCGCCGACCAGGTCGCCGTCGTCCTCGGCCGGATCGAGGAGATCGTGAAGCAGCACCCGGAGGCCGCGGGATACACGCCGGGGGCGATCCTCTGACGCGGTTCACCCCCGCGGACCTGGAGGCCGCCCGCGACCGGCTGGTGCCGGACGTCGTCGCGGACGGCCTCCACGTTCTTTTCTGCGGCATCAACCCGGGCTTGATGACCGCGGCCACGGGCCACCACTTCGCGCGTCCCGGCAACCGGTTCTGGCCGGTCCTGCACCTCTCCGGGTTCACGCCACGGCTGCTGAAGCCGTCGGAGCAGGGCGAGTTGCCGTCGTACGGGCTCGGCATCACGAACGTCGTCGCCCGGGCCACCGCCCGCGCCGACGAACTCACCGCCGAGGAGTACCGCGAGGGCGGACGGCTGCTGACCGCCAAGGTCGAACTGCTGCGCCCCCGTTGGCTGGCCGTCGTGGGGGTGACCGCGTACCGGGCGGCCTTCGACGACCGCAAGGCCGTCATCGGCCCCCAGGACCGGCTCATCGGCACCAGCAGGGTGTGGGTGCTGCCCAACCCCAGTGGCCTCAACGCCCATTGGACAGCTGCGACGATGGCACAGGAGTACGGGCGGCTGAGAGCGGCTGCCGCCGAGGGGTAGCGGGGCGGGCCTCTCGCGGGACGAGCGAGGCGGTCACCCCGGCCCCGGGGGCGATCGACTCACCCCCGGCAGGTCAGGCGTCGCGGCGGCGGATGCTCCACGCGCCGGCCGCCAGGGCTGTCGCCGACCAGGCCGCGGTCACGGCGAGGCCCGTCCAGGCTCCGAGGGGGCCCTCCCATGTCTGGTGGAAGACGACCTGGCCCGCCTTGTCGGGCAGGAAGTCGGCCACGCCCGCCGACGCGCTGCCGACGACGAAGGAGACGATCAGGAGGAACGGGATCAGGATGCTCAGCGTGGCGACGCCGCTGCGCAGGACGGCCGTGAGGCCCGCCGCGAACAGGGCCATGAGCGTCAGGTAGATGCCGCAGCCGAGCACGCCGCGCAGCCCCTCGCCCCAGGTCAGCCCGTCGGCCTTCGACCCGAGGGTCGCTCTCCCCACGGCCAGGCTCACTGCGCCCGTGAGCAGGCCCACGGGCAGTACGGGAACCGCGATCGCCACGGCCTTGGCCGCGAACCACCGCGTCCGGTCGGGCACCGCGGCCAGTGACACCCGCAGCGCACCGCCCTGGAACTCGGCGGAGACGGCCTGCGCGCCGAAGGTGATCGCGGCGATCTGTCCGAAGCTGACTCCGAAGAACGCCGAGAACAGCGGGTCGAACTCCTCGCCTTCGCTGTCGAGTCCGGCGAGCGCCGAGAAGAACGCGGTGGCGAGAAGGACGCCGCACAGTCCTCCGACCTGCGACCGCAGTGTCCGGATCTTGATCGACTCCGAGTGGAGCGCGGGCAGGAACGTCATGGTCAGGCCTCCTGAGGCTGCGTCGGGGACGGCGTGCCGGCGAACTCGGTCTCGGCGGCCGTCAGATCGAGATAGGCCTGCTCCAAGGTGCCCTCCTCCGCTGCGAGTTCGAGTACGGGCAGTCCCGCGGCCGACATGAGGCGCCCGATGTCCTCCACGCGCGCGTGGAGGACGGTCCAGCGTCCGCCCTCACCCTCGACCGCCCCGGCCGCCTCGACCGCCTCGACCGCCTCGATGCCGCGGTCCGCGAACAGGCGGCGCAGCGCTCCGTCGTCGGTGGTGCGCACCCGTACGCGGGGCTGCACACGGGTGTCGATGAAGCCCCGCATGGGCGTGTCGACGAGCAGCCGGCCCCGGCCCAGGACGACGAGGTGGTCGGCGTAGGACGCGGTCTCGTTCATGAGGTGGCTGGAGACGAACACGGTGCGGCCCTCGCGGGCCAGGGTGCGCATCAACTCCCGCATCCAGATGATTCCTTCGGGGTCCAGCCCGTTCGCCGGCTCGTCGAGCAGCACCACGGGCGGGTCCCCGAGGAGCGCGCCGGCGACGCCCAGCCGCTGACGCATCCCCAGGGAGTACGTCCTCACCCGGCGCCGCGCGACGGAGGCGAGCCCCACCTCCTCCAGCACCGTGTCCACGCGGCGCTCCGGGACGCGGTTGCTCGCGGCCAGTGCCCGTAGATGGTCCCGGGCGGTCCTGGACCCGTGCGGGGCCTGCGCGTCGAGCAGGGCGCCGACGTGGCGCAGGGGTTCCCGAAGGGTGGCGTAGGCGTGGCCGCCGACGGTGGCGGTGCCGGAGGTGGGCCGGTCAAGGCCCAGCACGAGCCGCATGGTGGTGGACTTGCCTGCGCCGTTGGGACCGAGGAATCCGGTGACGCGGCCGGGGAGCACGCTGAAGGTGAGCCCGTCCACGGCACGCTCGCGGCCGTACTCCTTGGTGAGGTCTTGGACGTCGATGCTGGTCATGGCCTCAGCGTGGCCGCTCGTGAGGGGCCGTCACCTCCCCCGCGGGTGGAAACCGTCTCCCCCGCCCGGGGGAAGCCCGTTGTCGGTGGGGCCTGTCACGATGGCGCGATGGCCCGATTTCTGCGCCCGCTGCTCCGGGGGACGACGTACACGCGTCTGCTGCACCTGTGGGTGCCGATGCTGTTCGTCAGCGTGTGGATGTTCATCGACATGTCGAAGCCCTGGGTGCCCGCGGTGCTGCTGATTCCGCTGGGGCTGATTCCGGCCGTGCGGCGGGGCGAGGGTGTACAGGCGCAGTTCATGCTGGCGCGCGGTGGCGGGGAAGCGGCCTTCTCGGTCGCGCCTTCGGCCACCTGGCGGGACCGGTGGCGGACCGTCCTCTGGCTGGAGGTCCGGCTGGTGTGCGGGTGGGTGGCCTGCGGGGTCACCGTCTGGCTGCCGGTGATCGCCGGCGAGCTGATCAACGTGGCAACCGGCCATCCGGCGACCGACAACCCCTTCGTGCCGGTCTCGCACCCCCACTGGGCCTACGCCCTGCTCTTCCCGCTGCCGGTGCTCGCCCTGTACGGCGCGGTGGTGGGCCTCGGCGAGCTGATCACGGCGACAGCGCGCCGTCTGCTGGGCCCCTCCGCGGGCGAGCGGCTCGCCGCCCTTGAGGAGCGCACCGAGCAGCTCCTTGAGCGCACCCGGATCGCACGCGAGCTCCACGACTCCATAGGTCACGCGCTGACCGTGGCGGTGGTGCAGGCGGGCGCGGCCAGGACGGCCGGGGACCCGGCGTTCACCGACCGTGCGCTGGCCGCCATCGAGGACACCGGACGGGCCGCGCTGGAGGACCTGGAGCGGGTGCTCGGCGTGCTGCGGGAGGCGGAGCGGCCGGTGAGCGGCCGTCCCACGCTGGCGGAGGCGGACCGGCTCCTGGAGTCGGCCCGCTCCTCGGGCGCCAAGGTCGAGGCTGAGGTGACGGGCCCGGTGGAGACCGTGCCGGGACCGGTGTCCCGCGAGGGGTACCGCATCCTCCAGGAGTCGCTCACGAACGTGCTGAGACATGCCGGGAGCGTTCCGGCCCGGGTCCGTATCGAGGTCCGGGACGACAGCCTCGTACTGGAGGTCCGCAATCCGCTCACGGCCGGTATTTCGGGGCCCGGCCGTGGCAGTGGGCTGCGGGGCATACGGGAGCGGGCGGCGCTGCTCGGCGGGCGGGCTCGGACTGGTCCGGCGGAGGGTGACTGGCAGGTGCATGTAGAGCTGCCGCTGGGTTGATCTACGCTGGCCGGATGCCGGTCACCGTTCTGCTCGTCGACGACGAACCCCTCGTACGGGCCGGTCTGCGTGCCGTGCTGGAGGCGCAGCCCGACATCGAGGTCGTCGGGGAGGCGGCCGACGGTGCCGCGGTGATCCCCCTGGTGCGGCGGTTGCGGCCCGACGTGGTCGCCATGGACGTACGGATGCCGCTGATGGACGGCATCGAGGCCACCCGCGCGGTGCTGCGGACGGTGGACGATCCGCCGAAGATCCTGGTGGTGACGACGTTCGAGAACGACGAGTACGTCTACGAGGCGCTGCGCGCGGGAGCCGACGGGTTTCTGCTGAAGCGGGCGCGGCCCGCCGAGATCGTGCACGCGGTGCGGCTCGTCGCGGAGGGTGAGTCGCTGCTGTTCCCTGCCTCCGTGAGGCAGTTGGCCGCCGAGTACGGAGACAGCGCCGGGAATCCGGCGGCGCGTGCCGTCATGGAGCGGGCCGCCCTGACCGAGCGGGAGGCGGAGGTGCTGCGGCTGATGGCCCGGGGGCTGTCGAACGCGGAGATCGCCGTGCGGCTGGTCGTCGGGGGCGAGACCGTCAAGTCCCATGTCAGCGCCGTACTGACCAAGCTGGGGGCCCGGGACCGTACGCAGGCGGTCATCGCGGCGTACGAGTCGGGGTTCGTGGCGCCCGGATGATTCCGACCCGTCGGTAACCAACAGGCCCCCGGCACTCGCCGGGGTCCGCCACGGACGAGTACGATCCGGCCAACACGCGCACGAGCTGGGAGGACGGACGTTGGGGCAGTTGACCGGCGGGGACCCCTCTCTGCTGCGAAGGATCAATTCCGCGGTGGTGCTGCACGCGTTGCGCAGCACGGACTGCGCGACCCTCACCGAGATCACCCGGGTGACCGGGCTGTCCCGGCCCACCGTCGAGGGAGTCGTCGAGGGGCTGATGGAGGCCGGACTCGTCGTCGAGAAGGCGGCCGAGGAGGGCGCCGCGCGGCGCCAGGGCCGGCCCGCGCGGAGGTTCCGCTTCCGGGCCGAGGCGGGGCACCTGCTGGGCCTGGAGATCGGCCCGCACCGGGTCTCCGCGCTCCTCGCGGATCTGGACGGCCGGGTGCTGGGCGCCATGTCCAAGGACGTGGAGGAGACGGCGTCGGCCGACGAGCGGCTGGAGCGGCTGCGTACGGCGGTCGCCGACCTGCTGCGCCGGGCCGGTGTCGCCCGCAGCTCGCTGCGCGCGGTCGGTGTGGGCAGCCCGGGGATCGTCGAGGCGGACGGGACCGTACGGCTGGGCACCGCGCTGCCGGAGTGGACGGGCCTGCGCCTCGGCGAGCGGCTGAGCCGCTCCTTCAAGTGCCCGGTGCTGGTCGAGAACGACGCCAACACGGCGGCGGTCGCCGAGCACTGGAAGGGCGCGGCCACCGAGTCGGACGACGTCGTGTTCGTGCTGGCCGGCCTGAGTCCGGGCGCCGGTTCACTGATCGGCGGCAGGCTGCACCGGGGTTACGGGGGTGCGGCGGGCGAGATCGGCGCGCTGCATCTGCTGGGCCGCGAGGTGACGCCGGAGACGCTCCTGTCCACCACCGACGAACCGTTGCACCCACTCGACGAGCAGGCCGTCGCCGAGGTGTTCGCGTACGCCAGGAGCGGCGACCAGCGGGCCATGGCGGCGGTCGAGCGCTTCATCCAGCGTCTGGTGCACGACGTCGCGGCGCTGGTGCTGGCGCTCGATCCCGAACTCGTCGTCATCGGGGGCTGGGCAGCCGGTCTCGACGGTGTACTGGAGCCGTTGCGGCGCGAGTTGGCGCGTTACTGCCTGCGTCCGCCGAGGGTGGCGCTCTCGCTCCTCGGCGAGGCCGCCGTGGCGACGGGCGCGCTGAGACTGGCCCTGGACCATGTGGAGGAGCAGTTGTTCGCGGTGGAGGGCACCGTGACCGCGCGCCGCTGAGCACGACCCGCCTGTCCGCTCACGCGAACGTCCCGCCCCGGAGACTCCGGGGCGGGACGTTGACGTACGAGGGTCGCGACCGCGTCGCCGGCGGCTCAGGAGGCCTTGCGCTCCGGGTCGTGGTGTATCTCCACGCCGCCCGAGTCGCCGAAGGTCAGCCGGCAGGTGTCCGCGCGGTACGTGGCCACGGAGACCGCCGCGGTGCGTCCTCCGGCGAAGAAGCGGGTCGTGACGACGAGTACGGGCGCGCCGGGAAGCCGGTCGAGTTCCTTGGCGTCGTCCGCGCGGGCGGAGCCGAGCTCCACGGCGCTGTCCTGACCGTCCAGGTCCAGGCGCTGGAGCTCGCGCAGCACCGCACGCGCGCGTGCGGTGCCCGAGGGCGCGTCGATGGCGGACAGGTCCGGCACCGAGGCCGCCGGGATGTAGAGCAGTTCGGCGGCGACCGGCTGACCGTGCGTCACCCGGGAGCGGCGCACCGTGTGCACCTGCTCGGACTCCCCCGACTCCAGGATGCCGACGACGGCTGTCGGCGGCACCGCCACCGTGCAGTCGGCGGGCTGCCAGGCGTCCCCGACCGCGCCCGGCCACGCGTGCTGCTCGGATCCGACGGCCACGCCCACGCGCGGCGGGGCGACCGTGGTGCCCACCCCGCGACGGCGCTGCAGCCTGCCTTCCAGTTCGAGCTGTTCGAGAGCCTGCCTGAGCGTGGCGCGGGCGACCCCGAACCGGGCCGCCAGGTCACGCTCGTTCGGCAGGATCTCGCCCACCGAGAACTCGGAGTCCAATGCCTCACTGAGCACGGTCTTCAGATGCCAGTACTTCGGTTCCGGCACCGATTCCAGCTGCTGGGTCCCCACCCTGTCCTCCGCAATCGCCGTGTCCCGGCGGCGTTTTAGCGCCCTTGTTTATTAAAGGTTCCTGCACTATCCCTGCGACCATATGTCCGCCCCCACCCTTGGTCAAGACCAATCCTCATTCCCTTACGGAACGCACAGAGGGGTTGCCGCGGAGCGTTCACAGGGCGTTCGTGCGAGGCGATGTTCCCGACACAACGCCGTAAAGCCCCCGTCGCCGGGACGGGGGCTTTCATGACCGCGGGGGCCAGGAGTCCGCTCCCGGAACGTCGCTGACCTGCTACCGGTTCACTCACCTGCCAGCGACAGCAGCTTCTCCGGGTTGCGCATCACGTATACACGCTGGATCCGGCCGTCCACGACGTCCAGCTGGAAGACGCTGTCGGGCCTGCCTGCGGAGAGGATGAGGATCGCGGGGCCGCCGTTGAGCTCCAGGAAGCGGAACGACACGTCGGTGACGCCCTTGCGGGCCACCCCGTTGAGGAACCGGCCCACCTTGTCGGCGGACTCGATGACCCGCGACGGCGCCTTGGACAGTCCGCCGCTGTCGCCGATCAGGCGCACGTCGGGGGCCAGCAGGGACATGAGACCCGCCAGGTCGCCCTCGGCCGCCGCGGCGAGGAACCGTTCGGTGAGCTCGCGGCGTTCGACCGGGTCGACCTCGTAGCGCGGACGTCCCTCGTCGACGTGCCGGCGGGCTCTCCCGGCGAGTTGGCGTACGGCGGGCTCGCCGCGTTCGAGGATGGCGGCGATCTCCGCGTACGGGAACCCGAAGGCCTCCCGGAGGACGAACACCGCGCGTTCCAGGGGTGAGAGGGACTCCAGGACGACGAGGACGGCGAGGGAGACGGAGTCGGCGAGCACGGCCCGCTCCGCGGTGTCGGGGACGGTGTCGCCGAAGTCGGTGGCGTACGGCTCGGGGAGCCACGGGCCCACGTACGCCTCCTTCCGGGACCGCACCTGACGCAGCCGGTCGATGGCCAGCCTGGTGGCGACCCGCACCAGATAGCCGCGAGGTTCGCGCACCTCGGACCGGTCGGTGCCGGACCACCGCAGCCAGGCTTCCTGGACCACGTCCTCCGCGTCGGCCACCCGGCCGAGCATGCGATAGGCGACGCCCATCAGAACGGAACGGTGCTCTTCGAAGACGTCGGTCGCGGTGTCGGTGTCGTTGGCCACGGCTCCATCCCATCCGACGCGCCATGCCCGTGTCCAGGCGGAACAGGCCGACGGACGGCCGACGGACGTACGCGTGCGTGGTTCGTGACGACGGGGGGCTACCCGCCGGTAGCAGTTGCTGACAAGCTGTCTAGGAGATGGCCCGTCAGTGTCCCAGACAAGGAGCAGCATCATGTCCGCCACGGCCTCCTTCAGCCTCCCCTCTCCGCGCGGCCCCCGGACCGTGACCCTGTCCTACGCGCGCGTGGGCACCGGCGAGCCGCTGCTTCTGCTGCACGGCATCGGCCACCACCGGCAGGCCTGGGACCCGGTCGTCCACCTGCTGGCGTCCGAGCGCGATGTCATAGCCGTCGACCTGCCCGGCTTCGGCGAGTCACCGGCGCTGCCCGAGGGGCTCTCGCACGACCTGGAGACGATGGTGCCCGCGCTCGCGGGGCTGTGCGAGGCGCTGGGGATCGAGCGGCCGCACGTGGCCGGCAACTCCCTGGGCGGCCTACTGGCGCTGGAGTTGGGCCGCGAGAAGCTCGTACGGTCCGTGACGGCGTTCTCGCCCGCCGGGTTCTGGTCGCAGGCCGAGCGGCGTTACGCCTTCGGCGTGCTGCTCGCGATGCGGCAGGCCGCACGGGGTATGCCCGTCCCGATGGTCGAGCGGCTCTCGCGTACGGCGGCGGGGCGGGCGGTGCTGACGAGCACCATCTACGCCCGCCCGGCGCGCCGTTCACCCGAGGCCGTCGTCGCGGAGACCCTCGCGCTGGCCCGCGCCGAGGGGTTCACCCCGACGCTCAGGGCGGGCACTTCCGTCCAGTTCACCGACGATCTCCCCGGGCTTCCGGTCACCGTGGCCTGGGGCACCAGGGACCGGCTGCTGGTGCGCCGCCAGGGGATCCGCGCGAAGCAGATCATTCCGCGCGCCCGGCTGGTCAGGCTGCCCGGCTGCGGACACGTCCCGATGAACGACGATCCGGCACTCGTCGCCCGCGTCATCCTCGACGGCAGCCGCTGACCGGCGTCCCGCGCGCGTCAACACACCCGAACCCAGGGCGACTCCCGCGCCGACCAGCGCGCTCCCGACGGCCTGCGCGGCGCCGTAGGAACCCGTGCCGACGAGTGGCGCGGTGGCGGCCGCCGCGACGGGAATGAGCCCGGAGAAGAGCGTGGCGCGTTCGGCGCCGATCCGCCGCATGCCCGTGTACCAGCACACGAAGCCGACGACCGTGACCACCACCGCCTGCCACAGCAGCGCGGCGGTCTCGGTCGCGTCCGGCCGCCGCAACCAGGCCCCACCGTCGGCGAGTACGCCTGCGACCGCCGACTCGATCGCGGCGATCCCGCACACGGTGGCGGACAGCAACCGCGGCCCCAACGGCCGCAGTACGGGCACGGCCAGGACCGCGAAGCCCACCTCTCCGACGAGCGCGCCCACGGAGTACGCGATCCCCGCGGCGTCCGTACGGCCCCATCCCTGGACGGCGAAGGCGCCCACCGCCACGGTCAACGCCCCCACGAGTACCGGCCGTCGGGGACGGCGGCCGTCGCGAAGGGGGATGACGACGGCCACGACCACCGGGGCGCAGCCCACGAAGACGCCGGGAACCGCGGGCTCCGCCGTCCGTTCGGCGGCGATCACCGCGAGGTTGAAGCCGACCATGCCGACCGCCGCGAGCAGCGCCAGGCGGCCCCACTGGCGCGGTACGAGCCCGCGCAACGGCGCCGCGCCGCCTCGGCCGACCAGTGGCAGCAGGAGCGCGCAGGCGAGGCCGTAGCGCAGGAACTGGCCGCCCGCGTACGGGTATTGGCCCAGCACGCTGTTGGCGGTGAAGGAGGCTCCGACGAGGACACAGGCGAGGGCCGCGAGCAGGGCGCCCCGGACGGGGGTGACGTTCATGGCAGCGACGCTATGAGCGGACGCGGTCCGGTTTAAGGTCCACTTCCATGACGTCATCGGGGACCAATGCGGGGGACAGCCCGCCGCTCGGGCCGGAGGCGTCGGCGCCGACGCCCTGGGCCGCGGCCTGGGAGCTGCTCCTGCCCGCCGCGTCGGCCCCGGCACGCGCGCGTGGGCGCACGCTCCAGGAGGCGCTGCGCGAGTCGGTCCGTTCGGGGCGGCTCGCGCCGGGCACCCGGCTGCCGTCGAGCCGTGAACTCGCGGCCGATCTGGCGGTTTCCCGGGGACTGGTCACGGAGGCGTACGAGCAGTTGACCGCGGAGGGCTACCTGCGCAGTGGCCGGGGCGCGGGGACCTGGGTCGGTGAGGCCGCGCGGGCCGCCCGTCCACGCGCGCGTGACCTCGCTCCGCGACCCTCCGACGCGCGGGCCGACTTCGTTCCCGGTACGCCGGACCTGTCGCTGTTCCCGCGCGCCGCGTGGGCGGCCGCGCAGCGCGGGGTGCTCGCCGAACTCCCGCACCACGCCTTGGGTTACCCGGATCCGCGCGGGCTGCCCCGGCTGCGTACCGCCCTCGCCGAACTCCTCGCGCGACGCCGTGGTGTCGTCGCCGAACCGGAGCGGATCGTCGTGGTCTCCGGGGTCGCGCAGGCGATGACACTGCTCGGATTCGTGCTCCACGCGCGCGGGGTGCGCGAGGTCGGCGTGGAGGACCCGGGCAGCCCCGAGCACGGCGCGCTGTTCGCCTCGGCCGGCGTCGGCACCGTACCGCTGCCGCTGGACGGGGAAGGGCTGGCCCTCGGGCCGCTGGAGGCGTCGGGTGTAGGGGCGGTGGTGACGACGCCCGCCCACCAGTTCCCCTCCGGGATCGCGTACTCGGCTCGGCGCCGGGCCGAACTGCTGGACTGGGCGCGGGCGTCGGACGGTCTGGTGGTCGAGGACGACTACGACGGGGACTTCCGTTACGACCGTGCCCCGGTGGGCTCGCTCCAGGGGCTCGACCCGGAGCGCGTCGCCTACACGGGGTCGGTCAGTAAGTCCCTCGCGCCGGGGCTGCGGCTCGGCTGGCTGCTCGTGCCGGAGTCGCTGGCCGAGGAGGTCGTCGAGCGCAAGCGCACCATGGATCTCGGGAACCCCGTGGTCGACCAGGCGCTGCTGGCCCGCTTCGTCGAACGGGGCGACTACGACCGGCAGTTGCGCCGCTGCCAGCGCGCCTACCGGGAGCGGCGCGACACCCTCGTGTCCGCCCTGGGGGAGCACTTTCCGGGCACGGAGGTGTCCGGGATCGCGGCGGGCCTGCACGTGATCGCCGTACTGCCCGCGCGGTACGGACCCACGGACCGCTTCCTGGAACGGGCCGCGGCGGCGGGGGTGGCCGTCCGTCCGCTGGCGCACTACGGGGGGATGGCGGGCGGCAGGGAGGCGGTGAGCGGTGGGGAGGCGGTGGACTCCGGGGAGGAGGTGGGCCGGGGGCGGGTGTCGGACGGGGGCGGGGAGGGGGACGGTGACGGGGAGGCTGATGGTGGCAGGGAGGCGGACGGCCGTGTTCGGCTGGTGCTGGGGTACGCGCAGTTGGCCCCCGCGCGGATCCGCGACGGGGTGCGGTTGATGGCGGAGGCCGTCCGACTCCGAGAACCGACTCCCTGAGCGCCGGGCGCACCGGGTCCGGCATTCTGCGGTCAGGTCGCGGACCGGATGCGCCGTTCACACGGCCGGCCAGGTCGCACACCGGATCCGCCGATCTTACGGCCGACCCGGTCGCACACCGGATTCCGCCGGGCATACGGCCGACCAGGCCGCCCAACGGATCCGTCCCGCTGACGTCAGGCCGCCTACCGGATCCGCCCTTCCGCCGGCCAGGTCGCAGACCGGATCCAGTCTTACGCCGTCGGCCAGGTCGCAGCCCGGATCCACTCTTCCGCCGCCGGCCATGTCGCAGCCGGGATCCGCCCCTCTGACGGGGAGGCCGCGCACCGGATCCGCCCCCTGACGGCCAGGTCGCACACCGGATCCGCTCTTTCGACGGTCAGGTGTTCACTCGTGGTTTCCGTGCGCGCTGCGGCGCACCAGTAGTTGTGGCATTGCCCAATGGCCGAATCCGTCCCTGGAGGCGCGTTCCATGTCACACCGTCCGCAGAGTCCGTTCCCCGGTCGCCGAGGTGTTCTGCGCGGCTCCCTCGCCGCCTCCGCCGCGCTGGCCCTGCCCACCACACTCGGCGCGGCACCGGCGTTCGCCCTGTCCGGGCGTCCCAAAGCGGGCTGGGGCGTCCAGACCGGAGAGGTGACCGCCGACTCCGGGCTGGTCTGGGTCCGGTCCGACCGGCCGGCCCGGATGATCGTCGAGACGTCCGCGACCGAGTCGTTCCGCCACACCCGCAGGTGGCAGGGGCCGCTGCTCGGCGCGGGAACCGACTTCACGGGAACGACCCGGCTGCGCGGGCTGCCCGCGGGCGAACAGATCCACTACCGCGTGCTGCTCTCGGACCCCGACGACCCGCGTCGCACCGGCGAACCGGTGACCGGCACCTTCCGGACGGCCCCGGCCGGGCGGCGCGGCGGGGTACGTTTCCTGTGGTCGGGCGACCTCGCGGGCCAGGGCTGGGGCATCAACCCGGACATCGGCGGCTACCGGATCTACGACGCCATGGCCAAGCTCGACCCGGACTTCTTCCTGTGCAGCGGCGACAACATCTACGCCGACGGCCCGATCACGGCGACGGCGGCGCTTCCGGACGGCAGCACCTGGCGCAACATCACCACCGAGGAGAAGTCCAAGGTCGCCGAGACGCTGGCCGAGTTCCGCGGCAACTTCCGCTACAACCTGCTGGACGAGAACCTCAAGCGCTTCAACGCCCAGGTTCCGTCGATCATCCAGTGGGACGACCACGAGGTGCGCAACAACTGGTACCCCGGTGAGGTGATCGCGGCCTCCGACACCCGCTACACCGAGAAGAGCGTCGACGTCCTGGCCGCCCGTGGACGCCGCGCGTTCAGCGAGTACTTCCCCCTCTCGACGCTGCGGCCGGACAACCAGGACGGCCGCGTGTACCGGGTCCTGCGCCAAGGGCCGCTCCTGGACGTCTTCGTGCTGGACATGCGGACCTACCGCAACGCCAACTCCCCCGGCACCCAGACCACCGACCCGCAGGGCATCCTCGGCGCCGAGCAACTCGCCTGGCTGAAGCGGGAGTTGTCGCGGTCGCGAGCGGTGTGGAAGGTGATCGCCGCGGACATGCCGATCGGCCTGGTCGTGCCGGACACCACCGAGGGGCAGCCGAACATCGAGGCCGTCGCCCAGGGCGACCCGGGTGCGCCGCTCGGGCGCGAGCTGCAGATCGCGGAGCTGCTGCGGTACGTCAAGCACCGGCGGATCACGGGCACGGTATGGCTGACGGCCGACGTGCACCACACCTCGGCGCAGCACTACCAGCCCTCGCGGGCCGCCTTCAAGGACTTCGAGCCGTTCTGGGAGTTCGTCTCGGGACCGCTCAACGCCGGGGCCTTCCCGGCGAGCGCGCTGGACAACACCTTCGGTCCGGAGCGGGTGTTCGTGAAGGCGCCGACCGCCTCGAACGTGTCGCCCGCGGGCGGCTACCAGTTCTTCGGCGAGGTCGACATCGACGGCCACAGCGGCGAACTGACGGTGCGGTTGCGCGAGCAGGACGGGAGCGCGCTGTTCACGCAGGTGCTCCAGCCGGGGCGCGTGGGGCAGTAGCCGCTCGGACGGGACCGCGCACCGGGGGATGACTCCGGTGCGCGGTCGGCGGTTCGAGGGTACGGGAGGTCTCGTGCGCGGTCCTGTTCGAGATCTGAGGCCCGACCACTCCCATTGAGGCACGGAAGTCGTTAAAAGAACAACAAAAGGTACAGAAGGACACTTTACCGATCAGTCACAGACCGTTCGTGATCACGCAACACGGTTCCTTCACAGTGGCTGTATGACTCCAGACATGACTGACGTGACGCGCACCAGACACGGACGCCCCGTTCACCACTGGCGACGGGACCTCGTGGAACTCGCCGCCCTGTTCACGGCCGTCGCGGTCGCGGACGGCGTCGCCAACCTGATCGGGCACGGACCCGACGGCACGGCCCTGTTGATGATCTCGGCCGTCGTCCTGGTCGCCACCGCCGCCTTCCACACATGGTGGGCACGACACCACGGTCACGCGCCCCCGGCGGACCATACCGGCGCCCGGCCGTTGCCGGACGGGCGCGGGGCCGGGCCGTCCGAGGACTCCACGGCGCATCCGGAAGCGATCGCCGGGGTGACCACCCTGTGGCGGATGCGGACGACGGTGCAGGACGCGCCGGGCTCGCTGGCCGTGCTGTGCGCGGCACTGGCCGAGCACCAGGTCGACATCCTGAGCCTCCAGACGCATCCGCTGGCGGAAGGCACCGTGGACGAGTTCCTGCTGCGCGCGCCTGGTGAACTGGCGGCGGCCGACATGACACGCGCCGTCTCGCTGGCGGGCGGCACGGAGACCTGGATCGAGCGGGCCGACGCCCACGACCTGGTGGACGCGCCGACACGGGTCCTTGGCCTGGCCACCCGTACGGCCCTCGACGCGGCCGAACTCCCCCTCGCACTGCGGCAGTTGCTCGGCAGGTGCACCATCCGTTCGCTGCCCGCCAGGTCCCCGGGATCCGGTCGCGCCGAGGAGGGCACGCCCGTGGAGGGGGCACTTGAGGACACGGTGATGCGCCTGCGGGCGCCGGAAGGCGGGGTGATCACGGTGGAGCGGCCGTATCTGCCGTTCACGCCGACGGAGTTCGCACGGGCTCGGGCACTGGTCGAGCTGGACGCGCGGCTGGGCCCGCGGATCCCGCGCAACCAGGACGTACTGACGCTGCCGGAGGGCAACGCCATCAGCGTGCGGCGCGCGGACGCCGCCGACGTCGAGGCCGCCAAGGCGATGCACGAGCGCTGCTCGCCCCGCACCCTGAGCATGCGCTACCACGGTCCCGTCGGCGACGCGGACCGCTACCTCAACCACCTGCTCAGCCCGCGCTTCGGCCGCACCCTCGCCGTACAGACCGCCTCCGGGCGCGTCGTCGGACTCGGTCACCTCCTGTGGGACGGCGACGAGACGGAGATCGCCCTCCTCGTCGAGGACGACTGGCAGCGCCGCGGCATCGGCGCCGAACTGCTCGGCCGGCTGGTGGCCATGGCGGTCGAGGCGGGCTGCGAGAGCGTGTACGCCGTCACGCAGGCCTCCAACACCGGCATGGTCGCCGCGATGCGCGGTCTCGGCCTCCCCCTCGACTACCAGATCGAGGAGGGCACCCTCGTCATCACGGCCCGCCTGGACACGACTCCGGTAACCTCTGGGCTGCCGCACGACGAGGAGCAGCGCGGAGAACGGGCCGTACGGGACTAGTCCCACTGTCCCGGGCCCGTCTTCCGTCACCCCGAGCCGGAGCGGGGCCGACGGCAAGGGCACGCGACGATCACCGGAGATCGCCGTCGGCCGCAGCGGTGTTCATTCGCGGACCGTGGACCAGCTGTCCCCTTGACGCGCTGAACCAGGAACCATCAGCCCGACCGGACCCCCGCGCCCATCACCACCGACCCCGTGCGCGGTGCGCTCGACCTGGAGCGCACCCCGCACGGGGTGCTGGCGCACCGGCCACCCGCCGAGGCCCACGCTCAGTTCACGGACGGGCAGTTGGCCAGGCCGGAAACCCGGCCGTGCGGCGCACAGCTGGTCTTCCGGCGACCGGGGACCCCCGCGGAGCGAGCTGCCGGGAAGCTGACGCTCGACGTCATCCGGGACGATCTCTCCCGCATCTGAAGCGCTGGGCCGCCAACGACCCCCACCTGTGCTGTCTCCACGACCCCGACCTGTGCTGTCTCGACGGCCGCGAACTCGACGGCGAGCCGACACCGCCGAGTTGCCGCTGGCCAGCCGGCTCACCCCGGTCGGGTCCGAGTCGCCGGCGCGCCCGATGACCCGGGACGGTCAGCCCCGAGTCGCGGGCGCTCCCAGCGCCCCGTCCAGGTCGGCCCACAGGTCGTCCACGTCCTCCAGGCCCACCGACAGCCGCAGCAGCCGGTCGCTGACCCCCGCGTCGCGGCGGTCGGCCGGGTCGACGACCCGGTGGCTGATGGACGCCGGATGCTGGATGAGGCTGTCGACGCTGCCGAGGCTCACGGCGGGGGTGATCAGCCGGACTCCGGCGATGACGGCGTGCGGGTCGCCGTGGACCTCGAAGGCGATCATGGCGCCGCCGACGCGCGGATAGGCGACGCGGGCCACCCGCGGGTCGGCGGTGAGGCGGCGGGCCAGTTCCGCGGCGTTCGAGGACGCGGCCCGTACGCGAACGGGCAGGGTCGACAGGCCGCGCAGCAGCAGATAGCCGGCCAGCGGATGCAGGACGCCGCCCGTGGCGAACCGCACCTGCCTCAGCCGCCCGGCGAACTCCTCGTCGCAGGCCACCACCCCGGCCATCACGTCGCCGTGCCCGCCCAGGTACTTCGTGGCACTGTGCAGCACCAGCCGCGCCCCCTGCTCGACGGGGCGTTGCAGCACCGGCGTGGCGAAGGTGTTGTCGGCGAGCAGGGGAACGGACCCGCAGGCGTGCGCGACGGCCCTCAGGTCGAGTTCGGCGAGCGTCGGGTTCGCCGGGGACTCCACCATCACCAGCCCCGTGTCGGGGCGCAGCGCGTCCGCTATGCCCGCCGGGTCGACCCAGGTCACCTCCGAGCCCAGCAGCCCGGCGGTGAGCAGGTGGTCGCTGCACCCGTACAGGGGCCGTACGGCGACGACATGGCGCAGGCCCAGCGCGTTCCGTACCAGCAGTACGGCGCTCAGCGCAGCCATGCCACTGGCGAACGCGACCGCGCTCTCGGTGCCTTCGAGACGGGCCAGGGCGGTCTCGAAGCGCGCGACGGTCGGATTCCCGAGCCGGCCGTAGACGGGCGGGCCCTGCGGTTCGGCGCCGTCCGTGGCGAACGCGTCGATCCGGGCGGCCTCGCCACGGCTGTCGTACGACGGGTAGGTCGTGGAGAGATCGATCGGTGCCGCGTGCAGGCCCTGCCCGGCGAGGTCCTCGCGGCCGGCGTGCACGGCCTCGGTGGCGAGCGCGCGGACACGGCCGCCGTGACGGGAGGAGCGTGTCGTCGTCGGTCTCGGGTCGCGTGTGTCGTAGCTGACGGAGTCCATGGCCTGAGCCTGAACAGACACCGGGGAGACGGCGGTAGATCCCGTGCTACGTTCGCCGCATGGCCGATTCCGTCGTACTCGATCCGGTGGATCTCCACCTGCTGCGGCTGTTGCAGAACGACGCCCGGACGACGTACCGCGATCTCGCCGCGCAGGTCGGTGTCGCGCCCTCGACGTGCCTGGACCGGGTGACCAGGCTGCGCCGTGCGGGAGTCATTCTCGGCCATCAGCTGCGGCTGGATCCGGCGAAGCTGGGACGGGGCCTGGAGGCCCTGTTGTCCGTGCAGGTCAGGCCGCACCGGCGGGAGTTGGTCGGTCCGTTCGTCGACCGGATCAGGGCGCTGCCCGGGTCGCGTACCGTCTTCCATCTCACCGGGCCCGACGACTACTTGGTGCATGTCGCGGTCGCCGACATGACCGATCTGCAGCGTCTGGTGCTGGACGAGTTCACCTCCCGGCGTGAGGTGGCCCGCGTCGAGACCCGGCTGATCTTCCAGCAGTGGGACTGCGGCCCCCTGCTGCCGCCGCGCCGCGAGGGCTGACCGAAGGGCCACGCCCAGGGCGAATCCCTGGTGACGCGAACCGTCTCCTCGTACGAGGATGGCCGCATGTCAGAGACGAAGAGCCCGCTGCCCCGCGAGGTCGCCGACGCGTATGTCGACGACCTCATCGCCCTCGACCCGGTCACCGGTACCTATCTCGGCGACACGGCGAGTTCCGGCAGGCTGCCGGACTTCTCGCCCGCGGGCCAGGCCGCCCTGGCCGGTCTGGCACGCAGGACGCTGGAGCGGCTCGACGAGGCGGAACGACAGCCGGGGGCCGACAGCGACGTCGAGCGGCGCTGCGGACGTCTGCTGCGCGAGCGCCTCACCGCCGAACTCGCCGTCCACGACGCCGACGACAACCTGCGCCTGGTCGGCAACATGCACACGCCCGCCCACGCGGTGCGCGAGGTCTTCACCATCACGCCCACCGCGACGGACGAGGACTGGGCGGCGGTCGCTGAGCGGCTGCGCGCGGTGCCGGCCGCGTTGGCGGGCTACCGCGAGTCCCTCGCCCTCGGTCTGGAGCGCAAGCTGTACGGCAGCCCGCGCCCGACCGCGACGTTCATCGGGCAGCTCGGCGAGTGGACCGACTCCGACGGGCAGGGCCGCGGCTGGTACGAGGACTTCGTGGCGCCGGGCCCGCAGGCGCTGCGCGCGGAGCTGGACACCGCCGCCCGTACGGCGACCGAGGCCATGGTGACCTTCCGGGACTGGATGCGCGACGTGTACGCGCCGGCCATCGAGGGCGCGCCGGACACGGTCGGCCGTGAGCGGTACGCCCGTTGGTCGCGCTACTTCAACGGCACGGATCTCGACCTCGACGAGGCGTACGCGTACGGCTGGGCCGAATACCACCGTCTGCTCACCGAGATGAAGCAGGAGGCGGAAAAGGTCCTGCCCGGCGCCGAGACCCCCTGGGCGGCGCTCGCGCACCTGGACGAGCACGGCACGCACATCGAGGGCGTCGACGAGGTCCAGGCCTGGCTCCAGAACCTGATGGACCAGGCGATCGAGGCGCTGGACGGGACACACTTCGAACTCGCCGAGCGGGTGAGGAAGGTGGAGTCGCGCATCGCGCCGCCCGGCAGCGCCGCGGCCCCCTACTACACCGCGCCGTCGGAGGACTTCTCGCGCCCCGGCCGCACCTGGCTCCCGACGATGGGCCAGACCCGGTTCCCCGTGTACGACCTGGTCTCCACCTGGTACCACGAGGGTGTGCCCGGCCACCACCTCCAGCTCGCGCAGTGGGTGCACGTCGCGGCGGACCTCTCCCGCTACCAGGCAACCGTCGGCGGAGTGAGCGCCAACGCCGAGGGCTGGGCGCTGTACGCGGAGCGGCTGATGGACGAACTCGGCTTCCTCACCGACGCGGAGCAGCGCCTGGGCTACCTGGACGCGCAGATGATGCGCGCGACGCGGGTCATCGTCGACATCGGCATGCACCTGGAACTGGAGATCCCGGCGGACTCGCCCTTCCACCCGGGTGAGCGCTGGACTCCCGCACTGGCGCAGGAGTTCTTCGGCGCGCACAGCAGCCGCCCCGCCGACTTCGTGGAGAGCGAGCTGACCCGTTACCTGACCATTCCGGGTCAGGCCATCGGCTACAAGCTCGGCGAACGCGCCTGGCTGCTGGGCCGCGAGAACGCGCGGAAGCGCCACGGCGACGCCTTCGACGCCAAGGCCTGGCACATGGCCGCCCTGTCACAGGGCTCGCTCGGCCTGGACGACCTGGTGGACGAGCTGTCCCGGCTCTGAACACGCCGGGAGCCCGGTTCCTCCTGGTGCGAGGAGGAACCGGGCTCCCGACGAAGCTGTGAGAGGCCCGCTTCAGGCAGGCAGCCGCAGCAGTTGTACGAGGCCCATCCACGTCTCGGGTCCCGGCTCGGCGTACGTCGCGCGCACCGCGTACCGGCCCGGCTCCAGCGCGACCCTGAGGTGCTCGGTGCGGGTCGAGGCGGTCCCGGGCCAGGCGGCGTCGAAGAGGATCACGGGGCCGGGCACGTTCCAGTGCACCTCCGGCTCCCAGACCGCCGTTTCGAGTGCCGCCGGAACGCCCTTGAGCAGTTCGTCCTCGGAGTCGGCCGCGCACCACCGTACGAAGGTGCCGTGTTCGGGCAGGAAGGAGGTCGAGGCCGGTTCGTCGCCGAGGACCAGGGCCCGGGTGTCACCGACGGGAACGAGGCCGATGGAGCCGTCCACGTCGCATGCCCGGTCGTAGTCGGAGTACATCTCGTCGCCGTCCGCACCCGACCAGAACGGCAGCACGATCTCCGGGATCGCTATGAGCGGGCCGCCGCCCGACTCCACCCACTCGACCGCGCCCAAGTCGTCGATTCTCGCCATGCGCAGAAGCTACACGGCGTTGATCCAGGGGGAGTTCGCCGTCCCCTCCGCTGGCCGAAACAGCACCCTCGGCACCTCGGCACCCTCGGCACCCTGCGCGCCCGAACTCCCTTACAGGGTTAGCAGCCGCAGTCCTCCGCGTCCACCGGAGCGGTCAGCGGGTCCACGGCGCGCCGCCCGGTCCCCTCCCAGGTCTCGAACTCGAAGCCCTCGCGGGCCCAGTACTCGAAGCCGCCCAGCATCTCCTTGACCTGGAAGCCGAGTTCGGCGAGGGCGAGGGCCGCGCGGGTGGCGCCGTTGCAGCCAGGGCCCCAGCAGTAGGTGACGACCGGAACCGCCCTGTCCAGGAGTTCGCCGGCCTGCTCGGGGATGAGAGCGGTCGGCAGGTGGATCGCGCCGGGGACGTGGCCCTGGTCCCAGGACTCGGTCGAGCGGGAGTCGAGGACGACGAACCCGGGGTCGCCGTCGGCGGCGAGAGCGGCGGCGACATCGGAGACGTCGGCGTGGAAGGCGAGACTCGCGCCGAAGTAGGCGGCTGCCGCGGCCGGAGTCGCCGGTGCGACGCGCAGAACGGCGTTCCCTGCGGTAGTACTCTTCACAGCGGCGTTCCCGGCGGTAGAGGTACTCGTCACAGCGGTCGAAGTACTGGTCACAGCGGTCACAGTCATGGTCCTGCCCTGCCTCCCGGTCCCGCCGGTCCGATGCTGTCCGCAGCGGGCGTTCGGGACTTCCTGACCAGAAATCTACGTCCGGCACTCCCCGCCCTGAAGTAGCGATCCACGGCCTCGGTCTTGATCTACCGGGGATTTCCCTGGTATCTCTCACACATGACCGCTTATTCCCCGGACGCCACCGACTGGCGCATCCTCGATGTCCTCCAGCGTGAGGGCCGGGCCAGTTTCGCCGAGCTGGCCCGTGCCGTCTCCATGTCCGCGAGCGCGGTCACCGAGCGGGTCCGGCGGCTGGAGGAGGCCGGTGTCATCCAGGGGTACGCGGCCGTCGTCGCCCCGGAAAACCTGGGCCTGCCGATCCTCGCGTTCGTACGGCTCAGGTATCCGAACGGCAACTACAAGCCCTTCCACGACCTGGTCGGGGCGACGCCGGAGATTCTGGAGGCGCATCACGTCACGGGCGACGACTGCTTCGTCATCAAGGTCGCCGCGCGCTCGATGAGCCACCTGGAGGAGGTGGCGGGCAAGATCGGCACCCTGGGTTCCGTGACCACCAGCGTCGTCTACTCCTCGCCACTCCCCCGGCGCCCGCTGGGCCACTGAGCGAGTGGTCGGTTCAGTCCTGGTCGCCCCGCTGCCGTACGACCGAACCCGTGCGCCCCTTCACGACCTCCAGCTGGGCGTGGATGCGACGCCGCAGGTCCGCGACATGGCTGACGATGCCGACGCTGCGGTCACGCTCGCGCAGGGAGTCGAGTACGTCGAGGACCTCGTCGAGGGTCTGGTCGTCGAGGCTGCCGAAGCCCTCGTCGATGAAGAGCGTGTCGAGCCGCACTCCGCCCGCCTCGTCCGTGACGACGTCGGCGAGGCCCAGGGCGAGCGCGAGGGAGGCGAAGAACGTCTCACCGCCCGACAGTGTCGCCGTGTCGCGCTCACGGCCGGTCCAGGCGTCCACGACATGCAGTCCCAGCCCGCTGCGGCCACGTCCGGCGCGGTCGTCGGAGTGGACGAGGGTGTACCGCCCGGAGGACATACGCCGCAGCCGTACGGTCGCCGCCGCGGCGACCTGTTCCAGGCGGGCGGCCAGAACGTAGGCCTCCAGACGCATCTTGCGCTCGTTGTCCGCCGAGGTGCCGGCCGCGAGACCCGCCATGCGGGCCACCCGGTCGTACACCTCGCGCAGCGGCGCGAGCCGACGGGCGGAAGAGGTCGCGCGCGCGGACAGCCGGTCGAGCTCTCCGCAGCTGCGGGCCGCCGCGTCCTGCGCGGAAGCGGCGTCCCGCAGCCTGAGGTCGGCGGACTCGGCGGCCCGTTCGGCGCGCTCCAGGTCGGCGGCCGGCTGCCGGGCGGCGGCCACGGTGTCGGTCTCGGCGAGTACGGCCCGTACCGCCGCCTCCTCCGACTGCCAGGCGTCGAGCCGTCGTTGGAGCTCGCGGTGCGCCTCGGCGTCCAGCAACGCGTCGGCGGCGGCCGTCGGCGTGTCGAACCCGGCACGGAAGGCGGCGTCGGCGAGTCTCGCGTCGGCGTCCTTGAGCCGCTGCGCGGTGTCCTCGGCCGCGCGCACCGCGTCGGCGGCCTCGGTGAGCAGCGCGACCTGCCGCTCCAGCTGCGCGGCTCGCACGGACACGCTGCTCGCGGTGCCCCTGGCCCGGTCCAACTCCTCCTCCAGGGAGGCCTTTTCCTTCTCGTTCCGGTCGCGGTACGACACCCGGGCCGCCGCGCGGAGTTCGGCCTGCTGCCGGGCGGCCACCCGTCGTTCGTGTTCAAGTCCGGCCTGCGCGAGGCGCTCACGTGCGGTGTGCAGCCCGGATGCGGTGCGGTGCGCCTCGGCGTGTTCCCGCTCCAACTCCTCGGCCAGCTCGGCGAGTTGCTCGGTCGACGCGTCTCCCGCCTCCGCGCTCGCGGCGGCCAGTGCCTCCCGGACCACGCCGAGCCGTCGTTCGGCCTCGGTGCGCTGGTCGTCCGCCGACTGGTAGGCGGCGAGGGCCTGTTCCTCGGCCTCCCGGTCGACGTGGCCGGCGACCTTCCGTGCGGGGGCCGGGTGTTCGGTGCCCCCGCAGACGGCGCAGGGTTCCCCGTCGACCAGGCCGGCGGCGAGTTCCGCGGCGATGCCCCTGAGCCGCTGTTCCTTCAGGTCGAGCCAGTGGGCGCGGGCGTCCGTCGCACGTTCGCGGCAGGCCAGGGCCTGTTGCTGGGCGTCGTCCGTGTCGCGGGCGAACGTGTCTCGCTGGCGGGCGGCGTTGAGCCGGTTCCGTGCCGGGTCGCGCTGCACCGCGAGCTGTTCGGCGCGGGTCGCGGCCTCCTGCGCCGACTCGACGCGTGCCTCGAAGGCGGCGCGGGTCGTCTCCCAGTCGGCGAGCCAGCTCTCGGCGTCCTGGAGTACGTCCTCGTCGGCGCGCTCCTGCCGGTCCAGATCGGCGCGTTCGGCGGCGAGTTCGGTCAGCCGGCGCTCGGCTCGACGCGCCGACTCCAGGCCACCGAGTTCCTCGGCCGACCTGCGCGCGGCGGACCCGAGTCCGGCGACGCCCGCTCCGGCGAAGGTCTCCGGCAGAGCGGCACGCGCGCGTACCTCGTCGCTGCTCGCGCGCCGGTGCTCGGCCTCGGCGTCGTCGCGCAGGTCGAGGGCGGGAGCAACCGCCTCGGCCTTGCGCCCGCGTTCCATCCGGGCCTGGGCCTCCCGGTGGGCGCCGGCCCGCTCCTCCAGGCGCTCGGCCCGCTCGCGCGCCTCGGCGAACCGGCGCTGCAGCCGGGCCACTTCCCGGACCTCGGACAGTTCCCGGTCCGCCGTGGCCTGCGCCGACTCCGCGGCCGTACGGGCGCAGTGGGCGATGGTGAGCCGTTCGCGGGCGGTGCTGCGGGCGACGGCCGCCGCGCCCAGGATGGCGTCGGCGAGACCGGGGTCTCCGGGCGCGAGGTCGGGAAGCTCCATGGTGTCGCCCGCCGCCTGCTGCATGCGGTGCGCGTCGGCGAGCAACTCCGTGTCCCCGTCGCGCACTTCGGCCTCGGCCGCGCGTCGCCGTTCGGTGAGCCGCTTCTCCACCTCGGCGAACCGGTGGGTGTCGAAGAGGCGTCCGAGCAGCTTGCCGCGCGCCTCCGCGTCCGCCCGCAGGAAACGTGCGAAGTCGCCCTGGGGCAGCAGCACGACCTGGCAGAACTGCTCGCGGCTCATTCCGAGCAGCTGGGTGATCTCCTCGCCGATCTCCTGGTGGGTGCGGCTGAGGTCCTTCCAGGAGCCGGCCGACGCGTCGTACTCGCGCAGCCAGCTCTGCGCCTTCTCCGTCGTGGTGCCCACGCCGCGCCTCTTGGCCCGCTCGAAGGGCGGCTGCCGGGTGATCTCCAACCGGCGCCCGGAGACGGTCAGTTCGAGGGTCACCTCGGTGCGGGTCGCAGGTGTCGCGTGGTCGCTGCGCAGCGAACCGCCCTGCCGGGCGCCCGGCACCGCCCCGTACAGCGCAAAGCAGACCGCGTCGAGCACGGACGTCTTGCCCGCGCCGGTCGGACCGTGCAGCAGGAAGAGCCCGGCCGCCGACAGTTCGTCGAAGTCGACCCGCTGCGCACCCCCGAACGGCCCGAACGCGGTGATGTCCAAACGGTGCAGCCTCATCGGGCGGCTCCTGCACGGGCGGCGGGACGCGCGGTCGTCGGACGGCCCCCGTGCGCACCCGCTGAGGAGTCCGCTCCCGGGATACGCGTCGCCCTCGGGCGATCCCCGTACGAACCCACCCCACAAGCCGGACCCGGCACACGCGTCACCGTCAGACGCACCCCTGCCGAACCCACCCCAAAAGCCGGACCCGAAGAACCCAACACCCCCGGGCGATGTGTCGTCACCGTGCCCCCTCCCGTACGGACTCGTCGGCGCGGACGGCGTCGAACGCGTCGCGCAGTACGGCCTGTTCACGTGGGTCGGGTCCTGCGCCGCGCACGTGGGCGACGAAGTCCTCCGCGATCTGCTGTTCGCCGCGGCCGGCGAGGCGGCGGGCGTAGGAGAGGTCCGGGTCCTCCGGTGCCCGCTCCGGGTCGAAGACGAGGCTGATGGTGTGCGGGAAGCGTTCGGCCAGCCGGGCCATCGGGTCGGCCGGGCGCACCGGGTCGATGAGCGTCGCCTCGACCCACGCATCCTCGTGGCGTGCGAGGCCGGGATCGGCGAGCAGATCCTCAAGTCGGCCCCGGATGCGGGCGAGTGCCCTGGGGACGGGACAGTCGACGCGTTCCGCTCCGAGCAGGCCCTCGGGTCCGAGCTCCACGAGCCACATGCTCTTGCGGTGGTCGGCCTCCGAGAAGGAGTACGCCAGCGGGGAGCCCGAGTAGCGGACGTGCTCGGTGATGGTCTGGCTGCCGTGCACATGTCCGAGCGCGGTGTAGTCGACACCGTCGAAGACCCCGGCGGGCACGGCGGAGACCCCGCCGACGGTGATGTCCCGCTCGCTGTCGCTGGCCAGGCCGCCGGTGACGAAGGCGTGCGCCAGGACCACGGAACGGGTGCCGGGCAGGCGGGTGGCGAGGTCGGCGCGGACCCGGTCCATGGCGGCGGCGAGCACCGTCTCGTGGGCCGCCTTCTCCACCCTGAACTGGTCCTTCACCAGGGCCGGTTCGAGGTAGGGCAGCCCGTAGAAGGCCACGTCGCCGTGCGCGTCGGGGAGCACCACCGGGATGCCGCAGGCCGAGGCCTCGGTCCGCAGGTGGATGCCGGCCCGTCCGATGAGCCCGGCGCCGACCCCGAGCCGGCGAGCGGAGTCGTGGTTACCGGAGATCATCACCGTCGGCACGCCGAGGTCGGCCAGCCGGTGCAGGACGTCGTCGAAGAGTTCGACCGCGGCCAGCGGGGGCACCGCCCGGTCGTACACGTCCCCCGACACGACCACCGCGTCCACCCCGCGCTCCCGCACGGTCGAAACGAGGTGGCCGATGAACTCGGACTGGGCTTCGAGCATGTTCACCCGGTGGAACGCCCGGCCGAGATGCCAGTCGGAGGTGTGCAGCAGTTTCAAGAAGCCGCTCCGACCTGCATGGTTCCCCCTTGGTGCGCCCCTGGACCCGGCGCTGAACAGCACGGGCCCCGCTGTCAGCACCGACCACGCTAGCCGCTGTCAGCACCTGAACCACCACGGATGCCCGCATGCCACCCGCATCCGGCACTGAATTTCCCCGGATGTCCGGATTGGGGCCAGTGATGCCGAACACGCCGGTCACGCTTCCCCGTACGCCTCCCCGCCGAGTTCCAGTCCGGCCGTCCCGGCGGTGGTGTCGGCCAGCCACGACCGGAACGACTCGACGTCGGCGTCGGGCAGCCCGATCTCGATCGTGACCGCCTCGCCGTAGTGGACGGCGCGCACCTCGCGTCCCGTCGAGCGCAGTTCGTTCTGCACCTTGCCTGCGCGCTGGTGGTCGACCGTCACCGTGGCCAGCCGGAACCTCCGTCGGGTGAGGGTCCCCAGCGCGTCCAGCGCCTCGCCCACCGAGCCGCCGTACGCCCGGATCAGCCCGCCCGCGCCGAGCTTGACCCCGCCGTAGTAGCGGGTGACGACGGCGACGACGTACCGCATGTCGCGGCGCAGCAGCATCTGGAGCATGGGAACGCCCGCCGTGCCGCCCGGTTCACCGTCGTCGCTCGCGCGCTGGACGGCGGCGTCGGCTCCGATGACGTACGCGAAGCAGTTGTGGCTGGCGTCGGCGTGCTCCTTGCGGACAGTGGCGATGAAGTCCTGGGCCTCCCGCTCGGTCGCGGCCGGGGCGAGGGCGCACAGGAATCGGGAGCGGTTGACCTCGGTCTCGTGCACGCCCGTGCGGGCCACTGTGCGGTACTTGTCCTGCATCGGGCCAGCGTAGGTGCCCCGCGGCCACATGGAGCACTCCGGTGCCCGTGCGCGACCGCCCCCGGCGAACGTGTGCACAAGTAGGTGGTGGATACTCGCTCGTCGTCGCGCCCGAGAGGGGCGGGCGGGGGGAACAGCTCGACCGACGCCGGATCGCCGGCCCGACCGATCGCAGGGAGATCGCAGCATGACCGGCACTCAGGTGGACAGCCCCGACGCGGACGCGCCCGGCCGTTCCGGGCATCCCTCGGCGGCACCCCGCTGGCGGGCGTGGCTCCTGGAGGGCCTGAGCGAGCGCTCCGCACGGCACCCGGGCCCGCATGCCACGCCGGACGCCGAACAGAAGGGCCACCGATGGTGGCGCGTGATGTGCCTGACCGGCGTCGACTACTTCTCCACGCTCGGCTACCAGCCCGGGATCGCCGCTCTCGCGGCCGGGCTGCTCTCGCCGCTCGCGACGCTCGTACTCATCGCGCTGACCCTGCTCGGCGCGCTGCCGGTGTACCGCCGGGTGGCGCACGAGAGTCCGCACGGCGAGGGGTCGATCGCGATGCTGGAGCGGCTGCTGCCCTGGTGGTCGGGGAAGATCTTCGTCCTCGTGCTGCTCGGGTTCGCCGCCACCGACTTCATGATCACCATCACGCTGTCGGCGGCGGACGCCTCCGCGCACGTGGTGGAGAATCCTTTCGCTCCGCACTGGATGCACGGCGGGAACGTCTGGATCACGCTCGTCCTGGTCGCCGCGCTGGGCGCGGTCTTCCTGAAGGGCTTCAAAGGAGGCCATCGGCATCGCCGTGGTGCTGGTGGGGGCGTATCTGGCGCTCAACGTCGTCGTGCTGGCCACGTCCGCCTGGGAGGTGCTGAGCCACCCGGTCAAGGTCGGCGACTGGACGGACGCGATGACGGCCGAGCACTCCTCACCGCTCGCGATGGTCGGCGTGGCGCTGCTCGTCTTCCCGAAGCTGGCCCTCGGCATGTCCGGCTTCGAGACCGGCGTGGCGGTGATGCCGCAGGTCAGGGGCGATGAGTCGGACACGTTCGAGAAGCCGGCGGGCCGGATCCGCGACACCCGGAAGCTGCTCACCACGGCCGCCGTCATCATGAGCGGCTTCCTGCTGCTGTCCAGCCTGGCCACGACGATCCTGATCCCGCAGAAGGAGTTCGAGAGCGGCGGGTCGGCGAACGGCCGTGCCCTGGCGTATCTCGCGCACGAACATCTCGGCGAGGCCTTCGGGACGGTCTACGACGTCGCGACCATCGCGATCCTCTGGTTCGCCGGCGCCTCCGCGCTCGCCGGGCTGCTCAACCTCGTCCCGCGTTATCTGCCGCGCTACGGCATGGCCCCCGAGTGGACCCGCGCCGTGCGCCCGCTGGTGCTTGTCTTCATGGCGACCGCGGTCTTCATCACGCTGTGGTTCAACGCGAGCGTCGACGACCAGAGCGGGGCCTACGCGACCGGTGTGCTGGTCCTGATGCTGTCCGCGTCCTTCGCGTCCACGGTCGCCGTGCACAAGCGGGGTCACCGGGGGGCGACGGCGGGCTTCGGCGCGATCACCGCGGTGTTCGCGTACACCCTGGTCACCAATGTGATCGAGCGGCCCGACGGCATCAAGATCGCGGGGATCTTCATCCTGGCCATCCTGCTCACCTCGTTCGCCTCCCGGGTGCACCGCGCCTTCGAACTCCGCGCCGCCGCCGTCACGTTCGACGACACGGCCGCCCGCCTCATCGACGAGGCCGCGGCGAGCGGACGCCTCCAGCTGATCGCCAACGAGCCGCAGGAACACAGTTCGCGGGAGTACCGCGCCAAGGAACAGAGTCAGCGCGAGCACACCCGCATCCCCGACGGCCACCCGGTGCTCTTCCTGGAGGTCTTCGTCACCGACTCCTCGGACTTCACCACCGAACTGGCCGTGCACGGCGAGGAGAAGCACGGTGTACGCAGGCTCCGCGTGCGGGGAGCGACGGTGCCCAACACCATCGCGGCCGTCCTGATGCAGTTGCGCGAGCGCACCGGCTCGGTTCCCGACGCGTACTTCAACTGGACCGAGGGCAACCCCCTGAGCCATCTCGTACGGTTCCTCGTCTTCGGCGACGGTGAGGTCGCCCCGGTCACCCGCGAGGTACTCCGCCGCGCCGAACCGGATCCGGAGCGCAGGCCCCGGGTCCACGTCGGCTAGTCCGGCACCCTGCCCCTCGGCACCAGCATGTCGGTCAACAGCGCTGCGCCGGGAGTGAGTTCACCCCAGTCGGCGCCGTACCAGTCGAGGATCGCGACGGCCGAGGTCGGGAACTTCGTCCGTACGTCGTCCAGCGCGTCCCCGAGGCCGTCCCCGGCCAGTTCGAGCACCAGCTCCTCCAGGCCGGGGTTGTGCCCGATCAGCAGCAACGTCCGTACCGCCTCCGGGACTTCACGTACGACCGCCAGCAGCTCCGGCACGTCGGCCCCGTACAGCCGCCCGTCCAGTCGCAACGGCGGCGCGGTGTCCCACTGCGCGGCGGCCAACCCCCCTGTCCGCCGGGCCCGTACAGCGGTGGAGCACAGCGTCAGGTCCGGCAGACAGCGGGCCTCGGCGAGGGCGCGTCCGGCGGCCGGGGCGTCGCGGAGCCCGCGGGGCGCCAGGGGCCGTTCGTGGTCGGCCACGCCGAGGGGCCAGGCGGACTTGGCGTGCCGCAGGACGACGAGCCTGCGCGCCGGGCCGGCTTCGGCGCGCGCGATCACAGCACCGACCCGATCTCACGGGTGAGTTCGAGCCCGAGGAGGCGGTCCGCGTAGGCGTACGTCTCGAAGCGGGCGCCGTACGGCACCTCCTCGTCGCTCTCCAGACGTCGCAGCACGTCGAGTACGGCGGGCACGTCGAGGTCGTCCTCCCACGCGGCCCGCAGTTCCTGCTTCACGGCTTCGGGGACGGGCTTGGACGGACGGGTGGCCCAGGTGGCGACCGCCGTCCGCCAGCGTGCGAGGGTCTCGCGGGCGCCGTCGAGGTCGGCGGCGTCGAGGTCGACGGGTTCGTGGCGCGGGGTCGCGAGCAGGAGCAGACGCAGCAGTGCCGGATCGGCCGTGCCGGTGACCGGGGCGACCTCGACCCGGATGCCCTCCGTGACGGTGTCGCCCGGCGCGAGGACGTGGAGGGCCGGTCCCGGGCCCGCCGTCCCCGCGTCGGCGCGGCGGATGCCGAGCGCGTCGGCGCGCGCCCGCAGGTCGGCGGGTGGGTCGGCCGCGGTGAGGGCGGGGGTCCCGCCGAGTTCCAGGGCCCGGGCCAGGACGTCGGCGACCAGCAGCACCCGCAGTGCGGAGGTGTCGGCCCCCGCCGGATGGGCCTGGACGCGGACCGGGCCGCGTCGGGCGCGGACGGCGTCGGTGGACTCGCCTGTTCGGACATCGGTGATACGCAGCACGGGGTGAGCGTAGGCGGGTGGGCGGCCGGGCGCAGGGTGGTGGGCCCGATCCGGACAGCACCGGGGCATCCGGCGGCGCGCAACACCTTCAACCGACCGTCCCCAAGTACCGCACGTGCGGCCGTCCTTCGGGCCCGGAGCCGGTCACGGCGGCCCGCACCCCGTACACCTCGGCGATCAGCTCCTCGGTGAGTACCTCGCGCGGGTCGCCGCACGCCACGACGCGGCCCTCGCGCAGGACGACGAGCCGGTCGCAGTACATCGCGGCGAGGTTGAGGTCGTGCAGGGCGACCACGGTGGTGACCGGGAGGCCGGTGATCAGGGTGAGCAGGTCGAGTTGGTGCTGGATGTCGAGGTGGTTGGTCGGCTCGTCCAGGAGGAGTTCGCGCGGTTCCTGGGCCAGCGCGCGGGCTATCTGCACCCGCTGGCGTTCGCCGCCCGACAGGGTGTGCCAGGACTGGTGGGCGCGATCGGCCAGCCCCGTACGTTCCAGGGCCGCGCGCACGGCGGCCTCGTCGTCCGCCGAGGCGGGGGTCCAGGCGCGGCGGTGCGGGGTGCGGCCGAGCCGTACGACGTCGAGGACCGTCAACTCGACCTGGGTGTCGCTCTGTTGCTCGACCACAGCCACGCGTTGGGCGAGGTCCCGGCGGTGCAGTCCGGCGAGGGGTTCGCCGTCGAGGGTGACGACGCCCGAGGCCGGGGTGAGCACGCCGGAGAGCAGGCGCAGGAGGGTGGACTTGCCGGAGCCGTTGGGGCCGAGGAGTCCGACGGTGGATCCGGGCTCCGGGGTCAGGCTGACGCCGTCGAGGATGAGCCGGCCGCCGGCCGCGCGGGTGACGCGGTCGGCGCACAGTCCCTCGTGGCCCTGCCGCCCGTCGGCCGTCACGTCACCGGTGATGGCCTCGGCGGTCGTCTCGTTGCCGGGCATGCCTTCGCCGGTCGTCTCATTGCCGGGCATGCCCTCGCCGGGCGTCCCGGTCTGCCCTTTAACGGCCGTCCCAGGCGTCCCTTTGCCGGTCGTCTGGCTGCCGGTCGTCCCTCTGCCGGTCATCCGGCCGCCCTCCCCGAGGTGGTCTTCGACCGGTAGAGCACCAGCACGAACACCGGTACGCCGATGAGCGAGGTCACGACGCCCACCGGCACCTCCTGCGGGTCGAGAACGGTACGGGCGAGTGTGTCCACCCACACCAGGAACACCGCTCCGGCGAGCGCGGACACCGGCAGCAGCCGGGCGTGGCCCGGTCCCACCAGCGCGCGGGCCGCGTGCGGCAGGACCAGGCCGACGAAGCCGATCGCGCCCGAGGAGCTGACCAGCGCGGCGGTGAGCAGCGCCGTGACGCTCAGCAGCACCAGCCGGGTGCGCGCGACGGAGACCCCGAGGGAGGCCGCCGCGTCCTGCCCGAAGGCGAAGGCGTCGAGCGTCCGGGCGTACCCCAGACAGACCACGAGCGCGAGGACGAGAACCCCGAAGCCGACCCACACGTCCGTCCAGTCGGCGCCGCTGAGCGAGCCGAGCAGCCAGAACAGCACGCCGCGGGTCGTCTCGGCGTCGGCCGCCGTCATCACGACGAAGGAGGTGAGCGCGGAGAAGAGCTGCATGGCGGCGACGCCCGCGAGGACCACGCGGTCGGTCGTGCCGCCGAGCGTGTGGCTGAGCAGGAGTACGAGCGCGAAGGACAGGACGGCGCCCACGAAGGCGCCGGCGGACACCGACACGACGCCGCCGCCGACTCCCAGCACGACCACGGCGACCGCGCCAGTCGACGCCCCGGAGGACACCCCCAGCACGAACGGATCGGCGAGCGGATTGCGCAGCAGCGACTGCATCACCACGCCGCAGACGGCGAGTCCGGCCCCGCAGACGGCGGCGAGCAGCGTGCGCGGCAGCCTGAGCTGCCACACGATCCCGTCCCTGATCGGTGAGAGCCCCGTACTCCCCCAGCCGAGATGGGCTCCGACCGTCGCCCAGACGTCGCCGACCCGTATCTCGGCGGGCCCGATGGTGATCGCGACGGCGACGGAGACGCAGAGCGCGGCGGCTCCGGCGGTCCCGAGCAGCAGTCCTCTGACGCTCACCCGGCGAGCCCGAACTCCCGCAGGCCCGCGGCGACCTGTTCCACGCCCTCGACGGTGCGGATGGTCGGGTTCATGGCCTGTCCGCTGAGCAGGACGTACCGCTTGTGCCTGACGGCGGACATGTTCCTGGTGACCGGGTCGGACTCCAGGAACTCGATCTTCTTCGCGGCGGACTCGGCGGTCTGCGACTTGCGCGTCAGATCGCCGATCACGAGGACGTCGGGGTCACGGTCGGCGACGGTCTCCCAGTTGATCTGGGGCCATTCGTCGTGGGTGTCGTCGAAGACGTTGTGCGCGCCGAGGGTGCGGGTGATGGCGCCGGGGGCGCCGCAACAGCCCGCCATGTAGGGCGACTCGGCGTTGGCGAACCAGTACAGGAGGGTGACGTCGGAGGCGTCGATCCCGGCCGTGGCGGTCTTCACCCGCTTCTTGAGCGAGGTGACGAGCTTCTCACCGCGCTCTCGCACCCCGAACACCCGGGCGAGGTCGCGCACTTCGCCGTAGACGGTGTCCATCGTGAGCGGCTGTTTCCGTGAGCCGTCCCCGTCACCGGAGTTGTCCTTGCCGGCGCAGTCGGAGGGCGAGACGTACGTCGGTACGCCGAGCTTCTCGAACTGCTCGCGTGTCGCCACCCCGCCCTTGCCGAGCGTGGAGACGAAGGAGGCGGCGACGAAGTCGGGTTCGGCGTCCAGGACGCGTTCGAAGGAGGGGTTGTTGTCGGAGATCCGCTCGACCTCGGCGTTCTGCTTCTCCAGCCCCTTCAGCACGGGGTCGGTCCAGGTGGCGGTCCCCACCATCCGGTCGGCGAGTCCGAGCGAGAGCATGATCTCGGTGGTCCCCTGGTTGAGGGAGACCGCGCGCCGCGGCGGCGCGTCGACGCGTACCGCCTGCCCGCAGTTGTCGAGGGTGACGGCGGAACCGGCTTCCGTCGTGGCGGACGAACCGGATCCGCAGCCGGTCAGGAGCAGCGCCCCCGAGGACAGCAGGGCGGCATGGCGGGCAAGGCGTGCGAAAGGCACGGAAGGCGATCCCTTGGCGTCGAGGGCTCAAGCGCGGAGCCCGGTCGTACGGAGTTCCCCCGCGCTCTGAGGACCGCGGAGGCCGCCAGCAGGTCTTCGGACTCGGGATCACCCGGACGAGGCGCCTTCCCGGACCTCACGCGGTCCAGTGGCCGATGCCCCGCCCGTCACCCTCACCGCTGCGCGTCAGTTCCGGATTCGCACCGGATTCCCTGACCCACGTACATGGGTTCGACTGGCCTCGGCAAGCTATCACGGGGCGCGAAGCCGACGACCGGGCGGCCTCGACCTCTGCCTTTTCCCGGACCCGGCCACGCACTCCACCGCCGCCGAGTCGCACTCGACGGCGGTGGTAGTGGTGGTCGGTCCGGCATCGGTGGTGGGTCCGACGGCGGTGGTCGGTCCGACGGCGGTGGTCGGTTCGACGGCGGTGAGGGGTTCGACGCGGGTGATCGGGCCGACCACGGTGATCGGTTCGACGCCCGTGATCGACCCGACGCCGGTGGTCGGTTCGACGCCGGTGATCGGTTCGACGCCGGTGATCGGTTCGACGCCCGTGATCGACCCGACGCCGGTGGTCGGTTCGACGCCGGTGATCGGTTCGACGCCCGTGATCGGTTCGACGCCCGTGATCGGTTCGACGCCCGTGCTCGACCCGACACCCGTAGTCGGGCCGACGGCTCCCGAGGTTCGCCGTGCCGTCGGCCCGTCCGGCGGTGAAGGTGTTGTCAGCCGGTAGCCACCCTTTCCGGGTCGTCCGCGGTGGTGCCGACGCGCAGCCACCGGTATCCGTAGGCGGGGAGTTCGACGGGGAGCAGACCGTCGTCGGGCACCGTCAGTCCGGCGTGGCCGTCGTCGAGGAGATCCGTCAGCTTGCCGCCGGGGCCCGCCTCGGGCAGCCGCAGCCGTGCGGTGACCTGCCTTCCCGAGAAGTTGTGCAGGGCCAGCACCGCCCCGTCGCCGGTGCGGCTGACGTGGGCCAGCACGGAGCGCTCCCCCGTGTCCGCCAAGTGGTATTCGCCCCAAGCCAGTTCGGGCGCCTCCCGGTAGCGCTCGACGAACAGCCGGATGCGGCTCAGCAGCGAAGCGGGATCGCGGCTCTGCTCGTACACGTTGACCTTCCGGGGCCCGAACGCCCCTTCAACCATCGGGTTGGGGAAGGCCGTCGGATCGGCGGTGGAGAACCCCGCGCCCTCCTCCGGGGTCCACTGCATGGGCGTACGTACGGCCTGCCTGCCCTCGGCGGCCAGGTTCTCGCCCATGCCGATCTCCTCGCCGTAGAACAGCACGGGGGTGCCCGGCAGGGTGAAGAGCAGGCTGTAGGCGAGCTCGACGCGGCGCCGGTCGCCGCCGACCATCGGGGGCAGCCTGCGGCGCAGCCCACGGTCGTACAGCTGCATCTCCTTGTCCGGTCCGAAGGACGCGAAGACCTCGGCGCGTTCGTCCTCGCTCAGTTTGTCGAGGGTGAGTTCGTCGTGGTTGCGCACGAAGGTGGCCCAGTGGGCGTCCCGGGGAGCGGCCGGGCGCTCCCGCAGCGCGGCGGCCAGCGGTCCCGCGTCCTCGCGCGCCATCGACAGGTACATCTGCTGCATTCCGACGAAGTCGAAGCACATGGTGAGCTCGTCACCGCGGTCCGAGCCGGGGTCGCCGAAGAAGCGGGCGAGGTCTCCGTAGGGCAGGTTGACCTCGCCGAGCAGCACCGACTCGCCGTTGCGGCGGCCCAGGAAGGCACGCAGGTCGGCGAGGTAGTCGTGCGGGTCCGGCAGACCGCCGGCGTCGTCCTGCCCGTCCGTCTCCAGCAGGAAGGGCACGGCGTCGACCCGGAAACCCGACAGCCCGAGCTCCGTCCAGAAGCCCATGACGCGGGCTATCTCGTCGCGCACCTCCGGGTTGGCGACGTTCAGGTCGGGCTGCTGCTTGTAGAACCGGTGCAGGTAGTACTGGCCGCTGCCCTCGTCGTACTCCCACAGGCTGTCCTCCACGTCGGGGAAGACCACGCCCTCGGGACCGTCCTTGGGGGGCTCGTCCTGCCAGACGTACCAGTCGCGGTAGGTGGAGTCCCGGCTGGAGCGGGCGTCGCGGAACCAGGGGTGTTCCTCGGAGGTGTGGTTGACGACGAGGTCGGCGATCACGCGGATGCCGCGGTCCTTGGCGGTGCGGACGAACTCGGTGAAGTCGCCGAGGGTGCCGAGGCGGGGGTCGACACCGTAGAAGTCGGTGATGTCGTATCCGTCGTCGCGTTCGCGCGTCGGATAGAAGGGCATCAGCCACACGCATGTCACGCCGAGCCGCACCAGATGGTCGATGCGCTGGGTGAGCCCCTTGAAGTCGCCGATCCCGTCACCGTTCCCGTCCTGGTACGTCTCGACGTCCAGGCAGTACACCACCGCGTTCTTCCACCACAGGTCGGACGTACGGGTCAGACGCATCGGTACTCCTTGGCCGTGGCGGGAAGCGGGGTGGTGACATCGAGCCGGGGCAGCACCTCGGCGCCGAACGTGTCGATGAACGAGGCTTGTTCACGGCCCACGTGATGGAGCATCACCGAGTCGAAACCGAGGTCGGCGTACTCCTGCAGCCAGGCGGCGTGCCGGCCGAGGTCGGAGGAGACGTTGACCGTGCCCGCCACCTGTTCGGGCGTGACGTGCTCGCTGACGATGTCGAACAGTTCGGCGGTGTCCAGGTCCCAACTGACCGGCGGCGAGTGCACGTTGGTGCGCCACTGGTCGTGTGCCAGGGCGAGGGCCTGGTCCTCGTCGGGTGCCCAGCTCAGGTGCACCTGGAGGTGCAGCGGCCCACGGCCGCCCGCGTCGCGGTACGCGTCGGCGATCTCACGCAGTCGTTCCAGCGGGGCGTTGACCGTGATCAAGCCGTCGGCCCACTCGGCGCACCAGGCCGCGGTGGCCGTGCTGCAGGCGGCCCCGATGAGCGGCGGTGTGGCGGGCGGCAGGGTCCACAGCCGGGCCCGGTCCACGGTGACCAGCCCGTCGTGGCTGACCTCCTCCCCGGCCAGCAGCGCGCGGATGACGTCGACGCATTCCCGCAGGCGTGCGTTGCGGATGTCCTTGCGGGGCCAACGCGCCCCCGTGATGTGCTCGTTGGAGGCCTCGCCGCTGCCGAGCGCCACCCAGAACCTGCCCGGATACATGGACGCCAGGCTGCCGACCGCCTGGGCGATGACCGCGGGGTGATAGCGCTGGCCCGGCGCGTTCACCACGCCGAACGGCATCCGCTCGGTGGCCTGGAGCGCGGCGCCGAGCCACGACCAGGCGAATCCGGACTCCCCCTGACGGACGCTCCACGGAGAGAAGTGGTCGGAGCACATGGCGGCGGTGAATCCGGCGTGTTCGGCCTGGACCACGGCGTCGAGCAGATCCGCGGGCGGGATCTGCTCGTGCGAGGCGTGCAATCCATAGACAGTCATGCCGCCGCGAGTACCCCCACGACGGACCCTCATCGAAAAACCGGGCCGGAAGAGCAAGAAACCCCGCGAAAGCCGTGCGCCCGTACGCTGATCACCGGCCGGAAAGGCCGGCGGCCGAGCGGCGGACGCGGGGAATCGGCTCCCTGTGCCCGCTGTTGTCAGAGACGACAGCCCTCACACCTGTCTGACGGCAGCCCTCACATCTGTCTGACGGTAGCCCTCACACCCATCTCCAGGAGGCCGAGCGTGTACGGCGACTCAGCATCGATCAACAAGATCCTCACCGAACTCGGCGACACCTGGGCGGTCGTGGGCCTGTCGTCGAACCGGCGGCGCGCCGCCTACGGGGTCGCGGAGGTGCTCCAGCGCTTCGGGAAGCGCGTCGTGCCCGTGCACCCCAAGGCCGAGACGGTCCACGGCGAACAGGGGTACGCCTCCCTGGAGGACATCCCCTTCGAGGTCGACGTCGTCGACGTGTTCGTCAACAGCGACCTCGCGGGCGCCGTCGCCGACGCAGCCGTCCGCATCGGCGCCAAGGGGGTCTGGTTCCAGCTGGACGTCATCGACGAGGCGGCGTACGACCGGACGCGCGCCGCGGGCCTCGACATGGTCATGGACCGCTGCCCCGCGATCGAGATCCCGCGCCTGGGCTGACCGGCCCGGCCGACGCGGACAGCAGAGAGCAGGGGGCAGGGAGCAGGCAGCGGACAAACGTTCAGCTTTACTCGCCCTTGCACGGCCTTTACCCTCGGTTATCCGCGTGTACAGGAGCGATTGCTTCCATCGAGGAATGGACCACATCACGTTCCTCGTGGCGGTCGTCATCGTCACGGCGCTGGCATTCGATTTCACCAACGGCTTCCATGACACCGCGAACGCGATGGCGACGTCCATCGCCACCGGAGCGCTCGCACCGAGAACAGCGGTCCTCATCAGCGGAGTACTGAACGTCGTCGGGGCCTTCCTGTCCACCGAGGTCGCCAAGACCATCTCGGGCGGCATCGTCGACGACTCGCTGGTCACACCAGGGATGATCTTCGCCGGGCTGGTCGGGGCGATCCTGTGGAACCTGATGACCTGGCTCGTCGGGCTTCCCTCCAGTTCCTCGCACGCCCTGTTCGGCGGACTGATCGGAGCGGTGTGGGTCGGTGCGGGCGAGCACGGCGTGCACTTCGACATGGTCGTCGAGAAGATCCTCATCCCGGCCGTGGCCTCGCCCCTGGTGGCGGGCATCGCCGCGCTGATGGCCACCTACCTCGCCTACAGGATCACGGCCCGGTCCCGCGAGAAGTCGGTGACCAAGGGCTTCCGGCTCGGTCAGATCGCCTCGGCCTCCCTTGTCTCGCTGGCCCACGGCACCAACGACGCCCAGAAGACGATGGGCGTGATCACGCTGACCCTGATCTCGGCGGGGGCCCTCGGCCACGACGCCGGCCCCCCGGTGTGGGTGATCGCGTCGGCCGGGCTCGCCATCGGGCTCGGCACCTACCTGGGCGGCTGGCGGATCATCCGCACCATGGGCAAGGGCCTGACCGACATCCAGTCGCCCCAGGGCTTCGCGGCCGAGGCGGCCTCCACGACCGTGATCCTCACCTCCGCCCACCTCGGTTTCGCGCTCTCCACCACCCAGGTCTGCTCGGGCGGCATCCTCGGCGCCGGACTGGGCAGGCGGCTGGCTGAGGTCCGCTGGGGCACCGCAGGCCGGATGGTGATCGCCTGGCTGGTCACGCTGCCCGCCGCCGCGCTGGTCGGCGGGGTCTCCGCGAGCGTGGTGACCCACGGCGGCACCTTCGGCACCGTGGTGATCGCGCTCGTCGCCCTGGCCGTCGCCACGGTCATCGTGATCGCCTCGCGCCGCAATCCGGTGAGCGCCCACAACGTCAACGACGGCCACGAGGTCACCATCCGCGGCACGACGCCGAACGATGTCGGCGCCGCCGCCTAACCACGGGGAGTTCTGGACATGAATCTCGACTGGAGCGCACTCGGCGAGGTCGCCGCGGTGAGCACCGGCGTCACCGTCGGCGTGGTCGTCGTCTTCGCCCTCGGCGTGCTGGGCCTCGCCAGGGTCGAGTCCGCGCGCGAAGCTGGCGGCGGCACGGACACCCTGGGGTTCGCCCAGGCCGGGCTCTGTTTCCTGGCCTGCGCGGCCGTGGTGGCGTACGGAATCTATCTGATCGTGCCGCAGTTCCACTGAGGCACGACACTGAGAGCTGGGCGCCGGAATCTGCACCGATACCGATACCGATACCGATACCGATCACTGACGACGCACCGGGAGAAGGGAAGGCTGACATGACGCCACTGATGGCGGGGATGCGGGTCGACTACAGCGACCACGACGACCCCGTGCTGATCCGCCCTGACGGTACCCCGGTCGACACCTGGCGGGAGAACTATCCGTACCCGCAGCGTATGGAGCGCAAGGAGTACGACTGGCACAAGCGCCTCCAGCAGATAGAACTGCTGAAGCTGCAGAGCTGGATAAAGGAGACCGGACGCCGGCTCGTGGTCGTCTTCGAGGGACGCGACGCGGCCGGCAAGGGCGGCACGATCAAACGGTTCACCGAGCATCTCAACCCGCGGGGTGCCCGCGTCGTGGCCCTGGAGAAGCCGACCGAGCGCGAGCGCGGACAGTGGTACTTCCAGCGTTACGTGGAGCATCTGCCGACCGCGGGCGAGATAGTGCTGTTCGACCGGTCCTGGTACAACCGCGCCGGGGTCGAGCGGGTCATGGGCTTCTGCAGTGACGACGAGTACCGGCGCTTCATGCGGCAGGCGCCCGCGTTCGAGCGGATGCTCGTGGACGACGGCGTGGACCTGATCAAGTTCTGGTTCTCGGTCTCGCAGGGCGAACAGCGCACCCGTTTCACCATCCGCCAGGTCGATCCCGTACGGCAGTGGAAGCTGAGCCCCATGGACCTGGCGTCGCTGGACCGCTGGGACGACTACACCGCCGCCAAGGTCGCCGTGTTCCGCGAGACGGACACCGAGCAGGCGCCCTGGACCGTGGTGAAGAGCAACGACAAGAAGCGGGCCCGCGTCGAGGCGATGCGCAGTGTCCTCGCCCGTTTCGACTACACCGGCAAGGACGAGGAGGTCGTCGGCAGCCCGGACCCGAGCGTCGTGGGCGCGGCAGCGAACCTCCTGGAGGAGGGCGAGGACGACACGGCCCACGTGTTCTGACCCGCGTGCCGAGCGGCCGCCGCGCGCTCAGTCGTGCGCCGGCCGGTCGTTGAGCCGGTGGTCGGCGAGGTTCAGTGCCTCGTCGACCACCCGGCGCAGATGGCCGTCGCCGAGTGAGTAGATCACTCGGCGTCCCTCTTTCCGGGTGCTCACGAGACCGGCCAGCCGGAGCCGGGCCAGGTGCTGGCTGACCGCCGGGCGGGCGGCCCCGCACGCCTCCGTGAGCGTGCTGACGTCGGCTTCTCCGCCGCTCAGGGCGTGCAGTAGAGCGAGGCGCGTGCGATCTCCCAGCAGGGCGAGGAGTTCCGCCGCGAGTGCGAACTGTTCCTCGTCAGGGGTGTGCGGGTGCGCATCATGCGCAGGTGACAGGTGCATGCGTGCGCTCATACGCACATAATGGCCGAGTGGACGGTGCCGCGTCCACTCCGCGCACCGGAGAGGGACCCACGTGAGCGACGAGCACTCCCCCGACCACGGCCGCCCCCACGGCCACGATCACGATCACGATCACGATCACGGTCACGGTCACGGTCACGGTCACGGTCACGGTCACCCGCATGGTCAGGGTTACGACCGGCCGCATGGCAAGAGTTACGACGGGCCACACAGTCGGGGGCACGACGGGCCGCACGGCCATGGTCACGACCGGCCGCACGGCGTGGATCACGGTCATGAGCAGACGTACGGGCCCGAGGAACCGGGTGGTCATGATCACGCCCTCGATCGCGCCCCGACCCCCTCCCACCGACTGCGTCATCTCCTCACCCCGCACTCGCACGAGACCGCCGACAAGCTCGACCCGGCTCTGGAGTCGTCGGCCAAGGGCATGCGCGCGCTGTGGATCTCTCTCCTCGTCCTCGGAGCCACCGCCCTGGCACAGGCGGTCGTCGTCGTGCTCTCGGGGTCGGTCGCGCTGCTCGGCGACACGGTGCACAACGCGGCCGACGCGCTCACCGCCGTGCCGCTCGGGATCGCCTTCGTGCTGGGCCGCCGCGCGGCGACCCGGCGCTTCACCTACGGCTACGGCCGGGCGGAGGACCTCGCGGGCATCGTGATCGTGCTGACGATCGCCGCGTCCGCCGCCTTCACGGCCTGGACGGCGTTCGACCGGCTGCTCAACCCCCGCCCGCTGCACCACATCCCGGTCGTCGCCGTCGCCGCGGTCATCGGCTTCCTCGGCAACGAGTGGGTCGCCCGTCACCGCATCCGGGTCGGCCGCGAGATCGGCTCCGCCGCGCTGGTCGCGGACGGACTCCATGCCCGTACGGACGGATTCACCTCACTCGCCGTACTGGTGGGAGCGGGTGGCGCGGCCCTCGGTTGGCAACTCGCGGACCCGCTGGTGGGGTTGGCGATCACCGCGGCGATCCTGCTGGTGCTGCGCGACGCCGCGCGCGAGGTGTTCCGGCGTGTGATGGACGCGGTGGACCCGGCGATGGTCGACCGGGCCGAGGAGGCGCTGCGGCGGGTTCCGGGGGTGCGCGGGGTGGGTGAGCTGCGGCTGCGCTGGATCGGGCACCGGCTGCGCGCCGAGGTGGCGGTCGTGGTCGACGGCGAGGTGAGCGTGCGCAGGGCCCACGACATCGCCGTCGAGGCCGAACACGCTCTGCTGCACGCCGTTCCCAGGCTCACCGCGGCCCTGGTCCACGCCGATCCGACTCCGGCACCGGGCGAGACGGATGCCCACGTGGCCCTGGCCCATCACACGGCCGCGTGACGCACCGCGCGGACCTGGCAGGCACAACCCCGGCGCCTGACTGCCGCCAACCGGCCCCGAAAGCACCGAACTTGGGGTCTGCCCGACCAACCGACCACCAGCCCCCGAACCCTCCCCGGCGAACCGGCCGCGTACCCCGGCGCCCGAACGCCGTCAGGCGGAACCAGCCACGCGACGCACAAGCCCGTCGCCCGACCACCGCCAATCCGACCGCGAGAGCCGCCACCAGCTTGGAGCCCGCCCGGTCAACCGACCACGAAACGCACGAGCCCTCGAGCCTGACCGGCGGCCCGACCCCGCCCCGCCGGAACGCCGTCAGGCGAGCCCGAGTCCCTCCAGCACCACCGCGTTCGGCAGTTCGGCGAACAACTCACCCGGTACCAGCAGTTTCCCGCGGCGACGGCCGCTTCCCACCAGGACGTAGGGCAGGGCGACGACAGCGGGGTCCACCAACACCGGCCAGTCGGCGGGGAGTCCGATGGGCGTGATGCCGCCGTACTCCATTCCGGTCTCGCCGGTGGCGATGTCCGTCGGCGCGAACGAGGCCTTGCGGGAGCCGAGTTGGCGGCGGACCGCGCCGTTGACGTCGACACGGGTCGCGGAGAGGACCACACAGGCGGCGAGCGTGGTCTCGCCGCCGCGCTTGCCCGCGACGACCACGCAGTTGGCGGACTGGTCGAGCAGTTCCTTGCCGTAGTGCTCGACGAAGGTCGCGGTGTCGGCCCACTCGGGGTCGGTGTCGACGTAGACGATCCGGTCGACGGGGTAGTCACCGCTCCAGTCGCGTACGGCGTCGGCGACCGGGCCGGTGAGGTCGCCGAGGCACTCGGGAGCGGGCGTGGCGTGGTCGAAGTCTCCGATGGGTGCGCGCATGACCGCACGCTAACAGCCGCGCGTGAGCCTCCGGTCAGGCGTCCCGGTGCACACCCGGCACCGACACGGTCATGATCATCTCTACCGGCACGTCACCGTCGTTCCCGTACGTGTGCGGGGTGTTGGCCTCGAAGGAGGCGCTGGCGCCGGCCGGCACGACGTGTTCGGCGCCGTCGACCGTCAGGGTCAGCTCACCGGCGGTGACGTGGATGAGTTCGACCGTGCCGGTGGGGTGCGGGTCGGAAGGGCTGCCCTCGCCGGGCATCAGCCGCCAGTCCCACATCTCCAGCGGTCCCGGCGCCTCCGTACCGGCGAGCAGCCGGTTGTAGCTGCCCGCGTCGGTGTGCCAGAGCCGGACGGCCTGGTCGGCCGGGACGATCCGGACCGTGGGGCCCTGCTCGTAGTCGAGGAGGGTCGTGATGCTGATGCCGAGCGCGTCACCGATCTTGACGACCGTGCCGAGGCTGGGGTTGGTCCTGGCCTGCTCGATCTGGATGAGCATGCCGCGGCTGACCCCGGCGCGGGCGGCGAGCGTGTCCAGGGTGAAGCCGCGCTCGGTGCGCCAGCGCTTGACGTTGCGCGCCAGGGACTGGGTCAGCAGGTCGAGGTCCGACACATTCCGTCCAATATTTTGAATGACAGAGTTCAATTCACTGAACTATGGTGTGGTGCACCAAATCGTTCACCAAACTGTACTGCGAGGCGTCTCATGACAGCACTCTTCGCCCTGGCCACGAGCCTCCTGTGGGGCCTGGCCGACTTCGGCGGAGGCCTGCTGACCCGGCGTATGTCCGCCCTCGTGGTGGTCGTCGCCTCGCAGACCATCGCCGCCACCGTCCTGGGCACGGTCGTGCTCGCCACCGGCGCATGGACCGAGGCCGGCCCGCGGCTGTGGTTCGCGGTGGCGGCGGGCCTGGTCGGTCCGGTAGCGATGCTCTCCTTCTACAAGGCGCTGGCGCTCGGCCCGATGGGGGTCGTCTCGCCGCTCGGTTCGCTGGGCGTGGCCGTTCCGGTCGGTGTGGGCGTCGTGCTGGGAGAGCGTCCGGGGCTGGTCCAGTTCGCGGGCATCGCGGTCGCCGTCATCGGGGTGGTTCTCGCGGGCGGGCCGCAGTTCAAGGGGGCCGCCGTCCAGCGTCAGGCGGTCCTGCTCACCCTCCTCGCCGCCTTCGGCTTCGGCGCGGTCATGTCGCTGATCGCCGAGGCCTCGACGAACCTCACCGGCCTCTTCCTCGCCCTCTTCGTCCAGCGTGTCACCAACGTGGTGGCGGGCGGCACGGCGCTCCGCCTCTCGGTGAGGCACGGCGCCAGAGCCCTCCCCGCGGGCGGATTCACCTGGGGTCTGCTCCCCGCACTGGCCTTCGTCGGCCTCGCCGACGTCGCCGCGAACGGCACGTACTCCCTCGCCGCCCAGCACGGCCCGGTCACCGTCGCCGCCGTCCTCGCCTCGCTGTATCCGGTGGTCACGGCCCTGGCCGCGCGCGGCATGCTCAGCGAACAGCTCCGCGGCATCCAGGCGGCGGGCGCGGGCCTCGCCCTGATCGGCACGGTCCTGCTCGCGACAGGCTGAGTCAGCTTTCGGCGCGTACGTCCCCGGCCGCGCCCCGCGTCTCCAGGCCCAGCTCCGCCAGACCCGCCGCGGACGCCTTGTCCAGCTCCGCCAAGCCCGCCGCCTCGGCCTCCTCGTCCAGCTCCGCCAGACGCGCCGCCGACTCCTCGTCGAGCCCCGACAGCGCGGACAGCTGCTCCGAGGTCACTCCGTCGGGGATCGGCACCGGTGCCGGCGTCCGCAGCGGCGGCTGCCACCCGCTCACCGCGTCCCAGCGCCGTACGACCCGCGCGGGCGCCCCCGCCACCACGGCATGGTCCGGCACCTCACCTCGTACCACCGCGTGGGCCGCCACCACCACGTTCCGCCCGATCCGCGCCCCCGGCAGGATCACCGCCCCGGTCCCGATCCAGCAGCCGGAGCCGATCTCCACCGGTTCCATCCGCGGCCACTGCTTCCCGATGGGCACCGTCGGGTCGTCGTAGGAGTGGTTGGTGGACGTGACGTAGACGTACGGGCCGAAGTAGCAGTCGCTGCCGATGGTGACCGTCGTGTCCGCGATGACATGGCTGCCGCGGCCGAGCACGACGCCGTCGCCGACGCGCAGGATCGGGTCGGGTCCGAGGTCGAGGTCGGGCATCAACCCGGCCGTCAGCGTGACCTGTTCGCCGACGATGCAGTGGGAGCCGAGGTGGATCCAGGGCTCGCCGAACACGGTGCCCAGCGGGAAGGCCAGTCTGGTACCTGTTCCCATCGCGCCGAAGCGGAACCGCCCGGGGTGTTCGGCGGTGACGGCGCCCGTGCGCTGCACCCAGGCCCAGCCCGCGTGGACGACGCGCTGCGCGAGGCGGCGCCGCCATGATGAGAACGTGTTCTTGCTCGTGGGCACCCGCTCACGGTACTCAGCGCGCGGTGCGCCGATGAGGCCGTACGCCTGTGATCTTCGCCCCACCCCGGCGCACACCGATGGCATACGGTGCCGGTGGACCGACGAGAAGGAGACGGTGATGACTCAGCGGGCGCTGATCGCGGGGATCGGCGGCAAGGATCCGAAGGTGGACCCGGAGGCGTTCGCGGCGCCGATGTCCGTGGTGATCGGCGAGGTGACCCTGCACGCGGGGGCGAGCGTCTGGTACGGCGCGGTGCTGCGCGCCGAGGTCGGTCCGATCGTCGTCGGCGCGGACAGCAACGTCCAGGACAACTGCACGCTGCACGTCGACCCTGGCTTCCCCCTCACGATCGGCGAGCGCGTCTCCGTCGGGCACAACGCGGTGATCCACGGCGCCACCGTCGAGGACGACTGCCTGATCGGAATGGGCGCGACGGTGCTCAACGGCGCGGTGATCGGGGCCGGTTCACTGGTGGCCGCTCAGGCGCTGGTGCCGCAGGGGATGCGCGTGCCCCCGGGCTCACTGGTCGCCGGCGTACCGGCCAAGGTCAGGCGGGAGCTGACCGACGAGGAGCGCGAGGGCATCACTCTGAACGGCACGCTGTACGTCGAACTGGCGAAGGCACACCGCGCGGTGCACGAGACGGAGTGATCCGCGCCCGGTCCGACGCGTCCAGCCGCGCCGATTCGCGGCGGTGCGTCAGGGCCGGGCGAAGTGGGTCAGTCGGTGGCGGGCGCCGGGACGGGCTGCACGTCGGCCCCCGTGAGTCCGGCCGTCGCGAGTCCAGCCGTCGCGAGTTCGGCCGCCTCATGCTCGGCCGCCGCCTTCTTCGCCTTGCGGCGCACGACCAGCAGCGAGGTGAGCCCGATGAGCACCGCGGCGACCAGGCCGAGGTAGGAGAAGCGCTTGAGCCAGTCCTCGGCGACGACACCCACGTAGTAGATGACGGCGGTGGTGCCACCGGCCCAGATGATCCCGCCGAGGACGTTGGCGATCAGGAACTTCCAGTACGGCATCTTCAGCACGCCCGCGAGGGGACCCGCGAAGATCCGCAGCAGGGCGACGAAACGGCCGAAGAAGACGGCCCACATGCCCCACTTCTCGAAGGACCGCTCGGCGGTCGCGATGTGCGCCTCACCGAAGTGTCTGGGGAACTTGGCGCCCAGCCAGGCGAGCAGGGGCCGTCCGCCCTTGCGGCCGATGGCGTAGCCGATCGAGTCGCCGATGATCGCGCCCGCGGTGGCGCAGGCGCCGAGGATGACCGGGTTGATCCCGCCGTGCTGCGAGGAGAGCAGCGCCGCGGAGACCAGGATGATCTCGCCGGGCAGCGGGATACCCAGGCTCTCCAGGCCGATGACCAGCCCCACCAACGCGTAGATGGCGACCGCGGGCACCGTCTCGAGCCATTCCTGGACGTGCAACGCGGGTCCTCCCGTTTCGCGTGGCTGCTTCTCCGGCGTGCGCTCCGCCGCTACCAGCTCCCTGGGAGCGCACCCCGGGAAGCCTACCGGTCGGCGGAGCAGGGCCGTGCCCGACGGGTCGTACCGGTGGTCCTGACGGGCGGCCGCGCACCGGGAGTTCCCGATGCGCGGCCCGGCGAGGAGAGGTGCCTCACCTGCCGATCCGCGCGGCCGTCCGCAGCCGCAGGTCCCGCGACGAGGCCCCGACCCAGAAGTCGCGGCGCCCGGTACCGAGCACCCAGTCGTGCCTCTCCGCGTCCCACGAGGAGAGCGTGCGCCGCTCGACGACCACGGTGACCCGGCGCGACTCCCCGGCCCCCAGCGTCAGCCTGCGGTAACCGCCCAACACCCTTACCGCTTGCTCCAGTCGCAGATCCGGCGAAGGACCGACATAGACCTGCGCGACCTCCACCCCGTCGCGTCGGCCGGTGTTGCGCACGGTGAAACTCACCTCGACACCCTGCGGGGACGGGCGGGCGCGCGGATCGTCGTACGCGAAGGAGGTGTACGAGAGTCCGTGCCCGAAGGGGAACAGCGGGCGCGCGCCCTCCGCGTCGTACCAGCGGTAGCCGGCGTGGATGCCCTCCGAGTACTCCTCCGTGCCGTCGGCACCCGGATAGCGGCGCGGGTCGCCGGCGACCGGATGGTGGTCGTCGTCGACCGGGAAGGACTGCGTGAGGCGACCGCCGGGATCGCAGTCGCCGAACAGGACGGCGGTGGTGGCCGCCGCGCCCTGCTGGCCCGGGTAGTACATCTGGAGCACGGCGCCCGTGCCCGCCAGCCAGGGCATGGAGGTCGAGGAGGAGGTGTTGAGGACCACGGTCGTACGGCGGTTCGCCGCCGTCACCGCCTCGATCAGCTCGGCCTGGTGGCCCGGGAGCGCGAGGGTCGTGCGGTCCTGGCCCTCGGTGGCGTCCTCGTAGGCGAAGAGGACGACGCTCCGTGCGGCACCCGCGGCCCTGACCGCCTCGGCGACGTCCTGCGCCCGGGTGGTCCCGGTGCCGCGCCGCAGCCGGAACAGCTGTCCGTCGGCGCCGCCCTTCGCGGTGATCTCAAGCCTGTGCGCGCCCTTGGCCAGGTTCAGCGTCCTGCGGCGCACGGTCAGACCGTCGGGGGCGGCGGTGACCAGCCCGCCCTGGAAGTACTCGCCGTAGCCGGGCACCACGGGGTAGAGGTCCTCCCCGTCGAGGAAGACTCTGGGGCGCTCGCCCGAGTAGTGGATGACGAGGGTCCACTCGTCGACGTCCGCGACGGTGAGCGTGCCGTCGTACGTCCACGTCCGCCCGGCGGCCACGCCCTGCGCCTCGGCGTCGATCCCCGCGGAGAGCACGCCGCGGGGAATCACCTTGCCGAAGACATCCTCGCCGAGTGCGTACGACACCTGCGCGCCGCGCCCCGCACGGGACTTGACGGCGTCGAGGGGACTGTCGGCGCGGTCGGGGACGACATGGGCGCTGCCGCCGCCGCTGACGAACGGCAGGGAGCCGGTGGGCCCGATCACCGCGATGCCGCCGCCCGCCGTCAGGGGCAGGGTGCGACGCTCGTTGCGCAGCAGCGTCGCCCCCGCCTTGGCGACCTCCAGGGCGACGGCCGCGCCGGCCTCCGGGTCACGGGCAGGGCGGGCCGGCGCACTGCGGTCGAGCAGCCCGAAGCGGTCCATCACCGCAAGGACACGGCGTACGGCCCGGTCGACATGGGCCTCGGGGACGGCTCCGTCGCGTACGGCCTTCGTCAGCGCGTCCCCGAAATACGTGCCGTCCGGCATCTCCATGTCGAGGCCCGCGGTGAGCGCGGCCACCGTGCTGTGGGCGGCGGACCAGTCGGTCATCACCCAGCCCTCGAAGCCCCACCGGTCGCGCAGGATGTCGGTGAGCAGCGCCTCGTTCTCACAGACGAAGGTGCCGTTGACCTTGTTGTAGGCGCCCATGACCGCGCCCGAGCCGGCGCCGACGGCCGCCTCGAAGCCGCGCAGTTCGACCTCGTGCATGGTCTGTTCGTCGACCCGCACGTCGACGGACATGCGGTCCTTCTCCTGGTTGTTCAGCGCGAAGTGCTTGACGGTGGCGATGAGCCCCTCGCCCTGGATGCCGCGGATCTCGGCCGCGACCAGGTCGGCGGAGAGCAGCGGGTCCTCGCTGAACGTCTCGAAGTTGCGGCCCGCGTAGGGGGTGCGGATGAGGTTGACCATCGGGGAGAGCAGCACGTCCTGGCCGAGGGCGCGGCCCTCACGCCCGATGACCTGGCCGTAGCGGTGGGCCAGTGAGGGGTCGAAGGCGGAGGCGAGCAGGACGGGCGCCGGCAGCGCCGTCGCGTGCCGGGCCACCCGGACACCGGCCGGGCCGTCGGCGAGACGGAGCGGCGGGATGCCCAGGCGGGGGACTCCGGGCACGTGTCCGGCCTGACCGAGTGGGGCGGGGTCGGTGGCCCCGTGCAGCAGGGAGACCTTCTCGTCGATGGTGAGTTTGCCGATCAAACCCTCGATGCGGGTGCCCGCACCGGTTCTGGACTCGGCATGGGCGACGGAGACGGGACGGGCGCCGGTGGCCGCCGCGGCGACCGCGACGGCGCCGCCCAGCAGCCGCAGCGCCGACCGCCGGGGAAAGGCGTGGGACATGAGCCGTCACTCCTTCGGGACACGGGCACGTCATGGTGGACCGCGTGTACACGTGCCAACGACAGCCACGTTCGGCCCTTGAACGCACTATGCGTCAGAGCCGACTTGACACGCCGTCAGGCACCACGGACACGGCGCGAAAACTATGACTGGAGGTGACTCGTGTCAGTGAAGTGGACGGAAAGGGACCGAAGGGGTGGGTCGGGCGAGAGGAACCGGGGGTGGAAGGAGCGCGGGATCCGGCCGGGGGCGGGCCGCGCTGCGCCCGAGGGGTGGGGCGGCGCTGCGACCGAGAGCGGGCGGCGCCGTGGCCGAGGGCGCGGCGACAGTGCGACCGAGGGCGGGCGGCGCCGTCACCGAGAGCGGGGGCAATGCGGCCGAGCGCGGGGTGGAGCCGTGACCGAGGCCCGGGTGGGGGCGCCACCGGCGGGCCAGGGTCCCGAGCGTGCGGCTCGGCTCAGCTGTTCGGGCGCAGGGTCCAGACGACCGTCATCTCGCCGGTCACCGCGCCGTCCTCACGCTGGATGGCGATGGCGACGGGGAACTCGGGACGCTTGCCGGCGTCGAGTTCGGCGACGACGTCGACGGCGGGGCGGCCGAGGGTCGCGGTGGCCGTGACCGGGCCCATCGCGAGCTTCTTGTAGGCGATCTCGGCACTGACGGCGAGCGGCACGGCGCGCGACAGCTGGTCCCCGAACGCGGCAAGGACGATCGCCCCGCTCGCCGACTCCCCCAGCGTGAACATCGCTCCGGCGTGCGGGCCGCCGACGTGGTTGTGGTAGTCGCTCTGGTCCGGCAGGGCCACAACGGCCTTCTCCGGCGTGGTCTCCACGAACTGGAGGTTCAGGGTCCGGGCCATCGGCACGGTGGCGGCGAGCATCTCGCCTATCGACATCTGGTCTGCGCTCATGTTCGACATGTTACCCACGAGTAGCAGTTCTGGACCAGCAACTCGCAGCCGCCGCAGTAACGTTTCGCCTCAGATGTGACCGTAGGAAGCAGCCTCATCACCGTCCGCTATCACGACGTCCCGCCCGATGTCCGATCCGGTACACGGTTGACGAGCCGCGGTGACCTCAACGTGTCACAGGCAGCACTAAGGTGACTGCCCATGTGGCCAGGACAGCAGCCGCCCGGGGGCGAGCAGAACCCGCAGGACCAGAACCCGTACCAGCAGCCGGGGTACCAGCAGCCGAATCCGTACCAACAGCCCGGACATCAGCAGCCGGGCCCTCCGCAGCCCAATCCGTACGGGCAGCAGCCGGGACAGCCGGCGTGGGGCGCACCGACGGTGCCGCTGGGGGCGCCACAGGCGCCCGGCGGTCCTGGCGGCGGTGGGAACAGGACCAGGCTCACGGCGATCGTCGCGGCGACGGTCGTCGTGATCGCCGCCGGTGTCACCGGCTTCCTCGTCCTCGGCGGCGACAAGGACGACCAGGCGGATGAGCCGTCCAAGTCCGCCAAGCCGTCCGCATCCGCATCCGCGTCCGTGTCCGCGTCGCCGAGCGCGAGCACCGGTGACGACAACCCGCGCGGCGGCGATACCGAGAAGGCGACGATCGCGGGCTGGAAGGTCGTCGTGAACCCCAAGTGGGGCACGGCCTTCGACGTACCGGCGGACTGGGACGTCCGGACTCCGGGTACGTTCATCGGCTTCGAGGACGATCAGAAGGGCGACGGCTCCGTACTGATCGGCATGTCCGCTCCCGCCTTCCTCCAGGAGAAGTGGTGCACGTCCGACGCCGACAAGGACGGCTACGAGGACGAGTCGGCGCTGGCTGCCGTGGGCACCAAGGGGCAGAGCGGCGCCAAGAACACCGACGACGTCGCGACCAACGACTCGGCCTGGTGGGTCTTCGGCGGCTACACGGACCAGAAGGACGCCTCGAAGAAGCTGCTCACCATCGGCAAGCCGAAGGCGTACACGACGACTTCGGGCGTCACGGGCAGCGTCGCGACGACGTTCTCGTCCGGCGTCCCCAAGAAGGACAAGTGCGACTCCGACGGCAAGGCGACCACCTTCGCCTTCAAGAACTCGGCGGGCGACTTCGTGTCCTGGACCTTCTACGGAGCCAAGGGCGTGTCCGACGAGGTCTCGGACGCCACCGTGCAGAAGATCCTCAGCACGGTACGGCTGCGCGGCGAGCCGACGGGGTGAATTCGGAGGGCCCGCGCGGAACGAATTCCCGCGCGGGCTCAGGCCCAGAACCGCGAACGCGGCTCAGCTCTCAGGGCTCAGCCGATGCTGAAGGCGCCGTCGGGCGGCTCGGGTGAGGGGACCGCGTCCTCGTCGCGTACGGGCCGCGCGGCGCCGATGAACTCCCGCAGCGCGGCGCCGTGTTCGACCCGCGCCGGAAAGGCGTCGGAGGCGGTACGGCGGGCCAGGGCGGCGGTGTCGAGGGGGCCGTGGGAGGCCACGAGCACCGCGTTGCCGAAGCGGCGCCCGCGCAGGACGCCGGGTTCGGCGATCAGCGCCAGCTCCTCGAACACGGCGGCGAACGTCGCGAGTTGGGACCGCAGGAAGGCGAACGGCGCGGCGTCGGCGAGGTTCGCCAGGTAGACGCCCTCGGTACGGAGCACCCGTTCGGCCGCCCGCGCGTACGCCACGGAGGTCAGATGCGCCGGGACCCGCGAGCCGCCGAAGACGTCCGCGATCACGATGTCGGCGGAGTCGGGCGCGGCGGCCTCGATCCAGGCGCGGGCGTCCGCGCCGTGCAGCGCGATGCCCTCGTCGGGAACGGGCAGGTGCTCGACGACGAGCGCGAGCAGGCCCCGGTCGGCCTCCACCACGTCCTGCCGCGAGCCCGCCCGGGTCGCCGCGACATAGCGGGGCAGGGTGAGCGCGCCCCCGCCGAGGTGCAGCACGTCCAGCGGCAGCCCCGGTTCCGCGACCGTGTCCACCACGTGCCCGAGCCGGCGCGCGTACTCGAACTCCAGGTGCGTCGGCGAGTCCAGGTCGACGTACGACTGCGGTGCCCCGTCGACCGTCAGCAGCCACGCCCGCTCACGGTCGACGTCCGGCATCAGTTTTGCGGTCCCATGATCCACATCACGTGTCACGGGTATCGGTTCGTCCACCGTCCCATTGTGCGGCCGGACTCCGCTCCGTCCGGCGCCCGGACGGATCGTCCGGGTGGCGGACGGCCCCGGTGAGGTGCGGGCGCCCACGCCTCCGGCGGACCGACGCCCTCGGTGACCCCGGGTGCCGACGCCTCGGTGGGCTGACGCCCCCGGTGGTTGGGAGCCGACGCGCCCTGCGGACCGACGGCCGCGGCGGTGCGGGGGCCGACACCGCGCTGGGCCGACGCCCCGGCGGTGCGGGCGCCGACGCCGCGATGGGCTGACACCCCCGGCGGCGCGGGGGCCGACACCCCCGGCAAACCGACAACCCAAGCGACGCAGGCGCCCCCGCCCCCTGCAGACCAACAACGCCGGCGGTGCCGGGACGCACGACCCTCGGCGGACCGACAACCCCCGCGACGCGGGTGCCCCCCGTCACGGGCGGGCACCCGCGTCCCGGTGCCGGTCAGCCGACCGACGTCACCGTTCCCGCGCCGACCGTCCGGCCGCCCTCGCGGATGGCGAAGCCCAGGCCGGGCTCCAGGGGGACGTCCCGACCCAGTTCCACCGTCATCGTGACGGTGTCACCGGGGCGGGCGACGGCCGTCTCCCCGAGGTCGACGTCGCCGACCACGTCCGCGGTGCGGATGTAGAACTGCGGCCGGTACCCGGTGGACACAGGCGTCGTACGGCCGCCCTCACGCGCCGACAGGACGTACACCCGCGCCGAGAACCGACGGCCGGGTACGACGCTGTCGGGCGCCGCGACGATGTGCCCGCGTCGGACCGCGTCGCGTGGCACACCGCGCAGCAGCAGGGCCACGTTGTCCCCGGCCTGCGCCTCCGTCATGGGCTTTCCGAAGGTCTCCAGGCCGGTGACGACCGTGTCGAGGGCCGCGCCGAGCACCTCGACGCGGTCCCCGACCCGGATCGTGCCGCGCTCGACCGCTCCGGTAACGACGGTCCCGCGCCCGGTGATCGTGAGCACGTTCTCGACCGGCAACAGGAACGGCGCGTCCAGGTACCGCTCCGGAATGGGCACATAGGTGTCCACCGCGTCGAGCAGCGCGCCGATCGCCGCCGTCCAACGCGGGTCCCCCTCAAGGGCCTTGAGACCGGACACCCGTACGACCGGTACGGCGTCGCCCCCGTACCCGTGCGCGATGAGCAGTTCGCGGACCTCCAGCTCCACCAGGTCGATGAGCACGGCGTCCTCGCCGTCGTCGAGGGCGTCGGCCTTGTTAAGGGCGACGACGATGTGGTCGACGCCCACCTGCCGGGCGAGCAGCACGTGTTCGGCGGTCTGCGGCATGATCCCGTCGAGCGCGGAGACGACGAGGATCGCCCCGTCGAGCTGGGCCGCGCCCGTGACCATGTTCTTGATGTAGTCGGCGTGGCCGGGCATGTCGACGTGCGCGTAGTGCCGGGTGTCGGTCTCGTACTCGACGTGCGCGATGTTGATGGTGATACCGCGCGCGGCCTCCTCCGGGGCCCGGTCGATCCGGTCGAACGGGACGAAGGTTCCGGAGCCGCGGTCGGCGAGAACCTTGGTGATGGCGGCGGTCAGGGTGGTCTTGCCGTGGTCGACGTGCCCCATGGTGCCGATGTTCAGGTGCGGCTTGGTCCGCACGTAAGCCGTCTTGGGCATGGCTGTACCTCGAAGCCTCTTCAGAGTCAGCGGAGCTGAGTGATGGCCCCGGCGCGAACGGGCCGGGACGGGGACCCCGAGGACTTGCCGACCCTCCCCCTGCGGGGTCCGCCGGACTGTCCGGGAAGGGTCAGCTTCGGGCGCCGTCGAATGCGGCCGCGATGATCGGGACGGCAGCCTTCGGCGCATCCGCGACTGCGGCTGCTGCGAGGAGGAAGGCGTACCGGAACATGAGGAGATCTTCGCCGACGCCTCCGCCCGCGTCGAATGGTTTTTCGCACCGTGGAGTCGGATGTGTCCGCTGTTGTGCCGGGGGGCTTTGGGGCCCGACTCCCAGGAGCCGACTCCCAGGAGCCGACTCTCAGGGACCGACTCTCAGGGACCGATGTTCTTCAGGGCCTCGCGCACGGAGAGCGGCGAGAGGCGCGTTCGTTCCCGGGCCACGAACTCCCGTACCGCCTCCGGGTCGGTCTTCGCGTACTCGCGCAGGCACCACCCGATCGCCTTGCGGATGAAGAAGTCCGGGTGCCCGGCCTGCCGGACGCAGTATCCGAAGAGGCGTTCGGTGTCAGTGGCGTCCTTGCGGCGGAGCTGGTGGAGCAGGGCCGTACGCGCGACCCACAGGTCGTCGTCCTCGATCCACGCGTCCATGTCGGCCTTCAGCTTCGGGTCGGCGGCCACCAGGCCTCCCACCACGTGGGCGGCGAGTGCGTCGACGGTGTCCCACCAGGGGACGTCGGAGACGAGATACCGCGCCACCGGCAGGAAACCGGAGGTGAGTTGCCTCACGTGACGTTGCAGGTGGTCGACGGCGAAGTAGCGGTACTCGCGCTCCGGCAGCGCCCAGCAGCGAAGCGCGACCGCCGTGCAGTCCGTCTCTTTCGGAGGCGGTGTGTCCAGGAGGACCGTCCGGGACAAGGCGCGGCGATCAGGGGTGGTCAGGCCGAGAAAGGGCGCGACGTCCTTCATGTACGCGCGCATCGACGCTGCCCGTTGAGGATCGGCCGCCGCGGCGTACGCGGCCGTCAGCCGTGCCAACAGGGTGTCCGCCAGAACGCTGTTCGGCACCTCCGGCCGCGCACCTGACGTTCCCGAAGCTGTGACGCCCATGAGACGAACCATACGGCGATCACACACTCCGGTCGGTTAGTGTCACCGGATGCTCGATGCCACCACCCGTTCTGGGGGCACCGCCACGGCCACTCCCCCGGCCGCCGGCACGGAGTTCGCCGCCGCGAAGGAACTCGCTCTCGCCGCGGAGATCGCCGTCGCCACTCCGACAGGCCTCACCGTCGCGCCCACCGGCCTGGCCGCCCGCTGCACGAGAGCACTGCTCTCTCCCTGGTCGCGGCTCTCCCTGCTGCTGGTGCTGCTCGCCGGGGCCGCGTCGAGCGTGCTGCTCTTCGAACCGCAGCGGCTCCTCTCCGACGGCTGGCCACCACAGCTCAACGGCGCGGCGGCGGTCGTCGCCTTCGCGGCGGCGTACGGGCTGGTCACGGTCGCGTTCGTGCCCCGGCCGCTGCTCAGCCTCGCGGCGGGCGCCCTCTTCGGTTCCCAACTGGGTCTCGCCGCCGCCATCGGAGGCACGGTGCTGGGCGGTGCGCTGTCCTTCGGTCTCGGCCGGCTCCTCGGCCAGGACGCGCTGCGTCCGCTGTTGCGGGGCCGTTGGCTGAAGGCGGCTGACGGGCAGTTGAGCCGACACGGCTTCCGCTCGATGATGGCGGCCCGGCTGTTCCCCGGTATCCCGTTCTGGGCCGCCAACTACTGCGCGGCCGTCTCCCGGATGGGCTGGCTGCCGTTCCTCCTCGCGACGGGGCTCGGCACGATCCCGAACACCGCCGCGTACGTCGTCGCCGGTGCCCAGGCCTCGGCGCCGACCTCGCCCGCCTTCCTCATCGCGATGGCCTTCATCGCCGTACCGGCCCTCGTCGGCGTCGTGGTCGCCTGGCGCAAGCGGCACCATCTGCGCGGGACTCGTTGACTTCGGTCTCCAGCCGGGGCCGGAACTACCGTCTCCAGCCGGGGTCGGAACTTCTACCTCCAGCGGGGCCGGAACTTCTGTCGCCGGCGGGGCCGGGTCAGACCGACTCCAGGACCATCGCGTTGGCCAGTCCGCCCGCCTCGCACATCGTCTGGAGGGCGTAGCGGGCTCCCCGGGCACGCATGGCGTGGACGAGGGTGGTCGTCAGGCGCGTCCCGCTCGCGCCGAGGGGATGGCCGATCGCGATCGCTCCGCCGTGCACGTTGACCTTGGCCAGGTCGGCTCCCGTCTCCTGCTGCCAGGCGAGGACGACGGCGGCGAAGGCTTCGTTCACCTCGAAGAGGTCGATGTCGCCGAGGGTCAGGCCCGCCCTGCGGAGCACCTTCTCGGTGGCCGGGACGACGCCGGTGAGCATCAGCAGCGGGTCGGAGCCGGTGACGGCGAAGCTGTGCAGCCGGGCGATCGGGCGCAGACCGAGGCGGGCGGCGGTCTCGCTCGACGTGATGAGCACGGCCGAGGCGCCGTCGTTGACGGGGCTCGCGTTGCCTGCGGTGACCGACCAGTCGATCTGTGGGAAGCGCTCGCCGAAGCCGGGGTCGTAGTAGGCGGGCTTCAGACCGGCGAGTATCTCCGTGGTGCTGGCGGGCCGCACGCACTCGTCGCGGGCCGCCCCCTCAAGGGGCGCGACCTCGGCGTCGAACAGCCCGCCGTCCCAGGCCGCGGCCGCCTTCTGGTGCGAGCCGACCGAGAACGCGTCCATCCGCTCGCGCGAGATGCCCCACTTGGCGGCGATGAGTTCGGCGCTGATGCCCTGCGGCACCAGCCCCTCCGGGTAGCACTCCGCGACCCCGGGCCCGAAGGGATCCTTGCCCGCCGGCACGTTCGACCACATCGGGACCCGGCTCATCGACTCCACACCGCAGGCGACGACCAGGTCGTAGGCGCCCGACATGACGCCCTGCGCGGCGAAGTGCGCGGCCTGCTGCGACGAGCCGCACTGGCGGTCCACCGTGGTCGCGGGCACGGTGTCGGGGAAGCCCGCCGAGAGCACGGCATAGCGCGTGGTGTTCATGGCCTGCTCGCCGACCTGGTCGACGGTCCCGCCGATGACGTCGTCGATCAGCGCCGGGTCCACTCCGGTGCGCTCCACGAGGGTGCGCAGGGTGTGGGCGAGAAGTTCCACCGGGTGGACGTGGGCGAGCGAGCCGGTCGGCTTGCCCTTCCCGACGGGGGTGCGTACGGCTTCGACGATCACGGCGTCACGCATGTCCGATCTCCAAACTCATAGAGTTTGCTTTTCCAACCCACCAAGTGACTCCAGAGTAACCCAGCGAGTTGGAACATCCAACCCACCCCCGTAGACTGGTCCCATGAAGGACGCCCGCCCCTGTTCCATCGCCGCGACACTCGCCCTGGTCGGCGAGAAGTACTCCCTGCTGGTGCTGCGCGAGGTGTCGCTCGGCGCCACGCGCTTCGACCAGCTGGTACGTAACATCGGCGCCCCGCGCGACGTACTGACCGCCCGGCTGAAACGGCTCGTCGACGCCGGCGTGCTGGAGAAGGTCCAGTACAACGACCGCCCCAAGCGGTACGAGTACCGGCCCACCCAGGCCGGCCTGGAGCTGGAGTCCGTCCTGCTCACGCTGATGGCGTGGGGCGACCGGCACCTCCAGGAGGACAGCTACCGGCCCATGGTGCTGGAGCACACCTGCGGCAGTGAGCTGGTTCCGCAGGTCGTCTGCCGGGAGTGCGGCAAGGAAGTCGAGCACGCCGACCTCACGGCGCACCCGCAGGACCCGGGCTGGACGGTCACCGGTCCCGCGGTGGCGTGACTTGGCGCGACTTGGCGTGACGGACGGCTATCGCGAGCTACCGCGAGACGCCGGGCGCGGTGACGGCCGCCGCTCTGGCCACGGCTCTGGCTCTGGCTCTGGCCACGCGGACGCCGACGCCCATACCTGGGCCCACGCCAACCTAGGGATTCACCTCGCCGACGTCATAGACGTCGAGCCGCCCGCACATCCCGAACCGCCCGTGCGCGGACGGCTGCTTCGCACGCACCTGCGCCTCGCGGAGATGGGAGGCGTCACCCCGCTCCAGCCGGTCGAGCTGCTCGCCCGTGGCCGCGGCGGCAGCCTGCGCGCCCCGTCGCCACCGCTCGCGCCACTCGGCGAGGCGGGGGCGCACCAGCGCGGCGGCGGCCCGGTGGAACTCGGCGAGCGGCTCGGGTCCGTCCGCGTCGCGCAGCGCCCGGTAGCCCTCGACCGCGAGGTCACGCCGGGCTCGGGCGATCCGCTCCCGCTCCGCCTCGGGCGCGTCGGCAGGGATGGCTGTCGCGATGGCGTACGTCTCGGGGTCGGTCAGGTGGCACGGCGGCAGGGTGAGGACGGCGTCGCCCGCCTCCGGCAGACCGCTGTTCTGCATGAGGACGGTGATGCGCAGGTCGTCCTCGTTGACCAGCCGGTGGATGGTGCCCGGCGTGAACCAGGCGACGGTGCCGGGCGACAGCGGCGTCACCTCGTACCCGGACGCCGTCAGCGTCTGCACCGCGCCCCGCCCCCCGGTGACGATGTACGCCTCCGAACAGGTCAGGTGCATATGGGGAGTTCCGCCGCAGCCGCCGTCGGCCGCGGGCCAGTCGTACACCCGCAGGTGCGAGACGGCGACGCCTCCCGGTAGCCCGGCGAAGCCGGCCTGGAGCGCGGCGAAGCCGACTTGAAGCCCGGCGGAACCACCCTCGGGTCCATCTGAGCCACCCTGGGGTCCAGCGGAACCATCCTGGGGTCCGGCGGAACCACCCTCGGGTTCGCCGGAACCACCCTCGGGTCCATCTGAGCCACCCTGGGGTCCGGCGGAGCCACTTTGGAGTCCGGGAGGGTCACCCGCCTCGGCCGCCGCACCCGTCACAGCCGCCGCACCCGCCTCGCCGGGCACCGGCACGCTCACCACGGGTGCTCCTCCAGGTACTTCGCGATCTGCTCGCGCTCCCACGCCCCGTCGGCCACGACGACCCGGTAACGGCGGGTGAGGGTGTCGCCGGGTGCCAGTTCCAGTTCGTCGAAGAAGGCGAGCGAGGGGGCGACGGCGGCGAAGGGTTCGTTGCGTACGAACCAGTGGGCCGGGTGGGCTCCCGCTTCCCCGGAGTGGTCGTTCTCGGGAGCGTGCGCGAAGACGAGCGTCGCGTGTCCGTCGGAACCGTCGTGTTCCGCCGAGTACGCCAGCCAGGGCGCCTGCTGCCCCATCAGGCCGGGCCCTACGGAGTCGGGGCCGAGGATCCGCCCGTCCCGGAAGCCCCGCGGCCCGCGCCAGAACAGGCCGGTGTAGCCCGCCATTTCGCGGCCGGCGGTGGTCGGGCTGCCGAAACGCAGCGGCTCCGCACGCCGGTTGGTGACCGCGGTGGTCCAGGTCAGCGCCCAGGAACCCGCCTCGGGATCGACGTCGTGCACCTCGATCCTGCGCTCCTCCTCCGCCCACAACTCACCGTCGTACGGGTGCCAGGTGAGCCGTTCCACGATGACCGCGCCGCTGCCGTCCGACTCCACCCGGTCGAAGGCGACGTGGGCCATCGACCCGACGCGCTCGGGGAGTTCGAGATATCCCTCGCCGTGCACGTACGTGTTGCCGCCCCAAAGGTTCTGCCCGGAGAGATGGGAGGCCGTCATCTGGAGGCCCTTGTGCCAGCGGTGGTCATTGGGCCGGTAGTCGGTGACGACGTCGTTCGCCAGCGTCCTGAGCGGATGCAGATACGGCTTCGGTGCCTCCCACGCCGCCTCGGGACCGTAGACGTAGCTCAACAGCTCCACGCCGGTGCCGACTTCGTTGACGGTCACGCGCTCGCCGTGCGCGTGGACGATCCGCAGACCGCTCTCCGCGGACGTGGTCACGCCTCCACCCCCTGGACCACGGGCACCTCGGGCACTACCGGCACCTCGGTCACTTCGGACACTCGCGGTGCCCAGCCGGCCGCACCTCCGTGCAGAGCCGTGTAGTACGGATCCCCCGGACCGATCTCCCCGGCACGGACCGTCGTGTCCGTGAACGCCGACTTGTAGAGCGCCGTGATCAGTTCCAGGCTGGTCCGCCCGTCGGCCCCGCTGCTGCGCGGCCGTTCACCCGCGCGCATGCTCGCGACCAGGTCCCGTAGCTGCGCCAGGTGCGAACTCGGCACGTCCGCGCCGAAGTCCTCCCAGGCCGCCACATCCGCTTCCGGAGTTCCCGGCACCGGGGTGACGCGCCAGTTGTCGTTGCTGTGCCCGTAGAGGTGGGTGAGTTCGACGGTGGCGCGTTCGCAGTCGACGCGGATGCGGCTGACCTCGTCCGGGCTCAGGACGCTGTTGACGACGGTCGCCAGCGCGCCGTTCCGGAAGCGGACGAGGGCGGTTGACACGTCCTCCGTTTCGACGTCATGCACGAGGCGTCCGGCCATGGCGCGCACCTCGCTCCACGGGCCCATCAGGTCGAGCAGCAGATCCATCTGGTGGATGCCGTGCCCCATCGCGGGGCCGCCGCCCTCGGTCTCCCAGCGCCCGCGCCAAGGCACGGCGTAGTAGTCGGCGTTGCGGTACCAGGTGGTCTGGCAGTGCGCCACGAGCGGACGGCCCATGGCCTCCTCGGCGATCAGGCGCTTCACATGGCGCGCGCCCGAGCCGAAGCGGTGCTGGAACACGATCGCGGCGTACGGCCCCCCGTCGAGCCCTTCCTCCGCTTCCACCGCGTCGAAGTCGGCGAGCGTCGGGACCGGCGGCTTCTCGCACCACACCCAGGCACCGGCGCGCAGCGCGGCGACGGTCTGCTCGCGGTGCAGGGTCGGCGGCGTGCAGATGACGACCAGATCCGGTCGCTGCTCCTCCAGCATGCGGTCGAGATCGGTGTACGCGTGCGGAATGCCTGCCTCCGCACAGAACTCACGTACGACGTCCTCCGCGATGTCGACCGCGGCGACGATCTCCGTCTCCCCCTCCTCGGCGAGGCGGGCGAGCGCGGGGACATGGCTCCCGCGGGCGATGGCACCCGTACCGATGACGGCCGCCCTGACGCGTCGGCCGACCGGCGGGGCGGGGAGGCGGTTCGTGGAGGTCGCGGCGCTGGTGGCGTTGCGGGGTGTGGGCATGGGCGTGATCAGCACTCCATCGGACGCGGTCGTCAGACGTTGGCCAACGCCTGACGGCACCCGGATGATCTCCGGATACAGCAAGCGCTTTCCCTTCCGCTGAAACGTAAGCGGCGGCCCAGCCGCAGGTCAACACCGAGAACGTGGTCACTCGGCACCCGCACGGGACTCCGCACGCACCCTCGCGGCGCCGGTCTACGAAACCCCTGTGGCGGGGCTGTCGGACGGGGACGCTACGCTGCCCCCAACACCTCCCGTGATCAATTCGATCCTCGGCGCGGTGCGCCCGTCGCCCCTCCACGATCAGTACTGGGACCACGTAACTTCATGTCTTGGTTTGAATCCCTCATCCTCGGACTCGTCCAGGGGCTGACCGAGTTCCTTCCCGTGTCCTCCAGCGCGCATCTGCGTCTGACGGCGGCGTTCGCGGGCTGGGAGGACCCGGGGGCGGCCTTCACGGCGATCACCCAGCTCGGCACCGAGGCCGCGGTACTGATCTACTTCCGCAAGGATGTCGCGCGGATTCTCTCCGCGTGGTTCCGCTCGCTCACCAACAAGGCGATGCGCAGCGACCACGACGCGCAGATGGGCTGGCTGGTGATCGTCGGCTCGATTCCGATCGGCGTGCTCGGGGTGACGCTGAAGGACCAGATCGAGGGGCCGTTCCGTGATCTGCGGATCACCGCGACGATGCTGATCGTGATGGGCATCGTGATCGGTATCGCCGACCGGCTCGCGGCCCGTGACGAGACCGGCGGAAAGCACCGGGCCGCCAGGGAACGCAAGACACTTCAGGACCTGAACACCAAGGACGGCCTGCTCTACGGCCTCTGCCAGGCGTTGGCCCTGGTCCCCGGCGTCTCCCGGTCCGGCGCGACCATCAGCGGCGGCCTGTTCATGGGCTACACCCGTGAGGCGGCGGCCCGTTACTCCTTCCTTCTCGCCATGCCCGCGGTACTCGCCTCCGGACTCTTCGAGCTCAAGGACGCGAGCGAGGGCGGTCATGTCTCCTGGGGCCCCACCGCCTTCGCGACGGTCATCGCGTTCCTGGTCGGGTACGCCGTCATCGCATGGTTCATGAAGTTCATCTCACACAAGAGCTTCATGCCGTTCGTCTACTACCGCATCGCGCTCGGCATCGTCATCATCGCGCTGGTCACGATGGGTGTGCTGAGCCCGCACGCGGCGGAGTCGGCGGGCTGACGACTCTGCCCGCACGGGAGTTGACGCCGAGCTCGCCTCAACTCTCCGGCAGGGCGAGCGCCCAGGGTTCCGGCTCGATCCGCGCGTCGTTGGCGGCGTAGGCGACGTAGGCGACGTAGGCGATCGACCGGTACCAGCCCGCGAGGACGAGCCGCTCCGGGGCCTCCTGTTCGTCTTCGTCGAGATACTCCCGCAGTCCGCTCCGCGCCTCGCCGCTCAGCCGTGCGGAGGCGTGGAGTTCGTCCACGGCACGCAGCAGTGCCGTTCGGGTCCGGCGTGCGGTGCAGGCGGGGTGGCCGGGGTCGCCGACCGCGGTGAGGGTGGCCTGTTCCTGGCCAAAACCGGCCGCCTCGGCGAACACCGCCATGTAGACGCCTCACTCGTACATGAGTTCGACGTCGGGCTCGCAGGGTGCCTCGATCGGCTTCCGCGACCTCCAGCGGCGTTGCCGCGAGGCGGGCATCGCGGCGGGCATCGCGGCGGCGACGGCCGACTCCACCTGGCAACTCACCCCACTCAGCGCCGACTTGGTCAGCGCGATGGGCCCGCTGACCGACTGGTCCCGCACCTGGGCCGAGCCCCGGTGATCACCGCGGCCGTGACCCAATACATACGGTCTGAGTAGCCGTCTGGTAGCGGACTGTCAGTCCTTGCCCCTAGGCTTGCTTCCATGTTCCCCGATTTCGTGCCCTCTGGTTCCGTGCGGTCTGCCGCCGCGGTGAACGAACAGATCCGCGCGCTGTGGATGCGCGCGGGCGGCTCCCTCTCGGCGCAGGAACGCGCGGAGTACGAGCTGTTGGTCGTGGAGTGGGCCAAGGCGATACGCGGCGAGATCATCGAGGCCGCGTGAGATCACAGACCTGAGCGGGCCGGGCCGGCGAGCGTCTCTTCCGAGATTCCAGCTCGCCTGTATGTGGTCGGCCGTACGCCAACGATGACGTGGCCGCCCCCGGTGCTCCCACGGTTGAGCCGCCGCTGGCGGAACCCCACCCGGCGGAACCTCACCGCCCTCCCGACACCCGCAGCACGGTTCCCGTCGCGTACGAGGCGTCCGGTGACATCAACCAGGCGATGGCCGCGGCGACTTCCTCGGCCCGGCCGACCCGGCGGAGCGGAATTCCGGAGGCGGCGCGCTCGGCCCGGCCCGGATCACCCATCGTCGCGTGCATCTCGGTGTCGATCATTCCCGGCGCGACCGCGTTGACACGGATGCCGTCGGGCCCGAGCTCCTTGGCCAGGCCGATCGTCAGGGCGTCGACGGCCGCCTTGCTGGCCGCGTAGTGGACGAACTCCCCCGGACTGCCGAGCGTCGCCGCCGCCGAGGAGACGTTCACGATGACTCCGCTGCCCCAGGCCGCCATCGAGCGGGCCGCCCGACGCGAACACAGCAGTGTGCCCAGCAGATTGACCTCCACCACCCGCCGCAGGTCGGCGGGGTCCGTGTCCGCGAGCCTGCCGAGCGGCCCGGTCACCCCCGCGTTGTTCACCAGGCCCGTCACCGGTCCCAGCCGGTCCACCGCCGTGTCGAACAGCCGCTCGACGTCGGCCTCGTCGGAGGTGTCACCGCGGACCGTGACACAACGCGCCCCGGCGGCCCGGACGGCGGAGGCGGTCCATTCCGCGGCGGCGCCGTCACTGACGTATCCGAGCGCGATGTCGTGCCCGTCCGCCGCGAGGCGGGTACAGGTCGCGGCGCCGATTCCCCGGCTGCCGCCGGTGACAACCGTGACAGGACGTGACATGAGAGCCTCCTAGCGGCACGACGAGAACACCCTACGATCGCAGACGCACCACCGCGCCCGCGTCCGGGCCTCGGCTGACTCCCACTCACTTGACCTGCTCCGATGTCCCGCGTCGGCTGCCCGTGCCGAGCGGATGTGCGAGACGTCGATTGCTGGATAGAGTCGGTTCCGTACATCTGGTCGTGGGGACGGCCAAGTTGCCTTTCGGCTGCCAACGTCCTGGGGAGGGCCTGCAGCACATGAGTCGTCGCTCTACTGGTTTTGTCGGCGTATGGGCTGAGGTGCAACGGCAGCAGCAGCGCCAGTTGGAAGCCGAATCCAGACAGCGGAGACAAGAGGCTCAGCAGGCGCGGGCCTATCAGCGACGAACCGCCCAGAACCAGCGGGAGTACCGGCAGGCGGAGGCGCTGCAGCGCACGGAGGAACTGGACGCCCAGGTCGCGTCGTTGCGGGGCCTTCTCGCCTCGGGTTGTCAGGCCCCGCCTTTCCGGGCTTCCTCGCTGTTCCGCCGGGAGGACATCCAGCCCTTCGCGCCGGGCCCGTTGGCGCAGCCCGTGCCCATGCCGGATTTCCACCATTACCAGACGCAGACCGGTTGGACCGCGAGTCGCCGGGCGCAGGCACAGGCCGAAGCACGGATGCGCTTCGAGCGGGACTGGCAGGCCGCGCAGGCCGCGGAAGCCCACCGCCAGCGGCAACTCGCCTCGTACCAGCGGGAGTACCAGCAGTGGGCCGATGCCCAGCTGGCCGAGGTGCGCGGTCACAACGCCGGGGTCGTCGCGACGGTCGAGGGGGTGCGCCGCCGGGATCCCGATTCGGTGGTCGAGTACTTCTCCGCGGCTCTGTACGCGTCCACGGCATGGCCCGAGGGCTTCCCGCGCCAGGTCGCGGCGGCCTACGACCCGGCCGCGCAACAGCTCGTACTGGACTGGGAGTTGCCCGCGCTCTCCATCGTCCCCGAGGTCAAGTCCGTCCGGTACATGGTCGGGTCCGGGCAGGACAAGGAGACGCCGCGCCCGGTCGGCCAGCGCCGGGCCCTGTACGCGGAGGTCGTCGCGCAGTGCGTGCTGCTCGTACTCCACGAGCTGTTCGCCGCCGACGAGTTGGGCGCGCTGGAGTCCGTGTCCCTGAACGGCTTCGTGGACGGACACGACCCCGCGACGGGCCGGCCGGCCCACGTCTTCCTCGCCACGGTCACGGCACGGCGCTCCGCGTTCCGTGAGCTCCACCTGGCGCAGGTGGACGCGGGAAGCTGCCTTACCGACGGACTGCGCGGGCGGTTGTCGGCGCGCCCCGACCAGCTCACTGCCGTACGGCCGGACCGACGGCCCCAGGACGTGGGGAACCGGGTGGTCGCCCACGGCAGTGACGAGGACCCGGACCTGTACGAGATGGATCCGGTCGCGTTCGAGAACGTCGTCGCCGAACTCTTCCGGGCCATGGGGATGCAGGCGGTGACGACCCAGCGTTCGAACGACGGCGGGGTGGACGTCGACGCGCTCGATCCGACGCCCATCCGCGGCGGCAAGATCGTCGTGCAGGTGAAGCGCTACCGCAACACCGTGCCGCCCACCGCCGTCCGTGACCTCTACGGCACCGTGCAGGACGCCGGCGCCAACAAGGGCGTCCTGGTGACGACTTCAGGGTTCGGGCCGGGCTCGTACACCTTCGCCAACGGCAAGCCGCTCGAACTCGTGTCCGGCGCCGAGCTGGTCGACCTGCTGCACCGCCACGGGCTGCGCGGGCGGCTGGGCGAGGGCGGCCGTACGGTCACGGCACAGCCGACCCCCACCCTCGTGGACACCCGGCTGCCCGACGACTACAACGTTCTGGGCCTGTCGTGGACCGGAAACGTCGCCCTGGACGTCTGCGCCCTGGTCTGCCACGGCAACCGGGTCCTCAGTGACGACCACTTCGTCTTCTACAACAACTCCCGGACCCCGGACGGCTCCGTGCGAGCCCTTCCGGCCACCGCGCCCGACAAGGCCGCGATCTGTGTCTCCTTCGACGGGTTGCCCTCGGAGGCCGACCGGTTCGTCCTGGTCGCCGCCGTAGACCCCGAGGCCGACGCGGACGCCGACCTCTCCGGATTCACCGACGCCCGCATCCGGCTGCTCGACCCCGCGATGACCGAGCAGGGCCGTCTGGAGGTCTCCGACGGCCGCCCAGGGGAAATCGCCCTGGTCCTCGGCTCCTTCCGCCGACGGTCCAACGGCGACTGGGACTTCGTCCTCGGCGGCAAGGGCTACCCCGGCGGCCTGGAAGAACTCGTACAGGACTTCGGCATAGTGGTCGAGTAGAACCACGCGAGGTCGAAACCCTCGGGTCCACCCGACCTCGAACCTCCCGGGTCCGGTTCACCCGAGGTCCACCCGAAGACGCTGCCCGGCATCACCGGCGCGCCCGCATCACCCGCGCACCCGCATCACCCGCGCCGGCGCCATTCGCGCCAATGCCACCCGCGACGATCCGGCCCGACCGACCGGGAGTCCTCCGCGAAGGCGGAGTCGGAGTCGGAGTGGGCGGCGAGGGCGCGCAGGGACGTGCGGATGCGGTCGAAAGTCGCGATCGGATGATGACCTTCGCCGGAAAGGGCCACCCCCACGCAGACCAGCTTGAACCGGTCCCCGCCGAGCCGGGCGCCCACGAACACCGGTGCGCCGACGCACCCTTGTGGAAGCTCTCCGGCCCAGCGGACGCCGCCGTCGCCGGTCCGCGAGACCTCGCCGACCACGACGGCCTGCTCGCGCTCACCGGTTCCGGTGTCCAGGACATGGCCCAGCAGGTAGGCCGGGACGGGGCTCTCCCCCAAGGCGGCGATGTCCTCATCCGTGGCCGCGAGACCGTCGGTGATCTCGTCGGTCGTCCAGCTCCACCCCTTGCGGACGGCGTGCGCGTGCAGCCCGGCGGTGGGCATGACGGCGACGCCCAGATCGTCGAGGTGGGTCCACCCTTCGGCGAAGTCGGCCATCACCAGCTTCTCCGCGCTCATCACGGGTGCGCACAGGTCCGCGCGGAGGGTGAACTCGGCGAGCTTGATCTCCGTCGACTCGCCGGCAGTCACGAGGTACTGCCGGATGACCTCTTCCTCGCCGGTGGACTCCACGAGTTCGTTGAACCAGAACGCGGTCGCATGGTGCTCCTCCCGGTTGGCTCGCTGGAAAGGAAGCGTCGCGCGGCCGGCGTTGTCGACCATCGCGTCGATCGTCGCGCTGTGCAGGCTGGGGAGGGTGGACATGATCGGGAAGCGTAGCGAACGCCCGGGGCCGGTGCCGAGCGGGTTGTTCGCGTCCGACCGCGCTGAATATCACCGCTTAGCCCCTTGGCGTGGGACCCCCCATGGCGAACACTGATCCAATGACGCAGCGTGTGGAGCTCGCGACCGTGATGGACCGGTTCGCCGTGGATGGACTAGTCACCGAATACGCGGTGGCGGTGGACGACGGCGACTGGGAGGGGTACCGCGAGCTGTTCTCGCCGGACGGACGCGCGGACTACCGCTCGGCCGGTGGGATCGAGGGAGACGCCGGCGAGGTCGCCGGGTGGCTTTCCCAGAGCCTGGAGCTGTTCTCGATGCGGCAGCACCTGATCGTCAACCGGCGCGTACGGTTCGGGCTGCTGGAGCACGACACCGGTGACACGGCCCGGATCCAGGCGGACTACATCAACCCGATGAGGTTCGCGGGGCCCGAAGACGATTCCACCTCCCCCGACTTCGTGTGCGGCGGCCGTTACGCCTTCGGACTGCTTCGTACGCAGGACGGCTGGCGGCTGCGCGAAGTGGTCGTCCAGGAGAAGTGGCGCCGCACCTCGCAGACCCGCCAGGAGCCCGCGACCACCTGAACGCCCCGACCCGGGACACCTGCTGACGGCCGCCGCCCACGCACCCGGCCGCGAACAACCCTCTCCTGATCCCTTACCCCCTGTCGGAGATCGTCCGCAGCCCGCACACTGGAGGCAAGCGCAGAGGAGGGAGACGCCGTATGAACAGGTTCGAGCAACGGCTCGTCTCCCCCTGGTGGCGGGGCGTCCTCGCCGTGGCGGCCGGCGCGCTGCCGGTGTTCGCCTTCCCCGCACCCTCGCTGTGGTGGTTCGCGTACGCCGCCCTCGTGCCCTGGATACTGCTGATCCGCTCGGCCCCAACGGCGAAGCGGGCCGCGTACGACGGCTGGCTCGGCGGGCTCGGTTTCATGCTGGCGGTGCATCACTGGCTGCTGCCCAGCCTGCACGTGTTCACGTTGGTCATAGCGGCTCTCCTCGGCGCGTTGTGGGCGCCCTGGGGCTGGCTCGTACGGCGGTTCCTCGGCGGTCTGCCCTCGCCGGGGCAGGTCACGGCGTCGCTCATGGTGCTGCCGTCCGGCTGGCTGATGGTCGAACTCGTACGGTCCTGGCAGGGGTTGGGCGGACCGTGGGGTCTGCTCGGGTCGAGCCAGTGGCAGGTGGAGCCCGCTCTTCGGCTCGCCTCGGTGGGCGGGGTGTGGCTGCTCAGCTTCCTGGTGGTGGCGGTGAACGTCGCCGTCGCGGTACTCGTCGCGGTGCGCCAGGCCCGAATACCCGCCGTGGCCGGCCTGGTGGCCACCGCGGCCGCGACCTCGGCGGCCTGGGCCTGGTCGCCGCGCCCGGACGTGGACGGCAGGGTCCGGATCGCCGTCGTACAGCCCGGCGTCATAGACGGCGCGGACAGCATCGACGAGCGCTTCGCGCGCGAGGAGGCGCTCACCCGGACGCTCGCCGGGCAGGACCCCGACCTGATCGTCTGGGGCGAGAGCAGCGTCGGGTTCGACCTCGCGAGCCGCCCCGACCTCGCGAACCGGATCGCCGCGCTGTCACGGCTCACGGGCGCCGACGTCCTGGTCAACGTCGACGCGCGCCGCTCCGACCGGCCCGGCATCTACAAGAGCTCGGTCCTGGTCGGCCCCCAGGGCCCCACCGGCGACCGGTACGACAAGATGCGGCTGGTCCCCTTCGGCGAGTACATACCCGCGCGCGGCGTCCTCGGCTGGGCGACATCCGTCGGCAAGGCCGCGGGCGAGGACCGCCGACAGGGCACCGAGCAGGTCGTGATGAACGTGGGGCACGGACTCCGGATCGGCCCGATGGTCTGCTTCGAGTCCGCCTTCCCCGACATGAGCCGCCACCTCGCCCAGGACGGCGCCGAGGTGCTCCTCGCGCAGTCCTCCACCTCCAGCTTCCAGCGGAGCTGGGCACCCGAGCAGCACGCCTCGCTCGCCGCGCTGCGGGCCGCCGAGACCGGCCGCTCGATGGTGCACGCGACACTGACCGGCGTCTCGGGCGTCTACGGACCCGGCGGCGAGCGCGTCGGCTCCTGGCTCGGCACCGACGCGAGCACGACCATGGTGTACGAGGTGCCACTGGCACGGGGTGTCACGCCCTACGTCCGGTTCGGCGACTGGCCGGTGCACGCGGCGCTGCTGATACTGGCGGCCCTGGGCGCGGTCGAGGGCACCCGGGTATTCAGGCCGCGGCGGACTGTTCCTCCACCGCGCGTACCACCCGCTCGCACAGTTCGTGAGTCGCCAGCGCGTCCCGGGCGCTGAGCACCTTGCCCGCGCGCACGGAGTCCAGGAAGCCGAGCACCACCTGTTCGATACCGCGCTGCCTGGCCACCGGCACCCAGTCCCCGCGGCGCCGCACGGTCGGCTGTCCCTTGTGGTCGATCACCTCGGCGAGGTTGAGCACCTGCCGCTTGGTGTCCTGACCCGAGACCTCGAGGATCTCCTCCGCCGAACCGCTCAGCCGGTTCATCACGCCGAGCGCGGTGAAGCCGTCACCGGCGAGCTGGAGCACCACATGGTGCAGCAGCCCGCTCTCCACCCGGGCACGTACGGTCACGTCGTCAATGGGGCCCGGCGCCAGGAACCGCAGGGTGTCGACGACATGGATGAAGTCGTCGAGGATCATGGTGCGCGGCGCCTCGGGCAGCCCGATGCGGTTCTTCTGCATCAGGATCAGCTCCCGCGGATGGTCGGCGCACTGCGCGTACCCGGGCGCGTGACGCCGGTTGAACCCCACCGCCAGAGTGACGTTCCGCTCCTCCGCGAGCCGCACCAGCCGCTCGGAGTCGGCGAGTTCGTACGCGAGGGGCTTGTCGACGTACGTCGGTACACCCGCCTCCAGCAGGCGCGTGACGATCTCGGGGTGCGCCACGGTGGCCGCGTGCACGAACGCCGCGTCGAGATCCTGGGCCAGCAGCTCCCCCAGGTCGGTGTGGCGCTGTCCCGGGGGGAGGTGGAGCCTGTCGGCCTCCTCGGCGAGGGTCGCCGCGGTGCGCGTCTGGAGATGCAGCTCGACACCCGGCCGCACGCTCAGTACCGGCAGATACGCCTTCCGCGCGATGTCACCGAGTCCGATGCAGCCGACCTTCACGTGGGTCTCCTCATGGGGTGCGTCGCGGGTGGTGAGGCACGTTCCGGAGTGTTGACCTCGCAATTAAGCATACGACCGGCCGCCGACGGGCTCGGGGACGGGGCCGCGACGGCGCACCCGATCCGCGGGAGGTCGGGGAAGCGTCGGCGGAGTCAGCTCAGGGGCTCCGGAGCCCTCCGGAGGGGCGGAAGGATCACCCCTGCGGGGCATCCTGCGCTTGTCCGCTCCCCAAAGAGGGCCGGGCACAGCAGAGTTGCACGCGTGCATCGATCAACCACGACCGCGACGCTCATGGTCACCGTGGCTCTCACCGCCCTCTCCGGTTGTGTGAGCGTCCAGCGGCCCCCTGCCTCCGGCCTGCCGCCCGTGCCGTCCGGGCCCTCCGTGCCACGTCCGGACAGCGAGGCCGAGCCGCGGATCGTGCAGGCACCAGCACGGGAGGCGCTGACGCTGATCGGCCCCTCCCGGAAGCCCGCCGCCGACGCGCCCGCACCGGGCCGGGCGACTCCCCCGCCGCCGGCCACGGCCGCACCGGCTGCCCCCCGTCGCCCGCGCCCCGTTCCGCGTGCCGAGCGACCACGCCCCGCCCCACGCGTCTCCGTCCCGCCCGCCGTCCCGGAGATCCCGACGGCCGCGGACCTGTGCGCCCTCGGCAGGAAGTACGGGGGCTGGTCCTCGGACAGCCCGGAGGCGGTCATCTGCGAGGGGGCGTACGGCCGCTGACGGCGCCGCCCGCTACCGCCGTGCCGCCCGCTGACGCAATCACCGCCCGTCCCGCCCGGCCTGCGGACGTCCCCGGTGTCTGCGGAAGCGGGGTGTCAGCCCGAGCGGGGCGAGCGCGGACGGGGGTCGGGCCCGAGCGGGCGGACGGAGGGTCCGGATCCCATCACCGCCGGTCGGAGAGGGGCAGGATCCCCTCGCCGCTGGCCGGAGGGGGCCGGAACCTGTCGCCGTCGGCCGGAGATGGCAGGAACCTGTCGGGGGCCGCCGGGAGCCGGGGCGGCCTGTCGGCGCCCGCCGGGCCGCGATGTGGGCGCCGGACGAGCGGCCACGTGCTTCTTCCGCCGTGGCCGGGGCGCATCGCGCCGAGCGCGCCCTGCCGGGCCGTACGGTTGTCACTCCGTTCAGCCGGGCACCCGGGATCCTCGCGTCACCGCGCGCACACGCGAACACTCTGTGCGGTGGACACCCGTGGCGCCCCGGGCGGACGCACCCGGCATCCGGTGCCCAAACCCACACCCCTCGACGCCTCCCGGCGGCCGTCCAACACCCCCGCCGAGCCCCGCCAGGCATCCGGTCAGCAGCCGCCCCCACGAAGCCTGCTCAAACCCTTCCTCCGCCTCAAGACCGCCGTCGAGGTGGTCCCAGCGTCTCTCCTCCGGGTCCGCCCGAGGAACCGGGGCCGCCCAATGAGCCGGGCCCCTCACCTGACCCCGGCGTCCCGTCCCCTTCGCCGTCGAGCCGCAACTCCAGCCGGCCGATCGCCGCCCGGATCCCGTTCCCGTAGCTGTCGTCCCCGAGGGAGCCGACCGCTCCGCGCGCCCTGCGCAGATGGGTGCGGGCGGCGCTGGTGCGGCCGAGCTTCACGTAGTCGGCGGCGAGGTTCAGATGCAACGAAGGGTAGAACGCGCGCACCGCGAGCGACTCGTGGTGCTCGGCGATCCTTCCGTCGGTGAGCTCCTCCGCGGCGGACAACGCCCTGAGGTCCCAGGCGAGTTCGTCGGAGGGGTCGTCCTGGGTGTCGGCCATGTAGTGGGCCAGCGTGCAGCGGTGCAGGGCGTCGCCGTCCTCGCCGATCTCCGCCCACAGGCCCAGGAAGCGGTCCCGGGCCTCCTCGCGGTCACCGCCGTGGTGCAACATGATGGCCTGTCCGATCCGGGTCATCATGGCGTCCGGCGCCGCCTGCTCCTGTTGCTCCGCCACCGCGTCCTCCAAGGCTCGTCACTGATCCTCACGACGTCAACGACGCTAACGGCAGCCACTCACAATCGCGCTCAGGCGCCTCCGTACCCCGCTGGGCCAGGCCGGTGACGACCGGGCCGACGACCGGGCCGGTGACGGGTGAACCGGACACGCTCCCGCGAGCCCCACCCCGTCCCAGCCCGGCCCGGCCCGACCCGGCAGCCCAGGGTCAGCCCAGATCCGGAATCCGCCAGTCGATGGCCTCGTGGCCCTGCCGGGCCACGGCCTCGTCGATCTGGGTGAAGGGGCGCGAGCCGAAGAACTTCTTCGCGGACAGCGGCGAGGGGTGCGCCCCCTTCACCACCACATGCCGCTCCTCGTCGATCAGGGGGAGCTTCTTCTGCGCGTAGTTGCCCCACAGGACGAAGACGGCCGGGTCCGGCCGGTCGGCGACGGCCCGGATGACCGCGTCGGTGAACCTCTCCCAGCCCTTGCCCTTGTGGGAGTTGGCCTCGCCGGAGCGGACGGTCAGCACCGCGTTGAGCAGCAGCACGCCCTGCTCGGCCCATGGCATCAGATAGCCGTTGTCCGGGATCGGGGTGCCGAGCTCCTCCTTCATCTCCTTGTAGATGTTCCGCAGCGAGGGCGGGGTCCTCACACCCGGGCGGACGGAGAAGCACAGGCCGTGCCCCTGGCCTTCGCCGTGGTAGGGGTCCTGGCCGAGGATCAGCACCTTCACCCGCTCGTACGGCGTCGCGTCGAGCGCGGCGAAGACCTCCTCGCGCGGAGGATAGACGGGGCCATTCGCACGCTCCTCCTCGACGAACTCCGTGAGTTCCTTGAAGTAGGGCTGCTGCAGCTCGTCGCCCAGGACGTCGCGCCAGGACTCGGGCAGCATGGCGATATCGGTCACGTCAACTTCCTCCGATGTGCGGTCACTTCCGGAGCACTGAACCTACCGCCGCCCACTGACAACCGGCTCCGGAGTCCGCGCTACCAGCTCGTCTTCCGGTACAGCTCCCACATCGTCATGATCGTCGACGGGTCGAGCGCGGCCTCGCCGCCCGAGATGTCCTCGCTCGCCGCCACGTACTGCTTGCCCTGCCACAACGGCAGCAGCCGGGCATCGTCCACGAGGATCTGCTGGGCCTCCTCGAACTGCTTGACCACCGCGCCCCGGTCGGACTCACGGCGCGACTCGGGAAGCAGGTTGTTGGTGATGTACGGCGACGCGTACGGCGTACCGAGCGCGTTCTCCTCGCCCACGAAGGGCGCGATGAAGTTCTCGGCGTCCGGGAAGTCGGCGAACCAGCCGCGTCCGAACACCGGGTACTCACCCTTGCGGTAGCCCGCCTCGTAGGTCTTCCAGGGGCGGCTCCTGAGGGTCACCTTGAACAGCCCCGAGTCCTCCAACTGGCTCTTGAGCTCGCGGAATTCGGGGGCGGTCTCGGAGCCGTAGCGGTCGGTCGTGTACCAGAAGGTGAGGGGCACGCGCTCGGTGATCCCCGCCTCCAGGAGGAGTTTCCGAGCCTTGGACGAACTGGGGGACCCGTAGTCGTCGAAGAAGCCCACCGTGTGTCCGGTCAGCCCCTTGGGGACCATGGAGTACAGCGGCTCGACGGTGCCCTTGTAGATCTTGTGGGCGATCGCCGGCCGGTCCACGATCTGGGCGACGGCCTTGCGTACGGCCGACTTGGCCGCCCACGGGTCCTTCGGGTTGAACACCAGATAGCTGATCTCGGTGCCCGCGCCTTCGAGGAGCTGGATGCCCTCGTCCGGGTCCTGCCCCTGGAGGGAGACGATGTCCGAGGCGGCGAGGCCGCGGAAGGTGACGTCGATCTCCTTGTCGCGCAGGGCGCCGACCATCTGGGCGGAGTCCGGGAAGTAGCGGATGGTCACCGCGTCGTTCCTGCGTTCGGCGAAGCCCTTGTAGCGGTCGTTCCTGACGAGTTCGGCCCGCTTGCCCTCCTCGTAGGAGCGCAGCGTGTAGGGCCCGGAACCGGACACCTTGCTGTCCTTGCGCAGCGCGTCGGCGGGGTAGTCGTCGGGGTCGACGATCGACATGGCGGGAGTGGCCAGTACGAAGGGGAAGGTCGCGTCGGACTTGTTGAGCCGGAAGACGATCTCGCGGTCGCCCAGCGCCTGGACCCGTTCGAGACTGCCCAGCAGTCCGGCGGGACCGCCGACGACACCGATCTTCCTGATCCGGTCGATCGAGTGCTTCACGGCCTGCGCGTCGAGCGGATCCCCGTCGGAGAACCTCATGTCCGCGCGCAGCAGGCAACGGTAGGTGCGGTTCGAGGAGTCCGTGAACCCGCAGCTCTCGGCGGCGTCGGGCCCGGGTTCGACCGCGCCGTGGGGATAACTCAGCAGCGTTTGGTAGATGTTGCGGAACAACTCCCAGGAGCCGTCCCAGGAGGCGGCCGGATCGAGCGTGCTCGGAGCGCTGGTGGTGCCCACGACGATCGGCCCCTCGTCCTCGGACGAGCCCGAGGAGAGGACGCCACAGCCGGCCACCATGGATATCGACGTGATCGCCGCCAACTGCCGCAGAAATCGGTTCCGGATCCGGTTGGACACGCGCTCGCTCCTCGATCTGCCGTACCAAGGGACGGCAGACCATACCGCAGTGCCCCACCGGTGGAAGCGCGTTCCCGGCAGGGCACTTGATCAGCATGTATGTGACTACGTTGTCATGCGCCTGTGCGTCCAACACGGCTGGACACGGAGGCGATTTCTGTCTACTTGCGTGTCGGCGCGAGGGGGTGATCGCGTACGCCGGCGCGGGGGCGACTCGTACGTCGACACACGCGTCGCCCGTGTCGGCGGGAGGCGCCCCCGGCACTCATGTCATCCCACTCCGGCGTTGAGGAAGATGCCGCCGTCGATCACCAGGGTCTGGCCGGTGATCCAGTCCGACTGCTGCGAGGTGAGGAACGCGGCGGCGCCGCCGATGTCCGAGGGGACGCCGAGCCTGCCGAGCGGGTAGGAGGCGACAACCTCCTCCTCGCGGCCCTCGTAGAGAGCCTGCGCGAACTTGGTCTTGACGACTGCGGGCGCGATCGAGTTGACCCGTACGCCGGGCGCGAACTCGTGGGCCAGTTGCAGGGTCAGGTTGACCATGGCGGCCTTGCTGATGCCGTACGCGCCGATGAACGGCGAGGCGGAGACACCGGCGAGGGAGGCGATGTTGACGATCGCGCCGCCGTTGTCCTTCTGCCAGGCGTGCCAGGTCCGCTGGGCGAAGCCGAGCGCCGAGACGACGTTGGTCTCGAAGACCTTGCGGGCCACGTTGAGGTCGAGGTCGGCGATGGGGCCGAACACCGGGTTCGTACCGGCGTTGTTGACCAGGTAGTCGACGCGGCCGAAGGCCTGCATGGTGCGCTCGACGGCGACGGCCTGGTGGGCCTCGTCGTGCGCCTTGCCCGCGACGCCGATGACACGGTCGGCACCCAGTGCCTCGACGGCTTCCTTGAGGGTGTCCTCGTTGCGGCCGGTGATGCAGACGCGGTCACCGCGGGCGATCAGGGCCTCGGCGACTCCGTAGCCGATGCCGCGGCTCGCGCCCGTGATGAGCGCGACCTTGCCCGAGAGTTCGGGAGGTGTGGTCATGTCCGTGTCTCCCGCGGTCAGTTGAGCGGTCCGCCGGCGACGTACAGCACCTGGCCGGAGACGAATCCGGCCGCCTCGCCGGTGAAGAAGGCGATCGCGTTGGCGATGTCGTCCGGGTTGCCGACGCGCTGCACGGGGATCTGGGTCGCCGCGGCGGCCTGGAAGTCCTCGAAGCCCATGCCGATGCGGGCGGCTGTCGCGGCGGTCATGTCGGTGACGATGAAGCCGGGGGCGACGGCGTTCGCGGTGACGCCGAACTTGCCGAGCTCGAAGGCGAGCGTCTTGGTGAAGCCCTGGAGACCGGCCTTGGCCGCGGCGTAGTTGGCCTGGCCGCGGTTGCCGAGCGCGGACGACGAGGACAGGTTGACGATCCGGCCGAACTTCGCGTCCACCATGTGCTTCTGGACGGCCTTGGACATCAGGAACGCACCGCGCAGGTGCACGTTCATGACCGTGTCCCAGTCGGACGTGCTCATCTTGAAGAGCAGGTTGTCGCGGAGCACACCCGCGTTGTTCACCAGGATCGTCGGCGCACCGAGCTCCTCGGCGATCCGCGTGACCGCGGCTTCGACCTGGGCCTCGTCGGAGACGTCGCAGCCGACGGCGATGGCCTTGCCACCCGCGGCGGTGATCTTCTCGACGGTGTCCTTGCACGCGGCCTCGTCGAGGTCGATCACCGCGACGGCGCGGCCCTCGGCGGCCAGTCGTACGGCGGTCGCGGCACCGATGCCGCGCGCGGCACCGGTGACTACGGCGACGCGCTGCTCAGTGGTGGACATTGCTGGTTCTCCTCGCCCTTGAAAAGCCCTGCGGCCTGACATGCCCTGCGGCTCACACGGTACGCCCGTCCGGTGAGCGACCGCTTAGTACCTTCAGCAGACGTGACGCTAGAAGCCCTGGCACCCGGTGTCAACGGCACACCGCGCCCGTGTGATCCATTACCTGACCAGCAGCGCGAGCAGCCGCTCCGCCTCGGCTTCCGGATCCACGGTGAGGCCCGTGTGCACGGGTCCGGGCTGGACGACCGTGGAGCGCGGCGCGATCAGCCAGCGAAAACGCCGTCCGGCATCGTCGTGCGCTGCCTGACCTGCCGCTTCCCCGCCGGCGCAGACCCCCTCGACAGCGCGCAGCGCGGCCCGTACGCCCGCCGCGTCCGCCGCCGGATCCAGTGCCCGCAGCTTCGCCTCGTCCAGGTGCGTGCGGGCCGCGACGAAGGACTTGGCGCGGCAGTACACCAGCACGCCCGCGTTGAAGCACTCACCGCGCTCGATCCGGGGGACCACACGCAGCAGCGCGTACTCGAAGACGTCCCGCTCGCTCACTTGCTCCCCTTGATGCCCTGGATGCCCTGGATGCCCTTGAGGTGTGCCGTGTCGTCGAGGCCCTTGATCCGCTCGTGGACGGAGGCGGCGCGGGCGAGCAGCGGTTCGGCGTACGCGCGCCTCAGGGCGTCCGTCGTGTCGAAACCGGGCTCCCCCTCCAGCCACTCGTCCGGGATCGCAGCGGTCGCCTCGGCGAGCAGCTCCGGGGTGACCAGCGGCGCCAGTTCCGCCGCCGCGGAGGCGAGGTCAGGGCCGAAGGGCGCGAGCGCGTGATCGGTGGCGTCGTACGGTTTGGCGGCGGAGGCCTGGGCGCCGGGCCAGTTGTGGTGCCAGATCATCGTGGCGCCGTGGTCGATGAGCCACAGGTCGCCGTGCCACACCAGCATGTTCGGGTTGCGCCAGGAGCGGTCGACGTTGTTGACCAGAGCGTCGAACCAGACGATCCGCCCGGCCTCCTCGGGGCTCACCCGGTGGGCGAGCGAGTCGAAGCCGATCGCGCGGGAGAGGAACTCCATCCCGAGGTTGAGGCCGCCGCTCGACTTCAGCAGTCCCTGTACCTCCTGGTCCGGTTCGCCGAGGCCCAGGACCGGATCGAGGGCGATCGTCACCAGCCCGGGCACCCGCAGGCCCAGTCGCCGGGCGAGTTCACCGCACACGACCTCCGCGACCAGCGTCTTGCGCCCCTGGCCGGCACCGCTGAACTTCATAACGTACGTGCCGAGATCATCGGCCTCGACGAGTCCCGGCAGCGAACCACCCTCGCGCAGCGGGGTGATGTAGCGGGTGGCGACGACCTCGTTCAGCATTTTCCCGGGTCACCCGACTCTTCGACCTTGCAATCCACAACCAACTCCAAGAACGCGTGCACCGGAGAACCGGCCCTGACCGGCCCTGGGCATAGTAACCGAGCGTGACAGCCGACGAGGAGCTTCGCCGGGGGCACGGGCGCCGGGAGACCGTGCCGCCCGTGGAACGGAGTTCACCCGTCACACCGTGAATTCATTGATTGCGTTTCAGGTCCTTGACGAATTCACCGCTGCACCCGGTCGACAGGGACACACACCCCGCCGCCACGCGTGTCCAGATCAAGGGCGAGTGGTATCTGGAGCGGCCCAGCGCCCTCGCGTCACGTCTCACCGGCCCGGACGGGCTGGTGGAGACCCCTGGGCTGCTGCCGCGTCAGTGGAAGCCGGGCGACGTGCCGATCGCCCACCCGAACTCGACGAGTCCCCTCTGGCCCGTCGCCGACATGACCAAGGGCCACGACGGCCTGTGGACCTACAGCACCCCACTGCCCGGGGGCACGTACACCTACGGCTTCTTCGTCGACGCGCAGGCCGACGACGCGACGACGGCAGGGCAGTTGCCCGATCCCGGCAACCCGGCAACCCGGCCTGGAACGTCGTGGACGGGGTGGTGCACGGGACGGCCGTCGACAGGAGCCAGGTCTACGTCCCCTCCGACCCGGACTTCGACACGGTCGACGTCTCCTGGCAGGGCCCCGCCCGCCGCGAACGCGGGAAGCTGCGCCACGTCACCTACGACTCCCCCGGACATGTGACGCCCGCCGGCAAGAACTACCTGGTGCTGTATACACCGCCCGGTTACAACGCGAAGCGGGCCAAGCCCTATCCGACCCTCTACCTCAGCCACGGCGGAGGCGAGAACGAGATGGGCTGGAGCACCCAGGGCGACCTGGCGAACATCATGGACAACCTCATCAACGACGGTGAGATCCAGCCGACGGTCGTCGTCATGCCCAACGCGACGGGCTACGCGGCCTCGACGTACGACCAGTTGCACCGCACCGACCTCATCGAGCGGATCATCCCCTGGGTCGAGGAGCACTACAACGTCTCCGCCTCGGCCGCCGACAGGGCCTACTCCGGGCTGTCGGCCGGCGGGATGCGCACGTCCTATCTGCTGCTCAACAACCCCGAGCAGTTCGGCTACTACGGCCTGATGAGCGCCGGCCTGCCGACCGGCACCACGCTCACCAACGAGCAGGCGACCGCCATGAGAAAGGTGTCGGTCTTCGTCGGCTGTGGATGGCAGGACCCCATCAATGTCGGTTTCTCGACACTGCACCGAGGCCCCTTCCGCGCCGTGCGCGATCTCACCGCGGCCGGTGTGCACGTCCAGACCGACTTCATCGACGGCGGCCACGAGTGGTACGTGTGGCGCATCCTCCTCAGGGACTTCCTGACCCGGGTGGCCTTCCTGCCTCCGACGACGGCCTCCGACGCCTGGGGGTCGTGACGCGACACGGTCCCGGAGCGACGGTTCCGGGACCCTAGGGCTCGATGAGGCCGACGCGAATGGCGTAGCGGGTGAGTTCCAGACGGTCGCGCAGGCCGAGTTTCTGGAGGAGGTTGGCGCGGTGGCGTTCGACGGTCTTGGCGCTGATGACCAGGAGGCGGGCGATCTCCTTGGAGGTGTGGCCCTCGGCGACGAGCTTGAGGATCTCCTCCTCGCGGTCGGTGATCACACGGGCGGACAGCCTGTCGCCGGTGCTGGCGCGGTCGAGGTAGGCGCGGATGACGGTGGTCTCGGCGCCGGGGTAGATGAAGGGTTCGTCGCGCAGCGCGGCACGGCAGGCCTCGACCAGGTCGCGGTCGGCGACGGACTTCGGGACGTAGCCCGAGGCGCCGGCCTTCAGGGCCTCGAAGAAGTACTGCTCGTTGTCGTACATCGTCAGCATCAGAGTGCGCAGGCCGGGGTGCAGGCGGGAGAGTTCGCGGGCCGCCTGTAGTCCGGTCCTGCGGGGCATGGCGATGTCGAGGATCGCCAGGTCGACGTCCTGGCCGTGGGCCCGGTCGATGGCCTCGGCGCCGTCGGAGGCCTCGGCCACGACGGTCAGGTCCGGCTCGGCGTCCAGGATGAGGCGGACGCCCTGGCGTACGAGGGCGTGGTCGTCGGCGAGCAGGATGCGGGCCGGTCGGGTCATCGCGCGTTCTCCTGGCTGCGGGCACCGGCTGTGCCGCCGGCGACGTTCAGACGAATCTCGGCTCCGCCGAGGGGCCCGGTGCCGATGTGGAGGTCGGCGCCGATGAGAAGGGCACGTTCACGCATCCCGCTGATCCCGGCGCCTTCGGGCACGGCCCCGATGCCGTGCCCGTCGTCGCGGACCAGCAGTCCCACCCGGCCGTCGGACAGCGGGCGCAGGTGGACCTCGACCCGGGTGGCGCCGGCGTGACGCGCGGTGTTGGTGAGCCCCTCCTGGGCGATGCGGTAGAGAACCAGCTCGGTCGCCGGGGCGAGCCGGGACAGGCCGGGGGTGATGTGCGCGGTCGCGCTGAGCCGGGAGGTGGTGAACTCCCCGGTCAGGGCGCGCAGGGCGCTGTGCAGGCCGAGTTCCTCCAGGACCCCGGGGCGCAGCCGACGCGCGATGCGGCGGATCTCCTCCAGCCCGCCACGGGTGGTTTCCTGCGCGTGGCGAAGGTCCTCCCGTACGGACCGGGGAGCGCGGTCGGCCGCGTGTTTCAGCTGGAGCAGGACGGCGGTGAGGGTCTGGCCGACCTCGTCGTGGAGCTCCCGGGCCAGGCGCTGCCGTTCGGCTTCCTGCGCGGACAGTGCCCGGCCGGAGCTGGTGGCACGTTCGGCTTCGAGACGGGCGAGCATGGCGTTGAACGTCGAGGTCAGTCCGGCGATCTCGCCGGGTCCGGTGACGGGGGCGCGGCCGCCCGGCTTGAGGAGGTCGACGGCGGCCATGGCACGGGTCAGGCGGCCCAGCGGCGCGAGCCCGATCCGCAGCAGCACGGCGTTCGCGATCAGCATCACCACGAGCCCGGCGATCAGGACCAGGGCCTCGCCGAACAGCACCGGGGTGGAGACCGTGACCGGGCCCAGGAGCAGCAGGACCGCGACCACGAGCACGGCCGCGTTGAGGAGGAGGATCCTCCAGTACAGCGACATGATGGTGTGCTCCTTTCCCGGCGGTCCTCACCTCCACTGTCTCCTGTCGCCGCCGATCCACCGCGTTCAGGGCTCTGGCCTGCGGCGGGACCCACGACCCCGCACCACTCTCACCCCCGCGGGCACGCCGTGTCCATCCGTGCCGGCACCCATATCCCCGGCCCTTTCGAGGCTGGCAACATGAACCTTCGCGGTACCTGGTCACCGGCTCGGTCCGGTGCCCCGCCGCACCACCACCACAACGAACATGGAGGGAGGGGTCGTGCCTGCTCCGCGGATGAGCGCCACCCCCCTGCCGGGGATCGGCGTCCAGTACGACCTCACCACGCGGGAGCACCGCCACCTGTCGGTGATCGCCCACCGGGACGGCGCCCGGACGGTGAACGTCTACCGCTCCGACGACCCCGACGCCTGCGCCCAGTCGATGCACCTGACGGAGCCGGAGACGACCTCGCTGATCAACGCGCTGTCGCCCGCCCACAAGAGCCCGAACCTGCTGTCCACCACCGAACTGGGACTGGTGGCCGAGCGGATCAAGCTGCCGTCGGTCTCGCACTGGAACGGCCGGCTGCTGGGCGAGACCCGGATGCGGACCGAGACCGGCGCCTCGATCGTCGCGGCGCTGCGCCGCGCGGAGGCCATCCCGTCCCCGGCACCGGACTTCCGGCTGGCCGGCGGCGACACCCTCATCGTGATCGGCACCCGTGAGGGCGTCGAGGCCGCGGCGACGATCCTCGGGCTGGAGTGATCCCGGTGCACTCCTCCGCGATGTTCCTGATCGAGTTCGGCGCCATCATCCTGGGCCTGGGACTGCTCGGCCGGTTCGCCGGCCGCTTCCAGTTCTCGCCCATCCCGCTGTACCTGCTGGCCGGGCTGGCCTTCGGCGAGGGCGGTCTGCTGCCACTGGGCACCAGCGAGGAGTTCGTGGCGATCGGCGCCGAGATCGGCGTCATCCTGCTGCTGCTCATGCTCGGCCTGGAGTACACGGCGACCGACCTGGTCTCCAACCTCAAGACGCAGTACAAGGCCGGCCTGGTGGACGCCGCCCTCAACGCCCTGCCGGGTGCCGCGCTGGCCCTGCTGCTCGGCTGGGGCCCGGTGGCCGCCGTGGTGCTGGCCGGTGTCACCTGGATCTCCTCCTCCGGCGTCATCGCCAAGGTCCTCGGCGACCTGGGCCGGATCGGCAACCGCGAGACCCCGGTCATCCTGAGCATCCTGGTCCTGGAGGACCTGTCGATGGCCGTCTACCTGCCGATCGTCACCGCCCTGCTGGCCGGTACGGGGCTGGCGGCGGGCAGCGTCACCCTGGCCGTGGCCCTGGCGGTCGCCGGACTCGTGCTGTTCGTCGCGGTCCGCTACGGCCGGATCATCTCCCGGTTCGTCTCCAGCGACGACCCGGAGAAGCTGTTGCTGGTCGTCCTCGGGCTGACCCTGCTGGTCGCCGGGCTGGCCCAGCAGCTCCAGGTCTCGGCGGCGGTGGGCGCGTTCCTGGTCGGCATCGCACTGTCCGGCGAGGCGGCCGAAGGCGCCCACGGGCTGCTCTCCCCCCTGCGCGACCTGTTCGCCGCGGTGTTCTTCGTCTTCTTCGGACTGCACACCGATCCCGCGAGCATCCCGCCCGTGTTGCTGCCCGCCCTCGCCCTGGCGGTCGTCACCGCCGGCACGAAGATCGCCACCGGCTACTGGGCCGCCGGGCGCGCCGGGATCTCCGTCAAGGGCCGCTGGCGGGCGGGCGGCACGCTGGTGGCCCGCGGCGAGTTCTCCATCGTCATCGCCGGGCTCGCCGTCACCGCCGGCATCGAACCCTCCCTCGGCCCACTGGCCACGGCGTACGTCCTGATCCTGGTCGTCGTCGGCCCGCTCACCGCCCGCTACACCGAGCCGGTCGCCACCTGGTTCACCGGGCGCCGCAACCCGCCCGCGCCGCTGCCGATCACGGTGGCCGGCGCGGAAGGCGCTCCGGAGACGATCGTCCCGGAGGCGGTCCAGGGGCACGCGGGGCAACCCGACTGACGCTACGTCACCTCACGGGAGGGCGACGGCAGTTACCTGGGCGGTGTGGCGCAGACCGGCGGCGTCCTGGCTGGGCGGCGCCCCGAACTGGCGGCGGTACTCACGGCTGAACTGTGACGGGCTGTCGTAGCCGACGCGGTGGCCGATTCCGGTGATGTCACCGGGGTGGGTGGCCAGCAGCAACCGGGCCTCCTGCAACCGGATCTGCTTCTGGAACTGGATGGGGCTCATCGCGGTCACCGACTGGAAGTTGCGGTAGAACGCGGAGACGCTCATACCGGACAACTTCGCCACGTCCTCGACCCGGAACGGCTGCGCGTAGTGCTCGCGGATCCACCGCACCGCTCGCGCGATGTGGCTGAGCCCGCTGTCGGCCAGGCCCAACTGCCGGACGTTGTCGCCCTGTTCACCGGTGATCAGCCGCCACAGGATCTCGCGTTTCACCAACGGGGCGAGCACCGTCCGGTCGCGTGGCTCGTCGAGCAGCCGCAGCAGCCGGACGACGGCGTCGAGCAGCGGAACCGGAGCGTCGCTGACCGCGATACCGGACGGCGCGCTCCTGCCGGCGGCGGGTGTGTCTCCCGGCCCCGCCCGCAGGAGCAGTTCCGCGACGGCGGACGGTTCCAGCGTGAGTCCGAAGCCCAGCGCGGGGCGCTCGGTACTGGCCTCGGTGAAGTGGCCGGTGACCGGGAGGTCCACCGACGCGACGAGGTACTGCCCGGCGCGATACTCGAACACCCTCTCGCCGAGCGCGAGGTGTTTGGCGCCCTGCGCGATGACGGCCAGCACCGTGCCGGACATCGACGGCGCCGGCGGATGGGGCCGCTCGACCTTCGAGATGAGTACGCCGTCGATGGCGGTCGTCCAGTCCGGTCGCGCGTGCCGGGCCAGCAGAGTGCGCAGCTCGTCCAGGTACATGCCCCCATTGCAGCATGCCACCGGTCCCCGACTCCCGCACCGAAGAGGATCGTGCAAGGCTCAGCGAGCATCGTTCTACCGTTTACGCAGGTCAGAGCAGTTGAATGGAACCACCGCACATTCGCTGTCGTCGCCCGCAGAAGAAGGTAGTCATGATCGTCGACCACGGTTTCAACGCCACCCTCACCGCCAAGCCGGGCATGGGCGATGAGCTCGTCGACCTGCTGCTGACGGGCCTGGACGAGGGAAACCCCGGCGCGAGCGAGCACTGCGTCGTCTACCTCGTCTGCCGTTCGGCCTCCGACCCCGACGTCATCTCCATCACTGAAGGCTGGACCAGCGAGGAGGACCACCACCGGCTCTTCGCCGGAGAGGCCGCCCAGGCGATCGTGGCGCGGATCGCGGGGATGCTGGCCAAGGAGTCCGAGTACACGGACCACGTACCGGTTCGCGGCGAGGCCACGTTCTGAGTCCCGCCTGTCGGCGGGACGGTTCTCCGTCGCCGGTCGCGCCTGGCCCCTTGGCCCTGGGCGGGACACGTCGGTCGTAACCCGGCGCTCCGCGGCCGACGATCAGTACACGTCACCCGGCACCCACGTTGCGCACGCGGCGCCCCCCGGCAACCCGCAACCCGCAACCCGCAACCCGCAACCCAGCATTCCCGCACCCTGCAACTCGTACAACGAATCACCCCTCAGGAGGAACATCATGAAGGTCGCAGTCATCACCGGCGCCAGCTCCGGCATTGGGCGGAGCGCGGCGATTCAGACCGGCAGGCGCGGAACTGGCGTCATCCTGACCTACGGCAACAACGCGCGAGGAGGTCTGGAGACAGCCGCCGCGATCGAGAAGGAGGGCAGCACGGCCGTCGCGCTGCCGTTGGACGTCGGGGACAGCGACGCCTTCCCGGCCTTCCGGGAGTCCGTGGCCGCCGCGCTCCGCGACAACTGGCGGCGCGACACGTTCGACTACCTGGTCAACAACGCCGGTTTCGGACACATGTCGATGATCGAGGAGACGACCGAGGAGGACTTCGACCGGTTGATGCGGGTCCTGCTCAAGGGGCCGTACTTCCTCACCCAGCGGCTGCTGCCGCTGATCGCGGACGGCGGGGCCATCGTCAACACGAGCAGCAACTCGACCGGATACGGCCTGGAGCCCGGCTACTCGGCCTACGCGACGATGAAAGGCGGTCTGAACGTGCTGACCCGCTACATGGCGAAGGAGTTCAGCACCCGCGGCATCCGCGTCAACGCTGTCTCGCCGGGCTCGACCCGTACCCGGATCGCCGACGACGCCTTCGACCGCTTCCCCGAGGTCATCCCGGACATCGCCGCGAAGACCGCCTTCGGCCGGCTCGGTGAGCCCGACGACATCGGCATGCTGATCGCCAACCTGTTGTCCGAGGAGAGCGCCTGGGTCACGGCCCAGAACATCGAGGTGTCGGGCGGCTACAGGCTGTAGGCCGGACTCTCCGGATCTCGATCGCGTCAAGTTGGACGCTCACCGTGAACAGTGCCCGCGGCGGGGCCGTACTCCTATACGGATCAACATTGCATACGGTGAAGGGGAAGTCAGCATGACCAGCGAATCGCTTCAGCCCATCTCGGCCCCGTCCCGCCGCACCGTCGTGGCGGCGGTGGGCGTGGCGGGCATCGCCGTCGCGCTGACCGCGTGCGGGTCGGAGGACGAGCCCTCCTCCGAATCCGCGGACGCGGGCACCGTTCTCGCGAAGACCTCGGACATTCCCGAGGGCGGCGGCAAGGTCTTCGCGGCGCAGGGCGTGGTGGTGACCCAGCCGGAGGCGGGCACGTACAAGGCGTTCTCGTCCAAGTGCACCCACCAGGGCTGTGCCGTGAAGGGCATCGCGAACAACGTCATCACCTGTCCGTGCCACAACAGCCAGTTCTCCGCCGCCGACGGCAGTGTGCAGAAGGGCCCGGCGACCCAGCCGCTGGCCGCCGCGGAGATCACGGTGGACGGGGACTCGATCACGCTGGCGTGAACCGGGGCCGCCGTCAGGTCCGCGGGACCCGGCGCGGTCGCTTGAAGCAGGCCAGCACGTCGTCGGTCGAGGTGATCACGGCGACCAGGGCGAGGGTGTTGCGGACCATCGCGGGGGTGTAGTCGGCGGGCACCCCGGCGATGGCGTCGGCGGGCACCACAGCCGTGTAGCCGCGGTTCACGGCGTCGAACACGGCGTTGGGAATGGCGACGTTGGCCGAGACGCCGGTCACGATCAGGGTGCGGCAGCCGAGGTTGCGCAGCAGCGCGTCGACGTCCGTGCCCTCGATCGGCGACAGCCCGTGCAACCGCCGTACCACGAGGTCCTCCTCGGTGACCTCGATGGGCGGCGCGACCCGTACCGCCGTGGTCCCCGTCAACTGCTGTACGGGGAGCCGCTCGGCGGCGCGGAACAGCCTGGCGTTGCGGTTCGCGCCCCGGCCGTCCGGGCGGCGTTCGGCTATCGCGTGGATGACCTGGACCCCGCTCTCGTGCGCGGCGGCGACCAGCCTCGCGACGTTCACCAGGGCCCCCGACGACCGTGCCTCCTTGGCGAGTTCGGGCAGCGCGCTGTCCTGGCCCACCACACCCTGCTGGCACTCGACGGTGAGCAGTACCGTTGTGGCCGGGTCGAGGAGTTCACTGAGCTGTTCGAACGACGGCATGGCTCCCCCTGGTCACGGGCGGTGGAGCGGGCGAGACTAACGACCATTGCGCCAGGACGGAAGAGAGCCCATGCTTTCCTGACGTACCGTCAGATACGTCCGGGCACGAAATCCCGCCGGGTGTCCCGGAGATGTGCTCCGGGTGCGCGGCAGAGAAGGGGACCGCATGGCCGACACTCAGCGCCGGGGCCGGAAGATCATGATGACGCCGGACGAGCTCGACGAGTTCCTGGGCGGTCAGCGCACCTGCCGTGTCGCGACCGTCTCCGCGACGGGCGCCCCGCACGCGAGCACGCTCTGGTTCGTCTGGGACGGCACCTCGCTCTGGCTGTACTCGATCACCCGCAGCAAGCGCTGGGCCGACCTGCGCCGTGACCCGCGCGTCGCCGTGGTCGTCGACACCGGCGAGGAGTACGGCGAACTGCGCGGCGCGGAACTGTCCGGCACCGTCGAGTTCGTCGGCGAGGTGCCTCGTACCGGCGAGGATTTCCCCGAACTCAGCACGGTGGAGCGGATGTTCGCCCGCAAGAACTTCGGCATCGACGAGATGCCGCACGACGGCAGACACGCGTGGATGCGGCTGACGCCGGACGCGGTCGCCTCCTGGGACTTCCGCAAACTCGCCGGGCTGTAGAGCCGGACCGGCTTCCGCGAGGACCGCCGGCCCGACCCGTGCGCGTGCGCGTTCGCGTTCGCGTTCGCGTTCGCGTTCGCGTTCGCGTTCGCGTTCGCGTTCGCGTTCGCGTTCGCGTGCGACCACGCGAACCCCCACCGACTCCCCCGCACACCCCACCACGCTCCGCCGCCGCCTCCCGGTCGACCAGCCCAGGCCACCACCTCCGCCGCCCCGCGGTCGACCAGCCCAGACCACGACCTCCGCCGCCCCGCGGTCGACCAGCCCAGGCCACCCCCTCCGCCGCCCCTCGATCGACCACCTCACACCACAACCTCCGCCGCCCCGCGCAGCGCCTCCACCGCTGCCCTGATCGAGGGCCGCCGGTCGGCGTCCTCGCGCCACAGCGCGTGCACGTACCGGTGCACGCGATGCCGTACCGGCACGGCCCGCACTCCCTCCGGCATCGGATCGCGGCCGAGGCGCGGCGCCACGCACACACCCAACCCGGCGGCGACCAGGGCGAGTTGCGTGTGATGCTCACCGGCGAGATGGGAGATCCGGGGTTCGATCCCCTTCGCGCGCAGCGTGTAGACCAGCCACTCGTGGCAGAACTCCCCCTCGGGCCAGGAGATCCACTCGTCGTCCGCGAAGTCCTCCAGGTCGACGGCGTCCCGGTCGGCGAGCGGGTGCTTCTCGGGCATCGCGACGTCCGCGGGGTCGTCGAGGAGCGTGGCCTTGACCAGCCCCTCCGGCACGGGCAGCGGCTTGTTGTACCAGTCGAGCACGACGGCGAGGTCGAGGTCGCCGCGGATCAGACCGCTGACGCCCTGCTCGGGTTCCAGCTCCCGTGAGCGCACCCGCAGCCCCGGGTGCTCGGCCCGCAGTGCGCCGAGCACGGCGGGAAACAGCCCGCGCGCGGCCGTCGGGAACGCGGACATCCGCAGCTCGCCCACCACCTGCCCGCGCTGCGCCTCCAGATCGGACCGCGCGAGCTCGACCTGGGACAGGATCCGCGCGGCATGCTCGGCGAGCAGCCGCCCGGCGTCGGTGAGGCGCACCCCGCGCCCGTTCTTGGCGAGCAGCCGCTGCCCCACCTCGCGCTCCAGCTTGGCCATCTGCTGGGAGACCGCCGACGTGGTGACGTGCAGCCCGTCCGCCGCGCCGCTCACCGAGCCGTGCCGGGCGAGGGCGTCGAGGGTACGCAGGCGCTCAAGGTTCAACATGTTAGGGATGCTACGAGATACCTGCCGGAAAATCTCGCTTGTGCTAAGAGATCCATCTCCCTCACCGTGGGATCCATGAGCGCCGTCACCCCTTCTCGCACCCTCACGCCGACCGACCCGAGTCCTCGCCGCCGCACCGCCCTCGACTGGCGGATCCGCTTCGGCGTCCTCTCCCTGATCTGGGGCTTCAGCTTCCTGCTGATCAAGGTCGGCACGGAGGGCTACGCGCCGTTCCAAGTCACGCTGGGGCGGCTGGTGTTCGGGACGGCGGTCCTCGCGGTGGCGATGGCGGTGAAGCGGGAGCGGCTGCCGCGCGGCGCGCGGACCTGGGGGCATCTCACGGTCGCGGCCCTGCTGCTCAACGCGCTGCCGTTCTCCCTCTTCGCCTACTCCGAGCTGACCATCCCCTCCACGCTCGCGGGCATCTGCAACGCGACCTCGCCGCTGTGGGGCATGGCCCTTTCCCTGGTCGCCCTCTCCGAGGACCGGCCGACCCGGCGCAGGGTCGCGGGCCTCGGCCTCGGTTTCCTGGGCGTGCTGACGGTCCTCGGCGCCTGGCAGGGCTTCCACGGCCTGGACGCCACGGGCACCGCGATGGCCCTGCTGGCCTCACTGAGCTACCCGATCGGCTGGATCTACGTCCGCCGCACGCTGGCCGGCTCCGGCCACTCGCATCTGTCGATGACCGGCGCCCAGTTGCTGCTGGCGACCGTCCAACTGGCTTTTGTCACACCGCTGTTCACCAGCGTGCCGAGCCGGTTCCCGCTCGTCCCGCTGCTCGCCGTCGCCGCCCTGGGCACGCTCGGCACGGGCCTCGCCGTCCTCATCCAGTACGGCCTGGTCGCCGAGGTCGGCCCGACGACGGCCCAGATGGTCACGTACTTCATCCCGGTCATCGCCACCGCGGCCGGCGTCGCGATCCTCGGCGAGTCACTGACCTGGTCGACACCGGTCGGCGCGGTCGTCGTCCTGCTGGGCGCCGCGCTCACCCAGGCCGGGGCACGCCGGTGACGCATCTCGCGCACACGCCGCGCCCGGTCGGGCTCAGACGTAGTCGCGGGCCGCGGATGCCGGTGCGACGGCGGCGGCGACCGCGTCGGCCAACGGCTCGATGTCGCCCGGCGTGAGCGTGGAGACGGTGATCCGCAGGCCGGGCGGCGCGCTCACCCGGAAGCGGGCTCCGGGCGCCACCGCCCAGCCCGCGTGCAGCAGCCGCGCGACCGCCCCGGTCTCGTCCGGCACCGGAACCCACACGTTCATCCCGCTGCGCCCCTGAGCCGCGATGCCCCGTTCCCCGAGGGTGCCGATCAGCGCGGCACGGCGCCGTTCGTAGGACGCCGCCACGGCCGGTACGTCCACCGCGCCGCTGGTCCACAGGTGTACGACCGTGCGCTGCAGCAGATGGCTGACCCAGCCGGGTCCCAGCCGCTGCCGCCCGTGCACACGGTCGACGGTGACGGGATCGCCGGTCAGCACCGCGAGCCGCAGATCGGGCCCGTACGCCTTGGCGACGGAACGGACCAGCGCCCAGTGGCGGGTCGTACCGGCCAGCGGATGCAGCGGCAGGTCGACGATCCGGTGCCCGTGGTCGTCCTCGACAAGGAGGGTCTCCGGGTACTCGCCGAGCACGGCGCGCAGGGCACGCGCGCGCGTGGCGCTCACGGCGGCCCCTGTCGGGTTCTGGGCGCGGTCCGTGACGACCAGCGCCCGCGCACCGGCGTCCAGGGCCCGTCGTACGTCCTCGGGGACCGGGCCCTCCTCGTCCACACCCACGGCGACGACCCGCAGCCCGAGCGCCGGCACGAGGTCCAGCAGACCGCCCCAGCCGGGGTCCTCGACGGCGACCGCGTCCCCGGGCTTGAGGTGGGCCACCAGCACGCGTTCGATCGCGTCGAGCGATCCGGAGGTGACGACGACGGGGCCGTCGGGCACCGCGTCGGCGTCGAGCTCGACGCGGGCGAGCCGCGCCAACTCCGGCTCGACAGCCGCCTCCCCGTACATCACGGGCTCCCTGTCCGACCGCTGCGCCGCCGCGGCGAACGCCTCGGCGAGGCCGGGCAGCAGGGCGCGATCGGGATTCCCATCGGCCAGGTTCCGTACGCCGTCCGGCACCTCGACCCGGATGTAGTCGCGGCCCGTGGTGGCCGGCTTGAAGCGGATACGGCTGCCCCGGCGCCCGGCGGTCTCGATCACCCCGCGCTCGCGCAGGGTGCGGTAGGCGGCCGCGACCGTGTTGGGATTCACGCCGAGCTGTGCCGCCAACTCCCGCATGGGCGGCAGCAGTCGGCCGGGCTCCAGCTCTCCCGAGCCCACGGCACGCTCGACGCTCGCGGCGATCTCGGCTGCGCGACGCCCTTCGATCCGATATTCTCCTAGCACAAACAAGATTATGCACTAGTGCAATGGAGGACGCAATGCCGGAGACCAGCCTTCAGCCCGGGATACCGCACCCCGCCGCCTACACCTCGACCGACCGCACCGTCCCCACCCGCTCGGCGAACCGCGCCGCGTACGACCGGGAGACGGTGCACTCGATCCTCGACGAGGGTTACGTCTGCCACCTCGGCTTCGTCCGCGACGGCGCGCCGGTCGTGCTCCCGACCCTCTACGGCCGCGTCGGCGAGCGTCTTTACGTGCACGGTTCGACCGGCTCGCGACCTCTGCGGATGACCGGTCAGGCTGACCCGGGGCTCGCGGTCTGCCTGACCGTCACGCACGTGGACGGCCTGGTGCTGGCCCGGTCCGCCTTCCACCACTCGATCAACTACCGCTCGGTGGTGGTGCACGGCGTCGCCCGCCAGGTGACGGACCCCGAGGAGCGGCGGACGGCTCTGGACGCGCTGGTCGACCACGTCGTCCCGGGCCGCTCCGCGGACTCGCGCCCCGCCAACACCAAGGAACTCGCGGCCACCGCCGTCATCCGCCTCGACCTGGACGAGGTCTCCGCGAAGCTCCGCACCGGCGGCCCGAACGACGAGCCCGAGGACCTCTCCCTCCCGTACTGGACCGGAGTCCTCCCCCTGACCAAGGGATACGGCGCCCCCGTCCCCGCCGCGGACCTCGCCTCCGGCATCGAGCTTCCGGACTACCTCGCGTCACTGTGACAGTGATCCCTGATGGGAGCGGGGCGAGGGCCGCCGAGGTCAGATCAGCGCCTTCTCCCGCAACCTCCCTTCCAGCTCACGCCGTTCGGCCGCCGCGCCGCGAGCCTCCGCGACCGCGAGGCCGCCGACCGAGCCGAGCATCAGCAGGGTGCCCGCGAGCGTTGCCGCGGTGAGCCGCTCGCCGAGCACCGCGACAGCCAGCACGGCCGCACTCACCGGCTCCAGGAGCATGACCACCGAGACGGTCGCGGACCGCACCACCGCGGCGCCGGCGAAGTACAGGGCGTACGCCAGCGCGGTGGGGACGGCGGCGATGTACGCCAACAGGGCCAGTACGTACGCGGGTTGGGCGGTGTGCGGGACCAGTCCCTCCGCCAGGCCGAAGGGCAGCAGGCAGGCGGTGGTCACCGCGAAAGTCCAGACGGTCGTACTGGACGCGTCGGCCCCGCCGTCCCGGCCCCACCAGCGCGTGAGCAGGGTCATCACGGAGTACCCGGCCGCGGACACCAGCGCGAGCGCCACACCCCAGGGGCGCACCGTCGCACCCCCGCTGCCGAGCACCAGCACCGCGAGCCCGCCCAGCGCCCCGGCGACAGCGGCCGTCCCGCCGGCGCCGAGCCGCTCGCCCATGGTCAGCCGCGCGCCGAGCGCGATGAGTACGGGCCCGGCGCCCAGCGTGACAACGGTCGCCACGGCGAGGCCGGTCGCCTCGACGGCGGCGAAGTAGGCGGTCTGGAAGACGGCGAGCCCCAGGCCCGTGACGCCGATCCGCAGGAGCTTGCGGCGGACCGGCTCTCCCGCGGCGGGCCTGACCCGGCGGCGCGGCAGGCGGACGGCGAGCAGCAGGAGCAGTCCGCCCGCGCAGCGCCAGAAGGAAAGGGCGATCGGCCCCATGTCGCCGGCCCGGTAGACCAGCGAGGCCGCCGCACCCGCGGTGCCCCAGGCGGCACCGGCGACGGTCAGATAGAGGAGGCCTCGCCCGATGGGCAGGCCGGAAGCAGCGTTCGACACGTGTTCTCTCCGCAGCTGTGCAGAAGTTCGGGAAGGGACCACGTCACGGCCCGTGCACGAGGGCACAGGCGTACGTGAGGGTCCCAGGACTTCGTCTGCGGGCAGCACCGCTCCGCCCGGCGGCTACGCGGGGCGTGGATTCCGGAAAGCCCGCCTCAGGCGGCCGGAGGCGGAAGAACGAGAGCGTCCGAATGCATGATCGACACCCTAGACGGCGCTTCCCCTGGCCGACAACTCCCTTTCGGAGCCGCCCGGCCCGTCCTCTCCGGAGCCTTTCCGGCCTCCGGAGCCATCCGGACCGTCCTCTCGGGAACCGCCGGTGACCGCGCCCGCCGAGGCCTTGGCCGGCGCCGACGACTGGGCGATGAACGCGCCGACCAGAACCACCGCGCCGCCGACGATCTGCGGAGCCGAGAGGTGCTCGCCGAGCAGCACCCAGGCGAGAACGGTCGCGATGACCGCTTCGAGGCAGGCCACGACGCCCGCGACCTGCGGCGACAGCCTGCGTACGGAGAGCACGCCGGTGACGTAGGCGACGACGGTCGCGATCAGCACGATCCAGCTGAGGAGCAGGGAGGCGGCGACGGCGGTGCCGTCCATGTCCGCGGTGCCCCCGAGCACGGACCAGTCCATGTTCCAGGGGCGGGAGACGACGGTCAGCACGAGGGCGCCGATGAGCAGCCCGTACGCGATGACACCGAGCGGGTCGGGAGCGTCGTCGCCCGCGTCGCTGCCCTGGTCGGACAGGACGAAGTAGCCGACCTGGCAGCAGGCGGCGCCCAGTGCGAGCAGCAGGCCGACGGCGTCGAAACTCAGCCCCGACCAGACCTCCACCACGCAGGCGAGTCCGCCGGCCGCGAGGACGACCCCGAGGGCGGCGGCGCGTGTGACGGGCCGCCGCTGCACGAACCGCACCCAGCCGAGCACGAGCGCCGGCGCGAGGTACTCGACGAGCAGCGCGACCCCGACGGGGATCCGCGAGATCGCGGCGAAGTAGCAGGCCTGCACACCGGCCACCGCGAGCAGGCCGAACCCGGCGAGCAGCAGTGGGCGGCTGCGCAGCAGGTTCCGGTGGCGTACGGCCAGCGGCAGCATGACCAGCGCGGCGCCGGCGACCCGCAGCCACACCACGTGGAGCGGATCAAGACCCGCCTCGATCAACGGCTTCGCCGCGACACCGGATCCCCCGAAGGCGACCGCCGACGCCAGCGCGAGGCCGAGGCCGACGCCCCTGCCGCGGTTGCCCTGACTCCCCTGAGACGTATGCACGGGCACATGATGACAGGCGGCGACATGAGCGTCATCCCCGATGACACCTGTCTCAACGACTGGACGCAGGCGCGCGGTGCCGACGCGGGTGTTGCCGCACTGATCAGGCAGGCATGGCCGAGCCGAGGCGAATCGTCCCGGACCCAAACACTCAGTCCCCCGGTCCGCCCCCGCTGACGTAGTCCTCGACGCCGACATCGACACCGATCTCGGCACGAGCCTCCAGAGCGGTCTCGACACCGTTCTCGATGCGGACGAGCAGCGCTCCGGCGTCCACCCCCGCGCGCCCGAGCACCTCGAACGCCCGTGACCGGGGATCGGCGACGACCGCCGCGAGCAGATCGGCACCGCGGGCCCGCGCGTCACCGCGTAGAACGGCCCGCTCGCCCGCCTCCTCCATGGCGTCGGCCGCCGCCGGGGACCACCCCTCCTCGGCGACCCGCGCTACGGCCCTGGAGTCCTCGACGGTGCCCTGCCAGCGCAGTCCGTAGCCGATGCTGCGCTGCACGAGGTAGCCGAGCAGCCGCGCGACCTGCGGGTCGCTGTCGAAGGCCGCGCGCACCTCGGGGTCGGACTCCAGCAGCGAGTGCAGCAGATGGGCCGTGTCGATCTGTCTGTCCCCGTCCCGCAGCGCTCTCCTGCGGGCACCGGAGACCACCGCCGCCAGCTCGTCACTGAGCCCGGCATCGATGTCGGCATGGTCCGGGCCGCTCTCGGCGGCGGGCTGTCGCGGGGTACGGGATGGCACAACCCCTACCCCATCAGCCCCGGCGAACCGGGTCATCCCCGGAGGGCACCATTTCCGCGTCCGACACAAGGTGGGCATACCTACGGGAGTTCTCCTCCTTGCGGATGACATCGCGCCGTTTCGTCCTCCGGGGCGCGCGCCGCCTTGCCGCACGCCCCGCAGGAAACCACGATGCTCCGGCGCTCGTCCCTCAGGGACATGGAGAGCAGGTGCTGGCTGGTGGCCCTGCCTGCGGTCGACGGCAGGCAGTACGTGTACCGGGTGTACGCCCCCGAGGACGCACTGCCGGCCGACCTGTTCTGGGAGGCGTGGCACTGCCACGACGAAGGCCCCTTCCCGCGCGCGTGCGACCTGTTCGACGCCGCGGTGATACGGCGGGTGGGCTGACGCGTCGCGACAGCCATTGCCGGCGACAGCCCGACGACGATCCCTGCCGAGAAGGCGACTCCCCGACTACTTCTGACGGTTCATCAGTATTGAATGTTGAGGGGCCTGCGGCTACGTTCCGCGACACCGTAGCTGCGCCGGGCGCAGCGCCCGAGACAAAGGGGTGGCCGCATGGCCGAAGTCAGCGCGGAAGCACGTATCGAGGCGCCTGCCGAGAAGGTCTGGGCGCAGCTCACGGACTTCTCCTCGTACGGCGAGTGGAACTCGACCCACACCAACTTCCCGAAGGGCGGCCCCAGTTCACTCGAAGTCGGCGCCACCTTCACGGAGAACATGAAGCTCATGGGCTTCCCGGCCGAGGTCGAGTGGACCGTCGACGAGCTGGAACCCGCCCGCACCCTGGCCATCCACGGCAAGGGCCCGATGGCGGTGAACGTCACCACCCGCTACACCCTGACCCCCGACGGCGACGCCACGAAGGTGCGGATCGACGGAACGTTCACCGGCGCCGCCGTCTCCCTGATGGCGGGAAAGCTCAAGGACTCGGCGACGGCCGCCCTCGACGAGTCGCTGCGCAAGCTGGCCGGGCTGGTGACCTGAGCGCGGCACACGGAGAAGCGCCCCGCGGAACCATGTCCGCGGGGCGCCTTCGGGCACGGCGGCGGTACGCCGCCGTCACCCTTGCTCAGTCCTCGTCAGCGAGGATCAGGTACAGCTTCTTGCGGGTTTCGTTGATGACCGCCAGCGCCTTGTCGCGCTGGTCCTTGCTGCCGGTCTTCCAGACCTGGCCGAAGGCCTCCATGAGGCCGAAGCCGGCCTGGCGGATCTCGTGCAGCGTCTCCCAGTCGACCCCGCGCCCGGCCTCTTCCCAGGGTGCGTCGGGACCGTCGTCGGCCGCGGTGCGGCCGTCGTCGGTGAGCGAGAACAGCTTCTTGCCACCCTCGGCCTCGCTGATGATCAGGCCCTCGTCCTCCAGCAGCTGAAGGGTCGGGTACACCGAACCCGGGCTGGGCTTCCACGCCCCGCCGCTGCGCTCGGCGATCTCCTGGATCATCTCGTAGCCATGCATGGGCCGGTCCTTGAGCAGGGCCAGGATCGACGCGCGTACGTCACCGCGCCTCGCCCTCCCCCTCGGTCCACCCCGGCCGCCACGTCCACCCCAGGGGCCAGGGCCGAAGCCCGGTCCACCAAAACCTGGGCCACCGGGACCACCCGGCCCGAAGGGCCCGAAAGCCCCGCGTCGCCCTTCGAAGCCGCCCCGACCCCGATGGCCGGACCCGCCTTGTCCCTGTCCACGCTCGTATCCGAATTCCTGTCCGTGGGAACGCATCGCAATCACTCCATTCCATCGTTGATCGGTCGCGATGCGTCAACGATATATCGGAAGCACTCGTCTGACAACCCCCTTCCGACAGGTCGGGCGAAGAGCCGGGTCCACGACGGGTGCGCGGCGGATATGCGACTGGTACGCGACCGGTAGGTGCCGTGATGCCGGACCCGCCGCGTCACGGGGCGAACCGGTCTCCGGGCGGAGGGCGCCTCAGCGCGAGCCGCGTGACGCGCCGCCAGTCGGCCCCCGGCCTGTTCGGTCGCGCACCCGGGCGGTCACGCGGCACGCGGATCCGGAGCGCCCCGGGAGCGCTTCGGCACACCACGGGCACGGGCAGCAGCACGTGTTCCCCGTCGATGCCGACCGGGACCGAGTCCGTGTCCGCCTCCACGCCGGCCTCCGCCGCGGTGAACCGCAGGAAGCCCGTGGACCGGGAGCCGCGCACAGCCCCCGCGGCCTGCGCGGCGTTGTCGACCCGCACGCACAGCATCCCGAGCGTCCACCAGACCCCGACAGCGGCCAGAGCGAGCCCCGCGACACCGACCAGCGCCCGGAACACGCTCCGCGGACCCGCGTACACGAACGGGACCAGCACACTCGACGCAAGGGCGGGCAGTGCCGGACGAGCCGGTCCGGCACTGCCCGCACGAACCTCGTTCACACCTCGGCGGAGTCGTCCGGCCGGACCACGCACAGGGCCCAGATGATGAACGCGGAGAAGGCGATCATCACGATGGACCAGACAGGGGAGTACGGCAGGGAGAGGAAGTTGGCGATGATGACGAGTCCGGCGACGCCCACTCCGGCGACCCGCGCCCACAGCGCCTTCTGGAAGAGTCCGAGACTGACGATCACGGCGACGACACCGAGAACGAGGTGGATCCAGCCCCAGCTGGTGAGGTCGAACTCGAAGACGTAGTTGCGTGTCGAGACGAAGACGTCGTCCTCGGCGATCCCCATGACGCCCCGGCAGATGTCGAGTATGCCGGCGATCATGAGCATGACCGCCGCGAAGACCGTGAGGCCTTCGGCCCATGGCCGCTCGGTCCTCTGTACGTGCGCGGTGTGTGTCGCGGTCATGGTGCTACCTCGTTTCGGTGTCGCGCGGTGTCCTTACTTCGGTGTCGCGCGGTGCCTCTACTGAGCGGAGGCGGACGAGCCCGCGCCCGCACGTTCCGTGGAGCGGTGGTCGCTGAGGACCAGTTCCTTCGCCCGGCGGAACTCCTCGTCCGTGATGTCGCCGCGGGCGCGGATCTCGGACAGCTTGGCCAGTTCGTCGGCGCTGCTGGGCCGGCCCTCGGCTCCCCTGGCGGTCTCCCGGACGTAACTCCTGAAGGCCTCCTGCTGTTCGCGTGCCTGCGCCACCTCCCGGCCGCCCATGTTCTTACCGCGGGCGATCACGTAGATCAGCACTCCCAGGAACGGCAGGACGAGGACGAACACCAGCCAGCCGGCCTTGGCCCAGCCGCTCAGGCCGTCGTCGCGGAAGATGTCGACGACGATCCGGAAGACCAGGATGAACCACATGATCCACAGGAAGAACCACAGCATGGACCAGAAGACGCTCAGCAGCGGATAGTCGTACGCCAGGTACATCTGTCCACTCATGTCCTGCCTCCGTCCCGGGCGTCCGCCCGGCAGCCGATTTCTGCCACTTCCAGCCTGCGCACGGCGAGATCCCCGTGGCCTCACCCGAGACGGGTGAGCGGACGGGCCGAGTCCGTTCCACGCTCGGCCCGGGTCGGCCGACCGAATCGCCCACCGACCCGCCGGTCGGCCCGCCCACCGACCCGCCGTCCGCCCACGGCCTTCTGGCGGACGGATCTCGTACGAGCTTTCGGCGGCCCGCCCCGTCGCGGACGCCGAGCCTCCCGTCGCCACGCTCACCGACGGCGTACGTCACCGCTGGGCTGCCCGGAACCTCTGGGCCACACCGCGCCGCCGCCCGTACCCCGGGTCGGTGCGGGTGTCAGACCCGCTCATCGGAACCCTTAGGTCCCGCCGTGACACCGGACCGGCGAAGTGCCGCTCGCCAGGCGAAGGCGAGGGCCAGTTCCACCAGGCCGAGGAGGACGAGCCACAGGCCCAGCAGCCGGGTCAGGGCTCGGGCCGACTCGGTGGGCAGGGCCAGCACCACCACCCCCGCGAGGATGGCGATCACCGCGGCGCCGACGACGAAGCCGCGGTGCGGCAGATCCTTGGTGGCGAGGGCCGTGTAGAGGGTGAGCATGCCGGACACCAGCCAGACGATCCCGACGATCAGCGAGAGCGCCGCGATGGTCTGCAAGGGGTTCCGCAGGCACAGCACCCCGGCCAGGACGAAAAGCACCGCCAGGAGCAGTCCGGGCAGCCGCTCCCCCTGCCCGTCCCGGGCGAAGGCCGCGACGAACCGGAACGCCCCGGTCACCAGCAGGTACAGGCCGATCAGCACCGCCAGGACATGCAGGGTCTCGTCGGGCCAGACCAGCACCAGTACGCCCGGCACGAGCGTGGCGACGGCCGAACCCAGGATCCATTCCCAGGAGCGCCCGAGCCTGGACAGCACGTCCGCGGGATCGGCCGCCGCCGCTGGGCCGACCCCGCGGGGTTGTTCCGGTCCGGTGGGCGGTGCCGGAGCACGCGACTCGGTCATGGCTCCTCCTCACGCGATCGGGCGATTCGCTCCCGGACCGCCGAGGGGGCGGTGCGCGGGGATCACACGCGGCAAGCGTCCCTCCCTCCGTCGGCCGCCGGGTCACCCTCGAAGGGTGATCCGCGGCCACCCCCGGAGCGATGAGGTGAGGATGAGGTGAGTACGGAGGGCCGCGCGGCGCGTCGGATCGCGGGCGGGCTGCCCCCGGAGCTCACCCCCAGGGCGCTCGTGAGGCGGTCCGGGTGCGGTCGCGGGGGCGCGGCCGAGGCCGGACGCCGGAGCGGCACCGCACGGTGGGAAAGCGGTCCAGGAGGTTCCAGCCATGGCTGTCCCGAACGCGTTCACGGCTTCCAGGTCACCGGCCGAGAGGGCGGCGTACGGCAGGAACGCGCGTGGGCGCGCCCCGCGTTCGTGCCACGGCCACTTCGAGGCCGACGAGAACCGGCCCGACCCCGTCGAGGTGATAGACCGTCAGTCCCAGTCACGTCTTACCGAGTTGGTGCCGATCCGCTATGGCCGCATGCTCGAATCCCCGTTCCGCTTCTACCGTGGCGCGGCCTCGATCATGGCCATGGACCTCGGATCCGTCCCGAACACCGGCCTGACGGTGCAGCTCTGCGGAGACGCCCATCTGCTCAACTTCCGGCTGCTGGCCTCGCCCGAGCGCCATCTGGTCTTCGACATCAACGACTTCGACGAGACCCTGGCCGGTCCGTTCGAGTGGGACGTCAAACGGCTGGCGGCCAGCTTCGCCATCGCGGGCCGGGCCAACGGCTTCCCGGCCCGCGAGCAGAACGGCGTCGTGCGGGCCTGCGTACAGGCGTACCGGCAGCGCATGCGGGAGTTCGCCGGTATGCGCACCCTTGACATCTGGTACGCGCAGGACGACGCCGACCGGATGCGCGAACTGCTGGCCTCTTCGATGGACAAGGAGACCAGGCGCCGTACGGCCGAGGCGACCTCGCGAGCCCGCACCCGCACGCACCTCCAGGCCTTCGCGAAACTCACCCGGGTCACGGCGGAGGGACGGCGCATCGCACCGGACCCGCCGTTGATCACCCCGCTCGGGGATCTCCTCACGGACTCCTCCCAGGACGCGGAGGAGAAGGAACTCCTGGCCGTGGTGGACGGGTACGCGCGGACCCTGTCCTCCGAGCGCCGGCATCTGCTGCGCCACTACCGCCTGGTCGACATGGCCCGGAAGGTGGTGGGCGTCGGCAGCGTCGGAACCCGCTGCTGGATCCTGCTCCTGCTGGGCAGGGACGACGGCGACCCGCTGCTGCTCCAGGCGAAGGAGGCGCAGGAGTCGGTGCTCGCCGCCCACACGGAGGGCGACCGCTACGACAACCAGGGCCGCCGCGTCGTGACGGGACAGCGGCTGATCCAGACGACCAGTGACATCTTCCTGGGCTGGACCCACGTCGTGGGCCTCGACGGACAGGGCCGGGATTTCTACGTCCGCCAGCTCCGGGACTGGAAGGGCATCGCGCGGCCGGACACCATGGACCCCGGCATGCTGCGCATGTTCGCGCGGCTGTGCGGGAACTCGCTTGCACGGGCGCACGCCCGCTCCGGCGACCCCGTGGCCATCGGCGCCTACCTGGGCGGCAGCGACCGCTTCGACCGCGCGCTGACCGACTTCGCACAGGCCTACGCCGCCCGGAACGAGCGGGACTTCGAGGAACTGGGCGCCGCGGCCAGGTCCGGGCGGATCAGCACCGAGAGCCTCTGAGACGCACGCGCGACACCGTGCCCGCGCGGACCACCGTACGAACGTCTCCCACGGAGCACCGTACGAACGGTGCCCGATGCCCGGTACCCGCAGACCGCCTCATTCCGGCAACTGGCGCATCTCCAGGACCCGTAGCCCCAGCGACTGGCAGCGGGCCAGCAGTCCGTACAGGTGCGCCTCATCGATGACATGCCCGAACAGGACGGTCTGACCGGACATGACCACGTGGTCGAGTTCGGGAAAGTCTCTGGTCAACGTCTCCGACATGTGTCCGTCGATCCGGATCTCGTAGCGCATGAGCTGCTCTTCCCGGGGGTGGCCTGGGACAGGTGGGCCGCGACTCTCCCCTCGATCGTCCGGCGCGGGGCGCCGCCCGGCCTCACCCCTCAGAGGTGAGTGGCCGCCAGGCATGCCGTTCCACCTGCGCGAACGCCTCGGAGCGATCAGTGCTTGAGGAAGATCTTGAACGAGATGATCAGCAGGCCCAGCAGCAGATTCACCGAGGCGGCGACGGCCACCAGGCGCCATGAGGCGCCGGCCCGCCGTGCCGCCGCCGCCGACCAGCCCACCATGCCCGCCACGGCGACGGAGAGCGCGAGCCAGAGGGCTCCGGACACGTCGAGGCCGAGAACAGGACTGACTGCCACGGCGAGGGCCGGCGGGACGGCCGCCTTGACGATCGGCCACTCGTCACGGCACACGTCGAACACGATCCGGCGGTTCAGGCTGTGCGCCACCAGGCACGCCCCGAACAGCTGGGCGTGCACGTGCGCGATCCAGAACACCACGCCGGTGAGCAACAGCAGCAACACCAGTTCCAGCCGCGGGAAGTCGCCCAGACTGCCGACGCCGACCACCACCGAGGCGGCAAGCATGGAACCGTAGACGCCGCCGGTGTAATCGGCCTGGGCCCGCCGTTCGTCGGCGCCGGACGCCCCGTCCCTCGCGTGCTCCGTCTTGGACATCGCGGCCTCTCTCGAAGTCAGCGGGCCGGGCCGGTCGCGCCGGCCGTTCCACCGGTGTCGGATGGCTTCGGACGGTCGGCCCGCCGCGTCGGCAGATGCGGTGTGACCAGGAAACTGACGAGGGTGATTCCCCCGGTGGCAAGGATCGCCGCCTTCAGACCGTCGAGCTGCGCCGACGCGTAGGAGTCCGCTACGGCCTCGACCTCGGACGGCGGCAACCCGGCCCGTTCGGCCGCCGAACGCACCTGGTCGGTCGGCACGAAGGTGATCCCCGCTTCGAGGGCGACTCCCGTCTGCTGACGGGCCTCCTCCGACAGCGCGGGATGGCCCTCCACCTGCGAGGTGAACGCGTGGGCCAGAGCGCCGATGAGCAGCGAGCCGATGAGGGCGGTGCCCAGCGCGGAGCCCAGGTTCTGGGCGGTGAACTGGAGCCCGCCGGCCTCGCTGCGTTCCTCCTCGCCCACGCTCGACTGGACGACGTTGCCCAGCTGCGAGGCGAGCAGGCCCATGCCCACGCCCAGCAGGGCCATGGCGCCGGCGAATTGCGCGTCGTCGATGACCGGGTCGATGGTGGCGAGCAGCCACACGATGGCGGCGGCCAGGGTCGACAGGGCCAGCCGGACGACCGTGCGCGGTCCGGCCACCCGCCCCAGCCGGGCGGCGCACATGGAGGCCGCGAGCATCGTCACGGACACCGGCAACAGCCGCAGGCCGGTCTGGAAGGCGTCGAACCCCTGAACGACCTGGAGGTACAGCGGGATGGTGAAGAACAGTCCCAGCAGGATGAGGTTCTGGCTCAGCAGCGACATCAGGCCGGAACGCAGCGCGGGCTTGCGCAGCAGAGGCAGATGCACCAGGGGCTCGGCACCGCGGGCCTCCCGCCACCTCTCCCAGTGCAGGAAGACGGCCAGCACGACGACCCCGGCGGCGATGACGAACAGGGTCGGCGAGAAGCCCAGGACGGTGAAGGGCGGGTTGGGGCCGCACCCATCCCCAGGTGCCGCTCTGCAGGACACCGAGCACGCCCAGCGCCAGCCCGGCCGCCGAGAGCGCGGCGCCGACGCCGTCCAGCCGGGGCGGCGGACCGGCCCGGGGTGTTTCCTTGATCGCCCCGTGGAAGCACAGGACGGCGATGACGACCACGGCCTCGCCCGCGAACACCAGCCGCCAGGTGAGGTACGTCGTCACCCAGCCGCCGAGCAGCGGGCCGACCGCGATTCCGGCCCCGGCGAGTCCGCCGATGACGCCGTAGGCGACGGCCCGGTCCCGGCCCCGGTAGGACTCGGCCACGAGGGCCGCCATGGCGGGCAGCACCAGCGCGGCACCGAGTCCCTCGATCACCGACCAGCCCAGCGTGAGGACCCACAGGTTCGGGGCCACGGCGGTCAGGGCGGACCCCGTGCCGTAGACGACGAGGCCCAGCAGGAACAGGCGGCGGCGTCCGAAGATGTCCCCGAGCCTGCCGCCGATGATCATGAATGCCGCCATGACCAGCGCGTACAGCGTGATGACGGCCTGGATGGCGGTGACCTCGGTGTCGAAGTCCTCGACGAGCTGGCTGATCGACACGTTCATGACGGACGTGTCGAGGACCATCAGGAACTGGGCGGTACCCAGGACGATCAGTGCCCGCCATCGCGTCACGGTGTCCACCTCGCCGATTCGGTTCGGGACTCCGGCGGAGTCGACCGGGTGGCGGCGGGGTCCGTTCCCAGCCGCCACCTCCCATCGCAGCCGACCGAACCGCCCGGCGCGTCACCCGCCACGGGCGAGCCGGGCGACCCGTACCTTGCCCGCGAGGTCACAACAGCCGCAGCTCGCGCGCCCGGCGTACCGCGTCGTGGCGCCGGCTCACCGCCAGCTTCCGGTACACGCTCTTGAGGTGGGTCTTGACCGTGTTCACCGAGACGTACAGATCGGCGGCGATCTCCTCCGTCGACATCATCCGCGCCAGCCGTCGCAGCACGTCGAGCTCGCGTCCGCTCAGCTCCTCCACCAGAGGCTCCGCCGACCGGTTGGGGGGCCGGGGCGAGGCCTCGTACGGTGACGGGCCGGGCATGAGCCAGCCCGCGGCCGCCCCGCGCAGGGGTACGAGGCCCAGCAGGGGCCTGATCCACGGTCCGGCCTCGACGAAGGGAAGCCGCAACCGTTCGCGCCGTGCCGTGTGGAGGGCCTGGAGGACGAGCCTGCGCGAGGCGGTGAGGTCCCCCGCCGTAAAGGCGGCCTCCGCCCTCACCAGCGAGGCCCGGACGGTCATCGCGGGACCGATGCGGCCCAGCGGTCGCAGACCGTCGAGCAGATCGATCGCCGCGGCGGGCCTGCCCGCGGCGAGCTGCGCCCGCGCGGCGGCCACGGTGCACGCCACCTGCCCGGTTGGCACCGCTCGCAACAGCTCGGCGGCCTCCTCCGGCCTGCCTTGCGCCAGGTGTACGGCCGAGGCGACCAGCGCGGTGTGCCCGGCCGCCCAGGGAGAGGCAATGTCGGCGGCGACCGTGGGTTCCGCCGCCGCGAGCGCGGCTCGCGGGTGCCCGCCGGCCAGGCGCAGCCGTGCGGTGGCGATGGACCGGCCTGCCTCGGTCACCGGATCACGCGTCGCACGGTGCGGGCCGGCCGCCGCGTCGAGGAGGGACCTGGCCCGCTCCAGTTCGTTCCGCTCGACCGCGACGGCGGCCAGTACCAGCGGCCCGAGGCCGGAACCGGCCCCGGGAGACAGCCCGAAGCGCTCCGCCGTGTTCTGCGCCGCCAGGGCCTTGCGTTCCGCCCTGCTCAGCCAGCCGTTCAGGTAGTCGATCAACGCCAGATGCTCCAGGGACTCCCCGCGCGGAAGTGCCGTCGAGGCTTCGCCGGGGCAGCCGGCCACCACGGCCAGGGCGGCACGCGCGTCGTCGAAGCGTCCGGCCCACAGTCGGGCCGAGCCGAGATGGGTCATCAGAAGCACGGTGAGTTCGGGATGCTCGTCCAGCAGGCGGGCCGGCATCCGCTCCTGGAGTTCCCCGGCCGCCTCCGCGGCCCTTTCCGCCCGCTCCGGCGAACCGGTCAGCCGGGCCGCCAGGGTCTCCAGCAGGGCACAGCTCAGCCGGGCGGCCACCTGGCCGGGTGCGGCGCCCTCTGTCGGCGGCCGCTCCTCCGCCAGGCTCCGTTCGGCGCGCCGCAGGTGGGTCTGTCCGCGTTCGAGATCGCCCCGGGACAGGTCGCGGGCCGCGCGTACGAGGTCCGTGGCGGGGCCCGTGGCCTCGGGACCCATCCGTGCGAACAGGTCTGCCAGGTCGTCGCGGCGCGGGCCGGTGAAGAGCCGGCCGATGGCGAGCTCCTCGACGAGGGCGCCGGCGGTGAACTCCCAGTCGCCCGCGGCGGCGCCGTGAGCGAGGGACTCCGCGAGGGACCCGGAGCGCCGCAGCCATGCCGCGGCCCGCCGGTGGAGCTCAGGCTCCAGTCCGGGGGACCACACCCGCAGGTGGGCATGGAGGATCTCTCCGAACAGCGGATGGAGGCGGTACCAGGCGTGCCCGAGGTCCTCGACGAACGCGTTCTCGCGGTGCAGGGCGGCGAGGATCGAGGCCGCGTCGCCGCTCGCCGTCAGCGCGTCCGCGAGTTCGGGGCAGAAACGCTCCAGGACGCTGACCCGCAGGAGCAGGTCCTGTGTCTCGGGGCTCTGCCGTTTGAGCACCTCCGCCAGCAGGAAGTCGGCGACTGTCGTGCGGTCGGCCTCGAACTCCTTCAGATACGTCTCTGGATCCGGGCTGCCCTGCGCGGCCAGCGCGCACAGTCGCAGACCGGCGGCCCATCCGCGGGTGCGCTCCACGAGCGAGCGTGCCGTGTGCACGGGCAGGTGCAGCCCGTGCGCCGCCAGCAGCGTGTGGGCTTCCTCGGGGGTGAAGGCCAGCTCCGCGCACCTGATCTCCGTCATGGCGCCGGCCGCCCGATAGCGGTGCAGGGGCAGCAACGGCTCGGTGCGGGTGACGAGGAGCAGCCGCATGCCTCGTCCCGAGTGGTGCAGGACGAACTCCAGCTGTTCCGCGATCTCCGGACCGGTCACCCGGTCGTACTCGTCGAGCACCACGACGACGGGCCGGTCCCGTTCGCTCAGCTCGGCGGCGAGCCGCGCCAGCAGTGTGCGGTCCACAAGGCTCGCGCCCGCGGGGAACCCGACCGCGGCGGACAGCGGCACACCGGCGGCGCGCAGGGACTGGAGCAGGTACGCCCAGAACATGCCACAGCCCTGGTCCGCCTCGGCGGTGAGCCAGGCGACGGGCTCCTCACGTGTCTCGGTCCAGTCGGCGACCAGCAGGGTCTTCCCCGCGCCCGCCGCGCCGTTGACCATGGTCAGCGGAGTCAGAAGTGCCTGGTCGAGATGGTGGACCAGCCGCTCCCGCCGCAGGAACGTCACGGGAGGCGTCGGAATGGCGAACCGCGTGCGCAGAAAGGGGTCCCCGTCGGGATCGGCGTGCGGAGCGGCCGTCGCGGGACCGCTCGCTTCGAGCCCATTCATGACGCTCACCGCCGCTGTTCGTCAGGAGATGGGCAAGCTCATTTCAGCATCCCAGCGTTCCCGCGCATGTGCGCGCCGAGCCCGGGTCCCCGCGCGCGCGGGGGCCCGGGTGCACGCCCTTTTGCCTGCTCAGAGCCGTACGTCGTCAGCGGGCGGCGTCCATGTGGTGGTCCAGCGAGAGGGCTGCCGTGATCAGCGCCAGGTGGGTGAAGGCCTGCGGGAAGTTCCCGAGTTGCTCCCCCGTCGGGCCGATCTCCTCGGCGAACAGGCCCGCGTGGTTGGCGTAGGTGAGCATCTTGTCGAAGGCGTACCGGGCCTGGCCGAGCTGCCCCGCCCGGGCGAGCGCGTCGACGTACAGGAAGCTGCACAGGGAGAAGGTGCCCTCGCTGCCGCGCAGCCCGTCCGGGGACGCCTGGGGGTTGTACCGGTGGACCAGGCTGTCGGAGACCAGTTCCTGTTCCATCGCCTTCAGTGTGGACAGCCAGCGCGGGTCTTTCGGCGAGATGAATCCGACGGAGGGCATGAGCAGCAGGGAGGCGTCGAGAGTGGTGTCCCCGTACTGCTGCACGAACGCCCGGCGTGCCGGGTCCCATCCACGCTCCATGACCTGGCGCATGATGTCGTCCCGCGCCGAGCCCCATGCGGCGGTGTCGGCCGGCCGGGAGAAGTCCCGGGCCATCCGGATGCCCCGGTCGAAGGCCGCCCAGCACATGACGCGGCTGTAGGTGAAGTCCTTCTGGCCGCCCCGAGTCTCCCAGATCCCCTCGTCGGGCCGGTCCCAGGCCTTCACCAGCCAGTCGAGCACTCCGGAGAGGGCCTGCCAGCCGTCGTACGGAGGCACCTCACCGGCATCCTCCACGGCCTGTGCCAGTGCGAGCGCCACCTCTCCGTAGATGTCGAGCTGGAGCTGTCCGGCGGCCCCGTTGCCCACCCGGACCGGCGCCGATCCGCGGTAGCCCTCGAAGTGGTCGAGGATCTCCTCCGGCAGCTCCGGATCACCGTCGACGCGGTACATGATCTGCAGGGGCTCGCCGCTCACGGTGCGGCCCGCCCGGACCCGGTCACCGAGCCAGCTGCGGAACGCGTGGGCCTCCTCGATGTAGCCGAGTCCCAGCAGGGCGCCGACCGACAACGAGCCGTCACGCACCCAGGTGTAGCGGTAGTCCCAGTTGCGGGTGCCGCCGATCTGCTCGGGCAGTCCCATGGTGGGCGCCGCGACGGGCGCTCCGGTCGGCGCGTAGGTGAGCAGTTTCAGGGTGATGGCCGCCCGGTTCACCATGTCCTGCCAGCGTCCGTGATAGCTGCTGCGGCGCACCCACCTGTGCCAGAAGTCCCGGGTCCCCTCGAACAGCGTCCTGACGTCCGCGGCGGTCAGCGGTGGTACGGGTGCGTCGTCCGCGTCGCCCACCGTGAACACGACGGCGGCGAACTCGCCCTCACCGAGGGTCAGTTCGCTCCGTACGTCGTCACCGTCCCGGGTCCAGGTGATCGGACCGAGCCCCTGGAGGAACCCCTGCGCGCCGGGGCCGTCGAACCGGACCATGTGCTCACCCACGTCGACGCCGTGCGCGGCGCGACCGTAGTCGAAGCGGGGCCGGCACTCCAGGGTGAAGCGCACCCGGCCGCGGGTCACCCGCAGGATCCTGACCAACCGGTGCCGGGCCGCCGGGCGTTCCGGACGGTCCACCGGCATGAAGTCGACCACCTCACCCACCCCCGCCTCGCCGAGGAAGCGGGTCACCAGGACGGCGGTGTCCTGCAAGTACAGCTGTACCGGCGGGCGTTGGGTGTCGGCGGACACGGAGAGGTGTCCGCCGCGTTCGTGGTCCAGGAGCGCGGCGAACACACTGGGCGAGTCGAACCTGGGCGCGCACATCCAGTCGACCGTGCCGTCCGAGGAGACCAGCGCGGCGGTCTGGAGGTCGCCGATCAGCCCATGGTCCGCGATCGGGGGATAGCCTCGCATCTCGGTACTCCCTTCCGGCCCGGACATCCCAGGCGTTCCGGGGTCGGTACGCCCCGCACCTGCCACCTTCGCCGCCCCGAGCCGCGCCTGACCTCCCCCACCACGGGTGAGTCACCCGGCGCACGCCAAGGCGTGAAACACCGTTCACGCGACCCCCGAACAGCCCGGCAACCACTGAACACCGGCCTTCCACCACCCGTCGGACCTGGAACCGGACGCGGACACAGGCCAGACCCGGACCGAGACCCGGGCAGGTACGCCCGCACCTGCCACCTTCGCCGCCCCGAGCCGCGCCTGGCCTCCCCCACCATGGGTGAGTCACCCGGCGTACGCCGAAGCGTGAAGCACCGTTCACACGACCACCGAGCAGCCCGGCAACCACTGAACACCGGCCTTCCACCACCCGTCGGAACCGGAACCGGACCCAGGCCCGGACGCGGACACAGGCCAGCCCCGGACCCGAACCGGGACCCAGGCCCGAACCAGGCCCCACCCCCCTCCAACCCCAGCCAGACCCCACCCCGCAACCGGTCCAGTCCCCCCGAATTGGCCTTGGCCGGCCGTTTCGCCGGGCGGCTAGCGTCGGCACCATGCGGATTCGAATCGTCGACGCCTTCACCGACCGCCCCTTCGCGGGCAACCCGGCCGGGGTCCTCCTCCTCGGCCCCTCCACCCCGCCCACGTCGCCCCCGTCCTTCCCGGACGACACCTGGCTCCAGAACGTGGCGCTGGAGGTCAACCACGCCGAGACCGCCTTCGCGCACCGCCTCCCGGCCGGCGGCGAGGCCGACTGGGCGCTGCGCTGGTTCACCCCCGTCGCCGAGGTCGCGATGTGCGGGCACGCGACGCTGGCGACCGCCCACGTGCTGCACACCACCGGCGCGCACGAGGGACCCGTACGGTTCGCCACCCGCAGCGGCGTCCTCATCGCCACGCCCCACGAGGACGGTTCCCTCACGCTCGACTTTCCCACGGCGCCGCTCACCGCGGTCGAGGTCCCGGACGGTGTCGCCGAAGCCCTCGGCGCCGAGCCGCTCGCCGTCCTCGACACCGGCCCGAACGTCGGCGACCTGATCATCGAGGTCGCCGACGAGAAGACGGTCCGCGGCCTCACCCCCGATCACGGGGCTCTCGCGCGGTACTCCGAGCGCGGGATCATCGCGACCGCCCGCGCCGAGGATCCCTCCCGGGGCTACGACTTCGTGTCCCGCTGCTTCTTCCCGAACATCGGCATCGACGAGGACCCGGTCACCGGCAGCGCCCACACGGCCCTCGCGCCCTTCTGGTCGGAGCGCCTCGGCCGCCCCGCCCTCACCGGTCTCCAGGCCTCCGCACGCTCCGGACTCGTCCGCACCGAACTGCGCGGCGCCCGCACACACCTCACGGGCAACGCGGTGACGGTCATCGAGGGCGAGCTGCTCGCCTGACACAACTGAGAGGGCGTACGGGAACCCCGTGCGCCCTCTCTGTGCCCGCTCAAGCCGTGGGCAGCCAGCCCACCTTCCCGGCCAGCAGCGCGTACCCGACGAACGCCCCGATGTCGAGGAGCGAGTGCGCGACCACCAGGGGTCCGACGCGCCCCCAGCGCCGGTAGAGATAGACGAAGACCACACCCATCGCCATGTTGCCGACGAACCCGCCGATGCCCTGGTAGAGGTGGTACGAGCCGCGGAGCACCGCGCTCGCCGCCAACGCGGTGACCGGGGTCCAGCCCAACTGGCCGAGGCGGCGCAGCAGATACCCCACGACGATCACCTCTTCGAGGACCGCGTTCTGGATCGCGGACATGATCAGGACGGGGTACTTCCACCACACGTCGGGCAGCGCCTCGGGCACCACCGTGAGGTTGGCGCCGAACCCGCGGGCGGCCAGATAGAAGGCGATGCCCGTACTGCCGATGACCGCGGCGATCACGGCACCGCGCCCGAGGTCCGGCCAGGGGCGCGTGCGGTCGAACCCGATCACCCGCAGCCCCTCGCGCTCCCTCATCAGGAAGTGCGCGACGAGCGCGACCGGCACCAGCGCCGACGCGATACCGAAGAGCTGCCAGGCCAGATCAAGCCAGGGACGCCCGGGCGCGGCCGAGGCGTTGAGGGTGGCCGCCTGGTCCTTGAGCCCTCCTGGTCTGGTGACCGAACCGACAAAGCTGATCAGCGCGGAGACCCCGCTCGCGCCGAGCGAGAGTCCTAGGACGAGCAGCGTCTCGTCCCGGAGAATCCGCCGGTTCTGCCCCTTCGTCGGATGGGAATCGGCCACCGACCCCGCCTCCACCTGCACTCCCGCCTCCAGTTGAGTAATCGCGCCTCATCCCCATCCCCGTCCCGCTAGGGTCTCGAAAGAAGTTGCGAAGATCCTGCGCGACAGGCCGTTTGGGGGACGGACGCCGTCGGGGCGTGCCTCCCCCTTTTTTGTCTGCCCTGTGACCGGATCACGGCACAGGGCTCAACAGGGAGGCACCACCCTCATGGGACGTCACAGCTTGCCCGACGGATACGGGGCGGGCACCGCCGACCCCCGACCACGGGCGCGCCGTCGCACTGTGGCCATCGCGACGGCGCTCGTACTCACGGTGGCGGGAGGCACAGCGGCCGCGGTCAACGGTGGCCTTCTCTCCTTCGGCTCCTCCTGCCAGGAGAACGCGGTGCGCGTGAGGATCGCCGCTTCACCCGACCTGGCCCCCGCTCTCACCGAGGCGGCGGACTACGCCCGTGAGCGCGACATCACCTCCGACGGCCGGTGCCTCGACGTCAGCGTGACCGCGCGTGAGTCGTACAAGGTCGCGGACGCCCTGCTGACCGGCAAGGAGTCCGACGTCCAGGCATGGGTGCCCGACTCGAACCTGTGGGTCCAGCGGGTCGCCGGGGAGAACGACGCGACCCAGGTGAGCGACGTCGGCAACGTCGCGTCGTCCCCGGTCGGCGTGGCCATGGTCCCGACCGCCGCCAAGTCGCTGGGGTGGCCGAAGAAGACGTACACCTGGACGGAGCTGGCAGGCGCCGCGATGACGAGCGACCGGCTGAAGCTCGGCGCCGCCGACCCGACGCGCAGCGCGACCGGCCTGCTCGCGCTGACGCAGTTGAGTACCACGGCCGGGCAGACCGCGGGCGGCGACACCCAGGCCGCCGCCATGGCGAAGGCTCTCTCACAGCGCACCTCGGACAGCGACAGCCAGGTCCTGGACACCCTCCCCCGCGACTCCTCCGGCACCGAGCAGGGCAACCCGAAGCGGAACCAGGCGCTGATCCTCTCCGAGCAGGCGGCCTTCGCCCACAACTCCTCGGCGGACAGCACGGAGAGCCTCGACCTCTTCTATCCTAAGGACGGATCGCCGCGGCTCGACTACCCGTTCACGCTGGTGGACGAGGTGCGGCTGAGCACGGACGAGAGCCGTGCGGCCCTCCGCTTCATGGCGCTGCTCGGCGCTCCCGAGGTCCAGAAGATCCTGGAGAAGCACGGCTTCCGCACCGACGACGAGCAGCCCTCGGCCGCGCTGGTCTCCGAGGCGGGCGGACGCACCCCGCAGCCTTACGCGCGCGCGGCCGACGAGCCCGCCTCGGAGAAGGCGCTCCAGGAAGCCCTCGGCATGTGGACGATCACGGTGCAGAGCGCCCGGATCACCACGGTCGTCGACGCCTCGGCGTCCATGACCGAGCCGGTGCCCGGCACCGACCAGTCCCGTATGGACGTCACCAAGGCGTCTCTCCTCCAGGCCCTGGCCACCTTCACCCCGGAGGACGAGATCGGACTGTGGAAGTTCTCCACCCGTCTCGACGGCCCCCGTGACTACCGGGTGGTCGTGCCGACGGAACGGCTCGGGGACACCAAGGGCAACGGCACCCAGCGGGACAGACTGTCGGCGGCGTTCAGCGGCCTGCAACCCGTCCCGGGCGGAGCGACCGGCCTGTACGACACCACGCTGGCCGCGTACCAGGCGGCGACGTCCTCCTACGAGGAGGAGAAGTTCAACGCGCTGGTCCTGCTGACCGACGGCGTCAACCAGGACCCGGGAAGCATCTCCCGCTCGGCCCTGGTCGCCAAGCTCCAGGAGCTCACCACCCCCGAGCGCCCGGTGCTGCTGATCGCGATCGCCGTCGGCCCGGACGCCGACAGGGACGAGGTCGAGGAGATCGCCAAGGCGACCGGCGGCTCCGGCCACCAGGTCAACGACCCCTCGCAGATCCACGCGGTGATCCTCAAGGCGATCGTGGAGGCGGGCAGCCAGGGCTGACGCCCCCCTCCCCGCCTCCGGGAACTCTCACCTCAGGGAGACCGGGTCGGGGAACTCCACCGGCCAGGTGTGCACGGGCTCCCCCAGATGCATCAGTTCGCCATAGCGGCGCGTGGTGGCGGCGAGCGCGGTCTCCCGGTCGAGTCCCTTGTCCAGCGCGCGGTGGAACGTCGCCGCCTGCCAGCTCGCCCCGTTGACGCGCAGCCGGCACCGCTCCTCGATCACTCCGAGGTAGAGGTCCCGGTCGACGGGCTCGACCCCCCACGCGTCCAGTCCCGCCGCGGCGAGCGGCAGCAGCTCGTCCAGGACGAGGGTGACGGCGTCCACCTCGTGCGTCCCGCCGTACCGGCCGCGCCTCGGCCACTCCAGGCGCGCGTCGATGCCGTGGCGGCACGCGGCGTCGAAGTTGGCGGCGGCGGACGAGAAGGCCAGCCGCGTCCACACGGGCCGCGGCTCCTCGGCGAGCGCGCGGACGAGGCCGTAGTAGAAGGCCGCGTTGGCGATGACGTCGGTGACGGTGGGGCCGGCGGGCAGCACGCGGTTCTCGACCCGCAGGTGCGGTACGCCGTCGGCGACGCCGTACACGGGCCGGTTCCAGCGGTACACCGTGCCGTTGTGCAGCACGAGTTCGGCGAGCTTGGGGACGCCGCCGGCGTCGAGGACACCCAACGGGTCCTCCTCGTCGCAGATCGGCAGGAGCGGCGGGTAGAAGCGCAGGTTCTCCTCGAAGAGGTCGTACGCGGACGAGATCCACTGTTCCCCGAACCACGTGCGCGGCCGCACCCCCTGCGCCTGCAACTCCGGCGGCCGGGTGTCGGTGGACTGCTGGAACAGCGGGGGCCGCGACTCGCTCCACAGCTCGTGCCCGAAGAGGAAGGGCGAGTTGGCACCGACCGCGACCTGGGCCGCGGCGACCGCCTGCGCGGCGTTCCACACGTCGGCGAACCGCCCCGGCGTGACCTGGAGATGCAACTGCACGGAGGTGCAAGCCGCTTCGGGCGCGATGGACTTCGACGTGCAGACCAGCCGCTCGACCCCGTCGATGTCGAGCGCGAAGTCCTCCCCGCGGGCGGCGACGATCTGGTCGTTGAGCAGGGTGTAACGGTCGACGTCCGACAGGTTCGAGGAGACCAGGTCTTCCTGGCCGAGGGTCGGCAGAATGCCGATCATCACGATTCCGGCGTCGACTTCCTTCGCTTTCCGGTGGGCGTACGCGAGGGAGATGCGCAGCTCCTCGGCGAGCTGGTCGAATACCCGGCCGCCAAGTCGGTGTGGAGCTATGTTGACTTCCAGGTTGAACATGGCGAGTTCTGTTTGGAAGTCCCGGCTCGCAATCCTTTCGAGTACTTGCGCATTCATCATTCTGGGCGTGCCGTCGGTGCCCGCGAGATTCAGCTCGATCTCCAGGCCCATGAGGTTCTTCGGGCGGTCGAACCGCTCCTCCTCCAGCAACCGCGCCAGCCCCGCCAGACACTGCCGCAGTTTGTCGCGGTACTGGTGGCGATCGGACAGGCCGAAGGGCCCTGCGGCGACCTTCTCTCCCATCGAAGTGTCCTTCCCTTGGATGGGCGGGCCGAAGCTCCGGCCCCTGACGTCCCGGGTCACGTGGGATGATGCCCAGGCAACGCGATCGATAACGTCCTGGAACGACGCCACCCCCGCTACTCTGGACCCGAGTACCCACAGGCACATTCACCAGGCATGACGCGAAGCGCAGTTTCGCCCCGCCGGGATCTCGTGAAAAACGCCGACGAGAATCGGCCGACCGCTCCGGGCGGGCATTCCGAGGTCATCGCAGCTCTTTCGCGCAGAATCAGGATGAATCCCCCTTTTCCCTGACCGAATAGTGACTTGCCTTTCATATTCGGCGCGGCTAGCGGAAACACTGCGCGAACACGCCTCGTATAAACTCCGCGAACGAGGCAGAGAGTTGGCGCTCGCGGTCCTAGGTCCTGTCATCCAGATGACGTACGGCAGGCGACGAACTGTCGGCGGATCCAGATCCCTCGCCCCTTCGGCCCCGAGAGCTGACAGCGCCGTCCGCCCCCTGCCTCGTGCCCCCGTGCCTGTCGAACGAGAGGCGACCCATCATGCCGCTGCACCTGCCCCCGGCTCCCGCGCCCGCCCTGCGCTCCGTCCTCACGGCACTCGGTTCCCCCACCGCCGTCCGAGAGGCGCGCACGCCGTCCCTCCGCCTGGCCCAGGGACCGGTCACTCCCGAACTCCCGCTTCCCGTGCACGTCCTGGACCGGATCACCCCCGCCGGCACGTCCGCGACCCGCCTCACCGGGTGGCGCTTCCTGATCCACTGCGGGGACCGCGCCATCGCCGCCGCCGACACCATGCTGACCCCCGACGGCTGGGCCTTCTCGCGCTTCTTCGAGGGCCCGTACATCGCCGCCACCGAACGCGCCCTGCGCCAGGCCGAGACCATGAAGCAGTCGCACCAGGCCAGACTGCTCTCCGTGCCGGAGCTGTACATGCTCACGCTCTGGCTGCACGGCGACACCACCGCGGACGGCGCCGACGGACACCCCGCCGCCACGGACATCCTCGTCCCGCTGGCACCCGCCCCGCCGGGGATCGCCGCGCACCGGCCGCACCGCGTCGCCGAACTCCTGCCACTCCTCACCCACCGGCTCACCCCGACGCCTCTGCTCAGCTCACCCGCGTAACTCCGCGCCACCCGCTCGCGTCTCTCCGTGCCCCGCCGCCGTACACACGGTCGCGGGGCACGTCGCCGTGGCCGTCGTCGCGTGTGTGCAGCGCCCGCACGACAGCGACGCGAGCGCCGCTCGTTCGGGCCCCGCAGCGCTCGTACGAGGGAGAACACCTTCCGCGCCCGACCGGACTAGCCCCATTCGGCCACTGCGAACCACCCGAAAAGACAGCCGAGTTGGGATGAACCGTCCGCACGGGTGATGCGTCATCAACCTGTGAGGAGTGCTGCCGTCAAATCCCTGCGGATTCACGCCCGTAGGGCAACACTGGGTTTAGACCACACATCAACGGGGGGCGGCCATGAGCACATCAAGCCGCAAGACAGAGACCACAACCATCACTCACAGCACCACCCAGCGAAAGATCCCACCCATGTGCCAGCACAAGCCGTCGTGTCCGTCAGCCGAATCCGCCGACCGGGAGTCCGCCCGCCTCGCGGCGCACCACCCGGAGCAGGGATGGAGCCTGCTGTGCAACGGCGTTCTGCTTTTCGAGGACACCGGTGAGCTCCTGCCGAACGGCCAGATCATCGCCCCGCACCGCCCGCTCGGCGGCGAGCACGTGATGACGGCCGCCTGAACCGCGACACCGGGCGGATCAGGCAGAGCCGCCCAGACACCAGAGGGGCCGGCCCGGAGACGTGATCTCCGAACCGGCCCCGACCCGCGTCCGGGGGCGGTCACTCCCCGTAGCCGTCCAGGTCCCGAGCGCTGCTCAGTCCTCGTACGCGTCCAGCGGCGGGCAGGAACAGACCAGGTTCCGGTCGCCGTACGCCTGGTCGATCCGGCGCACCGGCGGCCAGTACTTGTCGGCGACCGAGACACCGGCCGGGAAGACGGCCTCGTCCCGGCTGTAGGCGTGCTCCCACTCCCCGCCGAGCGCGGCGGCGGTGTGCGGAGCGTTGCGCAGCGGGTTGTCGTCCGCCGCCCACTCCCCCGAGCCGACCTTCTCGATCTCCGCGCGAATGGCGATCATCGCCTCGCAGAACCGGTCGAGTTCGATCAGGTCCTCGGACTCCGTCGGCTCGATCATCAGCGTGCCGGCCACCGGGAACGACATCGTCGGCGCGTGGAACCCGTAGTCGATGAGCCGCTTGGCGATGTCGTCGACACTCACACCGGTCGCCTTGGTCAGCGGCCGCAGGTCGATGATGCACTCGTGCGCGACGAGGCCGCCGGGACCGGTGTAGAGCACCGGGAAGTGCGGCTCAAGGCGCTTGGCGATGTAGTTGGCGGACAGCACGGCCACCTGCGTGGCGCGCTTCAGCCCCTCACCGCCCATGAGCCGGACGTACGCCCACGAGATCGGCAGGATGCCCGCGGAGCCCCACGGAGCCGCCGAGATCGGGCCGACACCGGTCTCGGGACCGGCCGCCGGCTGCAAGGGGTGGTTCGGCAGGTACGGCGCCAGGTGCGCGCGCACCCCGACCGGACCGACGCCGGGGCCACCGCCGCCGTGCGGGATGCAGAACGTCTTGTGCAGGTTCAGGTGCGAGACGTCGCCCCCGAAATGCCCCGGCTTGGCAAGTCCCACCAGGGCGTTCAGGTTGGCACCGTCCACGTACACCTGGCCGCCCGCCTCGTGCACCTGGGCGCAGATGTCGGCGACGTGCTCCTCGAAGACACCGTGCGTCGAGGGGTACGTGATCATCAGCACCGACAGTTCGTCGCGGTGCTGCTCGATCTTGGCCCGCAGGTCCTCGACGTCGATCTCGCCGTCGTCCGCCGTCTTCACGACGACGACCTTCATACCGGCCATCACGGCGCTCGCCGCGTTCGTGCCGTGCGCGGAGGACGGGATCAGACACACGGTCCGCTGCTCGTCGCCGTTCGCGCGGTGGTATCCCCGTACGGCGAGCAGACCGGCCAGCTCACCCTGCGAACCGGCGTTGGGCTGGAGCGACACCTTGTCGTACCCGGTGACCTCGGCGAGCCGCTCCTCCAGCTCACGGATGAGCGTGAGGTAGCCCTGCGCCTGCTCGGCGGGCGCGAAGGGGTGCAGCTGCCCGAACTCGGGCCAGGTGACCGGCTCCATCTCCGTCGTCGCGTTGAGCTTCATCGTGCAGGAGCCCAGCGGGATCATGCCGCGGTCGAGCGCGTAGTCACGGTCGGAGAGCCTGCGCAGGTAGCGCAGCATCGCCGTCTCGGAGCGGTACTGGTGGAACACCGGGTGCGCGAGGTACTCGTCGTCGCGCAGCAGCGCCGCCGGCAGCGTGTCCTCGGCGGTCGAGTCCAGCGCGGCGACGTCGCCGCCGACACCGAACGCGTCCCATACGGCGGCCAATTGCCCGCGCGTGGTCGTCTCGTCGCAGGACATCGACACGAGGTCGGCATCGACGAGGTACAGGTTGACGCCGCGGTCACGCGCGCCCGCCACCATCTCGGCGGCCCGGCCCGGGACCCGTACGGTCAGCGTGTCGAAGTACGCGCCGTGCACGACGTCGACGCCGCCCGCCCTCAGCCCTTCGGCGAGGATCGTCGCGTACCGGTGGGTACGCCGTGCGATCGTCCGCAGCCCCTCGGGGCCGTGGTAGACGGCGTACATGCCGGCCATCACGGCGAGCAGCACCTGCGCCGTACAGATGTTGCTCGTCGCCTTCTCACGGCGGATGTGCTGCTCCCGCGTCTGCAGGGCGAGGCGGTACGCCTTGTGCCCGTCCGCGTCGACGGACACCCCCACCAGCCGCCCCGGCAGGCTGCGCGCGAACTTCTCGCGCACCGCCATGTACCCGGCGTGCGGCCCGCCGAAGGCCATCGGCACCCCGAACCGCTGCGTCGTACCGACCGCGATGTCCGCGCCGAGCTCACCCGGCGAGGTCAGCAGGGTCAGGGCGAGCAGGTCGGCGGCGACGGTGACGACCGCTCCCAGCTCGTGCGCCTGGTCGACGAGCGGCTTGATGTCGCGTACGGCACCGGAGGCGCCCGGGTACTGGATCAGCACGCCGTTGATCTCGCGCTCGGCGATCCCGGCCGGGATGCCCTCGCTCAGGTCGGCGACGACGACCTCGACGCCGGTCGGCTCGGCGCGGGTCTCGACGACGGCGACGGTCTGCGGCAGCACGTCCGCGTCGACCAGGAAGAGGCCCTTCTTGTTCTTGCCCATGCGCCGGGACAGCGCCATCGCCTCGGCGGCGGCGGTGCTCTCGTCGAGCAGCGAGGCGCCGGACGTCGGCAGGCCGGTCAGCTCGGCGACGACGGTCTGGAAGTTCAGCAGCGCCTCCAGCCGGCCCTGCGAGATCTCCGGCTGATAGGGCGTGTACGCCGTGTACCAGGCCGGGCTCTCCATGACGTTCCGCAGGATCACCGGCGGAGTGAAGGTCCCGTAGTAGCCGAGCCCGATCATCGAGTCGAGCACCTGGTTGCGGTCCGCGAGAGTACGCAGCTCGGCCAGCACCTCGGCCTCGGTACGCGCTTCCGGCAGCTCCAGCGCCTCGGCGTTCTTGATCACGTCCGGTACGGCGGTGGCGGTGAGCTCGTCCAGCGAGCCGTACCCGACCTGCGCGAGCATCTTGGCCCGTGCCTCGGTGTCGGGCCCTATATGGCGTTGCTCGAAGGGGATTCCCTGTTCGAGCTCGGAGAGCGGAATGCGAGGGGCGGTCATGGCGGAGGCCTCCTGGTCTGACGCGACCTTCGAGGGGTACCCCGGCACGGGTACCCCGACGGCCTCCCCCTCTGTCATCTCAACCTGAGAGCTTCACCGGCCCGCCCGCCCGCTGCGACCCGACTTTCACCGTCGGTGAGAGCGGGAGCCGCCTTCGGCACCCGCCCTGCTTTCCAGAGTGACCTCGTCCGTGCGGTACGTGGGCCTGAGAGATTCCGGGGAGGATTTGCTCCTTCGGCGCCTCCGGTGTTGCCCGGAGGACTCTCCCGCACAGGGTCAGCAGCCGTTCGCCAGCCTACCAGCGAGGACAACACCAGGGCCTTCGAGTGGCCACCTTCCTCAAACTGCTCTTTTGTAGTGCTTACGGATGAGTTGCGACCAAATGGAGGGCACCGTGCAGACCGACCTCGATCCGCGCAACCTGATCGGCCGCAAGGCATTCGACCGCAACGGCGCCAAGATCGGCACGATCGACGAGATCTACCTCGACGACGCGACCGGGGTCCCGGAGTGGGCGGCCATACGCACGGGTCTGTTCAGCAGGGACGCCTTCGTGCCCCTGGAGCCCAGCGAACTCGTCGAAGGCACCCTGCGCATCCCCTTCGAGCGGGCGCTGATCAAGGACGCGCCCGACTTCGGCGTCGGCCGCCACCTCTCACCCGAACAGGAAATCCAGCTCTACCACCACTACGGACTCGACATCGCCTCCCCCGCTCCCCCGCCCGACCGCGACTTCGGCCGCCTGGCGGGCACGGACGAGGCCTGAACCGAGCCCACGACCAACCATCCAAAGGGCGGGGCGCCGTACGCGTACTGACCCCCCTAGCCCTTCCCCACAAAGAACCACGGCGGCGAACCGACCTCACCCCTCACTGCCCTGGCTCAAGATCTCGGCCACCAACGGCAGCGGCTCCGCAGGCTCCAGCTCCGGATCGTCGGTACGGAACGTCCGCACCCGGCCGGGCCCGGAGTACGGCGTCTCGAACCGAACGGTCACCCGCCCGAGCCCGCTGCCCTGCACCCATCCGTGCCCGAACTCGGCGTGCCGCACATCGTGCCCCGCGGGCCACCGCCGCTCCGCCGGCGGCACCTTCTCCTCGGAGGACTCCTCCGCCGGTTCCTCCTCGGTGTGCTCCAGCGCCGCGAGCTCCCCCGCAGCGGCCCGCGCCTGCGCGAAGAGGTCCTCCTGCGTGTAGTCGGCCAGCCCGGTGACACCCACACCGAGCAGTCGTACGCCACCGGTCGTGTCCACCCCCTCCAGGAGCCGCGCGGCCGCCTCCCGCACGACCGCGGGATCGTCCGTGGGCCCCCGCAGCGTCTCGGAGCGGGTCAGCGTCGAGAAGTCGTACCTGCGGACCTTCAGCACGATGGTCCGCCCCGACAGCCCGGCTCCGCGCAACCGCTGCACACACCGGTCGGCGAGCCGCTGCACCTCCAGGCCGACTCGCGTCCGGTCATGGATGTCCACGTCGTAGGTGTCCTCCACGGACACCGACTTCGTCTCCCGCTCGGCCACCACGGGCCGGTCGTCGTGCGCCAGCGCCATCGCGTACAGGGAGTGCCCGTGCGCCTTCCCGACCAGCCGCACGAGCTCGTCCTCACCCGCTTCGGCGAGCTCCTCGACGGTGGTGATCCCGGCCCGCCGCAGATGGTCCCCGGTCGCGGGCCCGACACCCGGCAGGGTCCGCACCGACATCGGCCCCAGCAGCGCGCGCTCGGTCCCCGGCTCTATCACCACGAGACCGTCGGGCTTGGCCTGCTCCGAGGCGATCTTCGCCAGCATCTTGGACGCGGCGAGACCCACCGATCCCGTGAGCCCCGTGACGGCCCGGATGTCCGCGCGCAGCTTCGCCCCGGTCAGCCGCGCCGAGGCCTCGTCCCAGGCCGCTCCGGCGACCTCCAGGTCGACGAACGCCTCGTCCAGGCTCAGCGGCTCCACCAGCGGCGACAGGGCCCGCAGGAGCCCCATCACCTGCTCGCTGACCTCTCGGTAGATCCCGAAGCGCGGCACGAGATACGCGGCGTTCGGCGCGAGGCGGCGGGCCTGGGCCATGGGCATCGCCGAGTGCACCCCGAATACCCGCGCCTCGTACGAACAGGTCGCGACGACTCCCCGCGGCCCGAGACCGCCCACCACGACCGCTTTCCCGCGCAGGCTCGGCTTGGCCGCCTGCTCCGCCGAGGCGAAGAAGGCATCCATGTCGAGATGCAGGATCGTGGGCGCGGTTCTCACGACTCCGATGCTGCCCTACGCCACTGACAATGCCCCGGCAAGCCGGGGCATTGTCCGTTCGATCCGCTCGTCGCGGCGCTTGTCAGACCGCGCGATTACGCCGTCGCGCCAGCTCGTCGGTGGGGTTGTTCCCGACGAGCGTCTCGCCCGTGTCCACGCGCTCCCCGTGCAGCTGCGAGAGCGCGCCCTCCACATCCCGCCACACCACACCCACGGCGATCCCGAAGATCCCCTGACCGCCCTGGAGCAGGGCGTGGACCTCGTCGGGAGAGGTGCACTCGTAGACCGTGGCGCCGTCGCTCATCAGCGTCATCCGCTCCAGATCCCTGAAACCGCGCTCCCTGAGGTGCTGGACCGTGGTGCGGATGTTCTGGAGCGACACCCCGGTGTCGAGGAAACGCTTGACGATCTTGAGGACGACGACGTCCCTGAAGCTGTAGAGCCGCTGTGTCCCCGATCCGTAGGCGGGCCGCACGCTGGGCTCGACCAGCCCGGTCCTCGCCCAGTAGTCCAGTTGCCGATAGGTGATGCCCGCGGCCGCGCACGCCGTGGGACCGCGGTAGCCGACCTCGTCGGCAACCGCCTCACCGTCTCCCTCACCAGGCACCGCCGTCGGCCGCCGCGGAACGTGATCGGCCGTGTTGCCGTGTTGGGGATACCCCCCGCTCGAGCGTTGCCGAGAGCCTGGGGGAGGGTACGGGCCGCTCTCCCCCAGACCGCGTCCGGGGGCACCCCCAGCCGTACCGTCGCCGCTGCTTCTCACGCCGACCTCCGTCCTTGACCTGCCTTCTCGACGGTAGGCAGTCACCAGGGGTGCGTCAACGATCGCCACACTCGGCACGCCGAGTGATAATCACCCTAGGAGTGGTTTCCCGTGCCCCACCGCGGGGAAAGGCTAGCCGAATGCTCTCTGAGCGGGCCGCGGCACACCACACTGGCCGCTGGCAATTGCCGCCCGGAGCTCTCCGTGGCCCGGCGCCCTCACTGGCTGTTGGTGCCGAAGTCCTCGGGCGAGATCTGGTCGAGGAACTCGCGGAACTTCTCCACCTCGTCCTCCTGCTCGTCCGGGATCGCGATGCCGGCGTCGTCGAGCACACCGTCGCTGCCGTAGATCGGCGTCCCGGTGCGCAGGGCCAGCGCTATGGCGTCGGACGGCCTGGCGCTCACCTCGATCCCGCTGGCGAACACCAGTTCCGCGTAGAAGACGCCCTCGCGGAGGTCCGTGATGCGCACTTCGGTGAGCTCCTGGCCGACGGCCTCCAGCACGTCCTTGAACAGGTCGTGGGTCAGCGGTCGTGCCGGGGCCATGCCCTGCTGGGCGAAGGCGATCGCCGTCGCCTCCCCCGGTCCGATCCAGATGGGGAGGTAGCGATCGCCTCCCACTTCACGCAGAAGCACGATCGGTTGGTTGGAGGGCATTTCGACCCGGACACCTACGACATCGAGCTCGTTCACACAGCAACCCTAGGCCGTGCCCGGGACGTTTGGGTAGTCGGGCACGGAACGGGTGGGCTATCCGACATCCGGTGAGGTCCCGGGGTCAGGGCAGTCGCACACCGAGCGCCGTCTGCACCAGCGCGGCGTGCAGCTTCACCGTGAGCCCCGCCAGCTCCTTCGTCCGCGCCTCGGCGTGCGCCCTGGTCTGCGGATTGCGGTGCCGCCGCAGCGGGGCCACCACCTGATCGACCAGGCCCGCGTCCCGCTCCGCCGCCGCCTTCATCGCCCGCAGATGGCGCGGCTCGATCCCGAACCGGCCCAGCTCGACGACGAGCGCGGCGACGGTCACCGCTTCGGCGTCGTACGCCCCGTCCTGCAAGGGCGCGATGAGGCCGTACGACTCCCACTCCTGGAGTTCCCGCTCACCGATCTCGGCGGCGGCCAGCAACTCGGCGCGGCCGACCCGGGCGGCGCTGTGCACCTCCGGTTCGGCGAACAGCTCTCCCTCGGCCGAGTCGCGCTGGCGCCCCACGGTCGGCAACCGCACCGGCTCACCGCGCTCCAAGGCGTCCAGATACTCACGGATGACCTTGAGCGGCAGATAGTGGTCCCGCTGCATCCTCAGCACATGCCCGAGGCGCTCGACGTCGTCGGCGCTGAACTTGCGGTAACCCGAGGGGGTCCGCCGCGGCTCGATGAGCCCCTCCGACTCCAGGAACCTGATCTTGGAGATCGTCACTTCGGGGAACTCGTCGCGCAGAGCGTTCAGCACCGAGCCGATGCTCATCAGCCCGCTGTCCGCGGCGGCGGTGCCGTTGCCGGCACCGCCGCTCGGTGTTCGAAGCATGGACCTTCCTGAGGGTCTCCCCGGACGCCGTCCGAGGGAGGGTCAGATGCCCCGCTGGCTCGCGTAGAAGACCAGCCGGTACTTGCCGATCTGCACCTCGTCACCGTTCGACAGGGCGACCGAGTCGATCCGCTCCCGGTTGACGTACGTGCCGTTGAGGCTGCCGACGTCCGCCACGGTGAACGAGCCGTCCCCGACGCGACGGAACTCCACATGGCGGCGTGACACGGTCACGTCGTCCAGGAAGATGTCGCTCTGCGGGTGACGCCCGGCCGTGGTCAGGTCGCCGTCCAGCAGGAAGCGGCTGCCCGAGTTCGGACCGCGGCGCACCACCAGGAGCGCCGAGCCGAGCGGCAGCGCGTCGACGGCCGCCTGCGCCTCCGGGGAGAGCGCCGGCGAGGCCGTCTGGCCCGTCACCTCGGCGTCGTAGGCCTCAAGGCCCGAAATGGAGATCGTGGACGTCGTCTCGGACGGACGCTCCGGGGTCGCTCCGGCTCGCAACGGCGCACCGCAGTTCGAGCAGAAACGGCTGTTTTCCGCGTTGCGGTTACCGCACCTCGTGCACACCAGGGCCGACATGGACGGATCCTCCTGCCGCGGCTGCCCTCCAGGGGCATGGGAAGCGTACGGGTCGGGGGCGAACCCTCCACCCGCGCTTGAGGTCGACGGGTCCCCGAAACCTATGCGGCCGGACTGGGCAGGGTCAACAGACGGCGCGCCCTGACCACCGGGAATGTCGCCGCCCGGACCACCGAGCTGGTCCCGGAACAGCGGGCGCTCGCCACTCTGCTCCTCCGCGTCTCCATGGCGTGGTGCACGGTGCCGGGCGGTGGCGTTGTCGCCGCCCTCTCCTCGTGCGCTCTTGCCGAACAACTTCGCAAACAACTTCACGGGCGATTCCCCTTGACCGAAACAGACCCGCCCGTGGGGCAGGACGAACCCTGATTGAACACACCGGTCGACCCGGACATCCTCACAACGTCCGTATCCACCTGACAGTTTCCACCACGCACCACCCATTCGGTGCGTCGACCCCCCGCAACCTCCTGCCCTGGCCGGGCACCCCTCATGCGGCCCCGCCTCACTGGGACGACCGAGCGTAGTCAGGCTGCTTCGCCGGTCGCAAGGCGTCCACGACGATCTTCGTCGAGGACTCCACCGTGACGATGGCCTGCTCCTTCTCGAGTGTCTGCACCACGCCTCCGGGGATGTTGAGCGCCGGCTCCAGGTCCTGCGACCTGCCGATGACCTTGAAACGGTAGGGCTGGGTGATCTTGTTCCCGTCCACGCTCACCCCGTTGTCCGAATCCGTCAGATACGTGCTGGCCACGACCCGCACACCGTTCACCTGGATCGCCTCCGCACCAGCCGCGCGGAGCTCCTGGATCGCGTCCAGCAGCATGTCCGCCTCGACCGTTCCCTTCACGTCGTCGACCGTCAGAGTGATACCGGGCCCCTGCGCGGCCACCGTGCCCGCCAGAATGCCGAGTTGCTTCTCCTTCTCGACGGTCTGCTTACGAGCCTCCTCGGCCTGGTCCGAGCTGTTCTCCAACTCGGTGCGCTGGTCTTCGAGACCCTGTTTCTCGTCTTCAAGACGCTTTGTACGGCTGTCCAGTTCATCGAGGATGCGTACGAGATCTTCCTGACGTGCGCCGCGCAGGGCACTTCCGCTGTCGCTGTTGGACGCCACCTGGACGGCGAGACCGAATCCGAGGCCGAACAGCAGCAGCGCGACGATGAGTTGCGCGCGGGACACACGCGGTGGCCACAGCCCCTGAGCCAGCCTCTGACGGCCGGACAGCGTCGGCTCGGCGCTTTCTTCCCGCTCCTCGGGCCGCGGTGCCGCAGGGGGCGCCGCCGGGACCTCTTGGGGAAGTTCCTTGCGCAGCCGATGATCCGGACTGCCGGAACCCGTCGACGACTCGTGGTCGTTGCTCATCGGCCTCACGCCCTGAAGACGTGCCGACGGATCGCCGCGGCGTTGGAGAAGATACGGATGCCGAGGACGACCACCACACCGGTGGAGAGCTGGGCGCCCACACCCAGCTTGTCGCCCAGGAAGACGATCAGCGCGGCCACGACCACGTTGGACAGGAACGACACCACGAAGACCTTGTCGTCGAAGATGCCGTCGAGCATCGCGCGGAAGCCTCCGAAGACGGCGTCGAGTGCCGCCACGACGGCGATCGGGAGATAAGGCTCGACGACTGCCGGAACCTCGGGCCGGACCAGCAGTCCGGCCACGACTCCCACGACGAGGCCCAGTACGGCGATCACGATGTGCCCTTCTCTGTGCTCGGCTGTGCTGTACGTACGATCACGCTCGGTGCGGCGGCCAACCGGACGTCGTCCTGGACGGAGATGCTGGTCCGGACGCCGTAGTTCTCCTGGAGGGCATGCAGATACAGCCCGTCGGCACTGTTCTGGAACCTGGTGCTGAGCTGCTTGCCGTCCCCCACGGCGAGCACCGTGTACGGCGGCACGAGCGGTTTGTTGTCGACCAGTATCGCGTCACCCGCGGCCCGGATCGCCGACAGGGCGGTCAGCCGCTGGCCGTTGACGGAGATGGCCTCGGCGCCCGATTCCCACATCCCGTTGACGACCCGCTGCATGTCACGGTCGCGGACCCGTCCGGTGTCGGAGAACCCGGAGGTCTCCCGCGGATCACCGTCGCCGCCCTGACTCGCTTCCTCGGCGTCGTCGACGACGAGTTTCACGCCGGGGCCGTGCACGGCGGTCGCACCGGACAGGAGGCCCACCAGATCGGCCTGTTCGCTGCCCCCGTCGGCCTTCAGCGCCTCACGCTGCCGCGCGCTCACATCGGCTCGCAGGGTGTCGACGTCGTCCTCGAGCTTGTCGGCGGAGGTGGTCTCGCCCTCGATACGGTCGATCAGTTCCTGGCGCTCCTTGGCGATGACAGGTGCCGAGATCCGCGCGTTCGCCGCTCCCAGGGTCACCACCAGTGCGGCGAGAACCAGCCCGACCGCGAGCCCGAGCTTCGCCCGCACCGTCTTCGGCATACCGCTGGTGCCCTCTGCCTGCTTACGGGCGGTCGCCTCCGCGTACCCGTCGTCGAGGCTGTGGTCCATGACATTGGTGAGCAGCGACATGGAGGCGTCCGGGCGCGAAGGGCGCGTAGGACTGCTCCGAACGGGGGGCTGCTGCGGCATGCCGCACATCGTCGCACGTCGCGGGCCCTACCTCCGAATGGCCCCACCGGCGTGCCGGACAGGCCCCCTTGGGGGCTCTTGTCCGGCACGCGCGCGTGTTGTGCGTTTCAGCGGCCGGCGCTGTCCACGACCGCCGCCCACTCGTCGAGCAGCGCCTCCGCGGAGGCGTCGTCGGGCCCTTCTGCCCACAGATGCGTGACCGCCTCGGCGGGATCCGGCAGAACCATCACCCAGCGCCCGTCGGTCTCCACGACCCGAACGCCGTCGGTCGTGTCCACGAACCGGTCACCGGCCTCCTCCACGACCCGCCGCATGACGAGTCCCTTGACGGCCCAGGGAGTGGCGAGGTCCCGCTTGAGGACATGCGCCCGCGGAATCCGGGCGTCGATCTGGCTGAGCGTGAGCTGCGTCCGCGCCACCAGCCCGATGAGGCGCACGAACGCCGCCGCACCGTCGAAGACGCCGCTGAACTCCGGGATGATGAACCCACCCCGCCCGTCGCCACCGAAGATCGTCGAGTCCTCGCGCCCGACCCGCGTCAGGTCGTCCGGAGAGGTCGTCGTCCAGTCCACCTGGGTGCCGTGGTACGCCGCCACCTGCTCGGCGATCCGCGTGGTGGTCACCGGAAGCGCCACCCGACCACTGCGCCGGTCAGCGGCGACCAGGTCGAGCATCACCAGCAGAGCCCGGTCGTCCTCGATGATCCGCCCCTTCTCGTCGACGAGCGAGAGCCGCTCACCGACAGGGTCGAATCGCACCCCGAACGCCGCCCGCGCGGACGCCACGATCTCGCCGAGCCGCACAAGCCCGGACCGCCGTGCATCCGCGGTCTCCGTCGGCCTGGACTCGTCCAGGCCGGGGTTGATGACCAGCGAGTCGACTCCGAGCTTGCCGAGCAGGCTGGGAAGCACGAGACCCGCGCTTCCGTTCGAGGCGTCCACGACGACCTTGAGCCCCGACTCGGCGATCCCGGTCGTGTCCACGTTCCGCAGCAGAGACCCGGTGTACGAGTCGAACACGCTGGCCGGGAAATGCAGGTCCCCGATCTCGCCGGGGAACGCACGCCGGTACTCCTGCCGCGCGAACACCCGGTCCAGCTTCCGCTGACTCGCCTGCGACAGATCCGCACCCTGCCCGTCGAAGAACATGATGTCGACCGAGTCCGGCACACCGGGCGTCGTCCGGATCATGATCCCGCCCGCGCTGCCTCTGGCCGTCTGCTGCCTGGCAACCGGCAGCGGTACGTTCTCCAGGTCTCGTACGTCGATGGCGCTGGCCTGCAGCGCCGAGATGACCGCCCGCTTCAGCGCACGGGCGCCTCGGGAGTGGTCACGCGCCGTCGTGACGGTGGAGCCCTTCTTGAGCGTCGTCGCGTACGCTCCCGCGAGCCGTACGGCGAGTTCGGGAGTGATCTCCACGTTCAGGATCCCGGACACTCCGCGAGCGCCGAACAGATGCGCCTGACCCCGGGACTCCCAGATCACCGACGTGTTGACGAACGCGCCGGCCTCGATGGTCTTGAACGGGTAGACCCGTACGTTTCCCTGAATGATCGATTCTTCGCCGACGAGACACTCGTCGCCGATGACGGCGCCGTCCTCGATGCGCGAGGCACGCATGATGTCGGTGTTCTTACCGATCACGCACCCGCGCAGATTGCTGTGCTGGCCGATGTACACGTTGTCGTGCACGACGGCCCGGTGCAGGAAGGCGCCCGTCTTGACGACGACGTTGGATCCGATGACGGTGTGCTCGCGGATCTCGGCGTCCGCCTCGACCTTGGCGTAGTCACCGATGTAGAGCGGACCGCGCAGTACGGCGTCGGGGTGCACTTCGGCACCCTCGGCGACCCATACGCCCGGCGAGATCTCGAAGCCGTCGAGTTCGACGTCGACCTTGCCCTCCAGAACGTCCGCCTGCGCCTTCACATAGCTCTCGTGAGTGCCGACGTCCTCCCAGTAGCCCTCGGCGATATAGCCGTAGATGGGCTTGCCTTCCTTCATCAGCTGAGGAAAGACGTCACCGGACCAGTCGACGGAGACGTCGGCGTCGACATAGTCGAAGACCTCGGGCTCCATGACGTAAATACCGGTGTTCACCGTGTCGGAGAAGACCTGGCCCCAGGTCGGCTTCTCCAGGAAGCGCTCGACCTTGCCCTCTTCGTCGACGATGGTGATGCCGAATTCCAGGGGGTTCGGTACGCGTGTCAGGCAGACGGTGACGAGTCCGCCCTTCTCCTTGTGGAAATTGATGAGATCGGTGAGGTCGAAGTCGGTCAGGGCATCACCGGAGATCACGAGGAAGGTGTCGTCCTTCAACGCCTCCTCGGCGTTCTTGACACTCCCGGCAGTACCGAGTGGCTTCTCCTCATTGGCATAAGTGAGCTCCATGCCGAGCTCCTCGCCGTCACCGAAGTAGTTCTTGACGAGGGAGGCCAAGAACTGAACAGTAACGACGGTCTCGTTGAGCCCATGCCTTTTGAGCAGCCGTAGCACGTGCTCCATGATCGGCCGGTTGGCCACCGGCAGGAGCGGCTTGGGCATGCTTGAGGTCATTGGGCGAAGGCGCGTGCCTTCGCCTCCGGCCATCACGACGGCCTTCATGTCGGAAGCGTCCTCCTTGAAGAGACGACGGTCTAACCGACTTCACCCGTCCAAATTGTCCCGCACATCTCATCCGCGGGCCAGCGAGCCGCTACAGCCACGTAATGGGCGAGCTCAATCGGTCGTGGCATCCGCCCTGACTAGGCGGCGGACCTGAACCACATAGAGGACTCCTGCCCACCAGTACAGGGTTGTACCCCATCCAGCGAACGCCCATCCGAAAATAGCACCGAGTGACGCGATCCACCCACTTGCGTCACTGAGCAGCAACAACGGGAAGGCGTACATCAGGTTGAAGGTAGCTGCCTTCCCCAGGAAGTTCACCTGGGGCGGCGGATAGTCGTGGCGCCTGAGGATGCCCACCATCACCAGCAGGACCAGCTCACGTGCCAGTAGTACGGCGGTCAACCACAGCGGGAGAATCTCGCGCCAGGTGAGGCCCACAAGGGTGGACAGAATGTAGAGCCGGTCGGCCGCGGGGTCGAGCAGCCGGCCGAGGTTGCTGATCTGGTTCCAGCGACGGGCGAGCTTCCCGTCCAGATAGTCACTGATGCCGCTCAGCATGAGCACCAGCAGTGCCCATCCATCGCTCTTGGGGCCGCCGAACTCGGGCCAGAGAATCAGCCACAGGAACACGGGCACGCCGACGAGGCGAGCCATGCTGAGGATGTTCGGGATGGTGAGGACCCGGTCTGTCTGGACGCGGGTCTCCTGGACCTCCACCCGGGGGCCTCCTGTGGGAAACGAGCCAACGATGCCCCCTGACCTTACCCGCAGCACACATCCTGCTGTGCGGAGGGGTGGAGCCGACGCCAGAAAACAAAAAAGCTCCGGCTCTTGGGTTTGGTGCCCAAGAGCCGGAGCTCTACGTTTAGTTCGGCGGCGTCCTACTCTCCCACAGGGTCCCCCCTGCAGTACCATCGGCGCTATGAGGCTTAGCTTCCGGGTTCGGAATGTAACCGGGCGTTTCCCTCACGCTATGACCACCGAAACACTATGAAACTGTCAAACCGGAGCCGTGGCATGGCTACAACGGTTGTTCGTGGTTTCAGAACCAACACAGTGGACGCGAGCAACTGAGGACAAGCCCTCGGCCTATTAGTACCAGTCAGCTTCACCCCTTACGAGGCTTCCACATCTGGCCTATCAACC